>NZ_JBIAHA010000001.1:0-633644 GCF_042870175.1 Streptomyces sp. NPDC006643 | reverse complement strand
GGTTGATAGGCCGGATATGGAAGCACTGTGAGGTGTGGAGTTGACCGGTACTAATAGGCCGAGGGCTTGTCCTCAGTTGCTCGCGTCCACTGTGTTAGTTCTGAGACAACGAACAATCCGTGACAACACCCGGATGTTCCAGTGTTTCAATGTGTTTCGGTGGTCATTGCGTTAGGGAAACGCCCGGTTACATTCCGAACCCGGAAGCTAAGCCTTTCAGCGCCGATGGTACTGCAGGGGGGACCCTGTGGGAGAGTAGGACGCCGCCGAACAATCTTTGTGGGAATGCCCCGCACCTTCTGGTGCGGGGCATTTCTGCGTTCAGGGCCCTTTTCGCGTACGGGGCAGTTTGCCGTCCCCGTACGCGACGTTCAGAGGCGACCCGCGGCCTTCAGTGCCAGATAGGCGTCCGCCAGTGCCGGCGCCAGGGAGTCAGGAACGGCGTCGACGACCGTGACTCCGTAGCGCTGGAGCTTCTCTGACGTACGACGTCGTTGGGATTGTGCCTGGGAGCCGGCTGCCGCCTCGTAGACCGCGTCCACCGAGCCGCGCGCCGTGCTCATGGCTCGGGCGTGGGGGTCGGCCACCGAGGCGACGAGCACCGTGTGGCGCTGGGTGAGTTGAGGGAGGACCGGCAGGAGTCCTTCCTCAACCGGAGCCGTTTCGAGACTGGTCAGCAGCACGACGAGGGATCGGCGTGGGGCGCTCTTGAGGACGGTGGCGGCCAGGCCGCGCGCGTCCGTCTCCACGAGTTCGGGTTCCAGGGTGGACAGTGCGTTCACCATCGCGGGCAGTACGTCGCTCGCCGAGCGGCCTCGGACCTGGGCGCGGGTCCGGCGGTCGTACGCCAGGAGGTCGACCCGGTCGCCGGCGCGGGTGGCGAGTGCGGTGAGGAGCAGTGTGGCGTCCATCGCGGCGTCGAGGCGAGGGACGTCTCCCACGCGGCCGGCCGAGGTACGGCCGGTGTCGAGGACGACGAGGATGTGGCGGTCACGTTCGGGCCGCCACGTACGAATCGCGACCGCCGACTGACGCGCGGTGGCACGCCAGTCGATGGACCGGGTGTCGTCTCCCGGTACGTAGGGGCGGAGGCTGTCGAACTCGGTGCCTTCGCCACGGGTGAGCACGCTTGTCCGGCCGTCGAGTTCGCGCAGGCGGGCGAGTCTGGACGGGAGATGCTTGCGGCTGGTGAAGGGCGGCAGGACGCGTACCGTCCACGGCACGTCGTGGTTTCCCTGGCGGGCCGCCAGACCGAGCGGGCCGAAGGAACGCACGGTGACCCGTTCCGTGTGCCTGTCGCCGCGGCGCGTCGGGCGGAGGAGCGTGGAGAGACGTCGGCGCTCGCCGGGCGGGACGGTCAACTCGTGGCGGGAAACGGCCTGTTCGGTGCCCGCGGGCCAGCTGCTCGGGGGCCAGGCATCGCGGATCTGGGCACGCAGTGTGCGGCGCGCGGGGTTGGCGACCGTGAGCTGGACCTCGGCACTCTCGCCGAGTCGAACTGAGGTATCACCACTTCGAGTGAACCGGAGCGTTCGCACTGGCGCGGCCAGGCAGTAGTCGCACAGAATTGCGAGTGAGAGGGGCGCGTTGACCGCCAGCATCCCCGTCCAACTGGGGGCGAGGAGGCCGACGGGGAGCGAGCCGAGAGCGGCGAGGAGTGCCGCTCGTCCGGTGAGGGCCACGGTTCATCGCCTCATCGGGGTACGGGGACATGGGCGAGGATCGCGGTGATGACGGAGTCCGCGGTGACTCCCTCCATCTCCGCCTCGGGACGGAGCTGGACGCGGTGTCGCAAGGTGGGTAGGGCCAGGGCCTTCACGTCGTCCGGCGTGACGTAGTCGCGGCCCGTGAGCCAGGCCCAGGCACGGGCGGTGGAGAGCAGAGCGGTGGCGCCTCGCGGGGAGACGCCGAGGGAGAGCGAGGGGGACTCACGAGTGGCACGGCAGATATCGACGACATAGCCCGCTATCTCCGGTGAGACAGAGGTCTTGGCGACCGCGGAGCGTGCCGCTTCGAGGTCGGCGGGGCCGGCGACGGGGCGTACTCCCGCCGCCTGGAGGTCGCGTGGGTTGAAGCCGTCCGCGTGACGGGTCAGGACGCTGATCTCGTCGTCACGTGACGGGAGGGGGACTGTCAGCTTCAGCAGGAAGCGGTCGAGTTGTGCTTCGGGGAGGGGATAGGTGCCCTCGTACTCGACCGGGTTCTGTGTGGCGGCGACCAGGAACGGATCGGGGAGCATCCGCGGTGTTCCGTCGATCGTGACCTGACGCTCCTCCATGGCTTCGAGCAGCGACGACTGGGTCTTGGGCGGGGTGCGGTTGATCTCGTCGGCGAGCAGCAGATTGGTGAAGACGGGGCCGGGCTGGAAGGAGAACTCCGCTGTGCGCGCGTCGTAGACGAGGGAGCCCGTCACGTCGCTCGGCATCAGGTCGGGAGTGAACTGGACGCGCTTGGTGTCGAGTTCGAGAGAGGCGGCGAGAGCCCGTACCAGAAGTGTCTTCGCGACGCCGGGGACTCCTTCGAGGAGGACGTGGCCCCGGCAGAGCAGGGCGACGACGAGTCCGGTCACGGCGGGGTCCTGGCCGACCACGGCCTTCGCGATCTCGGCGCGCAGGGCCTCCAGGGAGGCGCGGGCACTGTCCGAGTTCGTAGCGGTCTCGGGGGTCGGGGCACTCATGAGGTGCGTACCTCTCTTTCGAGGGCGTCGAGTTGGTCCGTCAGACGGATGAGAGCGGCATCGTCGGCCGGCGCCGGGCCGAAGAGCAGCGTGCGGAGATCCCGCGAGTCGTCGGGGAGTTGAGCGGAGACGGCGGGGACGAGGGCCTCCGGGGTGTGGGCCTCGGACGGGGGGACACCGAGGAGGGAAGCGAGGCGGGTGCGGGTCTCCGTACGGAGGACCGAGGCGGCGCGGTCGCGGGCGTTGGCCCTGCGGTAGAGGCGGGCGCGGCCCTCGGTGGCCTCGGAGGCGCGGATGGCGACCGGGAGCCTTTCGGCCACCACGGGGCCGAGCCGGCGGGCGCGCCACACGGCGGCGAGCACGGCGGCGAGGGCGAGTTGGAGAGTGCCCCAGAGCCAGCCGGAGGGGATCAGGTCGAGGAAGCTCGACTCGTTGCCTCCGCCGCCTTCGCTCCCCTGGTCGTCGGTGCCGTCACCGCCGTTGTCACCACCACTGCCGCTGCCGGATTCGGTGGCGGAGGGATCACTGAGTGAGGGGAGGTACCAGACGATATGAGGCCGGGAGCCGAGGAGTTGAAGGGCCAGCGAGGCATTGCCCTGCTTGGCGAGGCGCTCGTTGTAGAGGAGATCGGGAGAGCCGAGCAGGACGGTGTCGCCGTCGGCCTGGGCGTCGATCCGGAGAAGGGACGGCAGTCCGTCCACCGGGTAACAGGCGTCGCCGTTCGGCGGGTCGGTGGCGTAGAGGTATCCGCCGATGTCGACGGAACCGGCGTCGCGTGCGGCGGGCAGGGAGCAGCGGGGGTCCCGCGCGGCCACCGGTGTGTCGGTTGCCGCGGTGACGCCCGGGGCCAGGATGTCGAGCGAGGGCGGCCCCGGCGACAGCAGGACGGTACGACCGCCGGAGATCTCCGTCGCGTCCTGCAAGGTGCGCTGCTGATGGAACGTCAGCAGGTTGGGCGCGGTGACGACCAGTGTGGTGTCCGGTCCGGTCCCCTCGGTCGCTTCGGCGAGTGTGGTGACGACCTGGGTGGAGACGTCGCGGTCCTTGAGGAGTTCGGCGACGGCGCGGCTGCCCAGCGGGTCGGCGGAGCGGGGGTCGAGTCGGCCGTGCTGGTCGCCGGAGCGTACGGCTGCCAGGGCGAACCCTGCCGCGAGGAGGATGGCGAGTGCGATGAGCAGCCCTCGGATCCGCCTCCAGATCTGCTGGGCGCTGGGCGACATGGAGGTGGTGCTGGTCGCGGGCCGGGGCGGGGAGGCGGTCTTGGCGCCGGTCATTCGGCAGCTCCCTGGGTGGCGCTGCTGAGTTGGGGTTTGCTGCTCTCCAGGCCGAGGTCAAGTTCGCGCAGGCGCAGGTATGTCTGCCGGTCCGCCGTGCGTCCGCCGTATGTGACATCGTCGAAGGCTCTGGCCGCGGCTCGTAGGGCCGTCGCGTGCTCGGGGAGTGCCCGGCCGGCGTCGGCGGCGGCCTCGTCGGCCGTGCGGCCCGGGCGCGGGTCGAGGATCGTGCGCTCCTCGAGGGAGCGGACGACGGCCCGCATGCGTTCCTGGACGGCCTGGTTCCAGCGTTCGGCCGTCGCGTGCTCTTCCGCGTTGGCACGGTGTTCGGCGGCGCCGCGCGGGCCGGAGTCGAAGAGCGCGTCCTTGGGGCGGGTGGTGCGCCGGGGGGTGCCGAGCCGCCACCATATGGCCGCGACGAGCGCCACGACGATTACCGCGACGACGGCGAGGCCGAGCGGGCTGGTCACGCCGGAGCCGGCGACGGAGTTGAAGAGTTCTCCGATCCACTCCCAGAAGCGGTCCATCGCGCGCTCGAGCAGATTCGGGTCGTTCTCGTGGTACAGAGGCTTGGACAGTTCGTCCTCGGCGGCCTCACGAGCGGGGACACGCGGAGTGTCCACCGGTATGTCCTCGCTCGTGCGCGCCGTCAGCCACGCCGTTGCCGTGCCCCCCGTGCCGAACACCGCATCAGCCCCTGGGGGCGTCGTTGCCAGGCCGCTCGGAGCCGTAGCCCGGAACGCCGGCGGCGCGTGCGAGTTCGAGGTCCAGGGCTTCGCGCCGGATGCGCTGGTCCACGTAGAGGAGCACCGAGACACCTGCGGAGATCGGCAGGGTGATGGAGGTGCTGATCACCGTGCCGATACCGGTGATGATCAGGAAGGGCCAGCCGAAGTCCGGACCGGACTCGGAGAGGAGCCCACTGAGACCGTCGCCGTCCACCGCCATGGCGATGAGGCTGAACGGCACGGCGATGATCATCGAGACGATGAACGTGAGCAGCATCGTCAGCAGCAGGATGCCGAAGATCCGCCACCAGGTGCCCTTCACGAGCTTGGCGGAGCGCCGCATGGACGCCACGATGCTCTGCCGTTCGAGCATGAGGGCGGGCGAGGAGAGGCTGAAGTTGACCATCAGCCAGAGCACGACGACGACGGCGGCCAGTCCGCCGAGCATCGTCAGCGCCACTCCGGCACCGGAGCCGATCAGCAGGCCCGGCAGGATGCCGACGGCCACAATGGCGGCTCCCATGACGGGCAACAGCAGGGTCAGGCCGAGCAGTTGAAGCAGCCGGGGCCGTGCCTCGTGCCAGGCGTCCGACAGCGTCACGCTGCGGCCGAGCACCGAGCGGCTGATGACCACGGTCAGTACGGCCGTGGTGAAGAGCGTGCCGATGATGGTGATGAACAGCGACGGCGCGAGTGCGAGGAGGGTGGACTGCATCGCGTCGACGGCCTGGTTCAGCGCTTCCGTCGGGCTCGCGTTCGGGTCGACGTCCACCGGCTCCGGCAGGAGGTAGCGCTGGACGAGTATGTCGCCGATCTGCGAGATCACCGCGACGACGATGGTGACGCCGAGGACGGTGCGCCAGTGGGCGCGCAGCGTGGACACGGCACCGTCGAGGATCTCTCCCACGCCCAGGGGACGCAGCGGGATGACACCGGGCTTCGCCGCGAGGGGTGGCTGTCCCCAGCCGGGATGCGGCCCACCGCCGGGGCCGGGGGCACCGCCCCAGCCCGGTGCGGGCCTGGGAGCGGGGGGGACGGGGTCGGGGCCCGGGGCGCTGGGCGCGGACCACTGGCCGGGCGGCGGCTGGGTCTTGGACCACTTCGAGGGGGAGTCCGAGGGCGTGGCGGAGTCGTCGGCGGGCTGGGCGGGGCGGGGTACGCCGGCCTCCTGGCCGTCGGACGGGGCAGATCCGGGCGAGGCCCAGCCCGGAGTGTCGTTCACGGTCGTCCACCTCGTGGATTGGTTTCGGAGGCAGGCTCGGGGAGCCGGCGCTTCAACGGTGCCTGTCTGCGAAGCAGAGCGGGAGGCTGGCAGCCATCGTGCCACGCGTGGCCCGCCGGTGGGCGGGGTGCTCCATCTCCTTCTCGCCTTCATAGTCCGAGCGGTACCGGGCAGACTGGGCGGATGACTGATCAGTACGCACCATCGCCGCTCCACGCCGAGCCGTCCATGTCTCCGGCACTGCGCTGGGACGAGCTGCCGGAAGGGCCCGTACTGGTGCTCCTCGACCAGACGAGACTGCCGGTCGAGGAGGCCGAACTGGTCTGCACCGATGTGCCGGCGCTGGTGCAGTCGATCCGGACGCTCGCCGTGCGTGGGGCGCCGCTCCTGGGTATCGCCGGTGCGTACGGTGTCGCACTCGCCGCCACCCGTGGTTACGACGTGGAGGAGGCGGCGGCGCTGCTGGAGAGCGCCCGGCCCACCGCGGTGAACCTCGGGTACGGCGTACGACGGGCGCTGGAGGTGCACCGGGCGGCCGTCGCCGGGGGCGCCGATCAGGAGCAGGCAGCCGCGGCCACACTCGCCGAGGCCAGGAAGCTGCACCGCGAGGACGCCGTGGGCAGCGCCCGGATGGCCGCATCGGGGCTGGCCCTTCTCGACGAGTTGCTGCCGGGCGGAAATCACCGGATCCTGACCCACTGCAACACCGGGGCACTGGTCTCGGGCGGCGAGGGCACCGCGTTCGCCGTGGCACTGTCGGCGCACCGGGCGGGGCGGCTCAGGCGGCTGTGGGTGGACGAGACACGTCCGCTGCTCCAGGGGGCGCGGCTGACGGCGTACGAAGCGGCCCGGCACGGGATGGCGTACACGCTGCTCACGGACAACGCCGCGGGGTCGCTGTTCGCGGCGGGTGAGGTGGACGCCGTGCTCATCGGGGCGGACCGGATCGCGGCCGACGGCTCGGTGGCGAACAAGGTGGGCAGCTATCCGCTCGCGGTACAGGCCAGGTACCACCATGTGCCGTTCATCGTGGTCGCGCCGACCACGACGCTCGACCTGGGCACGCCGGACGGCGCGTCGATCGAGGTGGAGCAGCGACCGAGCCAGGAGGTGACCGAGCTGACGGCTCCGCAGGCGGCCGGGGCCGGGGTGGAGGCGGGCGGTGGGATGCCGGTGGCGCCGCTGGGGACGCAGGCGTACAACCCGGCGTTCGACGTGACCCCGCCGGAGCTGGTGACGGCGCTGGTCACCGAGCACGGAGCGCTGTCGCCGGTGACGCGGGACGGGATCGCGGAGCTGTGTGCCCAGGCGCGGCAGGAGGTACGGGGCTGACGGGACGGGTGCGCGAGGGGTGGGGGGACGCGCTGGCGGGGTTGGCCGGGCGGGTGGCTCGCTATGGTTCCTGTCGGAGGGCCAGGTCAACGAGACAGGGTGTGGCATCTGTGGTTGACGTCAACAGCAACGAACCGCGACGGTCCACGAAGGACATCCGTCCACGTCGTCACAGGTCAGTGAGCTGGATCACGCAAGTCTACGTAACGGAAATGAAAATGGGATGATGTCGATATGAAGGGACGCGTCCTTGTCGTCGATGACGACACCGCACTGGCCGAGATGCTCGGCATCGTGCTGCGAGGTGAAGGGTTCGAGCCGTCGTTCGTAGCGGACGGCGACAAGGCTCTCGCCGCTTTCCGTGAGGCCAAGCCGGACCTGGTGCTGCTGGATCTGATGCTGCCCGGCCGGGACGGTATCGAGGTGTGCCGGCTCATCAGGGCCGAGTCCGGTGTGCCGATCGTCATGCTGACGGCCAAGAGCGACACGGTCGATGTGGTGGTGGGGCTCGAATCGGGCGCCGACGACTACATCGTCAAGCCGTTCAAGCCCAAGGAGCTGGTCGCCAGGATCAGGGCGCGGCTGCGCAGGTCCGAGGAGCCGGCGCCGGAGCAGCTGGCCATCGGTGATCTGGTCATCGATGTGGCCGGTCACTCCGTGAAGCGTGAGGGGCAGTCCATCGCCCTGACCCCGCTGGAGTTCGACCTGCTCGTCGCGCTGGCCCGCAAGCCGTGGCAGGTCTTCACCCGTGAGGTGCTGCTTGAGCAGGTGTGGGGCTACCGTCACGCGGCGGACACCCGCCTGGTCAATGTGCATGTGCAGCGGCTCCGCTCCAAGGTCGAGAAGGACCCGGAGCGCCCGGAGATCGTCGTGACCGTTCGCGGTGTCGGCTACAAGGCCGGACCGAGCTGACATGTCCAGCGGCAGTGCTGCCCCGAAGCCCGGGGAGCCGGGAGTCCGTACGGGGCGGACTGCCGACCGGGGTCGTGGGGGCTCACGCCTCGGCCGGCTCCTGCGCCGTGGCCGGCTGCTCCAGGACGGGGCGGCGGGCAGTCCCGTGCTGCGCCTCGTCGTGCGCCTGCTCAGGCGTCCGGTGCTGCCCGCCGTACGGCTGTGGCGGCGGAACATCCAGCTCAGGGTGGTCATCACCACCCTGCTGATGTCGCTGGGCGTGGTGCTGCTGCTGGGTCTGGTCGTGATCGGACAGGTCCGTAACGGTCTGCTCGACGCCAAGGAGAAAGCGGCGCAGAGCCAGGCGGCCGGTGGGTTCACCGTCGCCAAGGAGAAGGCCGACGCGCCGGTCGAGCCGGGCGGGGACGGCGGCTCGGGGGACGGCAGGTCGAGCCGTAACTCCGTCAACTGGCGCTCCGACCTGGTCGTGCAGCTGGCCAGTGGCGGACAGAGTGCGTTCAACGTGGTGGCGCTGAGCGCCGACGCGGACGGTACGGGCTCCAGCAGCCGCTTCCCGCGCGCGTCCGGCGGCGTGGACCACATCGCGAGCGTTCCGCAGGATCTGCGGTCGGACGTCGCCAAGGGCACGGGGACGTTCCAGAAGTACACCCTGATCCAGTACACGGACGGCCGGGAGTCCGAGTCCGGGCTGGTGATCGGCAAGCGGCTGACCGATGTGGACGGCAATTCCTACGAGCTTTACTACCTGTTCCCGCTGACCCAGGAAGAACAGTCGCTCAATCTGGTCAAGGGCACGCTCGCCACGGCGGGACTGTTCGTCGTCGTGCTGCTCGGGGCCATCGCCTGGCTCGTCGTACGGCAGGTCGTGACGCCCGTACGGATGGCCGCGGGGATCGCCGAGCGGCTGTCCACCGGCCGGCTCCAGGAACGGATGAAGGTCACCGGCGAGGACGACATCGCCCGGCTCGGTGAGGCCTTCAACAAGATGGCCCAGAGTCTGCACCTGAAGATCCAGCAGCTGGAGGAGCTCTCCAGGATGCAGCGCCGCTTCGTGTCGGACGTCTCCCACGAGCTGCGCACCCCGCTGACCACCGTGCGGATGGCCGCCGACGTCATCCACGAGGCCCGTGTCGACTTCGACCCCGTCACCGCGCGCTCGGCGGAGCTGCTGGGGGACCAGCTCGACCGTTTCGAGTCCCTGCTCTCGGATCTGCTGGAGATCAGCCGGTTCGACGCCGGCGCAGCCGCGCTGGAGGCCGAGCCCATAGACCTTCGGGTGGTCGTACGCCGGGTGATCGGCGGAGCCGAACCGCTCGCCGAACGCAAGGGCACCCGGATCCGCGTCATGGGCGACGAACAGCCCGTCGTCGCCGAGGCCGATGCCCGCCGTGTGGAGCGGGTGCTGCGCAATCTGGTTGTCAACGCCGTCGAGCACGGCGAGGGGCGGGACGTGGTCGTGCGGATGGCGGTGGCCGGCGGCGCCGTCGCCGTGGCCGTGCGCGACTACGGGGTGGGCCTCAAGCCCGGCGAGGCGACCCGGGTCTTCAACAGGTTCTGGCGGGCGGATCCGGCACGGGCGCGTACCACCGGCGGTACGGGCCTTGGCCTGTCGATCGCCGTCGAGGACGCGCGTCTGCACGGCGGCTGGCTCCAGGCGTGGGGCGAGCCGGGCGGCGGATCGCAGTTCCGGCTGACCCTGCCGCGTACCGCCGACGAACCGCTGCGGGGCTCGCCCATACCGCTGGAGCCCGAGGACTCGCGGCGCGGCCGGGAGCGTTCCACCGTCGGGGAGCCGAAGGAGAGCGCCCACCGGCTGGCCAGTGTGCCTTCCCAGTCGGCGACGGGGTCGTCGCTTCCGGTGCCGCCCAGGCCGCCGGTGCCACCGCGCGCGGGCGCGGTCGACCCGACGGCGCTGCCGGGCAACGGCGCCCGGGTGGTGCCGCGTTCCGCCGGCGAGCCCGTCGAGCGGGACCCCGCCACCTCGTCGACGTCGTCAACTGCCGCCACGGTCACGTCCGCGGCTCAGGCATCGGAGCGGGAGGACACAACTCGTGGGCGCTGACCGCCTTCGTCACGGCCGAGGGCGCGCGTGGCGGTTGCCCGTCGTGCTCGGGTGCGGTGTCGTGCTGCTGGCCGGCTGCGCGTCGATCCCCAACAGCGGGGACGTCGAGCCGGTCAAGGCGTCGCCGCGCGGTGACTCCCAGGTGCGCGTCTATCCCGTCGCTCCCGCCGAGGGCGCCGATCCGAACGAGATCGTCGACGGCTTCCTTGAGGCGATGACCAGCGACGACCCCGACTTCGCGGTGGCCAGGAAGTATCTGTCGAAGCAGGCGTCGCAGAGCTGGCAGCCGGCGGAACGTACGACGGTGCTGGCGGCGGCGCCCGACCCGGCCGACCCCCAGGGGCCGTCCGGTCCCGACGGTCCCGGTCTCACCTACCCGCTGTACGGCGACCAGATCGCCGCGGTCGACGCCGGGCACGCGTACCAGCCGGTGGCGCCCGAGCCGTACAAGGGCACGATTCATCTCGTCCAGGAGAAGGTGCTGGACACCAGGGAATGGCGCATCGACGACCTCCCGCAGGGGCTGGTGCTCGGTGAGTCCGACTTCCAGCGCAACTACCGCGCGGTGAACAAGTACTACTTCGCCTCCGGGCAGGACTGGCTCGTCGCCGATCCCGTCTACATCCGGCAGCGCATAGACCCGGTGACGCGGATGGACCCGGTCACCCAGGCCGTCAAGGTGCTCCTCGAAGGGCCGACGGACTGGATGCGGCCCGTGGTCGACTCGCCCTTCCCGACCGGTACGGAGCTGAAGCGCGGCACCCGGACACTGGAGTTCGACGACCGCAACGCGCTGAAGGTGCCGCTCAACGCGAAGGTCGACAACGTCGGGCGGGAGCAGTGCCGCAAGATGGCGGCGCAACTGCTCTTCACCCTCCGCGACTTGACCTCCACCCGAGGCGAACAGGTCGAGCTGCTGCGGCAGGACGGCTCGTCGCTGTGCGTGCTGAGCGGCGACCAGGCCGAGGAGTTCGCCGCCGACCGTACGTCGGGCAGCTCGGACAGCCCGTACTTCATCGACGCGAAGGGCCGGCTGGCGCAACTGTCGGCGAGCAGCAAGGAGCCGATCGACCCGGCGCGTGTGCCGGGCCCGTTCGGCGACGGCACGTTGCCGCTCGGCCAGGTCGCGGTGGCGCGAGACGAGAAGCACGCGGCCGGCGTCTCGCAGGACGGCAAGTCCCTGTACGCCGGGTCCATCATCTCGGCGGGCGAGGTGGGCGACGCGCTCGTCGTCAGCGAGGCCGCGAAGAAGGAAGACCGGCTGTCGGCGCCCAGTTGGGACGGGAACGGCGATCTGTGGATAGCCGACCGCGACCCCGAGCACTCCCGGCTGCTGCGTCTCGCCGACGGCGCCGACGCGCCCCAGGCGGTCACGGTCGACGGGCTGGGCAGCGCGCGGATCGAGGCGCTGCGGGTGTCCGCCGACGGCGTACGGGTGGCGCTGCTGCTCTCCGAGGGCGGACGTACGACCCTCCAGATCGGCCGGGTGGAGCGACGCGGACCCGCCGCGGAGCAGACGGTGTCCGTGACGGAGCTGAAGGCCGTGGCGCCGCGTATGGAGACGGTGACGGCCGTGTCGTGGGCCGGCCCGAGCCGGCTCGTCGTGGTGGGCAAGGAGGCCGGCGGGGTGCAGCAGGTGAGCTATCTCCAGACGGACGGTTCCACGTCGCCGGCGGGTGTGCTGCCGGGGCTGAACCAGGTCACCGGGATCGCCGCCGCCGATGACGAACAGCAGCCGCTGGTGGCCGACTCGGACGACGCGGGCATCGTGCGGCTGCCGACCGGGGCGAACTGGCAGACGATGGTGAAAGAGGGTTCGTCACCGGTGTATCCGGGTTAAGCCCCGCCTCTCGGATCGGGCCGGGTCCTGGGCGTGGTGTGCCCCGTGCATGTGCGTGCGGGCCGGATCTGGATCCGGGTTATCCACAGGGGTGGCCGGGGGCCCGAGTCGTTGGCACAGTGGGTGACATGCGGGGGTGGTGGCGAGAAATCACCGGGCTGGTGCTGCCGGTCGCCTGCGGCGGCTGCGGGAGTCCCAGGACGCCGCTGTGCGACGCGTGCGGACGGGCGTTGTACGGGACGTGGCCGTGCCGCGTGCGGCCGGTTCCCGAGCCCGTGGGGCTCCCGGTGGTGCATGCCGCCGCGCCGTACGAGGACGCCGTACGGGCCGTACTGCTGGCGCACAAGGAGCGTGGCGCGCTCGGGCTTGCCGCGCCCCTGGGCAGGGCGCTGGCCGGGGCCGTCCAGGCCGCCGTCCCGCCGGGCACGGGTGTCGGCCCGCTGATTCTCGTGCCGGTCCCGTCCACGCGACGCGCCGTCGGTGCGCGCGGGCATGACGCCGCCCGCAGGATCGCCCTGGCGGCGGCGGGGGAGCTGCGGAGCACGGGGCGCTCCGCCCGGGTGATCCCGGTGCTGCGACAGCGGCGGATGGTGGCCGACCAGTCGGGCCTGGGCGCCCGCCAGAGGCTCGCCAATCTGGCCGGGGCGCTGGAGGTCGCCGTCGGTGGCACGGGGCTTCTGGAGGGCGGCAGGGTGGTGCTGGTGGACGATCTCATGACGACCGGTGCCTCGCTCGTCGAGGCGTCACGCGCGATGCATGCCGCGATGAAACCGGGGTACCCCGCATTGATACAGGTGAGCGCGGCTGTGGTGGCCGCGCCTCCACTCTCTTTCGAAATAAACCGGAACTGATCGGGAGTTCGCTTCGTTGCAGGTGGTGAGGGTCGTAAAACACCGGAACGGACGTACGCACCGGTAGCGGGTGCCGATACCCGCCCAAGAGAGCTATGTTCGGTTGTGAGGAAAGCGAAAGCCGTACTCACTGATATGCAGCGGCGCGTCGGAGCGTTTTCCAGAACCTCGAAGTCAGAGGGAATGGGGATCTTGCCCGCGGGGGAGGAGGAGGTGAAAGTCGCCAAGTCCGAGGCCTCGATGCCCATCGAGGTCGGGTGCAAGAGGGAGTAGCTCCGCAACGCGGCGGAGCGAATCCGGGAACGGAGTTCTGCGTGGACATCGTCGTCAAGGGCCGCAAGACAGAGGTACCCGAGCGGTTCCGTAAGCACGTGGCCGAGAAGCTGAAGCTGGAGAAGATCCAGAAGCTCGACGGCAAGGTGATCAGCCTCGACGTCGAGGTGTCCAAGGAGCACAACCCGCGTCAGGCGGACCGTTGCGACCGGGTGGAGATCACACTTCACTCCCGCGGCCCCGTCATCAGGGCGGAAGCCGCCGCCGCCGATCCGTACGCAGCGCTTGACCTGGCCACCGGCAAGCTGGAGGCGCGGCTGCGCAGGCAGCACGAGAAGCGCTTCAACCGCCGTGGCAACGGCAGGCTTTCGGCCGCCGAGGTCGTCGACGTCGTTCCTGGGGTCGCCCAGTTGAACGGCTCGGGCCAGGTCCCCGCGAGCGAATCGTCGAACGGCGTACCCACCACCAGGATCGGCTCGCTCGAAGTGCAGGGCGAAGGACCGCTGGTGGTCCGCGAGAAGACGCACACCGCGGCTCTGATGACCCTCGACCAGGCGCTCTACGAGATGGAGTTGGTCGGACACGACTTCTATCTGTTCGTGGATTCCGAGACCAAGGAGCCGAGCGTCGTCTACCGACGTCACGCCTACGACTACGGCGTCATCCATCTGAGGACCGACCAACTGGCCGAGTCCGAGGCGGCGGGCGCGGGCGGAGCGCTCGGCGGCTGAGAGAGACGACCCCTCGGTGGTGCCCCCGCAGTGCCCGATCCGGCCGCGGGGGCACCACCGCGCGACGACTGGATCACCGCTCTGTCGGCCGGGCATGAAATCATGGCCACGCACGTCAACCCCCGGTCCCTGACCAGGGGTTGGTGTAGCTCGCATGTACTTCGGCCCATGGCCTTCAGGGGGAGGAACGATGGCGGACAGCTTCGGGCCGGTGCAGCACGCGCGCGGTACCGGCGGTACGACCGGCGGCACCGGACCGGACGGCGGCACGGACCCGGACGACCCCGGCAAGGAACCGATCAGGGTCCTTGTCGTCGACGACCACGCGCTCTTCCGCCGGGGGCTGGAGATCGTCCTCGCCCAGGAGGAGGACATCCAGGTCGTGGGGGAGGCCGGAGACGGCGCGGAAGCCGTGGACAAGGCCGCCGACCTACTCCCCGACATCGTGCTGATGGACGTCCGGATGCCCAAGCGCGGCGGCATCGAGGCCTGTACCTCCATCAAGGAGGTGGCCCCCAGTGCCAAGATCATCATGCTGACGATCAGCGACGAGGAGGCCGACCTCTACGACGCCATCAAGGCGGGCGCCACCGGCTATCTCCTCAAGGAGATCTCGACGGACGAGGTGGCGACCGCGATTCGCGCCGTGGCCGACGGACAGTCGCAAATCAGCCCTTCCATGGCCTCCAAGCTGCTGACCGAGTTCAAGTCGATGATTCAGCGCACCGACGAGCGCAGACTCGTGCCGGCGCCGAGGCTCACCGAGCGCGAGCTCGAAGTCCTCAAGCTGGTCGCCACGGGAATGAACAACCGTGATATCGCCAAGGAGTTGTTCATCTCCGAAAACACCGTGAAGAACCATGTCCGCAACATCCTGGAGAAGTTGCAGCTGCACTCCCGGATGGAAGCCGTGGTCTACGCGATGCGGGAGAAGATCCTCGAAATCAGATGACGGCCCGCGTCAGTGCCGCCGCCAGCTCGGGGCGGTCGACGCGCTCGATCCGTACCGAGTCGCAGCCCACCCACTCGGCGGCCTCCCGCAGCGCCCGCGCCATCGGCTCGACAGCGGAGGGCGTGTCCAGCGACACCTGACGGGCGACCAGCGTGCTGCCCTCGCGCGCCGGGTCGACCCGGCCGAGCAGCTTCCCGCCCGACAGCAGCGGCATCGCGAAGTACCCGTAGATCCGCTTGGGCTTGGGGACGTACGCCTCCAGGCGGTGGGTGAAGCCGAAGATCCGCTCGGTGCGGGCCCGCTCCCAGATGAGTGAGTCGAACGGCGAGAGCAGAGTCGTACGGTGCCGCCCGCGCGGGACACTCGCCAGCGCCTCGGGATCGGCCCAGGCGGGCTTCGCCCAGCCCTCGACCGTCACCGGCACCAGCCCGGAGTCCGCGATCACCGCGTCGACCTGCTCGCCCTTGATGCGGTGGTAGTCCCCGATGTCCGAGCGGGTGCCCACCCCGAGCGACTGCCCCGCCAGCCGTACGAGCCGGCGCAGGCACTCGGTGTCGTCCAGGTCGTCGTGCAGCACCTCGTCGGGGATGGCGCGCTCCGCGAGGTCGTACACCCGCTTCCAGCTCCGGCGCTCCGTGCAGACCACCTCGCCGTGCATCAGCGCCCGCTCGACCGCGACCTTCGCCTCGGACCAGTCCCACCACTCGCCGCCGTTCTTGGCGCCGCCCAACTCGGTGGCCGTCAGCGGGCCTTCGGCCCGCAGCTGCTTGATCACCGCGTCGTACGCCCCGTCCGACAGCTCGTGGTGCCAGTGCGGGCGGGCGCGGTAGGCGCGACGGCGGAAGGCGAAATGCGGCCATTCCTCGACCGGGAGGATGCACGCGGCATGCGACCAGTACTCGAAGGCGTGCGGCCGGGGCGGGGCGTCGGCCGCGGCTGCCGGCGTCCAGTACGCCTCCTCGACCGTCTTGCGGCCGACGGCGCCCAGCCGTGCGTACGGAATCAGCTCGTGCGAGCGCGCGAGCACCGAGATCGTGTCCAGCTGTACGGCCCCGAGGTGGCGCAGCACCCCGCGCACCCCGCCCCGGCGGTCGGGAGCGCCGAGGAACCCCTGCGCGCGCAGAGCGATGCGGCGGGCTTCGTCGGCGGACAACTCGGCGGCGGCGGGCGGCACAGTGGTCATCCCCGAACGATAGACGGCGGCACTGACAGCCGGCCGGGGCCGGTGGACCACCGCACGCCGGCCGTCAGGGACGCGCGGGCAGGTAGGGGTACCTGGACGGCAGACCGAGATCGGACGGCAGGAGCGCGCCGACCCAGGCGTCACGCGTCGTCCCCTTCATGACCAGCGCGGCGCGCAGGGTGCCCTCCATGACGAACCCGGCCTTCAGCGCGACGGCCCGCGAGCCCTCGTTGCCGGCCTCGGCACGCCACTCGACACGGTCGGCGCCCAGTTCGGTGAACATCCAGCGGGTCAGCGCGCGCAGTGCCTCCGTCGTGTGGCCCCGGCCGCGATGCTCCCTGACCGCCCAGTAACCGACCGCCCACACACCGCAGTGGCTGTGGGCGTTGAGCGAGGCCAGCAGCGGGCCGCCGCCGACCGGCTCGACCGCGAAGACGAAGTTCGTCCCGGCCCGCCACATGTCCGGCACGATCCGCCCGACGAAGTGTTCGGCGTGCTGCCTTTCGTACGGAGAGGGGATCGTCGTCCACCGCTGTACGTCGGGGTCCTGGCAGGCCGCGTACACCGCGTCGATGTCGTCCGGGACCAGGGGGCGCAGCCGCAGACGCTCGGTGATCACGGAGGTGGTCGAGGGGTCCGGGGGGCCGGACCGGGGGCTGAGTGGCTCCATGGGGGGAGTGTGGGGACCCCGGTTCCCCGGCGCGAGCGCTTTTCGTCCTCGGCGGCACCTTCCGCGCGCCCCACGCGTTCTCATTGCGGGTGACAGGAGGCCGGCGCCACGTGGACCTCCCGAGGCGGCCGGGTCCTCGCTTACGATGGCCGTTGCGGTGGGGTCGGCCCGCCGCGCCCGCGCCAGTGTCCGTTACCAGACCCAGTGCCAGGCCCGACCGGCAAGGAGACCAACCTCAGTGTCCGTCTTCAACAAGCTCATGCGTGCAGGCGAAGGCAAGATCCTGCGCAAACTGCACCGCATCGCGGACCAGGTCAACTCCATCGAAGAGGACTTCACCGCCCTCTCCGACGCCGAGTTGCAGGCCCTCACCGAGGAGTACAAGCAGCGTTACGCCGACGGTGAGTCCCTTGACGACCTGCTCCCCGAGGCCTTCGCGACCGTCCGTGAGGCGGCCAAGCGGGTCCTCGGCCAGCGCCCCTACGACGTCCAGCTGATGGGCGGCGCCGCGCTGCACCTCGGTCATGTCGCCGAGATGAAGACCGGTGAGGGCAAGACCCTCGTCGGCACGCTGCCCTGTTACCTGAACGCGCTGTCCGGCGACGGCGTCCACGTGATCACGGTCAACGACTATCTGGCTGAGCGCGACTCCGAGATGATGGGCCGGGTCCACAAGTTCCTGGGCCTGTCCGTCGGCTGCATCCTCGCCAACATGTCGCCCGCGCAGCGCCGCGAGCAGTACAACTGCGACATCACGTACGGCACGAACAACGAGTTCGGCTTCGACTACCTCCGCGACAACATGGCGTGGTCCCAGGAGGAACTGGTCCAGCGCGGCCACAACTTCGCCGTCGTGGACGAGGTCGACTCGATCCTCGTCGACGAGGCCCGTACGCCGCTGATCATCTCCGGCCCCGCCGACCAGGCCACGAAGTGGTACGGCGACTTCGCCAAGTTGGTCACCCGGCTCACCAAGGGCGAGGCGGGCAACCAGCTCAAGGGCATCGAGGAGACCGGCGACTACGAGGTCGACGAGAAGAAGCGCACCGTCGCGATCCACGAGTCCGGCGTCGCGAAGGTCGAGGACTGGCTGGGCATCGACAACCTGTACGAGTCGGTGAACACCCCGCTCGTCGGTTATCTGAACAACGCCATCAAGGCCAAGGAACTGTTCAAGAACGACAAGGACTACGTCGTCATCGACGGCGAAGTCATGATTGTCGACGAGCACACCGGCCGTATCCTCGCGGGCCGCCGCTACAACGAGGGCATGCACCAGGCGATCGAGGCGAAGGAAGGGGTGGACATCAAGGACGAGAACCAGACGCTCGCCACGATCACCCTCCAGAACTTCTTCCGCCTCTACGACAAGCTGTCCGGCATGACCGGTACGGCCATGACCGAGGCCGCCGAGTTCCAGCAGATCTACAAGCTGGGCGTCGTGCCGATCCCGACGAACCGGCCGATGGTCCGCGTCAACCAGCCCGACCTGATCTACCGCACCGAGGTCGCGAAGTTCGCGGCGGTCGTCGACGACATCGCCGAGAAGCACGAGAAGGGCCAGCCGATCCTGGTCGGCACGACCTCCGTGGAGAAGTCGGAGTACCTGTCGCAGCAGCTCTCGAAGCGGGGTGTGCAGCACGAGGTGCTGAACGCCAAGCAGCACGACCGTGAGGCGCCGATCATCGCCCAGGCCGGGCGCAAGGGCGCGGTGACCGTCGCCACGAACATGGCCGGCCGTGGTACCGACATCAAGCTCGGCGGCAACCCCGACGACCTCGCCGAGGCGGAGCTGCGCCAGCGCGGGCTCGACCCGGTGGAGCACGTCGAGGAGTGGGCCGCCGCGCTGCCCGCCGCGATGGAGAAGGCCGAGGAAGCGGTACGGGCGGAGTTCGAGGAGGTCGTGGAGCTCGGTGGGCTCTACGTCCTCGGTACGGAGCGCCACGAGTCGCGCCGGATCGACAACCAGCTGCGTGGTCGTTCCGGCCGTCAGGGCGACCCGGGCGAGTCCCGGTTCTATCTGTCGCTGGGCGACGACCTGATGCGGCTGTTCAAGGCGCAGATGGTCGAGCGCGTCATGTCGATGGCGAACGTGCCGGACGACGTCCCGATCGAGAACAAGATGGTCACCCGCGCGATCGCCTCGGCGCAGTCGCAGGTGGAGCAGCAGAACTTCGAGACGCGTAAGAACGTCCTGAAGTACGACGAGGTGCTCAACCGGCAGCGCCAGGTCATCTACGGCGAGCGCCGGCGGGTCCTGGAGGGCGAGGACCTCCAGGAGCAGATCCGGCACTTCATGGGCGACACGATCGACGACTACATCGCCCAGGAGACGGCGGAGGGCTTCGCCGAGGAGTGGGACCTGGACCGGCTGTGGGGCGCGTTCAAGCAGCTCTACCCGGTGAAGGTCACCGTCGAGGACCTGGAAGAGGCGACGGGCGACCGCGCGGGCATCACGGCGGAGTTCATCGCCGAGTCCATCAAGGAAGACGCGCACGAGCAGTACAACGAGCGCGAGAAGTCGCTGGGCCCGGACGTGATGCGCGAGCTGGAGCGACGCGTGGTGCTGTCCGTGCTGGACCGCAAGTGGCGTGAGCACCTCTACGAGATGGACTATCTCCAGGAGGGCATCGGCCTGCGCGCGATGGCGCAGAAGGACCCGCTGGTCGAGTACCAGCGCGAGGGCTTCGACATGTTCACCGCCATGATGGAGGGCATCAAGGAGGAGTCCGTCGGCTATCTGTTCAACCTGGAGGTCCAGGTCGAGCAGCAGGTCGAGGAGGTCCCGGTGCAGGACGCGGCGGCTGCCGAGCGTACGTCGCTGGAGAAGGCGGACGCGGGTGCCCGCTCGGGCGGCGGGCGTCCGGAGATCCGGGCGAAGGGCCTGGAGGCACCGCAGCGGCGGGACCGGCTCCACTTCTCCGCGCCGACGGTCGACGGTGAGGGTGGCGTCGTCGAGGGCGACTTCGAGAGCAGTGGCGGGGCGGACCGTACGGAGACGGGTTCCGGTTCCGGGACGACCCGCGCGGAGCGGCGCAAGGCCCAGAAGGGTGGCGGGCGCCGCCGCAAGAAGTAGACGGGCGCGCGTTCTTGCCGCGTAGCGGCTCTGACGGCCGGGTTCGGACACGAGATGTCCGGGCCCGGCCGTCGTTCGTGCGGGCGGAGGCGGGTGACCGGGCCCGCCCGTTGGCCGGGGCGTCCGCGGGCGCCGGGAGGGCCTGCTGGGGCGCCGGGTGGGCCTTGGGGTGGGACCTCGGCGACGGTTGGTCTCGGACGGCCTCGGACGGCCTCGTGGGGTCGTCCGAGGGGCCGGCGGGGGGTGGTTGGGGCGTGTGGTGAAAGTGGCGTCGCCCGGCCCGTCCGCCCCGCCCGCCACGGCACCTCTTCTCCGTAGGAGTACGAGGCCCCAGCCGCCGCAGGCCCGACCCGGCGGGCGGACGGCGCTGCCTTCCGGCCGCGCCCTAGTTCTGTCGGCGGCGGGGCGTCACCTCCACCGCCGCGCAGCGCCAGCGGAGGTCGGGGGACTGTTCGAGGCGGAACGCCATCGCGCGGACCTGGTCCCCCGCCGCGATGACGGCGAATGCCTCGACCACCCCCGGGCAGGGGTGGAAGCCCCGGCAACTGCGGATCACCGGGGTCGTGTTGCGGGCGCGGAGTGGAGTGGCCGGGGCCAGGCGGACGAGTTGGTCGTACGCCTCGCCGATCGTCTGGCCCAGCATCGAGTGGACCGGGCGCAGGCCGCTGAGGACGGCCAGCAGTTGTTCCGCGAAGCGCTCGTGAGGCCGGAGCGAGGGCCGGCGGCGCTGGGAGATCACCCGGGCCGGGCGGCGCGGGTCGCGCCTGGCCGGTGGGCGGGTGGTGGCGGCCGTCCGGGCCGTCGTCCTGTCGTAAGTCCTGTCGTAGTTCCTGCTGTAATTCCTGTCGTACGTCCTGCTGGTCTCTGTGTCGCTCACGCAGATCGCCCCCGTCCGCCGGCCCGGCCGCATGTGCGTTACCAGGCAGTAACTTGTGTTGGGGATCTTCTACGGGTGATCCGCGCCACCCGCAAGCGCCGGACTCCGGGGCGTCGCGCGTGCCAGGTGTCACCTGTCCGAGTGGCCGGGCAGGCCGGACCAGGGGCGCAGGTGTCACTCTGTGTGTTCAAGTGGACGGGAAACGGCTCCGCAGTGTCACCCCGACGAGGGACCGCCCGGATGTGCCGCACGTATCCTGGAACCGCTCTCCCGACTACGAAAGCGGTCATCGCATGCGCGTCTACGTCCCTCTGACCCTTCCCGGTCTCGCCGAGGCGCACAAGACGGGCGAGTTGGGTCCTGGGCCGCTGACCGCCTACGCGGTGACCCCCGGACTGCGCGAGTGGTATCTCTCCGACGACATCGAGGAGTTGGAGTACGCGGCCCTCAACCGCGCCGCCGCCGCCTCGCTCCGGCTGATCGCCGGTGACCCGTCCGCCGCGCGGCGCCGGGTCGTCGTCGCCGTCGACGTGCCGGACAGGGACGCTGCCGCCGACCCCGACCGGGGGGTGGACTCCGCCGGCCTCGGCGAGGTGCGGATCGCCGCGGCCGTGCCGCTGGCCAAGGCCGCCGCCGTGCACATCGACGCGGACGAAGCCGAGACCGACGTGTCCGCCGCCGCGGCGGCACTGGGCGCCGCCGACCACGGCGACGACGACGCGCAGTTCACGGTGGACGGCGCCGAGGACCATGAGCTGCTGTGGTTCGGCGTACAGGAGATTCCGACCATCGTCGGGTAAATTCCTGCGGCGCGTTGTCAGACCCGGCCGGTAACGTTTGCGGCATGGGGAAGCACGACACACATCTGGTCTGGGACTGGAACGGCACACTGCTCGACGACTTCAGCGCGGTCATCGGGGCGACCAACGCCAGCTTCGCGGAGATCGGTCTGGAGCCGATCACCGCCGAGCGGTACCGGGATCTGTACTGCATGCCGATCCCGCTCTTCTACGAGCGTCTGATGGGCCGCCTCCCCACGGACGCCGAGTGGCTGATCATGGACGAGACCTTCCACCGGCACTACGTCGAGCGGCGCGTCGGGTGCACCCTGACCGAGGGCGTCGAGGAGCTGCTGACGCAGTGGACGCTGGCCGGCCGCAGCCAGTCGATTCTCAGCATGTACGACCACGACCAACTGGTGCCCGTGGTGCGGGACTACGGGATTCACCAGCACTTCGTCCGGGTCGACGGACGGACGGGTCCGTCCGGCGGCACGAAGGCCGTGCACATGGAGCGTCATCTGGCCGCGCTCGCCGACGAGGGCCGGATAGTGCCCGAGCACACGGTGGTCATCGGTGACGCGGTCGACGACGCGCTCGCCGCCGCCCATGTGGGGGCGCGAGCGGTGCTCTACACCGGGGGATCGCACAGCCGTAAGAGCCTGGAGGTGGTGGGAGTGCCCGTCGTGGACAGTCTCGCCGAGGCCGTCGATCTCGCCCAGAGCATCGCGCGCTGACCGTCGTCTCCACGGCGGACAGCGCAGCGCCGCTCCCAAGCGGGCTCCACGGCCGTCACCCACGGCAGCAGCTCTCATGGCAGCGCTCACGGCGGCTTTCACCGCGCTCTTCGCACCCCCCGTCACCGACCACTTGTCACTGGCCGGACCGGCAAATTTCTCGCCCTTCTTTTGTACATATGCGGTTCATGACGGGTCCGGGGTGCGGCGAGATAGCCTGGGGCCGTGATCAGTGCGATATGCCGTGGGAGCAGCGAAGCTCCCGGCCCGCGCCCGGAGCGCCACAGCGCCCCGGGCCTCGCTGATCCCCACAATCCGGCGTGGCCGTCAAGTTTGGCCAATAACGTCCCGGAGATCTCTCATCGCGGCATAGCGTCGACTCAGACCGGACACCCCGCGTCGTGGCGTTGTGTCGCTTCTTTCATCGACGTCACGCAATGGCGCGCGACAGGAGCCAGAGGACATGCAGACCAAGCTGGACGAAGCCAAGGCCGAGCTGCTCGCACGGGCGGCCCGGGTCGCTGAGAACAGCCCAGCCGGGGGGGCTGGGGGTCTGGGGGGCACCTCCCGGAACAACTCGGCCGCGAAGGCGACCGACGACGAGACGTACGACGAGGGGCGTCCGGACAACGAGACGCTGCTCGCCTTCCTCCAGAAGTACTACCTCCACACCGCCCCGGACGACCTCGCCGACCGCGATCCG
Source organism: Streptomyces sp. NPDC006643 (assembly GCF_042870175.1). Classification (NCBI taxonomy): domain Bacteria; kingdom Bacillati; phylum Actinomycetota; class Actinomycetes; order Kitasatosporales; family Streptomycetaceae; genus Streptomyces; species Streptomyces sp. NPDC006643. The sequence goes on along the minus strand of NZ_JBIAHA010000001.1, from coordinate 610,765 downwards.
GTCGACATCTACGGCGCGGCGCTCTCCCACTACCGGCTGTCCGAGGACCGCCCGCAGGGCACGGCCAGCGTGCGCGTCCACACGCCGACGGTCGAGGAGAACGGCTGGACCTGCACCCACACGGTCGTCGAGGTCGTCACCGACGACATGCCGTTCCTGGTCGACTCGGTCACCAACGAACTCTCCCGGCAGAATCGCGGCATCCACGCCGTCATCCACCCGCAGATCCTGGTGCGCCGCGACATCACCGGCAAGCTCATCGAGATCCTTCCCGAGAGCCGCGGTGACGCGGCCGAGCTGACGCACGACACCCTGATCGAGTCGTGGATCCATGTAGAGATCGACCGCGAGACCGACCGGTCCGACCTCAAGCAGATCACCTCCGACCTCCAGCGCGTCCTGTCCGACGCCCGCGAGGCCGTCGAGGACTGGGACAAGATGCGCGAGTCCGCGCTGCGGATCGCCGACGAGCTGCCCAGCGAGCCGACCGCCGACGACCTGCGCGACCAGGAGGTCGAGGAGGCGCGCGAGCTGCTGCGCTGGCTCGCCGACAACCACTTCACCTTCCTGGGCTACCGCGAGTACGAGCTGACGGGCGACGACGCCCTGACCGCCGTGCCCGGCACCGGCCTCGGCATCCTGCGCTCCGACCCGCGGCACACCGACGACGAGGCGCACCCGGTGAGCCCGTCGTTCAACCGGCTCCCGGCCGACGCGCGCGCCAAGGCCCGTGAGCACAGGCTGCTCATCCTGACGAAGGCCAACAGCCGCTCTACCGTGCACCGCCCGAGCTATCTCGACTACGTGGGCGTGAAGAAGTTCGACGACAAGGGCAATGTCGTCGGCGAGCGCCGCTTCCTGGGCCTGTTCTCCTCGGCGGCGTACACCGAGTCCGTACGCCGCGTGCCCGTCGTACGCCGCAAGGTCGCCGAGGTCCTTCAGGGCGCGGGCTTCTCGCCCAACAGCCACGACGGCCGCGACCTGATGCAGATCCTGGAGACCTACCCGCGCGACGAGCTGTTCCAGACGCCCGTCGACCAGCTGCGCTCCATCGTCACCAGCGTCCTGTACCTCCAGGAGCGGCGCCGGCTGCGCCTCTACCTCCGTCAGGACGAGTACGGGCGCTACTACTCCGCCCTCATCTACCTGCCGCGCGACCGCTACACCACCGGCGTCCGGCTGCGGCTGATCGACATCCTCAAGGAGGAACTGGGCGGCACCAGCGTCGACTTCACCGCCTGGAACACCGAGTCGATCCTCTCCAGGCTCCACTTCGTCGTACGCGTCCCGCAGGGCACCGAGCTGACGGGCCTCACCGACCAGGACGTCGACCGCATCGAGGCACGGCTCGTCGAGGCCGCCCGCTCCTGGGCCGACGGCTTCGGTGAGGCGCTCAACGCCGAGCTGGGCGAGGAGCGCGCCGCCGAGCTGCTGCGCCGCTACGGCAACGCCTTCCCCGAGGGCTACAAGGCCGACCACTCGCCGCGCGCGGCCGTCGCCGACCTCGTCCGTGTCGAGGAACTGAGCCGCGAGGAGAAGGACTTCGCGCTCTCCCTCTACGAGCCCGTCGGTGCCGGCCCCGGCGAACGCCGGTTCAAGATCTACCGCACGGGCGAGCAGGTCTCCCTGTCCGCCGTCCTGCCGGTGCTCCAGCAGCTCGGTGTCGAGGTCGTGGACGAGCGGCCGTACGAGCTGCGCTGCACGGACCGCGCGCACGCCTGGATCTACGACTTCGGGCTGCGCATGCCGCGCGGGGAGAACGGCCAGGCCAAGGACGACCACCTCGCCGAGGACGCCCGCGAGCGCTTCCAGGACGCCTTCGCGGCCGTCTGGACGGGCGAGGCGGAGAACGACGGCTTCAACTCCCTCGTGCTGCGCGCCGGGCTCAACTGGCGCGAGGCGATGGTGCTGCGCGCGTACGCGAAGTATCTGCGCCAGGCCGGGGCGACCTTCAGCCAGGACTACATGGAGGACACCCTCCGTAACAACGTTCACACCACCCGGCTGCTGATCTCCCTCTTCGAGGCCCGGATGGCGCCCAACCGCCAGCGCGCCGGTACGGAGCTGATCGAGGGGCTCCTCGAAGAGCTGACCGGCGCCCTCGACCAGGTCGCCAGCCTCGACGAGGACCGCATCCTGCGCTCCTTCCTCACCGTCATCAAGGCCACGCTGCGGACGAACTTCTTCCAGAGCGCCGGCGAGGGAAGCCTCAAGAAGGGCCAGAGCGCTGGGAAGGGGCCGGACGGGAAGATCGGCACCGGCCGGCAGAGCACGGTCGAGAAGCACCACAGCTACGTGTCGATGAAATTCGACCCGCAGGCCATCCCCGACCTGCCCGCGCCCCGGCCCGCGTACGAGATCTGGGTCTACTCGCCACGTGTCGAGGGCGTGCACCTGCGCTTCGGCAAGGTCGCCCGAGGCGGTCTGCGCTGGTCCGACCGGCGCGAGGACTTCCGTACGGAGATCCTGGGCCTGGTCAAGGCGCAGATGGTCAAGAACACGGTAATCGTGCCCGTCGGCGCCAAGGGCGGCTTCGTCGCCAAGCACCTGCCGGACCCGGCCGTGGACCGGGACGCCTGGCTCGCCGAGGGCATCGCCTCCTACAAGACGTTCATCTCGGCCCTGCTCGACATCACCGACAACATGGTGGCCGGCGAGGTCGTGCACCCCGCCGACGTGGTGCGGCACGACGAGGACGACACCTATCTGGTCGTCGCCGCCGACAAGGGCACCGCCAGCTTCTCCGACATCGCCAACGAGGTCGCGATCGCCTACGACTTCTGGCTCGGCGACGCCTTCGCCTCCGGCGGCTCCGCCGGTTACGACCACAAGGGCATGGGCATCACGGCGCGCGGCGCCTGGGAGTCCGTGAAGCGGCACTTCCGCGAGCTGGGCCACGACACCCAGACCGAGGACTTCACCGTCGCCGGGGTCGGCGACATGTCCGGCGACGTCTTCGGCAACGGCATGCTGCTCTCCGAGCACATCCGGCTGGTCGCCGCCTTCGACCACCGGCACATCTTCATCGACCCGGACCCGGACGCGGCCACCTCGTTCGCCGAGCGCCGCCGCCTCTTCGAACTGCCGCGCAGCTCCTGGGCCGACTACGACAAGTCGCTGCTGTCCCAGGGCGGCGGGATCCACCCCCGCAGCGCGAAGTCGATCCCGGTCAACGCGCATGTGCGCCGGGCGCTGGGGATCGACGCGGGCGTGTCCAAGCTGACGCCGGCCGATCTGATGCGGGCGATCCTCAAGGCACCGGTCGACCTGATGTGGAACGGCGGCATCGGTACGTACATCAAGTCGTCCACCGAGTCGAACGCGGACGTGGGCGACAAGGCCAACGACTCCATCCGTATCAACGGCGAGGACCTGCGGGCCAAGGTCGTCGGCGAGGGCGGGAACCTCGGCGCGACACAGCTCGGCCGCATCGAGTTCGCGCGGCGCGGCGCGGACGGCGAGGGCGGCAAGATCAACACGGACGCCATCGACAACAGCGCCGGTGTGGACACCTCCGACCACGAGGTGAACATCAAGATCCTGCTCAACGGCCTCGTGACCGAAGGCGACATGACCGTCAAGCAGCGCAACAAGCTGCTCGCGGCCATGACCGACGAGATCGGCACGCTCGTCCTGCGCAACAACTACGCGCAGAACGTGGCACTCGCCAACGCCGTCGTCCAGGCCCCGTCCCTGCTCCACGCCCACCAGCGGTTCATGCGCCGCCTGGAGCGCGACGGCAGCCTCGACAGGGCGCTCGAATTCCTGCCGACCGACCGTCAGATCCGGGAACTGCTCAACTCGGGCAAGGGCCTCTCCCAGCCCGAACTCGCCGTCCTGCTCGCGTACACCAAGATCACCGTCGCCGACGAGCTGATCTCCACCGAGCTGCCGGACGACCCGTATCTGCGCAAGCTGCTGTACGCGTACTTCCCCGCGCAGCTCCGCGAGAAGTTTGCCGAGCAGATCGACGGGCACGCGCTGCGCCGCGAGATCATCACGACGGTGCTGGTCAACGACACCGTGAACGCGGGAGGTTCGACCTTCCTGCACCGGCTGCGCGAGGAGACCGGGGCGTCGATCGAGGAGATCGTACGGGCGCAGACGGCCGCCCGGGAGATCTTCGGACTCGGCGGGGTCTGGGACGCGGTCGAGGCGCTGGACAACACCGTCGGCGCCGACGTCCAGACCCGGATCAGGCTCCACTCACGGCGACTGGTCGAGCGCGGCACCCGCTGGCTGCTCGGCAACCGGCCGCAGCCGGTGGAGATCGCCGGGACGGTCGACTTCTTCGCCGAAGGCGTGGAGCAGGTGTGGCAGCAACTGCCCCAACTGCTGCGCGGCGCGGACCTGGAGTGGTACCAGAACATCGTGGAGGAGCTCACCGGGGTGGGCGTGCCCGATGTGCTGGCGCTGCGGGTCGCCGGATTCTCCGCGGCGTTCCCGGCGCTCGACATCGTGCAGATCGCCGACCGTACGGGCAAGGAGCCGCTGGCCGTCGCCGAGGTGTACTACGACCTCGGGGACCGGCTGCGGATCACGCAGCTGATGGACCGGATCATCGAGCTGCCGAGGGCCGACCGCTGGCAGTCCATGGCCCGCGCGTCGATCCGCGAGGACCTGTACGCGGCGCACGCCGCGCTGACGTCGGACGTGCTGTCCGTCGGCAACGGGACGTCGACGCCGGAGGAGCGGTTCAAGGCGTGGGAGCAGAAGAACGCGGCGATTCTTGGGCGTTCGCGTACGACGCTGGAGGAGATCCAGAGTTCGGACTCCTTCGACCTGGCGAATCTGTCGGTCGCGATGCGGACGATGCGGACGCTGCTGCGGACGCACGCGTAGCCGGTCCCCCGGCGGGGGGTGTCCTCAAGCGCCGGACGGGCTGATCCGGGCCGGCCGGTTGGCAAGGCGGGTACTCGTGGTGAGGGCGGGGCGGTTGGCCGGGGTCCGTCCCGGCGGCCGGTTCGTCCTCAAACGCCGGACGGGCTGAAGATGTCCGCCCGGGGTGTGTGGAGTGGGCGCCGGACGGGCTGAGAATGCCCGCCCGGCGCGGATGGAGTGTGCGCTGGGCGGGCTGGAAATGCCCGGCCGGCGAGCGTGGGGTCAGGTGTTGCGTTTTTTCCGGGGGGTCGTGAACTCCTCGTAGGCCGCCACGACTTCCTTCGCCGGGCCGTCCATCCGCAGTGTTCCCGACTCCAGCCAGATCGCCCGGTCGCAGGTCTCGGTGATCGTCTTGTTGCTGTGGCTGACCAGGAAGACCGTGCCCGCCTCCTCGCGCAGCTCGGCGATGCGTTCCTTGCTGCGCTTCTGGAACCGGGCGTCCCCCGTGGACAGCGCCTCGTCGATCAGCAGTACCTCATGGGTCTTGGCCGCCGCGATCGAGAAGCGGAGCCGGGCGCCCATGCCGGAGGAGTACGTGCGCATCGGCAGTGTGATGAAGTCGCCCTTCTCGTTGATCCCGGAGAACTCCACGATGTCCGCGTAACGGCTCTTGACCTGCGCGCGCGTCATGCCCATCGCGAGCCCGCCGAGTATCACGTTGCGTTCGCCGGTCAGATCGCTCATCAGCGCCGCGTTGACGCCGAGGAGTGAGGGCTGGCCACGGGTGAAGACCTTGCCCCGGCTCGGCGGCAGCAGCCCGGCGACGGCCTTGAGGAGGGTCGACTTGCCGGAGCCGTTGGAGCCGATGAGACCGATGGCCTCGCCCTTGTACGCGACCAGGCTCACGCCCCGTACGGCGTGCACCTCGCGCGCTCCGGGGCTCGTGCGGCGCGAGACGATGCGGCTGAGCGCCGAGGTGGCGCTGCCTTTGCCGCCCTTGGTGCCGTGCACGGTGTAGGTGATGTGGACGCCGTCGACGACGACGGTCGGAACTCGCTCGGTCTCAGCCACGGCCGTACTTCTCCTCGGACTGCCAGAAGAACAGGAATCCGCCGACCCCGGCGAGCAGGGCCCAGCCGGTTGCGACCAGCCAGGCGTGGGGCGGGAGTTGGCCGGCGGTGAAGCTGTCGACGAGCGCGAAGCGCATCAGGTCGATGTAGACGGCCGCCGGATTGCATTCGAGCGCCAGCCGGACCAGTTGCGGCACCTGCTCGTTCTTGAGGACCGAGTCCAGGCTCCACATCACACCGGACGAGTACATCCAGGTGCGGAGCAGGAACGGCATCAGCTGCGCGATGTCCGGCGTCGCCGCCGTCAGTCTCGCGAAGATCATCGCGAGCCCGGTGTTGAACAGGGTCTGGAGCGCGAGGGCGGGTACGGCCAGCAGCCAGGCGGGGTTCGGGTACTGGCCGAAGACGACCAGGATCATGGCCAACGCGCCCAGCGAGAACAGCAGTTGCTGCAACTGCTGGAGGGCGAGCGCGAGCGGCAGCGAGGCGCGCGGGAAGTGCAGCGCGCGTACGAGGCCGATGTTGCCCGAGATGGCGCGGGTGCCGGCCGTGATGGTGCCGGCGGTGAACGACCAGATGAAGACGCCGGTGACCAGGAACGGGACGAAGTCCGGCACCCCGTCCTTGGTGTTGAGCAGGACGCCGAAGATGAAGTAGTAGACGGTCGCGTTGAGCAGCGGCGTCATGATCTGCCAGAGCTGGCCGAGCTTCGCCTGGCTGTACTGCGAGGTCAGCCGGGCGGTGGCGAAAGCCGTGACGAAGTGGCGGCGGGAGTGCAGTCCGCGCAGATACGCGGGGACCGAGGGCCGGGCGCCGCTCTCGGTCAGGCCGTGCCGGGCGGCGAACGCGCGCAGGTCGTCCGGGAGCGGCGGGGGTGCTTCGGGGGCCCGGACCGGGGCGGGGGATGCGGTCGTCTGGCTCACGGGGATCGCTTTCGACGAGGGACATCGAACGAAGACGTGGTGGATGAGAGCGATGGTGGTTACGACGGGACGGGACCGTTTCGTCGTAACGATGAGACTAAGGCCGAGCACGTCGCAACGCAACCGTTTCGTCGTGACGTGCATGACGCTATGCTCGACGCCATGCCCACGGACCCCCGCCTCTCACGCCGCGCCCCAGCGGGAGCCGCAGTGCTCCGTGAGGACGTGACCGACGCCATCCGCTCCGCCGTCTTCGAGGAACTGGCCGCCGTCGGTTTCGCCCGGATGTCCATCGAGGGCATCGCCCGCCGGGCCGGTGTCGGCAAGACCGCCGTCTACCGGCGCTGGAAGTCCAAACTCGCGCTGGTCCTCGACCTGGTCTCCGCCGTCGCGGCCCAGGGGCTGCCCGTCCCCGCGACCGGTTCGCTGTACGGAGACGTACGCGCCCTGCTCGAAGTGGCCTCGCACGCCCTGCGCCACCCGCTGGCCTCCCGCGTCATCCCGGACCTGCTGGTGGAGGCCGCCCGGCACCCGGAGATCTCCGAGGCGATCAAGTCCGCCCTGCTGGACCGGGAGCACGGCATCGCGGCCGTCGTCGTACGCGAGGCGGTCACCCGTGGCGAACTGTCCGAGGACACCGATCCCGACCGGGCGCTCGACCTCATCGCGGGGCCGCTCTACTGGCGTCTCGTCGTCGTACGCGGCGATCTGCCCGCCGGCTATCTCGACGACCTCGCCACCACGGCGGTCACCGCGCTGACCCGCGACCGCGCCCGGTGAGGATCCTGGTCCTCCCTGCTACCGCCCGGCGCCCCGGCGTGCGTACGTCGTCGAGCGCACCGCCGTACGGGTGACATGGGGCCGGGCTCCGTAGCCCTGGCGGATGAACCTTCGTTGCCCGGTGGGGCGGACCAGGGCAGGTCCCGCCCCGAGGCCGAGCGCGAAGACGAGCCGAAGGACGGGCCCCATGAGTGCCGCTTCCACGCCAGATCCCGGGCGACACCGAGGACGGGTCGTCATGCTCGTCGACAACGCCGTCAACGGCGACTCCCGCGTACAGAAGGCCGCCCGCTCCATGGCCGACGCCGGCTGGGACGTGGTGCTGCTCGGTCAGTCCCCGGACCGCGACCGGCACCGCTGGACCATCGGCGACGCCGAGGTCCGGCTGGTCCCCGTCGTGATGACCCTCGCCAAACGCCGCCGGGACTACCGAAGAGTTGTCCTGCCCCGGCTCTTCGCCTACCGGCGCGGCGGTATCGCGCACCACCGCAAGCAGTGGGTGAAGGCCTGGCGCGCCGATCTGCTGGCCCGCAGGTCCGCCGAGGGCCGGCGGTTCCTGATCCGGCGTACGGCCGCCCGTATCCTGGCCCGCTGGGTCGGCTTCCGGCACCGCCAACTCGCCCTGGTCGAGGGCAGACGCAATCCGGACTCGTTGCCGGAGCGGCTGCGTACGGCCATGTGGCGCGCCCTGCTCGGCGACCGCTGCTGGCGCAGGCTCGAACCCTACTTGTGGGACTACGAGTTCGCCTTCGGCCCCGTCGTCGACGCCCTTGAACCCGATCTCATCCACGCCAACGACTTCCGGATGATCGGCGTCGGCGCCCGTGCCGTGCACCGCGCCCGGGGCAGGGGCCGGGACGTCAAGCTGGTCTGGGACGCGCACGAGTATCTGCCGGGCATCAAGCCCCGGGCCGGCTACCGGCGTTGGATGCCCGCCCATGTCGCGCACGAGCGGGAGTACGGGCGGTGCGCGGACGCCGTGGTGACCGTCTCCCAGACCCTGGCCGAACTGCTGCACAAGGAGCACCGGCTGCCCCGGATGCCGGTCGTCGTGCTCAACGCCCCCGGGGGCGGGCCGCCCGCCGACCGCGCCCATGAACCGGTGCCGGATCTGCGGGAGTTGTGCGGGATCGGCGCCGACACCCCGCTGCTCGTCTACAGCGGCGCCCTCGCCCCGCAGCGCGGGCTCGCCACGCTGATCGAGTCACTGCCCCAACTGCCGGGCGCGCACGCGGCGCTGGTCGTCCCCGCGCCCGACGGATGGGTCGTCGCCAAGGTGCTCGACCACGCCGCCGAACTCGGCGTCGCCGACCGGGTTCACCCGCTGCCGTACGTCCCGCACTGGCAGATCGTGCCCTTCCTGGCCACCGCCGACATCGGCGTGATCCCGATCCACCACTGGCCGAACCACGAACTCGCCCTGATCACCAAGTTCATGGAGTACGCGCACGCCCGGCTGCCCATCGTCGTCAGCGACGTACGCACCATGGCGGCGAAGGTGCGTGAGACCGGGCAGGGGGAGGTGTTCCGCGCGGAGGACACCGCGGACTTCGTCCGGGCGGCGCGTGCCGTGCTCGACGATCCGGCCGCCTACCGGAAGGCGTACGACCGCCCGGAACTGCTCGCCGAGTGGACCTGGGACACCCAGGCCGCCGTCCTCGACGGCGTCTACCAGGGGCTGTTGGCCGCCCCGGCGCCGGCGACCGCCGCCGCGACGGCCCCGGCGAAGAAGTCCGAGGCGACCGTGTCCGACGACGACGTGGAACCGGGCGACCCGGCCGGCGCCACCGCCACGTGACCTGATCGGCTCGGGCTCAGGGCGCGTGCGCGCGCGCGTGGGCAGGGTGACCATACGGCCGTACGGGCGTTGATGTCCTCGAACGTCGGGAGACGTCACCGGCGTCGGGGGAGCGCCGCACCCAACGAGCCGGATGGAAAGTGAGTCACCGTGCACAGGTCCGCGTACGAGCAGATGGAGCTCTGCGTCAAGGAGTACATGCCCGCGTCCGGCCGCCACCGGGTGGTCGACCTGGGCTCGCGCATCTCGCCCAAGCAGTCCCTCACCCACCGTGGGCTGCTCGGCGGGCACGATGTGGAGTACATCGGCGTCGACGTGCTCGACGGTCCGAACGTCGACATCGTGATGCCCGCGCCGTACCGCATTCCGGTACGGTCCCGGACCGCCGACTTCGTGCTGTCGGGGCAGGCGTTCGAGCACATCCCGTTCTTCTGGGCGTCGATGATGGAGATCGCCCGCGTCCTGCGGCCCGGCGGCCTGGCGTTCGTCACCGCGCCCTCGCGCGGCCATGTGCACGACGCGCAGGACTGCTGGCGGTACTACCCGGACGGATTCAGGGCCATGGCCGCCTTCACCGGGCTCGAACTGGCCGAGGCGTACACGGACTTCCCGCCGATGAAGGGCATCCGCTTCGACTACGCCGCCATCGACGGCAAGCGCGCCTACTGGGGTGACTCGGTCGGTGTGTTCCGCAGGCCGCTCCGGCCGAGGCGACGGCTGTGGGAGTACGCGGTACGGGAACTGACGGTCCGTTACGCCAACCGGGTCGGCGGTGTCGACGGCATCCCGCTGCCCGAGCCGGTCGAAGGGCGGGAGCGGTGCGGCAGAGGCACCCCCGCAGCCGCGCCCGCAGCCGCGCCCACGGCGGTACCCGCTCCTGCGCCCACGGCACCCGTCGTACCCGCGCAGGCCCCGGAGGCACAGCCCGGATCCGCCCGGCCCGTATCGGCGGACTTGCACACGAAAGAGGCATAAACCTACCGGAGTTGACGAAAGGTGACATCGGCGGAGTTCTCCGCGTACCGTCCGTCGGCATGGCATGGCGAAACGCAGTGAACGGCGCACTCGAAAAGCTCACCGGATATCAGCTCAGGCGGATCCCCGTCCCCGCCCCACGGTCGGCCGTGTCGACCGTGTCGGCGACGCCGGCGGCCCCCGTCGTACCGGCCCCGGCAACCGCCCCCGACCCGCGGACCACCGCATCAGAGGCACCGGCGGCATCGGCAGCACCGGCGGCCAAGCCCAAGCCGAAACCGAAGCCGGCGGCGCTTCCCGCCGACTACGACGACGAGGCGAAGGAGATCATCCGCGCGGTCAAGCCGTACACGATGACCTCCCCGGAGCGGCTCAACGCCTTCATCCTCGCCACCCGCCATGTCGTACGGCACAACATCCCCGGTGACATCGTCGAGTGCGGCGTCTGGCGCGGCGGCTCCATGCAGGCCTGCGCCAAGGCGCTGATCGCGCTCGGCGAGACCGACCGCGACCTGCATCTCTTCGACACCTTCGAGGGCATGCCACCGCCCACCGCCGAGGACCTGCGGCGGGACGGCAAGTCCGCCGAGGCCCTGCTCGCGGCGCAGGGCAAGGACCGGCCGATCTGGGCGGTCGCCTCGCTGGAGGACGTACAGGCGGGCTTCGAGCAGGTGCCTTACCCCGGCGAGCGGGTGCACTACGTGCAGGGCATGGTCGAGGACACGGTCCCGCAGCAGGCGCCCGAACAGATCTCGATCCTGCGCCTGGACACCGACTGGTACGCCTCCACCAAGCACGAACTGGAGTTCCTGTATCCCCGGTTGGTGAGTGGCGGAGTGCTGCTCATCGACGACTACGGCTACTGGCAGGGGTCGCGCCAGGCCGTGGACGAGTTCGTGGAGAAGACGGGCGAACGGCTGCTCATGCTGCGCATGGACGAGGGCCGGATCGCGGTCAAGCCCTGAATCCGCCCCCCTCGCCCGGTAGTTCAGCAGTCCAGGAGTCCAGCAACTCAGTAGTCCAGCAGTCCCAGCAGTTCAGCAGTTCAGCAGTTCGGAAGTCCAGAAGTTCGGAAGGACCGTGCACCGCGCATGACCCCCCGCCTCACCGTCGTCGTGCCCATCTACAACGTGGAGGACTATCTCGACGACTGCCTACGCTCACTGGCCGGACAGACCATGGCCGACTCCGAGATCGTCATGGTGAACGACGGTTCCACGGACGGGAGCGCGCGGATCGCGAGACGGTTCGCCGACCAGGACGCGCGGTTCCGGCTGGTCGAGCAGGCGAACGCGGGGCTCGGCGCGGCGCGCAACACCGGAGTCCGGCACGCCCGGGGGGAGTTCCTCACCTTCGTCGACAGCGACGACGTCGTGCCGGACGACGCGTACGAGCGGATGCTCGCCGCGCTCGACCGGTCAGGTTCCGACTTCGTGACCGGCAATGTGCTCCGGCTCGGTCCAGGAGGCGCGCTCGTGCAGGCGCCGATGTTCCGCAAGCCGATGGCGACGGAGCGCTCCGGGACCCGGATCACCCGCGACTGGGTGCTGCTCGGGGACCGTATCGCCTGCAACAAGGTCTTCCGGAAGTCCTTCTGGGACCGGCACTCCTTCGCCTTCCCGTCCGGGGTGCTGTACGAGGACATCGCCGTCGTGCTGCCCGCATACTTCCTGGCGGACGGCGTGGACGTGCTGTCCGGCCCCGTCTACCACTGGCGGACCAGGGACGGCTCGATCACCGCGAAGCGCGCCGTACCGAAGGGGATCCGCGACCGGGTCACCGCCGTCTCGTCGGTCAGCGACTTCCTCGCCGAACGGCTGCGGACCGGCGTCGACAGCGACAGCGGCGGCGACATCGGCAGCGCCAGCGCCATCGACTGGGCCGACGCGCGGCGCCGTTACCACCAGCATGTCCTCTCCGGCGATCTGTGGCTGTTCATCGAGGCGCTGCCCGACGGCGACGCCAACTTCCACGAATCCTTCCTCGCCCACGCCAACTCCTTCGCCGCGACGGTCGATCAGAGCGTCTTCGACGCCCTGCCGCTGCATCTGCGCGTCAAGTGGCATCTGATTCGCGAGCGCCGGATGCCCGAACTCCTCGCGCTGCTCGCCCATGAGAAGGCCGACCCCGGGGCCTTCGGCGTCCGGGGGCTGCGCAGGTCCCGCGCCGAGTATCCGGTGCTCACCGGCGGTCTGCCCCGGGCCGTCGCCACCCTCAAGCCCAAGGAACTGCCGGTGACCTCGCATCTCACCGAGGCCGTATGGCGTGACGGGCGGCTGCACCTCAAGGGTTACGCGTACGTACGCAACGTGCCGGCCGACGCGCGCCGCAAGTCCGTCAAGGCGGCGTGGCTGCGCACCGGCAAGCGGCGCGTGCTGCCGCTGCGGACGCGCACGGTGCGGATGCCGGCGGCGACGTACGAGTCCAAGCAGGGCCTGCACGCCTACGACTGGGCCGGGTTCGAGACCGTCGTCGATCCGCGCCGGCTGACGCGGAGCCGGGGCTCGGGCTCCGCGCGCACCGTCTGGAAGCTGGAGATGGGTGTCTTCGGGGCGGGACGGCTGCGCCGGGCGCCGCTGCGGCTGACGGGGTCGGCCGGGGCGCCCGCCGTACCGGCCGTGCACTACGTGGACGACACCACGCGCGTCGTGCCCGCGCTCTCCGGCAACAAGCTGGAACTGCGCGTCGAGCCCGTACACGCCCTGCTCACCGGCCATGTGAAGAACACCGACGCCGTCGACGCCGTACGGATCGAGGGCCTCCTGCACAGCATGAGCGCCCCACCGACCGGACTCGCCGTCCAGAACTGGTACACCAAGGACGTCCACGAGGTCCCGCTGCGGCTGGGGGGCGGCACCTTCACCGCCGATGTCCCGCTGGCCGTCTTCGGCGACCCCACCGCGCGGCGGCAGGCCACCGTGCCCTGGGGCGTCCATCTCGTACGGGCCAACGGCAGCCGCTTCGCGGTGGCGGCCCGTGGCGCGGTCCGGCCCGGACACTACGGTCTCGGCGACGGCCGCGAGCTGTACGTCACCGCCAACGCGGCGGGTGATCTGGTCCTCAGCGACCAGACCGAGCAGCCGGTGGTCGACACGGTCGACTGGACGGCGGACGGCGAACTGATCCTGGAGGGCAGCCAACCCGCCTTGCGGAGCGCGGAGTTGGTGCTGAAGCACAGCGGGCATCGCGAGGAGAACGTGTTCCCGCTCGACACACTCCCGGACGGCCGGTTCCGTACGGCTCTGCGGCCCGGCGCCGTCCAAGGGCTGCACGGAGTGCGCCAACTGGCGGAGGGGCGCTGGCTGTTGTACGTCCGCGAGCCGGGCGAGAGCGACCCGGAGCGCTACACCGCGCTACGGGTCCAGCCCGCGCGGCACCACACTCTGCCGCTCGTACGGACCCTGGACGGGCGGGAGTTCACGCTCGACCGGCACCGCCAGGACACACTCCAGCTGCACTCCGGGTCCGTGCTCCCGGAGCAGGACCGAGGCGCGTACCGGCAGCAGCGGCTGCGCTCCCGCTACACGACCGTCCGCTCGGCGGGCCCGCTGCGCGACGCCGTGCTCTACAGCAGTTTCGACGGCCGCCAGTACTCGGACTCGCCGCGCGCTATCCATGAGGAACTGCTGCGCAGGCGGGCCCCGGTGGAGCATCTGTGGGTCGTACGGGACCGGCAGGTGACCCTGCCGGCCGGCGCCCGCGCCGTCGAACTGCACAGTGCCGACTGGTACGAGGCGCTGGCCCGCAGCCGATGCGTCGTCAGCAACACCCATCTGCCGGAGTGGTTCGAGCGGGCGGACGGCCAGTACGTCGTCCAGACCTGGCACGGTACCCCCCTCAAGCGCATCGGCCGCGACCTCACGGGCACCGCCCACGCGGACGAGGCGTACATCGCGACCCTGTCGCGCCGCGCCGCGCAGTGGAGCGTGCTGGTGTCGCCCAACCGCTTCTCCACACCGGTCATGCGCCGCGCCTTCGGCTACGAAGGCACGGTCCTGGAGTCCGGCTACCCGCGCAACGACCTGCTGCACGCGCCCGACCGGGCCAAGGTCGCCGACGCCGTACGCGAACTCCTGGGGATCCCCGAGGGCAAGCGCGTGATCCTGTACGCGCCGACCTGGCGCGAGGACCAGCCCAAGAAGGGCGGCCGGTACGGGCTCGACCTCCAACTCGACCTGGAACAGGCGGCGGAGGGGCTGGCGGAGGACCATGTGCTGCTCGTGCGCCGGCACTATCTGGTCGGCGGTACGGTCCCCGGCCCGGCCGGTTTCGTACGGGACGTGTCCCGCTACCCGGACGTCGCCGAGCTGATGCTGATCAGCGACGCGCTGGTCACCGACTACTCGTCGCTGATGTTCGACTTCGCGCAGACGGGCCGTCCGATGTACTTCCACGCGTACGACCTGAAGCACTACCGGGACACGCTGCGCGGCTTCTACTTCGACTTCGAATCGGCGGCGCCCGGTCCGCTCGTCACCGACACCGCCGCGCTCGTGGCCGCCCTGCGGGCGCCGAGATCCCCAGTGCCCGCCCCCGCTTACGACCGGTTCCGAGAGGTCTTCTGCGAGTGGGAGGACGGCACCGCCGCCGCCCAGGTCGCGGATCTGATGCCCGTGGGGGGCGGCGCATGAGCGCGGTCGAGATCAGCTGTGTTGTCACCGCGGGGCGGGATCCGCAGGCGCTGCGCAGGTCCGTCGAGTCGGTCGTCGCGCAGACCATGCGAGCGGTCGAGGCCGTGGTGGTGCTCGGCCTGACCGGCGCGCCGCTGTCGGTAGGCGCGTCCCTGCCGGTCGGCGCAGCTCTGCCGGTCGGCGCAGCCTTGTCGGCCACGGGAGTGGACGACGACCCCGAGTCGGCCGCCGAGGACGTACGCGCCGTCGCCGACGAACTCGCCGCGCTCGACCCGGCACGCGTACGGATCGTCACGTCCGGCGCCGAGGCCCCCACCACCGCCGTGCTCCGCAACCACGGCCTGGACCAGGCGCGCGGCCGGTACGTCACCGTGCTCGGCGAGGGCGAACGTCTCCAGCGCGACGCCTGCCGCAATCTGTGGGAGGCCGCCGAACGCTCCGGCGCCGAACTCGCCGCCGGCCGCTGGACCCGGCGCGCGGGCCGCCGCGCCAAGGAGCAGACCCCGGCCCGGCTCGTCGAGAGCGAGCTGTACGCGCGCACCCGCACGGTCGACGGGCCTGCCGAGGCACCCGAACTCGTCGTCGCCGACGCCTTGGTGACCGGATTCTGTGTCCGTACGGATCTGCTGGAGCGGGAGGGGCTGCGGTACGCCGAGGACCTGGACCGCGGCGAGATCCTGTTCGGCGCCCAACTGGCCGCCGCGGCGGCCCGGATCGCGCTCGTACCGAACCTGATCGTCGGCGGCCGGGCGGCCGACGACCCGGCCGGCACGCTGGAGGGGCAGCTCGCCGCCCATGTGCGGGTCGCCGAACTGCCCCTGTTCCAGGGCGACACGGCGCTGCGCGACGCCCGCGACCGGGCGTTCCTCGCCGACCGGCTCGTCCCGCTCGCCCGGCAGTTCCCCAAGCTCGACGCCACCGAACGCGCCCGCGCCGCCGCCCTGGTGGCCGCGCTGCCCGCCGCCCGGACCGACCCGGATCTGCGGCTCGACCTGCCGCCCCTGGAGCGGGTCTGCCTCCAACTCCTCGTGGACGGCGACGCCGACGGCGTTCTGGCCGCCGGATACGCGCTCGGCCGCCCAGGCGCCGTCGCCTCCGCCCTCACCGAACGGGACGGGCGGGTGTACTGGCGTACGGCGCTGCCCGACGACCCCCGGGCTCGGGCGGCGCTCGACGTCACGGAGCTGGGTCACCAGTACCAGTCCGTCGCCGACACCCCGTTGCTGAACCACCTCACCCACTGCGGGCAGGAGGGCGACCGGCTCGTACTCGAAGGACGGCTGCCCGCGCCGCTCCAACTGATCCCCGCCGAAGCCCCGTTGACGGCCACGCTGGAGTTCCTGGCGCGTGGGACCGAAGGGCGGCTTGTCTTCCGTACCCCGGTGGACGAGGTCTGGCGCGAGCCCGACGCGGACGCCGAGTCGGAACTGCACTCCGATTCCCGCCCCGCGTCCCCCTCCGACACGGTCCGCTGGCGCGCGTCCGTCGACATCGCCGCGCTGCTGCGCGTCGGCGGGGCGCGGGACCGCGTGTGCGACCCCCGCCTTGCCCTGCACACCCCCGACGGCACCACCACCGGCCCGCTGTTCCTGGAGCGGGACCGGGTCGACGCGGCCGGGCACTTCCCCGCGCGACCGCGCCGGGGCCGGCTGTTCGGCGACAGCTGGAAGCCGTACGTCACGGTCAAGCACCACCTCGCGCTCCAGCTCCAGGCCCGGCGCCGCCCCGGCCGCCTCGCGGCGGCGGCCTACCACTACCTCACCCACTTCCGCCCGGCCCGCAAGGCGAAGAGGCTGGTCAAGGGGGTGCGCCGGCGCTTCGACCGGCTCTTCGCCCGCTCCGTCAAGACGCGCGTCTACAACCGCCTCCTGATCCGGCTGCCTGTCCGCAAAGGCTCGGTGGTCTTCGAGAGCCACATGGGCAAGTGCTACGGCGACAGCCCGCGCGCCATCCACGAGGAACTGCGCGCGCGGGGACGGCGCGGGGTGCGCTGCGTCTGGTCGTACGCCGCGTCCCCCGACGGCTACCCCGCCGACGCGCGGCTGGTACGGCGGCTGTCCTGGCGCTATCTGTGGGCGCTGGCCCGCGCCCAGTACTGGGTCGACAACCAGGGCTTCCCGCTCGACCTGAAGAAGCCGCCGGCCACCACGTATCTCCAGACCTGGCACGGCTCCGCGTACAAGCGGATGGGCTTCGCCGAGAGCCGTATCAAGGCGCAGAACGCCGCCGAGCGCGACAAGCTGAGCGCCGCGCTCGCCCGTTTCGACCACTTCCTCGTACGGTCCGAGCACGACGTGGCGACCCTGGCCCGCGACTACCGGCAGCCCGCCGAAGCCCTGGTCGCCTGCGGCTATCCGCGCAACGACCGCCTCGTGCGCGCCCGCGCCACCGACGAGAGCCAGGGCCGCTTCCCCCGCCCGGCGCTCGCCGCGCGCCTGGGGATTCCCGACCACCGCAAGGTGGTGCTGTACGCGCCGACTTTCCGGGGCATGCCGAAGAAGGGCCGGACGACGCGACTGCCGCTCGACGTGGGCCGGTTCGCGGAGAGGTTCGGCGACGAGTACGTCCTGCTCGTACGCGCGCATTATCTGGAGTCCGCCGTGCTGCCCGTCTGCCCGCCCGGCACGGTGATCGATGTGTCCGGCCATCACGACATCAGCGAACTCCTCTGCCTGGCCGACGTGTTGATCACGGACTACTCCTCCATCATGTTCGACTACGCCCTGCTGGACCGGCCGATGGTCTTCTTCACGCCCGACCTCGACGCGTACGTGGCGGAGCGCGGCAGCTACTTCGACCTGCGGGCCGAGGCCCCCGGCCCGGTGGTCGAGACGACCGGTGAACTCTTCCGTGCCATGGACGAGTTGAAGCAGTCCGACGCCGCGCACCGCGCGGACCGCGCCCGCTTCGCCGAGAAGTTCGGCGGTTACGAGAGCGGCCAGGCCGCCCGTACCGCCGTGGACGTGCTCTTCGCAGGAAGGCCCCGCCGATGACCGCGACCGTCGTGGAGAAGACGACCCTCACCGAGCCCCGCGAGCTGATCCTCCTCGCCAACGCCACCGATGTACTCGGCGGTGTCACCGCCTGGACCCACCAGATGGCCCGCCTCTTCGCCGACCACGGCCACCGCGTCCAGGTCGTCGGCATCCACGAGGCCGAGCTGAAGCTCACCCTCCCCGAGCCGCCCGCCTATCCGGTGACCGCGCTCTACCCGTCCCATCCGCCCACGCCCTGGCGCCCGCGTGCGCCCCTCGGCTACTTCGACCTGCGCGCGCGCCGTCGCGAGGCGATCAGGGTCGCGGACAAGCGGCGCGCCGTCGCACGCCTCTCGGAGATCTTCCGCGCGGCCGGCCCCGGCGCCCTGGTGATCGTCACGCAGGTCTGGCCGATGGAGTGGGTCCTGGAGGCCGACACGACGGGGATGCGGCTGATCGGGATGAGCCACGAGTCGTACGAGTACAGCAGACGCTGCCACCGCTTCCGCTGGATCAAGAACAGCTATCCGCAGGTCGACCGCTGGCTCACCCTCACCCAGGAGGACGCCGACGCCTGGATCGCCGAGGGCTTCGACAACGTCGGCGCCCTGCCCAACGCACTCGGCGCGCTGCCCGAACTCCCCTCCCCGCGCACCGAGAAGACCGTCGCCAGCATCGGCCGCCTGGACGACCAGAAGGGCATCGACCTGCTCCTGGAGACCTGGTCCCTGATGGCCGGCGAACGCCCCGACTGGCGGCTGCGGATCTACGGCGCCGGCCAGGACGCCGCCGCGCTGAAGAAGCAGTGCACGGCGCTCGGACTGGACGGCTCGGTCGAGTGGATGGGCCGCACCGACGACGTGGCGGGCGCGCTGGCCACCAGCTCGGTCTTCGTCCAGTCCTCGCGCGGTGAAGGGTTCCCGCTGGCCCTGATGGAAGCCATGGCGAGCGCCGTCCCGTGCGCGGCGTTCGACTGCGCGCCGGGCGTCCGGGAGATCATCACCGACGGCGAGGACGGTCTGCTGGCCCCACCGGGCGACACGGCGGCACTGGCGGACCGGCTGCTGCGGCTGACGGGCAACCCCCGGCTGCGGGACACCCTGGGAGACCGGGCACGGGTGAACGTCCAGCGGTACTCGGAGGCCGAGATCCTGCGCCGCTGGCACGACTTGTTCGCGCTGCTGGACCGTTGACGACCCTCCTCAAGCACCGGACCGGCACCCAACGGCGGGTCGGTGTGGTGAACCGGCCGGGGCCCGGGGCCGTAGTCGTCCGGTGTGTCCGGCGTTGGCCGGCTCTTCGACCGTCCGGAGACAGGGAAGTTGACGTGGAAGAGGAAGAGCTCAACCGCATCGAGGAAATGATTGTGGACGCGCTCGCACGGCGGGAGGGAAACCGCTGGAACGCGGTCAGATTCGAGTACGCCCTGAATTACCGCCTGGGCGGCGACACGCAGTTGAGAGCGCTCAAGGAGGCCGAGGACGCGGCGGCGAAGGCGTACTCGGTGAGCAAGGACAACCACGCCTACCGGTATATCGACCCGCACGCGCGGACCGCCGCCCAGGAGATGTACGGGATGCGCGTGAGCACGTCTTTCGACCTGGTGCAGTTGACAGGGGCGGCCTACGCCTCAGCCATCAACGAGCACGAAGGCGTGCGGGAGGCGCGAGTGCTCAGTGAGTCGGAGCGGCTGCTGGATCTCACGCGGCGGCAGGAGGAACTGGCCCGCCGCGCCCGTCGTCTGGAGACCACCGACAGGCGCCCGGCCGCCGGCACCAGCCGGCGCCCCGTGCCTCCGCGCGAGGAGCCGGGCGCTCGTGGACGTCGTACCCAGGGCAGACACGGCAGCGCGCGAGGCGCCGGACACTAGGGGGCGATCTTCCCGGTGGGCAGGGCGCGGGCCAGGAGCGGCAGCAGCCGGGCCCAGTGGCGCCGTAGCCCCGCCGCGTCGAACGCGTCCGTGTCGCGCATCGTGAAGCCGTGGGCCGTGCCCGGGTAGATCTCGGTGGTGTGCGTGACACCCGCCGCGTCCAGCGCCTCGTCGAGTTCCGCGACCGCCTCGGGGGACATGTCGTTCTCCGAGAGGCCGACATGGACCTCGGCGGTGAGCCCAGCGACGTGGCGGTGCGGGCTGTCCGGCGCGTCGGTGACCAGGAAGCCGGGGTGGAACACGGCGAGGGCTGCCACGCGGTCCGGGTGGGCCAGTGCGGTACGGGTCGCCCAGAGGCCGCCCATGCAGTAACCGGTCACGGCGATCCGCCCCGCCGTGACCTCGGGCTGGGCGGTGAGGAAACCGAGGTAGGCGTCGGCGTCGCGCAGGACCCGTTCCGTGGTGTGCGCGACGATGAAGGGGCGCAGGCGGTCGATGATCGCGGGGCGGACGTCTTCGCCGATGTGCGGGGGGAGTTCGACCACCGGTCCCGGCCCGTGCCGGTGGTAGACGTTGGGCACGAGCACGTAGTACCCGTGCCCGGCCAACTCGCGGGCCAGCTCCTCCAGCACGGGCCGCAGGCCGAAGGCGTCCATGTACAGCAGCACCCCCGGGTGCCGCTCGCCGTCGCCGGGGTGGGCGGCGAACGCGTCGGCGTGGCCGTCCGGCGTGGGAATCCGCACTGTTCTCGTCGGAATGGTGTCTCTTCCTCATCTGGCGTCGGCGGCACTGACGGGTTCGGGCGCCAGTGAACGTACATCGTTAGTTGGACTAACGCAACGGGTAAGGTGGGCGCCATGAACAGGGACGACAGGCTGAGTCAGCGGGCGAGCCGGCTGCTGTCGCAGGTGACCACGCGGTCGGACCGGCTGATCAACGAGGGCCTCGCCCGGGCGGACGCGCGCAAGTGGCACTACGCGGTGCTCGCCTCGCTCCAGGACTTCGGACCGGCCAGCCAAGCCGCTCTGAGCAAGCGCACCGGCATCTACCGCAGCGACATGGTGGGCGTCCTCAACGAACTGGCCCGCCGCCAACTCGTCGAGCGTGCACCGGATCCCGACGACCAGCGCCGCAACGTCATCACGATCTCCCCCGCGGGCCGCCGCCAACTCCGACGCCTCGACACAATCCTGGACACCCTCCACGACGAACTGCTCGCACCCCTGAGCCCGCCCGAACGCGACCAACTCGTCGAGTTGCTGACCCGCCTGCTGAACCACCACGAGTCGCGGGGGAGTTGACGGCCGACCGGCGGAGCGCGCTGCGGCGTCGCACCGCACGGGGCCGGTGGAGCTCCTGTGTGGTGCGGGGTGACGCTCCCATCGGTCTCCACGCGCGTCGTTCACCGTGACGGCCCTTTGCTCCGCCGCGACGCACTGACTTGGGCGTGGCTCGGGTCAAATCAGGCTATTCGACTCCGCGCAGCGGGCCGAATTTGGAGGGAGTGCGCGTTCCTCCGAGATCCTCGTGCCAATCGCAGTGTGTCGCATAGACGTAACCCTCTCCGCCGTTGAGGAGGAAGACGCTCACTTCTCCTCCTTCAATCCCTGCCTTGTATATGGAAGGAATGGGATCTGAGAGCTCAAGCCTATCGACTCTCAGGCGATCAAATGACGGAGTCAAGTGCAGCATCGAAACATTCGAGAACAGTATGTCGATTCTTGTGTCCGAGTTCGCTACGTTGATACTTCGAAGTAGTAGCTGCGAATAGCTGACGGTGAAGTGCCAGACTCTGAATTCTCGGTCCCAGTCGGCGATATTTTTCATCTCACCCTCCCTGAAAAGCTGGATGCAACGCAGCCTCGTCCGAGAACGCAGGCCGGCCGGTCAAGTCCGCGCGAGTCATGGTCCGGGCGTCGAAGGTACCGGGCAACCCGGGTCGGGGAGGCGGGGACTCGGGCCCCGGTTATCTGCGGCTCTCAGCGTTTCGCGTCCGACATGGTGCTTCGGCCGTGGCGTTGGGCGGGGAGTGACAGGGGGGACGGTGCCGGGGTGCGGTCCTCCAGGGGGACCGGTTCCGGGAGGCCCGTCGTTTCGCCGAGGAAGACGCGGCGTACCACCCGCTCGGCCGCCTGGCCGTCGTCGTACGGGCAGAAGCGGGCCCGGAAGGCCGCCCGCAGTTGGGCCGAGCGGGAGCCGCGCCAGTGGTCGGTGGTGAAGATGTCGATCAGGTCGTCCTCGTCGCGGGCCACCGCGCCCGGTGGGAAGGCCCGGATGTCGAAGTAGGTGCCGCGGGCCGCCTCGTACGCGTCCCAGTCGTCGATGTGGATGACGACGGGCCGGTCCAGATTGACGTAGTCGAACATCAGTGACGAGTAGTCGGTGATGAGCGCGTCGGCGGCCAGGCACAGCGACTCGACCCGGTGGTGGCCCGAGACGTCGATGATGCGCGGGTGCGGGGTGTGCGGCAGGGGGGCCTCGTACGTGTGGTGGGCGCGGGTCAGCACCACGAAGCGCGGGCCCAGCGCCTGGGCCAGGCGTTCCAGGTCCAGCGGCACGTACGGGGTGCGCCGGTAGTCGCGCTGTGTGGGGGCGTACAGCACGGCGGTGAAGCCCTCGGGGATGCCCAGCGACTCGCGCAGCCGGGCGACGTCGGACGAAGTGGCCCGCTGGAACACGTCGTTGCGCGGGTAGCCGTATTCGAGCGCCGTGTGGCCGGCCGGGTACGCCTTCTCCCAGACGAGGGTGGAGTGGCGGTTCGCGGAGAGGGAGAAGTCCCACTGGTCGACGCCCGCGAGGAGTTGGTCGAACTCGGTGTGGCGGGCCGCGGCCGGGTGGTCCTGGAGGTCGAGGCCCATGGATTTCAGCGGCGTGCCGTGGTGGGTCTGGAGGAGGATCTGCTGCGGGCGCTTGACCAGACGGCGGTCGAAGTTGACGTTGTTGACGAGGTACTTGTCACGGGCGAGGGCCGTCCAGTAGCCGAAGCTGCCGGGGCGCAGCTTGCGCGTGGCGGTGGGCACGGTGTGGTGGTACTCGGCGCGGCCGATCCACGACGTGCCGATGTGCGGGGCGAGTTCGCGCACCTTCTCCTCGATGGCCGCCGGGTTGCACGCGTACCCCCGGCCGTCGTACGCCGCGAAGACCGCCCTGTTCTCCCGTACGGGCAGGCACCGTTGGAGCCGGTAGTGCAGATGCAGTGCCCCGGCGCGCACGGCCCGGCCGAGGGCCGTGGCGATCTGCCGGGCGCCCAACTGGGCGCGCTGCGCGGTCCACAGGGCGCGGTACGTGCGGTGGGCGCCGAACCGCAGCAGGGTGTGGCGCAGCCGGGCCCGCAGCAGTGGCGCGGAGCCCGGGGTGCGGTGGCGGCGGTGGTGGGCGCGGGCCCGGCGGAAGAACTCGGGGCGGCTGCGGCGCGGCAACCGCCCCCGTACGGCGACGAGTTTGGAGAAGTGGTCGAGCATCCGCCGGAACAGCACCGGCCGCCAGGCGTCCAGGGCCGGGCGGGAGTCGATGAACGCGAAGACCCGGTCGTACTGGTCGAAGATGTCGAAGTGCTTGCGGCTGGTGGTGGACAGGATGTTGCCCTGGCGCCGCTGCCGGTAGTGCACGCAGACCCGGTCGAGCGTGGTGATCGAGTCGGCGGCCATCAGGACCGGGAAGGTCCAGGGCGTGTCCTCGTAGTAGCCCGGCGGGAAGGTGAAGTTCTGGCGGGCGATGTACTCGCGGCTGTACGCCTTGTTCCAGACGACCATCAGCACCCTCAGCAGGTCCGGCCGGTCGGTGAGCCGGAACGAGGCGGGGCCGCTCTCGTCGAGGAGGTCGGAGAGGATGTTCCGGACGACCTCGCCGGACCAGTACGTACGGGCGTAGTCGTAGACCAGGACGTCGGGGCCGTCCGTCTCCTTCAGCCGGTCGGCGATGGTCTGGAGCGCGCCGGGGGTGAGGGTGTCGTCGCCGTCCAGGAAGATCAGATAGTCGCCCGTGGCGTGGGCCATCCCGGCGTTACGGGCGGGGCCGAGGCCCTCGTTCTCCGCGAGGTGGACGGCGACCACGCGCGGGTCGGCGGCGGCGGTCTCGTCGATGATCGCCCCGCAGGCGTCGGGTGATCCGTCGTCCACGGCGATGAGTTGGAAATCCTCGTAGGTCTGGTCGAGCACCGACCGCAGACACTCCTGCAAGTACGCCTGGACCTTGTACGCGGGGACGATGATGCTGAACCGGGCCATGGCTCGGGAACGGCCGATGGAGTGACCGGGTTACGCCAGACGTGGCATACGGGGGACAAATACGCCGGGCGGGCCGGTAGTTGAACCGGCCCGCCCCTTTTGGCGTACTTTCCCGTCGAACGGATGCCCGAAGCGGCCCTACTTGACCGCCCCCGCCATGACCCCCGAGACGAACTGCCGCTGGAACAGGAAGAAGACCGCCAGCGGGATGATCATCGAGAGGAAGGCGCCGGGCGCCAGCACATCGATGTTGTTGCCGAACTGCCGTACCTGCTGCTGGAGTGCGACCGTGATCGGCGGATTCTCGGAGTCCGCGAAGATCAGGGCCACCAGCATGTCGTTCCAGACCCAGAGGAACTGGAAGATGCCGAGCGAGGCGATCGCGGGACCGCCGAGCGGCATCACGACCCGGGTGAACAGCCGGATCTCGCCCGCGCCGTCGAGCCGGGCCGCCTCCAGCAGCTCCCGGGGGATCTCCGCGAAGAAGTTCCTGAGCAGGAAGATCGCGAAGGGCAGCCCGAACGCGACGTGGAACATGACCACGCCGAACGTCGTCTCGAAGATCCCGATCTCACCGAAGAGTTCGGAGACCGGGATCAGCGCGACCTGGACCGGGACCACCAGCAGACCGACGACGAGCATGAACCACCAGTCGCGGCCCGGGAACTCCATCCACGCGAAGGCGTATCCGGCGAGCGAGCCGATCACCACGACCAGCAGGGTCGACGGGACCGTGATCATCACCGTGGACCAGAGCGAGTTGGTGATGATGTCGTTGGCCAGCAGCTCCGAGTAGTTCTCGGTGGTGAGCTGCGCCGGCTTGGTGAAGACCTCCCACCAGCCGCTCGCCGCGATGTCCGACGAGCCGCGCAGCGAGGAGATCAGCAGACCGATGGTCGGCATCATCCAGAACAGGGCGACCAGGATGAGGAAGACCTGGACGACCCCGCCGCCCGCCCTCGCCGCGATACGGGCGGGCAGGGACGGCTTCGGCTTGGCCGCCGTGTCGGCCGGCGCGGGCCGCTTCGCCGGCCGCGCTGTGTCAGTCGTACTCATCGGCGGTTCTCCTTCTGCATCCGGCGAATGTTGAAGAGCATCACCGGGATCACGAGCAGCAGGAGGAATACGGCGATCGCGCTGCCCACACCGACGTTGGCGTCCGTGCCGAACGACGAGCGGTAGAGCTGGAGCGCCAGCACGTTCGCGTCGTCCTGGGACGAGCCCGGCGCGATGATCAGCACCAGGTCGAAGATCTTCAGCACATTGATCATCAGGGTGACCATGACGACGGCCAGGACCGGTGCGAGCAGCGGCACGGTGATCCGGCGGAACACGTTCCACTCGTTCGCGCCGTCGACCCGCGCGGCCTCCAGGAGTTCACGCGGCATGCTCGCGAGACCGGCGCCGATCAGCACCATCGCGAAGCCCGCCCACATCCACAGATAGCTGCCGATGATCGCGGGGGTGACGAGGGACGGGCCGAGCCAGTCCACGCCGTTGTACGGCTCCCTGAAGTTGCTCTCGGGCAGCTGGAGCACGGCTCCGTCGGCCGAGGCCGGCAGGGTGAACGTACCGTCCGACGCCGCGCTCGCCGAGGCGACGACCTTGCCGTCCTTGACCGCCTCGATCTTGAGCCCGCCGAGGCCCAGCTCCTTCGGGTCGACGACATTGGGCTTGCCGCCGCCGCCCTTGGTGAAGTCCAGCCAGGCGGTGCCGGTGATCTCGTCGCCGCCGCTCTCGCCCACCTTGGCCGGTGCGGCGTCGGACGGCATCTTGTCGGCCGGTACGCCGACCAGCGGCAGCAGCACCGGAGTGCCCGCCGAGACCGGCGCCTTGGTGACGAAGGACCCCTTGGCGTCGCCCGCCTTCAGCGGATGCACCGGCAGCGGCCGGGCCTTGGGATAGCCGGCCGATTCGGAGAAGGTGTCGTGCACGCCCACGGCGACGGCGTTGGCGATGCCGCGCTCCGGAGCCTGCTCGTACACCAGCCGGAAGATGATGCCCGAGGCGAGCATCGAGATCGCCATCGGCATGAAGACGATCAGCTTGAACGCCGTTCCCCAGCGCACCCGTTCGGTGAGTACGGCGAAGATCAGACCGAGCGCGGTGGCGACCGTCGGGGCCACCACCACCCAGATCAAGTTGTTCTTGATGGCGGTCCGGATGGTGTCCTCGGTGAATATCTCCACGTAGTTGTCGAAGCCCGCGAAATTGTCGCCGGACTGGTCGAGGAACGACCTGTAGACGGAGAACCCGATCGGGTAGACCACGAGCGCGCCCAGCAGGATCAGCGCGGGCAGCAGGAACGCCACCGCGAGACCCTTACGTGTGCCCGTCACGCTCTTGCGCTTCCCCCCGGTGGGGGACGGGGGCGCCGGCACCGTGGTGCCGGTGCCCCCTGTTGTCGCCGACTTCACCGCGTCAGCTCTTGTATGCCTTGGCGGCGTCCGACTCCAGCTGCTGCTGAGCGCCCTTGACGTCCTTCGGGTTCTTCAGGAAGTCCTGGAGGGCCTTCCACTCGCCCTTGCCGGGCGTACCGCCGAACGACTGCGGCATCTGGTCCGACATGTCGAAGCGGAAGTCGTCACCGGCGTCGATGAGCGCCTTGGCGATGTCACGCTGCACGTCGCTCGGGTACGCCTTGCCGTCCAGGGCCTTGTTCGGCGAGATGAAGCCGCCCAGCTCCGCCTGGATCTGCGCGGCGTCCGTGGACGCCAGGAAGGTCAGCAGCGCCTGCGCGCCCTTGCTGTCCGTGAGCGCCACGGCCGCGTCGCCACCGGTCACCACGGGGGAGTCGGCGCCGACGGCCGGGAACGGGAAGACCTTGGCGTCCGTGCCGACCTTGGCACCGGCCTCGGTGACATTCACACCGGCGAAGTCCGCGGCGAAGACCATGGACGCCTTCGGGACGTCACCGCCGGTGAAGGTCTGGGTGACGGAGGCGGGGAACTCGGTCTGGAGCGCGCCGTCCGCGCCGCCGGCGATCAGGGCGGGCTTGCCCCACAGCTCGGCGAGCGTCGTCAGCGCGGTGGCCACCGACGGGTCCGTCCACTTGATCTCGTGCTTGGCCAGCTGGTCGTACTTCTCCGGACCGGCCTGCGACAGATAGACGTTCTCGAACCAGTCGGTGAGCGTCCAGCCGTCGGCGCCGCCGACGGAGACCGGGGTGACGCCCGACGCCGAGATGGTGTCGGCGGTCGTCAGCAGTTCCTTCCAGGTCTTCGGCTCGGCCGCGCCCGCGTTCTCGAAGGCGGTGTTGTTGTACCAGACCAGCGACTTGTTGGCCGCCTTGTAGTACACGCCGTACTGCTCGCCGTCGACCGCGCCGAGGTCCTGCCAGCCCTTGCCGTAGTTCTTCGCCAGCTGCGCCTTGGCCTCGGGGCCGACCGGCTTGGCCCACTTCTTCTCCACGGCCTGCGTGATCGCGCCGACCTGCGGGAGCATCGCGACATCGGGCGGGCTGCCGCCGGCGATCTTGGTGCCGAGGAAGTTCACGATCGGGTCCTGCGCGGGGACGAACGTGACCGTCGCACCCGTCCGCTTCTCGAACTCGTCCAGGACCTTGGTGAAGTTGGCCTGCTCGGGGCCGGTCCACACCGCGGCGACCTGGATCTTCTCGCCGTCCAATTTGGGCAGTTCGACCGTGCTCGCGGGCTTCTTGCTCTCGCTCCCACCGTCCGACTTGTCCTCGGAGTCGCCACCACAGCCGGTGAGCACCACGGCGCCGACGACCACGGCCGCCACCGCCGCTCTGTGTGATCCCCGTGCCGCTGAACGTGCTCCTGCTCCAAATGCCTTGCGGCCATTAAGAGTTGTACGCATGACTGCCCCGTCTCTCCATCGAGCGTGCGGATCTTGACGCATGATTACGCATGCGGACCGGCGCCCCGAGCGAGCTGACGACGCCGTCCTTGTCCCGTGCGGTAAGTCCTACGCGCAGTGACCGTAGGCCGCAATACTGTCCTGGGCTTCAAATCGAAGATCGTGATGGGCTCGTGACGTCGTTTACGGACGTAGGGGTAATTTCAGAGATGTGAAGGCATGGTGACCTGCCGAGGTCTGGACCAATACCGGCCGCCACCGCAGGATGTCCGCTTTCGGCCACCGGCGGCGACGGGGTGGCCGCCGGGTCGGCGCCCCGCCGACGGTTACCGTCAGACACGACCCAGGGGTCCCACCGGCATCGCGGACACCGAACGGGCCGCCCGTTCCAGGGCACTTGCCAGCAGGGCCAGATCCGTCGGCCCGTTGCCCAGCTCGCGCACCGGCCGACGGGCCGGCGGATCACCCATGCGCTCCCACTCCAGCGGGACGACCGTGGGTCGCTGTGTCGCCGTACGCGGAATACGGCCGGTCACCCGGCCGCCCTGGAACGGCGTCACCCGGCCGTCCGGATGCCCGAGCCTGCCGCGGCCCGGCAGCGGATCGTCCGGGGCGGGCGCGGCCGGCGGTGTGTCCAGCACCACCCGCAGCCGGGTCCGGGACGCCAGCTCCGTCTCCGACGTCCGCTCCGGGCGGGCGGACGTGGCGACCAGATGGACCCCGAGGCGCTCGCCGTCGCGGGCGACGGCCTCCAGGGCCCGGACGACCGAACCGGCCGCCGGGCGGCCCGGACTGCCCAGCGCGGGCGCGACCAGGGCGTCGTAGTCGTCGACGAGGACGATGAGCCGGGGGAGTACGGGGCCGGGGCCGGGCTCGCCGCGCGTACGGGAGGCGGTCTGGCGCAGCCGGACGGTGCTGCCGCCCAGGGTGCCGCCCGAGCCTGCGCCCGTACCGCCCGAGCCGCCCGAGCCGGCCGAGCCCGTCGCACCGCCCGTACCGCCGCGCGCGCCCGCGCTCGCGCCGCTCGTACCACCGGTGGGCGACTGGCCGGGCATCCCCGCGCCCTGCGTGCCCCGCTGCTCGGCCGGGCTCGGGGCGCGCTGGCCCACCATCCGCTCCGCGACCTCACGTCTGTTGTGCCACTCGGCGAAGTCCAGCCGCCCCAGCACCTCCGCGCGCCGCTTCAGCTCGGCGCCCAGCGCCTGCGCGAACTCCCGCATCAGGATCGGGTCCGAGGCCACCAGATGCTCGGTCACATGCGGCAGCTCCGTACAGGCCGCCAGCCCCTCGCCGCGCTCACCACCCGCGCCGTCCACCAGGAGCAGCCCCAGCCTGTCCGGGCGGCAGCCGGCGGCGAGAGAGGCCGCGACCGCGCGCAGCAGCTCGGAGCGGCCACTGCCCGCCGGCCCCTCGATCAGCAGATGCGGGCCCTCCTCCACCAGATCCACCGTCACCGGGCCGTGCGGCCCCGTGCCGAGCACCGTCGTACCGCCCGCCGCCGACGCCCAGCGCGCCATCAGCGACGCGGGAGTCGCCCGCGCCAGCCCCAACTCGTCCAGCAGCCGCGCCGACCGGGGCAGCGCCGCCGCCTGCCTGCTCCGGCCCGAGGCCGCCGCGCTGCCCGCCTCCGTACGAAGGGGAGCCAGCGCCCGGCCGAAACGGTCGGCCCACGCCACGGACACCGCGTCCACCGTCGCGACCGTGCCGTGCCCGGCGGGCTGCCCCACCGTCGTACGCAACAGCCGCAGCGCCGTGGCCACATCACCGCTCAGCAGGGCCACCGCCCCGCACTCACGGAAGGCCACCGAAGCGGCGCACGCCGTCTCGTACGTCGCGGCGACCGGGGAGAGGGGCGACGCCGCCGGGGTCTCGGCGAGACAGATCACATGGACACCGGCCACCGAACCGGCGCCCGCCAGCCGCGCGGCGGTCTCGCGCAGCGCGGCGGAGCCGGGATCGCCGTCCACGACCACCACGGTGGCCGACCCCTCGTACCGCCCGGCGGCCTCCGCGACGGACCTGGCGCCCGCCGACGCCCACCCCGTGCCGAGCGGCCCGTCGTCCAGCCGGCGCGTCAGCTCGCCCAGCCGCGCGGCGGCCTGGTCCCGGTCGTAGGCCAGCAGCAGCCGGCAGTCCTGGCCATGGGCCGGCCGCACGTGCGGCAGCCAGCCGAGCCAGCCCCAGTCGCGCCTGCGCTGCTCCACGCTTCTGTTCCG
Source organism: Streptomyces sp. NPDC006643 (assembly GCF_042870175.1). Lineage (NCBI taxonomy): Bacteria > Bacillati > Actinomycetota > Actinomycetes > Kitasatosporales > Streptomycetaceae > Streptomyces > Streptomyces sp. NPDC006643. The sequence continues at coordinate 580,658 of NZ_JBIAHA010000001.1, read as the reverse complement.
GTCGGCGCTGACCAGCACGATCTCCAGATCGGCGGGGGAGTGCAGCGCGGCGAGCTGCGCCACGGCCGACCTGGCGATACCCGTCAACCGCTCCCTGGGACCCGCCAGACCGAGTGAACCGGCCTCCCGCAGGCTGACGGTCACGGGGACCGGGGGCAGCGGGCCGGTGCCGTCGGGCGCCGGGCGCTCCGTCGTGCCGAGACGCACGACGAGCGACTCCGGATGGCCGGGGCCGCGCTCCCAGAGCCGGGGGCCGGGGCCGAGCGCCGTCATCAGTACGGAGGCGGGATCCGGCCAGGTGTCGTCCAGGGGCGCGCGCCCCCGGGGCCGCGCGGCGGTCGCCGGGGCGCCCTCGTCGCCGTCGGGGAACTCCTCGTCGCGACCGCCGGCCAGCCGCCGGGCCCACGCCCCTATGCCGCCGCGCCGCCTGCCGGGGCTCTCGGGCAGCTCCGTGCCGCGCATGGGTGTGCCCTGGCGGCGGGAGCCCGGCGTACGGCTGTGTCCCTGGGGGCCGTCGTCGGTCCCGTCGTGCGTCTCGTCGCTGTCGGCCCGGTCGTGCGCGGGCCGCCCGGCGCCGGGCACCGGCGCGTACAGCGCGTCGCCGTACCGGGTGTCCGCGTCCGAGCGGGGGGTGCGCGGATCGGGCACGCGCGGCGTGACGGCCGGGCCGCCCTGGCCGCCATGCCCCTGACCGCCCTGACCGCCCTGACCGCCCTGTGTGTACGCGTGGACCGTCCGCCCGCCCGGGGTGCCCGATCCGTACGACGCGGCCTCCTGGCCCGATCGCGGGCCGCCGTACGTCCCCGCCGCCGCGCCGGAGCCCGTACGCGCGCCTCCCGCGCCGTCGCTCCCGCCGTCCTTGCCACCGGCCGCGCCGTCCCCGCGTGCGATCCGCAGATGGCCCTCGCCGTCCGGCGCGGTCGCCAGGGCCGGCATCCGGCCGCCCGAGGTCAGCCGCACCGCGGACTCGCCCAGCCGCAGCAGGGCGCCGGCCGGGAGCGGCACCGGCCGGGCACCGACCCGTACGCCTTCGAGGGTGGTGCCGTTCGTGGAATGCAGGTCCGCGACCGAGACATGGCCGTCATCGGCCACCGTCACCGAGCAGTGCAGCCGTGAGACGTCCGGGTCGTCGAGCGGTACGTCGGCGTCCGCCGAGCGGCCGATCCTGACCTGGCCGCCGTGCAGCAGATGCACCCCGCCCGCGTCCGGGCCCGCGACCACATGGAGCTGGGCGGGGACGTCGTCGGTCGGCGCGTCGTCCTCGCCGGGGACGTGCAGGGACAGCACGGCGCCGTCCACCAGCGGTGGCTCGCCCAGGGTGCGGCGCTGCGCGTCCAGCCGCTCCCGCCCCGCGTACAGCACGACGGCGCCCGAGACGTCGGGGCCGGCGACGGCCGTGGCCAGACCGGAGGCGACGGCCGCGAGGGCCGTCCCCGCCGGGGCGGTCACGAGCACGTCGCACGCGCGCCCCGCGGGATGGCCGCTGCGCGGCGCGAGGACGGTCAGCCGGATCTGCATCGCCGTCAGCGGTCCCTTCTGCGCGGGGTGCCCGGCAGGGGTGCTGCCCTGTGTGAATCCCCCCACCCGGCACCGACACATCGTCCGGTACAGGTCGGCACGGACGGTGAGCGAACGACCCCACACATCGAGTGCTGCATGGCATCTTCGCACCTGCCACCGACAACACGCCCACGAACCAGGGGGAAGTGATCTTGAATGGTCGGCTGTGCGTGCAAAAGTGCATGGTTGAGAACGGGTTGGGATCATCCGTGGCCCCTGCGGGTACGCGTACAGGGCAACCATCCGCAGGACGCTCGCGTCCTGTTCTCGAACACGACCGCGACGACAACCCGCGCGGGACCTCTAAAGTGGGTCGGACACCCGGGCGGGCCCGGGGCCATGCAAGGACCACCAGCAGCAGGGAGAGCGTGACGTGCGGCCGGTAGGCAGCAAGTACCTCCTGGAGGAGCCCATCGGGCGCGGCGCCACGGGCACCGTCTGGCGCGCCCGGCAGCGGGAGACCGCCGGAGCCGAGGCCGCCGTGGCCGGGCAGCCCGGTGAGACCGTCGCGATCAAGGTCCTCAAGGAGGAGCTGGCGAACGACGCGGACGTGGTGATGCGCTTCCTGCGCGAGCGCTCCGTCCTGCTCCGGCTCACCCACCCCAACATCGTGCGGACCCGTGACCTGGTCGTCGAGGGTGACCTCCTGGCCCTCGTCATGGATCTGGTCGAGGGCCCCGACCTGCACCACTACCTGCGCCAGAACGGCCCCTTCAGCCCGATCGCGGCCTCGCTGCTCACGGCCCAGATCGCGGACGCGCTGGCCGCCAGCCACGCCGACGGCGTCGTACACCGTGACCTGAAGCCCGCCAACGTCCTCCTGAAGGACGACGGCGACCAGCTGCACCCGATGCTCACCGACTTCGGTATCGCCCGGCTCGCCGACTCCCCGGGACTGACGCGGACGCACGAGTTCGTCGGCACGCCCGCGTACGTCGCGCCGGAGTCCGCCGAGGGCCGCCCGCAGACCTCCGCCGTGGACGTCTACGGCGCGGGCATCCTGCTGTACGAGCTGGTCACCGGCCGTCCGCCGTTCGCGGGCGGTACGGCCCTGGAAGTGCTCCACCGCCACCTCAGCGAGGAGCCCCGCCGGCCGTCCAACGTCCCCGAACCGCTGTGGACGGTGATAGAGCGCTGCCTCCGTAAGGAGCCGGACGAGCGGCCCAGCGCCGTCAATCTCGCCCGGGGCCTGCGCACCGTCGCCTCCGGTGTCGGCGCGCAGGCGAACTCCGCCCAGATCAACGCCGCGATGGGCGTGGGCGCCCTGCTGGCGCCCGACCCGTCGCCCACCACCGTGCCCGGTGAGCCCGGCGCCGCCGACCCGACGCAGGTCCTGCCGAGCAACGCGGGATCGTACGACCCGGCCGCCGCCACCAGCGTCCTGCCGACGAACGCGCCGAACGCGCCGGGCTCGGCCGACCCGACGTCGGTCATGCCGGTCGGCGCGGGCGGTCCCGGTGGCCCCGGCGGTCCCGGCGGCCCCGGTCCCGAGGACCCGCACCCCTGGCAGAACCAGCTCAGGGCCGCGCGCGACCGCAACGAGCAGACCCAGGTCCAGTACCTGGACCCGAGCCAGGACCCGCTCAGGCGCCGGCCCCAGCGGCCCCAGGGCCAGCAGCCCCCGCCGTCCCAGCGCCGGCAACAGCGGGCCCCGCAGCAGCAGCCGTACCCGCCGCAGTCCCACCAGCCTCATCAGCCCCAGCAGCAGCGCTACTCACCACCCCCGCAGCAGCAACAGCAGCGGTACGCGCCCCCGCAGCAGCCCGCGCCCCAGCCGCCTCAGCCGCCCGCACCGCGCCAGCCCCGGCAGCGCAGCGCCAACCCGATGCGGATCCCCGGCCTCGGATGCCTCAAGGGGTGCCTGTTCACGATCATCCTGCTCGTCGTGGCCAGCTGGCTGATCTGGGAGCTGACCCCGCTCCAGGACTGGATCGGCCAGGGCAAGAGCTACTGGCAGGCGATCAAGGACTCGTACAACACGGTCTCGGACTGGGTCTCCGAGTTCGGTGGTTCGGACTCCGGAACCACCCCCTGATCCTGCCGAACACCGGCGCCGGCGGGGTCCCCCACCGGCGCCCGGCACGGATCGGTCGCTTCTGTCGCTTTGTCGATTCCCGCGGGATCAATTCCCCCGTAGAAGTGAACGTTGCCGCGGTACCGGGCACTCAACACCCCGATACCCGCGTACTTTGATGGGCAAAGCCAGCCGCTGAGGGAGCAGTCTTGGCACGGAATATCGGCAGCCGGTACACCGCCCATCAGATCCTGGGGCGGGGCAGCGCCGGCACGGTGTGGCTCGGCGAGGGACCCGAAGGGCCCGTCGCCATCAAGCTGTTGCGCGAAGACCTCGCCTCCGACCAGGAGCTGGTCGGGCGCTTCGTCCAGGAGCGCACCGCGCTGCTCGGACTCGACCACCCGCGCGTGGTGGCCGTCCGCGACCTCGTCGTGGACGGCAACGACCTGGCCCTCGTCATGGAGCTGGTGCGGGGCACCGACCTGCGCACCCGTCTCGACCGCGAACGCCGGCTCGCCCCCGAGGCCGCGGTCGCCGTCGTCGCCGATGTCGCCGACGGCCTCGCCGCCGCGCACGCCGCCGGAGTCGTCCACCGCGACGTCAAGCCGGAGAACATCCTGCTCGACATGGAGGGCCCCATCGGCCCCGGCGGCTCGCACCCCGCGCTGCTCACCGACTTCGGCATCGCCAAGCTGATCGACACCCCCCGCCGTACGAAGGCGACCAGGATCATCGGCACCCCCGACTATCTGGCGCCCGAGATCGTCGAGGGCCTGCCACCGCGCGCCGCCGTCGACATCTACGCACTCGCGACGGTCCTGTACGAGCTGCTCGCCGGCTTCACGCCCTTCGGCGGCGGCCACCCCGGCGCCGTCCTGCGCCGCCATGTCACCGAGACCGTCGTACCGCTGCCCGGCATCCCCGACGAGCTGTGGCAGCTCCTCGTCCAGTGCCTGGCCAAGGCCCCGGCCTCCCGGCTGCGCGCCTCCGAGCTGGCGGCCCGGCTCCGCGAGCAGCTTCCGCAGCTCGCCGGCATCCCCTCCCTGGAGGTGGACGAGCCGGACGCCGAGCCGACCGAGGAGGAACGGTCCTACCAGGACGCCGACGAACAGCGGCCGGCGCCGGCCGAGCAGCCGCGCCGCCGGGGCGCCGTACCGCTCGTCCCCGGAGCGGCCCCCGACTCCAACCGCGACACCCACACGAGCATGCGCGTCCCGGGCCCCGACGAGCTGGCGGGCGGTGCGCGCGGTACGGCCAGGGCCCCGCGCGCGGCCGGCCAGCGCAGGCCCGGATCGGCCCGGCACAAGGCGGAGGCGGTACGCAAACGCCGTATCACGCTGGGTGTGACGGCCGCCCTGCTGATCGCCGTCCTCGGCGTCGGCGGCTGGCTGGCGACGAGCAGCGACGGCGCGGAGCCCACCCCCGGCGACAGCACCAGGTCGGCGGCGCCCGTCCCGTAGCCGCCCGTGGGCCCTCGCGGCCGGTGCCGGCCGGGCCTCGTGGGGCGGCGGCGGGAGCGGCGGCGGGGTTTCACCGGTCAGCCGTTAGGCTGGGTCCGTGGCAGTCGTCGATGTATCCGAAGAGCTGAAGTCCCTTTCCTCGACCATGGGGTCGATCGAGGCCGTCCTTGACCTCGACAAGATGAGGGCGGAGATCGCCGTCCTGGAGGACCAGGCGGCGGCGCCGTCCCTCTGGGACGACCCGGAGGCGGCGCAGAAGATCACCAGCAAGCTGTCGCACCTCCAGGCCGAGCTGCGCAAGACCGAGGCGCTCCGGGGCCGGATCGACGACGTCGAGGTGATGTTCGAGCTGGCCGAGAGCGAGGACGACGCCGACGCCCGGCACGAGGCCGAGGCCGAACTCGTCGCGGTGAAGAAGGCGCTCGACGAGATGGAGGTCCGCACCCTCCTGTCCGGCGAGTACGACGAGCGGCAGGCCCTCGTCAACATCCGGGCCGAGGCCGGCGGCGTCGACGCGGCGGACTTCGCCGAGCAGCTCCAGCGCATGTACATCCGCTGGGCGGAGCGGCACAACTACCCGACCGAGGTCTACGAGACGTCGTACGCGGAAGAGGCCGGCATCAAGTCGACCACCTTCGTCGTGAAGGCGCCGTACGCCTACGGCACCCTCTCCGTCGAGCAGGGCACCCACCGGCTGGTCCGTATCTCGCCGTTCGACAACCAGGGGCGCCGTCAGACCTCCTTCGCGGGCGTCGAGGTGCTTCCCGTCGTCGAGTCCAGCGACCACGTCGAGATCGACGAGACCGAGCTGCGCGTGGACGTCTACCGCGCGTCGGGTCCCGGCGGTCAGGGCGTCAACACCACGGACTCCGCGGTCCGCATCACGCACATCCCCACCGGCATCGTGGTCTCGTGCCAGAACGAGCGCTCGCAGATCCAGAACAAGGCCAGCGCCATGAACGTCCTTCAGGCGAAGCTGCTCGAACGCCGCCGTCAGGAGGAGCAGGCCAAGATGGACGCCCTCAAGGGCGACGGCGGCAACTCGTGGGGCAACCAGATGCGTTCGTACGTCCTGCACCCGTACCAGATGGTCAAGGACCTCCGTACGGAGTTCGAGGTGGGCAATCCCCAGGGCGTGCTCGACGGCGAGATCGACGGCTTCCTGGAAGCCGGAATTCGCTGGCGCAAGCAGCAGGAACGCTAAGCACTTCCCGGCGGCTACGTCCCTTGTCAGAGGCCAACTCGGCCTGTTGGCAAGGGACTCGCTTTGTCGACAAAGGAACTGCCGTTCAGGAGGCGGTAGTTCCCGTTTGTGTCACAGTTGCCCCGCGCCCGGCGGACAACTGGCTTTAATCCGGGCATCGCACGCGCAACGACCTTGACGCTTATGCAAAAACTCGGAAAGGTGACGCGCGGCATGCGTATTTCTGGGGCGTGTGTGATCGGGGGACCTGTACACGCGGTCTTCCAACCGGCCGGCCCCGGACGCTGCACCACTCACGATTAGCTACTGGGGGTAGCAAGCACATGACCAAGAAGACGCGGATCCGCGTAGCGCGGATAGCCGCCGGCGCCGTGATCGCCGCCGGTGCTTCGCTGACCGCCGCGGGCGCCGCTTCGGCCGTCGGCATCGATGTCAATGTCGGTGGCCTCAGCGCCAACGCGGACGTCAACGAGGACGGCCTGGACGTCGGTCTCGGCCTCGGGGACACGGATGGCGGCGCCGACGGCGGGGGCGACCCCGGCGGTGTTGACGGTGGAGCCGACATCGGTGGGGGCGACCCGGGCGGTGTCGACGGCGGAGCCGATGGTGGTGTCGACGGCGGAGCCGATGGTGGTGTCGACGGCGGTGCCGATGGTGGCGCTGACGGCGGTGCTGACGGTGGAGCCGATGGTGGCGCTGACGGCGGTGCCGATGGCGGTGCTGACGGCGGTGTCGACGGTGGAGCCGATGGTGGCGCTGACGGCGGTGCCGACGGCGGTGCCGATGGCGGCGCTGACGGTGGTGCCGATGGCGGTGCTGACGGCGGTGCTGACGGTGGAGCCGATGGCGGTGCCGATGGTGGCGCCGATGGCGGTGCTGACGGTGGCGCCGATGGCGGTGCTGACGGTGGCGCCGACGGCGGTGCTGACGGCGGTGCCGACGGCGGTGCCGATGGTGGCGCTGACGGCGGAGCCGCTGAAGGCCAGAGCGGTGGCACCGACGAGGGTCAGACCGCAGGTGGCGCCGGCAGCAGCACCGGCGGCACGGACACCGACAACGCCGGTTCGCAGCCGGTCGAGCAGGGCGAGGCCAAGGAGGAGCTGGCGGAGACCGGCGCCGCCGAGACCACGTTCCTGATCATCGGTGCCGCGACCATGATCGCCGGCGGTATCGGCTTCCGGATGCTCCCGCGTCTGGTCGGCAGCCGCGCCACGGCCGCCTGAGCCATCCCGTACGTACGGAAGGGCCCGGACACCCACTCGGTGTCCGGGCCCTTCCTTGTGCTCGGGGACGGCTCAGGCCGTCTGATGCCCCACCGCCACCAGCGCCACCGCCGCTATCAGCACCACCAGCAGGGTCAGCAGCGCCACCGGGCTCAGACCGCCGAAGGGGCCCTCCTGCTCCAGCCGCTGCCTGTTCGCACGGCACACATGGCACCGGCCCTCGCTGACGGGTCCCGCGCAGTTGGCGCACACCAGCCGATCAAAGGTCATGCGCTCTCCTCCTCCCGCGCCGCGGAGCCGCGGTCACTCTCACTGCGCCCAACGCTCCGGGAAACGCGACCGTTCCCCGTACCACTGTGCCAGCTCTCGCTCGATTCGGCGCGCCCCGTCGGATCGCACCCGGTCCGTCCCCGGTGGCGGGCGGCCGGCAGCCGTGATAAATCACCCAAGCCCGGACCAACCCCGGCGGCCGACTGCGCGGCCCCGGCCGGTTCGCGTAAGGTCTCGCTCACCTACTCCCGGCCGACCGTGGTGCACCCGTGATCCGATTCGACAACGTCTCCAAGACCTATCCGAAGCAGAACCGACCCGCCCTGCGCGATGTGTCCCTCGAAATCGAGAAGGGCGAATTCGTCTTCCTGGTGGGCTCCTCGGGCTCCGGCAAGTCGACCTTCCTGCGGCTCGTCCTGCGTGAGGAGCGCGCCAGCCACGGCATGGTGCATGTCCTCGGCAAGGACCTCGCGCGCTTGTCGAACTGGAAGGTGCCGAGCATGCGCCGCCAACTCGGCACGGTCTTCCAGGACTTCCGCCTGCTGCCGAACAAGACCGTCATGCAGAACGTGGCGTTCGCGCAGGAGGTCATCGGCAAGTCCCGTGGGGAGACCAACAAGTCCGTGCCCCAGGTCCTCGATCTCGTCGGACTCGGCGGCAAGGAGGACCGGATGCCCGGTGAACTCTCCGGTGGTGAGCAGCAACGCGTCGCGATCGCACGGGCCTTCGTCAACCGCCCCATGCTGCTGATCGCGGACGAGCCGACGGGCAACCTCGACCCGCAGACCTCCGTCGGCATCATGAAGCTGCTGGACCGCATCAACCGCACCGGCACGACCGTCGTGATGGCGACCCACGACCAGAACATCGTCGACCAGATGCGCAAGCGTGTGATCGAGCTCGAAAAGGGCCGTCTCGTGCGAGACCAGGCGCGAGGCGTCTACGGCTACCAGCACTGAGCAACGCGAAGAGCATCGAAAGCTGAAAGGACGCCATGCGCGCCCAGTTCGTCCTGTCGGAGATCGGCGTCGGTCTCCGCCGAAATCTGACGATGACGTTCGCCGTCATCATTTCCGTAGCCCTTTCGCTCGCGCTGTTCGGCGGCGCACTGCTCATGCGCGAGCAGGTCAGCGTGATGAAGGACTTCTGGTACGACAAGGTCAACGTCTCGATCTTCCTCTGCAACAAGGGAGACGCCGAGACCACCGAGAAGTGCGAGAAGGGCCCGGCCACCGCCGACCAGCGGAAGTCGATCGAGTCCGATCTCAAGAAGATGGACATCGTCGACGACGTCTACCACGAGACGGCCGACGAGGCGTACAAGCACTACCGCGAGCAGTACGGCGAGACCCCCATCGCCGGGATGATCACCCCGGACCAGATGCAGGAGTCGCTGCGGGTCAAGCTCAAGGACCCGGAGAAGTACAAGGTGGTGGCGACCGCCTTCGAGGGCCGGGACGGTGTGCAGTCCGTCGCGGACCAGCGCAACATCCTGGAGAACCTCTTCAACCTGATGCAGGGTATGAACGTGGCCGCGCTCGGAGTGATGGCGCTGATGCTCGTCATTGCCCTGATGCTGATCGTGAACACCGTCCGGGTGTCCGCGTTCAGCAGACGCAGGGAGACCGGCATCATGCGGCTGGTGGGCGCGTCGAGTTTCTACATCCAGATGCCGTTCATCATGGAGGCCGCGTTCGCCGGACTGATCGGCGGTGTCGTCGCCTGCGTCCTTCTGCTCGCCGGGCGTTACTTCCTGATCGACGGCGGAATCGCGCTCGAGGAGAAGATGCAGCTCATCAACTTCATCGGCTGGGACGCCGTACTGGCCATCCTCCCGCTGGTGTTGGTGATCGGGTTGCTCATGCCGGCGGTTGCGGCTTCGGTCGTGTTGCGCAAGTACCTCAAGGTGTGACAATCGCCCCTGGCGTCGTCTCGCCAAGCCGCTCTGCGGCGCCGGGGGTTGTCCTAGACTCGTCGCCATGCCGGGCCACGAAAATCGCCTCAGGCCCCACGGGTTCTACCGCGGGGCGGCCCTGACCTTGCTGTTCGCGAGCGTGCTCGCCACCGCCGCGGCCACGGGCTCGCTGCCTCGCGCGGACGAGGAGGCCGAGCGCATAAGCACGCGCTCCGTCGCCTCCACGGCCGACAAGGACGAAGTCGCGCGGGCCGCCGCCGAGGCCATGGCCGACGGCAAGTCCGGCACCGAGGCCGCCGAGGACGTCGTCAGCCGCAGCGGTGACCGCTGGGGCGCGGTCTACGACAAGGGTGAGTACGAGGAGTTCGAGCAGGCCCTCGACGGCAAGTACACCGGGGTGGGCCTCTCCGCCAAGCGGCTGGCCGACGGCCGGATCGCGGCGAGCAAGGTCCAGCCGGGCGGTCCCGCCGCACTGGCCGGGATCAGGGCCGGCGACATACTCCGTACGATCGACGGCGAGCCGGTGGGCTCGCGCCCCGTGACCGAGGTCGTCGCGCTGCTGCGGGGCGACGGCAAGGACCAGGACACCGGCCGGCCCCAGGACGCCTCCGCGGGCACCACCGTCGTCGTCGGTCTGGCGCGCGGCGGCCACGAGTGGACCGAGACGCTGCGCCGGGCCAGCCTCAGTACGGACGCCGTCACGCTGGAGACCGGCGCCGACGGCGCGCTCGTGATCAAGGTCGCCGCCTTCACCAAGGGCACCGGCAAGCAGATCAGGAACGCCGTCCTGGAAGCGCCGAGAGGCACCGGAGTCCTGCTCGACCTGAGGGGGAACGCGGGCGGGCTGGTCACCGAGGCCGTCCAGGCGGCCTCCGCCTTCCTGGACGGCGGCCTGGTCGCCACCTACGACATACGAGGTGAGCAGCGGGCCCTGTACGCGGACCCGGGCGGCGACACCGAGCGGCCCGTGGTGGCGCTCGTCGACGGCGGCACGATGAGCGCTGCCGAGCTGGTCACCGGCGCACTCCAGGACCGCGGCCGGGCGATCACGGTCGGTTCCCCGACCTTCGGCAAGGGCTCCGTACAGATGCCGAGCCGGCTGCCGGACGGTTCCGTGGCCGAGCTGACCGTCGGGCACTACCGCACTCCGGCCGGTCACCAGGTCGACGACAAGGGCATCACTCCCGACCTGGTGGTGGACGAACGGGCCCAGGAGCGGGCCCGCACGGTATTGAGTGGCCTCGGGGGTGGGTCGTAGTGCGAAAATGAACGCACTATGGCTAAGGAAAAGGACACAGGGCGCAAGCTGGTCGCGCAGAACAAGAAGGCGCGGCACGACTACCTCATTCTCGACACCTACGAGTGCGGTCTCGTGCTGACGGGTACGGAGGTCAAGTCGCTGCGCCAGGGACGCGCTTCCCTGGCGGACGGCTTCGTACAGATCGACGACCACGAGGCATGGCTGCACAACGTGCATGTGCCCGAGTACACCCAGGGCACCTGGACCAACCACTCGGCTCGGCGGAAGCGGAAGCTGCTGATGCACCGGATGGAGATCGACAAGCTGGAGCAGAAGTCGAACGAATCCGGCCACACGATCGTCCCGCTGGCTCTCTACTTCAAGGGCGGCCGGGCCAAGATCGAGATCGCGCTGGCGAAGGGCAAGAAGGAGTACGACAAGCGCCAGACGCTCCGCGAGAAGCAGGACCGGCGGGAGACGGAGCGCGCGGTCTCGGCCGTCCGCCGGCGTCAGCGGGCCTGACCGCCCCGTGGGCCTGACCGTCCCGTGGCCGGCGGGGCGGAATAAGGTGGCCCCGTCCCGTGCTGTTCACGTAGGATGGGAGCTGTCCCGCAGAGCAGGGACGGCGTTTGAAAAATCAACATGGGGATGATCGGTTTCGACAGCGGATGTCGAGGCAGGGGAAGCGAGTCGAGGAAGCGGCAATGATCTCGTTAACCATATGTCGCAAACAATAATCGCCAATTCCAAGCGCGATTCCTCCACCTTCGCTCTCGCTGCTTAATTAGCAGCTAGCGAAGACTCCGTGGAGTGTCAGCCCGGGAGTGTTCCCGACCCGGATCCTGGCATCAACTAGGGAACTAAACCACCGCGTTCGGTCACGGGACACGGTGGGAAATCAAACAGTGACTGGGCCTGTCGGAGGCTTGTTCGCGTGACCTCCGGGGCCGAGTAAAAACGTAGCGAACTGCACTCGGAGAAGCCCTGGTTCCGCACCGTTGGACGCGGGTTCGATTCCCGCCATCTCCACCACCCCATGTGAGGCGAAGGCCCCGCTGCCCAGGCAGCGGGGCCTTTGTCGTGCCGCCCGGTGACCGGAAGGAGACGGGTGGCCGGAATGATTCCCTCAAGATCGGCCGTTCGGCAACGAAGATGTACACATGCCTATCAACTGGTGAAGGGTGGGCACGGGCCTGGTCAGCGTGCGCTACATTCTGGGTCCGGGTGCAAGTGGTGGGGGGCGTTCGGTTCGGGTGGGGGCCCGGGCGACGGCCGGATTTCAGCCAGTTTCATGTATGCACCCGGTAATCCTGTGGGGGGATGTGCGTACAGCAGTGGACAATTGGCGAGAAGATGCCCAAAAGGGGCACACGCATGAGTCGATGGACGTCACCGTCGAGCTCGACGGCCTGGGGCGGCAGCTCTCCGAGCTGCCAGGCCCGGCCACGGAAATCACCGGCATACCCGCGGCACGCGCCACGGACAGCTCCGACGGGCCCGTCTTCGTCGACGCCAGCGGCCGTCGGAGCAAGAAACTCCGGCGTCTGGGCTGGGTGCTGGCCATCGCCAGTGCCTGTTACGCGGTGGCCCTGGTCGCGGCCCTGATCGGCGGTAACTCCACCGCCCCCTTGCTCCGGATACCCGGCGTCAGCGACAAACGCGACTCGCAGAACGTCGAGATACAGCCGCCCCCGAAGGAACGGCCCACCGTGGTCGCCCCACCGGGCGCGGACGACGCCGGCCCCAGCCCCTCGGACTCCGTCTCCGGCTCACCGGCCACGTCCGACGCCCGCGGTGTCCCCTCCGGCGAACCGGAACCCTCCGCCTCGGTCTCCGACAAGCCCGACCCGGACCCGCGACCGGGTGGCCCCAAGCCGCAGCCGGACCCCGACGACCCCGGTCCAGGACCGGAGGAGCCCAACCCCGAGCCCGGCACCGGTGATCCCGACCCGGGCCCGGTCGACCCCGGACCGGACCCCGAACCGGAACCGAGCCCGTCGGACACACCGACCGATTCACCCGTTACACAGGACGGCCGGCAGGCAGTCGCGGAAGGCGCCGAGTAACACATGACTTCTTCCGGCAGACAGGCCCCGTCGCACAAGCAGAGACGGAGACCGGGGCGCGTCGCCAGACGCAGACTGCCCATGCGCTATCTGCTTCCCTCACTGCTTCTCGTCGCCCTCCTCGCGATGCTGATGCTGCGGGGCTACGTACACAGCGAGATCCTGGCCGACCATCGCGTACGCCCGCCGGCCGGCACCGAGCAGGTGCCGGACCGGATCCTCAAGGGCGGACCGGTCATCGACGCGCGCGGGACGACCACGCCCAAGGCGCTACGGGTCCCCGACCACAAGCTCGTGCTGACCTTCGACGACGGACCGGATCCGGAGTGGACACCGAAGGTCCTCGACGAGCTGAAGCGGTACGACGCGCACGCCGTCTTCTTCGTCACCGGCACGATGGCCTCGCGCCATCCCGGCCTGGTGCGGCGGATGGTCGACGAGGGCCATGAGATCGGCCTGCACACCTTCAACCACCCCGACCTCGCCTACCAGTCCAGGTCCCGGATCGACTGGGAGCTGACCCAGAACCAGCTGGTGCTCGCGGGCGCGGCGGGTATCCGTACCTCGCTGTTCCGGCCGCCGTACTCCTCCTTCGCCGACGCGATGGACGACGAGTCCTGGCCGGTCACCGAGTACATCGGCAGCCTCGGCTACATCACCGTGCTCAACAACACCGACAGCGAGGACTGGAAGCGTCCCGGGGTCTCCGCGATCATCGACCGGGCCACCCCGAAGGGCACCCGGGGCTCCATCGTCCTGATGCACGACTCCGGCGGCGACCGCTCGCAGACCGTGACCGCGCTGCGTACGTTCCTGCCGCAGATGAAGGAGCGGGGGTACGAGTTCACCAACCTCACCGAGGCGCTTGGCGCCCCGAGCGCCCACACGCCCGCCTCCGGAGTCGAACTGCTCCAGGGCAAGGCCTTCGTCGGCGCCGTCGCCGTCTCGGAGGGCACCACCACCGTGCTGGTGGCCGGTCTCGCCGTGATCGGTGTGCTGGTCATCGGACGGTTCGGGCTGATGCTGGTGCTGTCCTTCGCCCACGCGCGCAAGGTGCGCGGGCGCGGCTTCCGTTGGGGAGAGCCGGTCACCGAACCGGTGACGGTGCTGGTGCCCGCGTACAACGAACGCGAGTGCATAGCCAGCACGGTCCGCTCCCTGACGCAGAGCGACCATCCGATCGAGGTCATCGTCATCGACGACGGGTCGACGGACGGTACGGCGGACATCGTCGAGGCGATGTGGCTGCCGGGCGTCCATGTCGTGCGGCAGGTCAACGGCGGCAAGCCGGCCGCGCTCAACAACGGCCTGGCGCACGCCAGTCACGATCTCGTCGTGATGATGGACGGCGACACCGTCTTCGAGCCATCGACCGTGCGTGAGCTGGTCCAGCCGTTCGGCGACCCGCGCGTCGGGGCCGTCGCGGGCAACGCCAAGGTCGGCAACCGCGACACCCTCATCGGCGCGTGGCAGCACATCGAGTACGTCATGGGCTTCAACCTCGACCGCCGTATGTACGACGTGCTCGGCTGCATGCCCACCATCCCCGGCGCGGTCGGCGCCTTCCGCCGCACGGCCCTGGAGCGGGTCGGCGGCATGAGCGAGGACACCCTCGCCGAGGACACCGACGTCACCATGGCCCTGCACCGCGACGGCTGGCGGGTCGTGTACGCGGAGCGGGCCCGCGCCTGGACCGAGGCGCCGGAGTCCGTGCAGCAGCTGTGGTCCCAGCGCTACCGCTGGAGTTACGGCACGATGCAGGCGATCTGGAAGCACCGCCGCGCGGTGGTCGAGAGCGGCCCGTCGGGGCGCTTCGGCCGGGTCGGACTGCCGCTGGTCTCGCTGTTCATGGTGCTGTTCCCGCTGCTGGCGCCGCTCATCGACGTATTCCTGCTGTACGGGCTGGTGTTCGGCCCCACGGGGAACACGGTCCTGGCGTGGCTGGGTGTGCTCGCCGTGCAGGCGGTCTGTGCCGCGTACGCCTTCCGGCTGGACGGCGAGCGCATGATCCATCTGCTCTCGCTGCCGCTCCAGCAGATCCTCTACCGCCAACTCATGTACGTCGTACTGCTCCAGTCCTGGATCACGGCCCTCACCGGTGGCCGGCTGCGCTGGCAGAAGCTGCGCCGCACGGGCGCGGTGGAGGCGCCGGGGGCCACCACGGGCCGGCGGAGCGACGACAGCCGGAGGCCGGTGGCATGAGCGGCGTTCCCCTGGGCACGACGGGCGTTCCGCGCGCCAGGCACAAGGCACCGGAAGCGGAGGCGGCCGTACGGCCCTCCGGCCGGGACCGCTATCTCGACCTGCTGCGGGCGGTCGCGCTGGGACGTGTGGTGATCTACCACATCTTCGGCTGGGCCTGGCTGACGATCCTCTTCCCGTCCATGGGCGTGATGTTCGCGCTGGCGGGCTCACTGATGGCGCGCTCGCTGGCCCGGCCGTCGCTGGATGTCGTCCGGGGCCGGATACGGCGGCTGCTGCCGCCGATGTGGGCGTTCGCGGTGGTCGTCGTTCCGATGATCTTCGCGATGGGCTGGCGGCCGGTCAGGGAGGAGGGGGTGTGGTGGTTCCTCAGGCTGGCCAACTATCTGTTCCCGGTCGGGGCGCCGCCGTATCCGTGGGAGAGCGGCGCCGACGGCGGGTTGCTGGAGACGTCCTGGGCGGAGCAGGCGGTCGGGCCGCTCTGGTACATCCGCGCGTATCTCTGGTTCGTGCTGGCGTCCCCGCTGCTGCTGTGGGCGTTCCGGCGGGTGCCCTGGGCGACGCTGGCGGCGCCGCTGGCGCTGACGGCCGTCATCGGCACCGGTCTGGTGGAGATCCCCGGCGAGAGCGGCGAGGCGCTGACGGACTTCGCGGTCTACGGCGCGTGCTGGATTCTCGGTTTTGCCCACCACGACGGCCTGTTCACGAAGGTGCCGCGGTATCTCACGGTCTCGCTGGCCGCGTTCGTCATGGCCTTCGGGATCTGGTGGGCCTCGGGGCATCTCACCGAGGAGGGCTGGAATCTGGACGAGATCCCGCTGGCGCAGGCGACCTGGTCGCTCGGCTTCTGTGTGATCCTGCTCCAGTACGCGCCGTCCTGGCGGCAACTCCCGGGCAGGTTCGCGCGGTTCGACTCCACGATCACGCTCGCCAACAACCGCGCCGTGACGATCTATCTCTGGCACAACCTGCTCATCATGGCGACCTTCCCGGTCATCGACCTGCTCTACGACGTCCCCGCGCTGTACGCCCACGGTGATCTGGTGGACATGGCGTATCCGGTGCTGCCGCTGGTGCTCGTCTGGCCGTTGCTCGCGGTGGCGATCCTCGCCTTCGGATGGGTCGAGGACATCGCGGCGAAGCGGCGGCCGAGGCTCTGGCCGAGCGGCCCCGATGGCGCGCGGGACCTCACGTCCACGGGCTCAGCGCCGCCCGCGCGCGCAGGCTCGTCAGACCGTCCCTGATCGTCGCCTGGCTCCCGCTGCCGCTGCGTACGCAGGTCAGGACGCGCCGGAAGGGCGGCGGGTCGCCGCCGACGCAGAGGCGCGTGAGCTGCGGGTGGGTGGTGAGGGAGACCAGGCGCGGTACGAGGCAGACGCCGAGGCCGTGGCTGATCAGCGAGAGCACCGCCGACCACTCGTCGGCGTGGTGGACCATGCGCGGCGCGAAGCCGGAGGCGGTGCAGAGCGCCTCGATGAGGCGGCTCTGGTCGTGGTGCGGGGATATCCAGTCGTCGTCGGCGGCCTCGCACAGCTCGACGCGCTCACGGCCGGCCAGCGGGTGCTCCGCCGGGACGACCAGGTCCAGGTAGTCGTCCATCAGGGGCTGTTGGTCGAACCGGGGATCGTCCATGGTGGGGCTGCCGGGCAGCGGCGTGAGGACGGCGATGTCGAGCTTGCCGGCCAGCAGCTGCTCGTAGCAGTGCCGGGTGTCGACGTCGGCGACCGTCGTACGGGTCGACGGCGCGGCCTCCCGCAACTCCTGCGCGGCGGGCGCGAGGAGCGGGCCGATGCTGGTCGCGAAGCCGCCGAGGCGCAGTGTCCGGTACGAGCCGCCGCCGTGGTCGGCGAGATCGGCCCTGGCCCGTTCCCACTGGGCGCTGAGCAGGTCCGCGTGGTGCAGCAGGACACAGCCGGCCGTGGTCAGGCGGATCCGCCGGCCGTCCGGCTCCCACAGTTCGGACCCCACCTCCCGGGAGAGCTGGCGCAGTTGCTGGGAGACGGCGGACGGCGAGAGGTTCAGCGCGCGGGCGGTGGCCGCGACGGTGCCCTGCGCGTTCATGACGCGCAGCGTCTGGAGCAGGCGCAGATTGATCACGCACTCCATGGTGCGTCATCCGTACAGAGTTTCGGCATGGATCCGTGCCGAAAGATGCGATGGACGCGCACGGTCGCAGGGGCGGACGCTGGGCGGTATGGAAGCTGATCCGAGAGACATCGCCGTCTGCGCCGACTGCGGCTGGCCGGTGGAGGCCCCGCTCCAGGAGGCGTCGCGCCATGCCGTCGCCGAGGGGACGGTCGTCTACACGCGCTGTGCCTGCGGGCGGGTACGGGTCTGGCTGGAGGCGCCCGGCGGGGGCGCGGCGCGGCTCGTCGTGGGCGCCAACAGTGTCATGTACGCACCAAAAGCGGAGTGCCACGCGGGCCCCTGAGACGGCCTCCGGCGACGAGAAACAAGGCCGGTCGACTTCACGGTGACGCGCCGGCGAACGCGCCCGCGCCCGCGCTCAGTGGGGGATCTCGTGGATACGGCGTTCGCGCAGGTCGGGCAGGAGCGAGGCGGCGGACCTGAAGTCGTTGTCGTCGTGCAGGACGATCACGTCGCGATGCGCCGCCGTCGCGCAGATCAGCCAGTCGGTCACCGAGAGGGCCTGATGCCGGCCCCGCCCGGCCAGCCGGTACTGGGCGGTCTCGATCCAGGGCCACGGATTCTTCGGTACGGAGATGTCGGGGTGCAGCTCGGCGAACATGTCCGTCATGCGCTCGTACTCGTCGACGTCGCGTGCGGACCGCTTGAACTCCACCCGCTGGGGGTGGCAGGACCCGACCGCGCCACCGCTGATCGCCTCGCTCCAGGGAGCGCGCAGCTCCTTGTCGCGAAGGATCCGCCACACGGCGGACGAGTCGATCACGTAGCGGATCACCGCTCGCCCCGTTTCTCCGAGGCCCGCTGCCGCTCCCAGGACTCGTAGTCCCAGCCCTCGGCGAGCGAGGCGTACTCCTCCAGCGCCGCGATGCGCCGGTGGCGGGCGGTGAACTCGCGAAGAGCGGTGTTCACCGCCTCCTTCTTCGTCCTTATGCCTGATACCCGCATGGCGTCGGCCAGGGCCTCGTCGTCGAGGTCGATAGTCGTCAGGCTCATCGGGACTCCTTCTGTTTATGAACAACAGTCGCCATCAACAGCATAGCCAACGGCTCACAGCCGTGCCCGCGCCCCGGTGAGAGCAAGGTTGCGCGCCGGTCATCTCGGGGCACCCCGGTGAAACGCGGTGTCCCTACCGTCGGGAGTCACCGAACCGCACCGTCAGTGGAGGCGCGATGACTGGCCCGACGATCACCGATGCGGCACACGGCGCCGGACGGGGGCGATGGATCGAGCACTGGGATCCCGAGGACCCCGGTTTCTGGGAGCGGACCGGCCGCCGGACCGCGCGGCGCAATCTGCTCTTCTCCGTACTCTCCGAGCACATCGGGTTCTCCGTCTGGACCCTCTGGTCGGTGATGGTGCTGTTCATGGGGCCCGAGTACGGGGTCGACCCGGCCGGGAAGTTCTTCCTCATCGGCATGGCGACCTTCGTCGGCGCGCTCGTCCGGGTCCCGTACACCTTCGCCGTCGCCCGCTTCGGCGGCCGCAACTGGACCGTCGTCAGCGCCCTGTTGCTGCTCCTGCCGACCGGCGCCGCGTATCTGGTGATGGAGCCGGGGACCTCGTACACCACCTTCATGGCCGTCGCCGCGCTCACCGGACTCGGCGGCGGCAACTTCGCCTCGTCGATGACCAACATCAACTCCTTCTTCCCGCTGCGCGAGAAGGGCTGGGCGCTCGGGCTCAACGCGGGCGGCGGCAACATCGGTGTGCCGGTCGTGCAGCTCGTCGGACTGCTGGTGATCGGGACCGCGGGCGCCGCGTACCCCCGGATCGTCCTCGCGGTGTATCTGCCGCTGATCGTCGTCGCCGCCCTGTGCGCCGCGCTGTTCATGGACAACCTGGCGCCGGTGCGGAACGACACCGGGGCGGCGAGGGAGGCCGTACGCGACCGGCACACCTGGATCATGGCCGTCCTCTACATAGGGACGTTCGGCTCCTTCATCGGCTACAGCTTCGCCTTCGGGCTGGTGCTCCAGACGCAATTCGGGCGTACGCCCCTGGAGGCCGCCTCGTTGACCTTCCTGGGTCCGCTGCTGGGATCGCTGGTCCGGCCGGTCGGCGGCAGGCTCGCCGACCGGTACGGCGGCGCCCGCATCACGCTGGGGAACTTCGCGGGGATGGCGGCGGCGACCGGCGTTGTGATCTTCGCCTCGGTGACCGAGTCGCTGCCCGTCTTCCTCGTCGGCTTCACCGCGCTGTTCCTGCTCAGCGGCATCGGCAACGGCTCCACGTACAAGATGATCCCCGGCATCTTCCGGACGAAGGCCCTGGCCGGCGGGCTGACGGGGGAGGCGGCGGCCCGCTACGGGCGCCGGCTCTCCGGCGCCTCCATGGGGCTCATCGGCGCCGTCGGGGCGCTCGGCGGACTCGGGGTCAACCTCGCATTCCGGCAGTCCTTCCAGGGCGCGGCGGGGACCGGCACCGCCGCGTTCGTCGCCTTCCTCGGCTTCTACGGCGTGTGCTCGGCGCTCACCTGGGCGGTATACCTTCGGAAGCAGGCGGCCGGACCGGCGACGGAGGCGGACCCCGGGGCCGGGGCGGGCGTGGCGCGCAGGCTCGACTACGCCGAGGTATGAGCCGGTACGAGGCGGCGCACCGCCACGCCACGGGGTGAGCCGGTATGCCACGGCGTGAGCCGGTACGACGAGGCGGAGCCGGGCCCGGAGACCGGGCCGGTACCGCCTCGCAGCCGTAGGACGAGAGAGCGGGACGGGAAGACCATGTCCGATCAGCAGCAGCACGGCCCCCTCGCCGGATTCACGGTCGGGGTCACCGCCGCCCGGCGCGCCGACGAGCTGGGGGCGCTGCTCATCCGGCGCGGCGCCGCCGTCGTGCACGCGCCCGCCCTGCGTATCGTGCCGGTCTCCGACGACACCGAACTCCTCGCCGCCACCAAGGAGTTGATCGGCAACCCGCCCCATGTGGTGATCGCGACGACCGCGATCGGCTTCCGCGGCTGGGTGGAGGCGGCCGACGGCTGGGGGCACGGCCAGGATCTGCTCGACTGTCTGCGCGGCACCGAACTGCTGGCGCGCGGACCGAAGGTCAAGGGCGCGATCCGCGCCGCCGGGCTGACCGAGGAGTGGTCGCCGGACTCCGAGTCCATGGCCGAGGTGCTGGACCGGCTGCTGACCGAGGGCGTCGAGGGGCGCCGGGTCGCGCTCCAGCTGCACGGCGAGCCGCTGCCCGGCTTCGTGGAGGCGCTGCGGGCCGGGGGCGCCGACGTCGTCGTCGTACCCGTCTACCGCTGGATGCCGCCCGAGGACATCGCGCCGGTCGACCGGCTCATCGACGCGACCCTCGCGCGCAGCCTGGACGCCGTCACCTTCACCAGCGCGCCCGCCGTCGCCTCGCTGCTCTCCCGGGCCCGTGAACGCGGTCTGCTGGACGGTCTGGTCGAGGCCCTGCACCACGATGTGCTCGCCGCCTGCGTCGGGCCCGTCACCGCGCTGCCGCTCCAGGAGCACGGCATCGACACCGTCCAGCCCGAACGCTTCCGGCTGGGCCCGCTCGTTCAGGTCCTCTGCGTCGAACTGCCCGGCCGCACCAGGGCGTTGACGGTCGCGGGCCGCCGCTTCGAGATCCGGGGCCACGCGGTGCTGCTGGACGGCGAGTTGAAGCCCGTACCGCCCGCCGGAATGGCCCTGGTCGACGCGCTCGCCAAGCGGCCCGGCCGGGTGGTCTCGCGGGCCGATCTGCTGCGGGCCCTGCCGGGGGCGGGCAGCGACGAGCACGCCGTCGAGACGGCGATGACCCGGCTCCGCGCGGCACTGGGCGCCCCGGAGCTGATCCAGACCGTCGTCAAGCGCGGCTACCGGCTGGCGCTGGACCCGGCGGCCGGTACGAAGTACGGGGGCGGGTGACCGTACGGGGGCGGGTGACCGGCACGGCGTGACCGTACGTCGATCGAGGTCACCGCTGCGGTATCGAACCGGAACCGGGCCGTCTATTTTTATCGGATGGTCAACGACTCCCTTCCGTTCCGGCCCGCGAGAGCGGAAGACGCCGGCCCGCTCGCCGAGGCGCATCTGCGCAACAGGGTCCACATGGGCCCCTGGTCGCCGCACCGTACGGCCGACTACTACACGCCGGAGGCGCAGTCCCAGCTGCTGGCCGACCCCGCCCATCTGCGCTGGCATTTCGTCGACGGACGCGACATCGTCGGCCAGGCCACCCTCTCCACCATCGTCCTCGGGCCGTTCCGCAGCGCCAGCCTCGGCTACTGGATCGACGCGGAGTACACCGGGCGCGGACTGGCCACCCGCGCCACCGAGGAGGTCTGCCGGGCCGCCCTGGAGGATCTGGGGCTGCACCGGATCGAGGCGTGCACGATGCTCTCCAACACCGGCTCGCAGCGGGTCCTGCGCAAATGCGGGTTCGAGCTGATCGGCACGGCGCCGAACTATCTCCACATCGACGGCGCGTGGCGCGACCACCATCTCTTCCAGCGGATCCTGCACGACGGCCCGCCGAACACCGCGCCCTAGGAGGGGCCGTGGAAACGTAAGACGGCGTTCCGGGGGCCGGGGTTGGCTGCCGTACGGAGAATTCACCGGCCGAGGTTCAACTGAGGGGGCGCCGGAGGGGTTCCGGACAGGTTCCGGGGCAGGCACTCTGGGAGATACGCGGCAGCACGGTGACCGAGGCGGTGACAGGCACATGACTACGGGCGTGGGCTCGTACGAGTGGCGATTCGACTCCGGGCGCGTCTGCCTGGATCTGGTCGCCACCGGGGAACCGGCCCCCAGGGGGTTCGACGAAGGGCCACGGGGCGACGACGCCGGACTCCTCGGCCGATGGCTCACCGGCTGCGGTCTGGTACCAGCCGGTACCCCGCTCACCGGCGTCGACACCGGCTGGGTCCAGCGCTTCGCCGAACTGCGCGACTGTGTCGGCCAGTTGGTGCGCGCCGAGATCGACGGGCGGTACGCGGCAGCCGCGCTGGAGCGCGTCAACGCCATCGCCGCCGGCGCCCCGCCCGGCATCAGGGCCGTACGCGAACCGGGCGGCGGCCTCGTCCGTACGCTCAGCGACGAGCCCGAGTGCGGCGCGCTGCTCGCGGTCGTGGCCCGGGACACCGTGGACCTGCTGACCGACCCCGTCGCGCGGGCGCGGCTGCGGCAGTGCGAGGGCGACAGTTGCCGGCGGGTGTATCTGGACACCTCGCGCGGGCGGCGCAGGCGCTGGTGCTCCAGCGAGGTCTGCGGCAACAGGGAACGGGTCGCCCGGCACCGGCGCCGGGCGGCGGTCGCCCGCGCCTGACGCGGGTCCGAGCCTCACGCCCGAGCCCCGCCTG
Organism: Streptomyces sp. NPDC006643; assembly: GCF_042870175.1. Lineage (NCBI taxonomy): Bacteria > Bacillati > Actinomycetota > Actinomycetes > Kitasatosporales > Streptomycetaceae > Streptomyces > Streptomyces sp. NPDC006643. Next base: position 558,060 of record NZ_JBIAHA010000001.1, on the reverse strand, counting down.
ACGCGAGCCCGGCACTTCCCGAAAAGATCTTGAAAGATTTCCGCCGCGCGGTTGAGCAGATCTCCGCACCGGTCCGTAAGTCCTCAGTGATGGGAACAAGCAGCCGTCACAAGGTCTCGACCGGGAGGTTCAGGTGCGCAAGGATGCGGCCGTGGCCGACGACCGACCTCACCGGGCCAGGCACCGGAGCGAGGCACCGCGCACCAACATCTCCGTCCCGGACGAGGAGTTGATGCGAGCCCTCTACCGGGAACACGCCGGACCCCTGCTCGCCTATGTCCTGCGACTCGTCGCGGGTGACCGCCAACGGGCCGAGGACGTCGTGCAGGAGACGCTCATCCGTGCCTGGAAGAACGCCGGCCAGCTCAACCGGGCGACCGGCTCTGTCCGACCCTGGCTGGTGACGGTCGCCCGACGTATCGTCATCGACGGTCACCGCAGCCGGCAGGCCCGGCCGCAGGAGGTCGACCCGTCGCCGCTGGAGGTCATGCCCGCGGAGGACGAGATCGACAAGGCGTTGTGGCTGATGACGCTCTCTGATGCCCTCGATGATTTGACCCCCGCCCACCGGGAAGTTCTGGTGGAGACGTACTTCAAGGGACGTACGGTCAACGAGGCGGCCGAGACGCTCGGCATACCCAGTGGGACCGTGCGGTCGCGTGTGTTCTACGCGCTTCGTTCCATGAAGCTCGCTCTGGAGGAGAGGGGGGTCTCGGCATGACGACGTACGAGCAGTCAGGGCAGGGCGACGGCACGACCGCGCACGACGCGGCGGCGGCGTACGTGCTGGGGATCCTGGACGAGGCGGACGCCACCGCCTTCGAGGCGCATCTGGCCGGCTGCCACATCTGCGCGCTCCATCTGGAGGAGTTCGCCGGGATGGAGCCGATGCTGGCCATGCTGGCGGACAATCCCGACCCCTTCGGGCAGTCGTCACCGTTCGGCCGCACCGACCCCTTCGCGCAGTCGGCCGCGGCGCCGGCCGCCTCCCCGTTCGGGCGCGCCGCCACGCCCGCGCCGCCACCTGCGCCCGCCGTCACCGTGCAGCCCAGTCCGCGCCTCCTCGACCGGCTCGTCGACGAGGTCGCGGTCAAGCGCGCCAAGCGCCGGCGCCGCTCGATGTATCTGGTCGCCGCCGCGGCGGCACTGGTCGTCGGCGGTCCCGCCGTCGCGGTCGTCGCCACCTCCGGTGACGGTGGCACGAGCAACCGGGCCGCCGATCCGCACCCCACCAGTCCCGCCGAGGACGCCTTCATGGAGCACATGCCGGAGAAGGTCGAGGCGACCGACCCGGTCACCAAGGTCAGCGCGACCGTCGGCCTGGAGCCCAAGGGCTGGGGGACCCACGCCGCGCTGGAGCTGAAGAACGTCAAGGGGCCGCTCAAGTGCAGCCTCGTCGCCGTGTCCAAGACCGGCGAGGAGGAGATCGTCACCTCGTGGGCCGTGCCGAAGTGGGGTTACGGCCTCCCCGAGAGCACCCACGACGTCGCGAAGAACCCGCTGTACGTGCACGGCGGCTCCGCCATGGACCGGAACGACATCGACCACTTCGAGGTCCGGACATTTGACGGCAAGCGTCTGGTGGAGGTCGAGGCCTGACATACCGGCCCCCTTCGCGTACGGTTGACGGCTGCCCAGTGCACGTCAGAAGGGGGCCTCGGTGGCCGCGCAGGATGCCGCTGTTGAATCCGCCGGATCGGTTGTCGATCCCGTACGCGACAAGGGAAACGACGCCATAAGCGACCCCGCCCGCGGGACGTGGAAGGACCCCGCGCGCGGCGCGGCGGCCGACTCCGTCCGTGACCGTGAGATCGGTGTCGAGCAAGAACATCTCGACCAGGTCTACCGCCGTCTCGAGGAGAAGATCCACGAGGCCGAGTTCCTGATGAACGACGCCGCCAAGCGCGGCCAGGTCGGCACGCCCGGCGCGCTCGCCGAACGCGACGCGCAGGTGTTCCGGGCCGGGATCCATCTCAACCGGCTCAACAACGAGTTCGAGGACTTCCTCTTCGGACGGGTCGACCTGCTGCCCGGCAAGGACGGCAAGAAGGGCCCGGACGGCGCCTACACCTCCGTCGAACCCGCCGACGACGCCGTACGCGACGACGACACCGCCGACATCGCCGAGACCCTGCACATCGGCCGGATCGGGGTCCTGGACTCCGACTACTCGCCGCTGGTCATCGACTGGCGCGCGCCCGCCGCCGCGCCGTTCTACCGCTCGACACCCGTCGACCCCGGCCGGGTCGTACGGCGCCGGGTCATCCGCTCCAAGGGCCGCAAGGTCCTCGGCGTCGAGGACGACCTGATGCGCCCCGAGCTGACCGCCACCCTGAACGGCGCCACGCTGCCCGTCATCGGCGACGGCGCGCTGATGGCGGCCCTCGGGCAGGCCCGCAGCCACACCATGCGCGACATCGTCTCCTCCATCCAGGCCGAGCAGGACCTGGTGATCCGGGCGCCCGCCGCGTCCGTCACCGAGGTGTCCGGCGGGCCCGGCACCGGCAAGACGGCCGTCGCGCTGCACCGCGCCGCGTACCTGCTCTACCAGGACAGACGGCGGTACGCGGGCGGCATCCTCGTCGTCTCGCCGACGCCGCTGCTCGTCGCGTACACCGAAGGCGTGCTGCCGTCCCTGGGCGAGGAGGGACAGGTCGCGATCCGCGCGGTCGGGTCGCTCGTGGACGGCGCGGAGGCCACCGCGTACGACGAGCCGGCCGTCTCCCGCGTCAAGGGCTCGGCGCGCATGCTGAAGGTGCTGCGCAAGGCGGCACGCGGGGCGCTGGAGGGGGACCGGGCGCCCGCCGGGGGACGCGGCGGGCGGGGCGGCAGCCGTACGGCCGCAGGGCAGGGCTCCGGACAGGGCGCCACCGGCCAGCTCGCCTTCGGCGACGACGGGCCGGACACGGGCAACGCCGCCACCGGCGCCGCGCGAGGCGGTACGCCCGCACCGGGCCGCGCCGCCACACCCACCCGGCTGCGGGTGGTCGCCCTCGGCCGCCGGCTGGAGCTGGACTCCGACGAGCTGCACCGCATCAGACAGTCGGTCCTCGGCGGCACCGCGCCCGTCAACCTGCTGCGCCCGCGCGCCCGCAAACTGCTCCTCGACGCGCTGTGGGCGAAGTCCGGCGCCGCGGCCCGGGCCGTGGACCACGCCGCCAAGGGCGACGCCGAACTGGCCGCCGAACTGCGCGGCGGCTTCGACGACGACGTGACGACCGAGGACAGCTTCATCGAGTTCCTGGACGCCTGGTGGCCCGAACTCACGCCGCGCGGTGTGCTCGCCGCGATGGCCGACGAACGACGGCTCGGCCGCTGGGCGCGCCGCATCCTCAATCCGAACGAGACCAGGAAGGTCGCCCGCTCGCTGCGCCGCGTCGGCCCCGACGGCACCGGCCCGCTCTCCGTCCACGACGTGGCGATCCTCGACGAGCTTGAGCAGCTGCTCGGCACCCCGGTCCGCCCGCGCAGACGCCGCGAGCTGGACCCGCTGGACCAGCTGACCGGGCTGGAGGAGCTGATGCCGCAGCGCGAGGAGTCGCAGCGCGAGCGCGCCGAGCGGCTGGCGGCCGAACGCACCGAGTACGCCCACGTCATCGTGGACGAGGCGCAGGACCTCACCCCGATGCAGTGGCGGATGGTCGGCCGCCGCGGCCGGCACGCCACCTGGACGGTCGTCGGCGATGCCGCCCAGTCGTCCTGGTCGGACCCGGACGAGGCGGCCCAGGCCCGCGACGAGGCCCTCGGCAACCGCCCGCGCCGCCACTTCACCCTCACCGTCAACTACCGCAACCCGGCCGAGATCGCGGCGCTCGCCGCCAAGGTGCTCGCCCTCGCGATGCCGGGCATGGAGTCCCCGGCCGCCGTCCGCTCCACGGGCGTCGAGCCGCGCTTCAGCGCCGTACGGGACGGTGACCTGGCCCAGGTCGTACGGGACGAGGCGGCGCGCCTGCTGGAGCGCGTCGACGGCACCATCGGCGTGGTCGTCGCGATGGGCCGCCGCGAACAGGCGGCACGCTGGCTGGCGGGGCTCGGCGACCGGGTGGTGGCGCTCGGCAGCCTGGAGGCGAAGGGGCTGGAGTACGACGCGACGGTGGTCGTCTCACCGGCGGAGATCGCCGACGAGTCCCCGGCCGGACTGCGGGTGCTGTACGTGGCTCTCACCCGTGCGACGCAACAGCTGACGGTCGTCTCGGCGGACCGTGACGACCCCGACGAGCGGGGAGTCCCGGACCTTCTCAGGGACTGACCGGCAGGCTCCCCGGGGACCGGTCGTCAAGTCGGCGCGCGTACGGGAATCGCTTTCCTGGGTCGTTTGTTAGCCTGGTATCGGCACCGGCTCGATCCAAGCCCCCGGGCCCAACCTTCGTCGCTTCGAGCGACCACTTGCCGCGAGGCGAGCATGGCGGGTCGGTGCCACTTTCAGCGTCATGAGGCCCCGCCTCCCGGTCACCCGGGAGGCGGGGCCTTCGCTGTGCCGGACGAGTGACGTTCTCCTCGAAATGGGTTGATTCGGGTAGAGATGCCCGGGACAACCCGGTTCCGGCCCGCGCCGGCGCCGGTCGGACCACTCTTCGATCGGGTCAACATGGCAGTGGAAATCGCGCCCTTGGTGAAGCCGTCCCGGCTCAGAAGCCGGGGAGGTCTGTGGGGCGAAATCATGGCGGAGTTCTTGGGGACGTTCGTCCTCATCTCCTTCGGGTGCGGCGTGACGGCCATGGCGGTCGCCGGTCTGCCCGGCTCGGGCCGTACCGAGGGGCCGACCACCTTCTTCATCAGCTCCGGGGACTGGCTCCTGATCACCTGGGGCTGGGCGATGGCCGTGGTCTTCGGTGTGTACGTGGCCGGCGGGGTCAGCGGGGCGCACATCAACCCCGCGGTGACGCTGGCGTTCGCGGTACGCCGCAGGTTCGAGTGGGCCAAGGTCCTGCCGTACTGGGCGGCGCAGCTGGCCGGGGCGTTCGTCGGCGCCGCGCTGGTGTTCGGCGTCTACCACGACGCGATCAGCGCCTTCGACCTCGCCATGAAGGGGCCGAAGACCAACGGCCACACACTGGCGACCTTCTCGATCTTCGGGACGTTCCCCGCACCGTACTTCCACGGCGGGATCTGGGGACCGCTGGTGGACCAGATCGTCGGCACCGGATTCCTGGTGATGCTGATCGCGGCGGTCAACGACATCCGCAACACCGCCGTGAAGGCGAACCTCGGCCCGCTGATCGTCGGATTCATCGTCGCGGCCGTCGGCATGTCGTACGGGGCGAACGCCGGCTACGCCATCAACCCCGCCCGTGACCTGGGCCCACGCCTGCTCACCTGGGCGGCCGGCTGGTCGGACCTCGCGATGCCCGGCAACCTCGCCGGGTCCTTCAGCTCCTACTGGTGGATCCCGATCGTCGGGCCGCTCGTCGGCGGTGTGGTCGGCGTCCTGCTCTACGACCTGTTCATCGGTGACGTCCTGCACATGCGCGCCCTGCGGCACTCTCCGGGCGACGTCGGGAGCACCACGGAGGTCAAGACGGGCGACGAGGAGTAGGTCTTTCCCGTTGAGTTCTTTTCGTTGACGGGCCAACGTCTTCACAGGAGCGGGTCCGCGTCACACACTGACGCGGACCCGCTCGTGCTTTCCGTGTCCCCCGGTACATCACCCCCGTTACCGCCTACCAGCAGGTAGGTGCGAACATCGGACGGTCCCGCCGGACGCCAGGCGCGAGGTGGTGCGGCAAGTCAAGCCAGGGAAAGCAGAGGAACACGGTCATGGCAACGGCGCCAAGCGTCTCGTACTCGATGACGGTCAGGCTGGAGGTGCCCGCGAGTGGCACCGCGGTCTCCCAGCTGACCACAGCCGTGGAATCCTCCGGCGGCTCGGTGACCGGTCTGGACGTCACCGCGTCCGGCCACGAGAAGCTGCGGATCGACGTCACGATCGCCGCCAGCTCCACCAGCCACGCGGACGAGATCGTCGAGGAACTGCGGGGCATCGAGGGCGTGACCCTCGGCAAGGTCTCCGACCGTACGTTCCTGATGCACCTCGGCGGCAAGATCGAGATGCAGTCCAAGCACCCCATCCGCAACCGTGACGACCTCTCGATGGTCTACACGCCGGGTGTGGCACGCGTGTGCATGGCGATCGCGGAGAACCCCGAGGACGCCCGCCGGCTCACCATCAAGCGCAACTCCGTCGCGGTCGTCACCGACGGCTCCGCGGTGCTGGGCCTCGGCAACATCGGCCCGATGGCCGCGCTGCCCGTCATGGAGGGCAAGGCGGCCCTCTTCAAGCGCTTCGCGGGCATCGACGCCTGGCCGATCTGCCTCGACACCCAGGACACCGACGCCATCGTCGAGATCGTCAAGGCCATCGCGCCGGGCTTCGCCGGGATCAACCTGGAGGACATCTCCGCCCCCCGCTGCTTCGAGATCGAGGCACGGCTGCGCGAGGCCCTGGACATCCCGGTCTTCCACGACGACCAGCACGGCACGGCCATCGTGGTGCTCGCCGCGCTGACCAACGCGCTGCGTGTCGTCGGCAAGGCGATCGGTGACGTACGGGTCGTCATGTCGGGCGCGGGTGCGGCCGGTACAGCGATTCTGAAACTTCTTATCGCGGCCGGCGTCAAGCACACCGTCGTCGCCGACATCCACGGAGTGGTGCACGCGGGCCGCGCCGACCTGGTGTCCGCGGCGGCCGAATCGCCCCTGCGCTGGATCGCCGACAACACCAACCCGGAGGGTGTCACCGGCACCCTCAAGGAGGCCGTCGTCGACGCCGACGTCTTCATCGGCGTATCGGCCCCGAACGTGCTCGACGGCGCGGACGTCGCGGCCATGGCGGACGGCGCGATCGTCTTCGCGCTGGCCAACCCCGACCCCGAGGTCGATCCCGCAATCGCCCGCGAGACAGCGGCAGTTGTGGCCACGGGACGCTCCGACTTCCCCAACCAGATCAACAACGTCCTGGTCTTCCCCGGCGTCTTCCGGGGCCTCCTCGACGCGCAGTCACGCACCGTCAACACCGACATGATGCTGGCCGCCGCGGCGGCCCTCGCGGACGTCGTCACGGGTGACGAACTCAACCCCAACTACATCGTCCCCTCGGTCTTCAACGACAAGGTCGCCGGCGCCGTCGCGGGCGCCGTACGCACCGCCGCCAAGGCCGCCGGCACCGTTGTGACAGGCACCACGTCCGTCTGACGCCCGGCGCGTCGCGATTCGCGGCACCGTGAACCCCCCTCTAGGGTGGCGGACCATGAGCCCGCTGCTCCAAGGGGGTTTCAGGGCCCGGATTGGCTTTCCCGCCGCTGGTGGGGGCAGGATGCTTTCTCAAGGACTATGTCCGGGGGATACCCCACTGGGGCGCGAAGACCTGAAGGACGGACCCGCTCACCGGGACTGTCAGAGGGTCCTGGCAGCATCGGCTTCGATCTCACGCCTCACACGCAAGAAGAACACGGGAGTAACAACATGAACCGCAGTGAGCTGGTGGCCGCCCTGGCCGACCGCGCCGAGGTGACTCGCAAGGATGCCGACGCCGTGCTGGCCGCCCTCGCCGAGACCGTTGGCGAGATCGTCGCCAAGGGTGACGAGAAGGTCACCATCCCCGGCTTCCTGACCTTCGAGCGCACCCACCGTGCCGCTCGCACCGCTCGTAACCCGCAGACCGGCGACCCGATCCAGATCCCGGCCGGCTACAGCGTGAAGGTCTCCGCGGGCTCCAAGCTCAAGGAAGCCGCCAAGGGCAAGTAACCCTCAGGCAGAGCGGAAGGGCGGTCACCCCGATCGGGGTGACCGCCCTTCCGTCATGTCCGGTGTGCTCGTCCGTCCGCCGCGGACGGGGCCGCCGCGGACGGGGTGTCAGACGAGGGAGCGGCCGGGCAGTTCGACCTTCGCGCCCAGCTCGACCAGCTTCTCCATGAAGTTCTCGTAGCCCCGGTTGATCAGGTCGATGCCGTGCACCCGTGAGGTGCCCTGCGCCGCCAGCGCCGCGATCAGATACGAGAAACCGCCCCGCAGGTCGGGAATGACCAGATCGGCGCCCTGGAGCTTCGTGGGGCCCGACACGACCGCCGAGTGCAGGAAGTTGCGCTGGCCGAAGCGGCAGTCGGAGCCGCCCAGGCACTCCCGGTACAACTGGATGTGCGCGCCCATCTGGTTGAGCGCGGAGGTGAAGCCCAGACGGGACTCGTACACCGTCTCGTGGACGATGGACAGCCCCGCCGCCTGCGTCAGGGCCACGACCAGCGGCTGCTGCCAGTCGGTCTGGAAACCGGGGTGTACGTCGGTCTCCAGGGCGATCGCGTTGAGCGGGCCGCCCGGGTGCCAGAAGCGGATGCCCTTGTCGTCGATCTCGAACGCCCCGCCGACCCGGCGGAAGGTGTTCAGGAACGTCATCATGGACCGCTGCTGGGCGCCGCGGACATAGATGTTGCCCTCGGTCGCCAGCGCCGCCGAAGCCCAGGAGGCGGCCTCCAGGCGGTCCGGGATGGCACGGTGGTTGTAGCCGCCGAGCTTGTCGACACCGGTGATCCGGATCGTCCGGTCGGTGTCCATCGAGATGATCGCGCCCATCTTCTGGAGCACGCAGATCAGATCCTCGATCTCCGGCTCCACCGCGGCGTTCGACAACTCGGTGACGCCCTCGGCCAGTACGGCCGTCAGCAGCACCTGCTCCGTCGAGCCGACCGAGGGATACGGCAGCCGGATCTTCGTGCCGCGCAGCCGCTGCGGGGCCTCCAGATACTGCCCGTCCGCGCGCTTCTCGATCGTCGCGCCGAACTGGCGCAGCACCTCGAAGTGGAAGTCGATGGGCCGACCGCCGATGTCGCAGCCGCCCAGGCCCGGGATGAAGGCGTGGCCCAGGCGGTGCAGCAGCGGGCCGCAGAACAGGATCGGGATGCGCGACGAGCCCGCGTGGGCGTCGATGTCGGCGACGTTGGCGCTCTCCACGTGCGACGGGTCGAGGATCAGCTCGCCCGGTTCCTCACCGGGGCGCACGGTCACACCGTGCAGCTGGAGCAGGCCCCTGACGACCCGTACGTCACGGATGTCGGGCACGTTGCGCAGTCTGCTGGGCCCGCTGCCGAGGAGGGCGGCGACCATGGCCTTCGGCACCAGGTTCTTCGCGCCGCGGACGCGGATCTCGCCCTCCAGCGGGGTTCCGCCGTGGACAAGCATTACATCGTCTGTGCCGGTCATGAATCTCGCGTTCCGGGAGTCGTCGGACAGGGGGCCAAAGCAAAAGGGTAAGGGGCTGAAGCCGCTCTCCCGTAAGGCATCGGGCGCCCTGGAGCCGTCAGAAGGGTGACAGAACACTTTCTGTTCGTCACCCCTTGCGTTGAGTCACCCTTCTCTTTGTGTCCACTTCGTTCCGTGTCGCGGCGCGTCCTTGCGCTCCCCGTGCCGCCGTGCGCCTGAGCTGCGATCACGCACACTCTGCCGCGCGGCCCCCGCTGAAGGCGAATGTGCGGGATCATGTCTGCCATGACCGAGGTGTCCTCGCTCACAGGCCGGCTGCTCGTCGCGACCCCGGCCCTGGCGGATCCGAATTTCGACCGCGCGGTGGTGCTCCTGCTCGACCATGACGAGGAGGGCTCGCTCGGCGTGGTCCTCAACAGGCCCACCCCCGTGGACGTCGGGGACATCCTGGAGTCCTGGGGCGGGCTCGCCGGGGACCCCGGTGTCGTCTTCCAGGGCGGCCCCGTCTCCCTCGACTCGGCGCTCGGCCTCGCCGTCATCCCCGGTGACGAGGGGCCGCTCGGCTGGCGCCGGGTGCACGGCGCGATCGGCCTGGTCGATCTGGAGACACCGCCCGAACTGCTCGCGCGGGCGCTCGGCTCCCTGCGGATCTTCGCCGGATACGCGGGCTGGGGACCCGGCCAGCTGGAGGACGAACTGACCGAAGGCGCCTGGTACGTGGTCGAGTCGGAGCCCGGGGACGTGTCGTCGCCGCGCCCCGAGAGCCTGTGGCGCGCCGTGCTGCGCCGGCAGCGCAGCGAACTCGCCATGGTGGCCACCTATCCGGACGACCCCTCGCTCAACTGACGTCGCCGGGGCCCGGATTCTGCGGGTCGTCCCGGACGACCGGATCGATGTGGGCGCCTGGGGCGGGCTCGGCGTACCGCTGCTGTGGACGGCCGCAGCGCTCCGCGGAGGGCTCGTGACGCTGCGTCGACGCGATGCGTGAGCGACCGGGGCCCTCGGGACGGGTCGGGCGTGGGTACCCTTGGCGGTTATGAGCACTCTTGAGCCCGAGCGCGGGGCAGGTACGGGCACCCTCGTGGAGCCGACACCGAAGGTGTCGCACGGCGACGGCGACCACGAGCGCTTCGCCCATTACGTCCAGAAGGACAAGATCATGGCGAGTGCCCTCGACGGCACTCCGGTGGTGGCACTGTGCGGAAAGGTCTGGGTACCGGGGCGCGACCCCAAGAAGTATCCGGTCTGTCCGATGTGCAAGGAGATCTACGAGTCCATGGGCCCCGGCGGGGACAAGGACAAGGGCGGCAAGGACAAGAGCGGCAAGGGCAAGAGCTGAGCCCCCGGCCTTCGGTCCGGGTCCTCGGCCCGGACCGGGGGCCCGTCGTTCTTTTTCGGACGCTCGGACGCTGAACGGCTCCGGGGCGCGCACACGCGCGCCCCGGAGCCGTTCGCGTGCGCCCGGCGTGAGCGGGTAGGCGGAGGTCCCGAGACGGATGCCGCGTACACGTGTGCCTGGTCACCGATTGGTTGAGACCACTTGTCCGTACGTCCGGGCCGGGCCTAGTGTCCAGCTGGACGCTCAACGACCCATTGACTCCGGCATATGCCAGCCGAACGAGGACTGAGGATTCACGTGATGGACCTGATCCCGGCGCCCGTCAGTGTCGAAGGCCCGAAGAGCGGCGGCTTCGTCCCCGACTCGGCCACCACGCTCTGGGCGGCGCCCGGGACCGAGGGCACCGAGCGCTGGCTGCGCGCCACCGTCGGCGCGGCCCTGGGGCTGCCGCTCGCCCCCGGCCCGGCCGGCGGCAGCAACGCCGTCTCGCTGCGCATCGACGAGTCCATGGCCCCCGAGGCGTACAGGCTGGACATCACCGCCGAGTGGGGCGCCGAGATCCACGGCGGCAGCGCGGCCGGAGTCTTCTGGGGCGCCCAGACGCTCCGTCAGCTGCTCGGCCCCAAGGCGTTCCGCCGCGCCCCCGTGTCCCCCGGCGTACGGCAGGAGATCCCCCGTCAGGTCATCGAGGACCACCCCCGCTTCGGCTGGCGCGGCGTCATGCTCGACGTGTCACGGCACTTCATGCCGAAGGACGGTGTGCTGCGCTTCCTGGACCTGATGGCCGCGCACAAGCTGAACGTCTTCCACTTCCATCTCACCGACGACCAGGGCTGGCGCGTCCAGATCAAGCGCCATCCGAAGCTGACCGAGGTCGGCGCGTGGCGCTCGCGGACCAAGTACGGCCACCGGTTCTCGGACATCTGGGACGAGAAGCCGCACGGCGGTTTCTACACCCAGGACGACATCCGCGAGATCGTCGCGTACGCCGCCGAGCGGCACATCTCCGTCGTCCCCGAGATCGACATCCCCGGCCACTCGCAGGCCGCCATCGCCGCGTACCCGGAGCTGGGCAACACCGACGTCGTGGACACCGCGGCGCTGGACGTCTGGGACACCTGGGGCGTCAACCCGAACGTGCTCGCCCCCACCGACAACACCCTGCGCTTCTTCGAGGGCGTCTTCGAGGAACTGCTCGACCTTTTCCCGGCCGCCACCTCGCCGTTCATCCACATCGGCGGCGACGAGTGCCCCAAGGACCAGTGGAAGCGCTCACCCGCCGCCCAGGAGCGGATCCGTGAACTCGGCCTGGCCGACGAGGACGAGCTCCAGTCCTGGTTCATCCGGCACTTCGACGGCTGGCTCTCCGCGCGCGGCCGGCGCCTCATCGGCTGGGACGAGATCCTGGAGGGCGGGCTCGCCCCCGGCGCCGCCGTCTCCTCCTGGCGCGGCTACGCGGGCGGGATCGCCGCCGCCAAGGCCGGCCACGACGTCGTCATGTGCCCCGAACAGCAGGTGTATCTGGACCACCGTCAGTCGGCGGGCGAGGACGAGCCGATGCCCATCGGCTACGTCCGCACACTGGAGGACGTCTACCGCTTCGAGCCCGTACCGCCCGAGCTGACCGGCGCCGACGCCGCCCATGTCCTCGGCACCCAGGCCAACGTCTGGACCGAGGTGATGCAGGACAGATCCCGCGTCGACTACCAGCTCTTCCCGCGTCTGTCCGCCTTCGCCGAGGTCGCCTGGTCGACCCTGCCCGAGTCCCCGGACCGTGACTTCGCCGATTTCGAACGCCGAATGACCGCGCACTACAAGCGCCTTGACGCCCTGGGGGTCGAATACCGGCCGCCCGGCGGCCCGTTGCCCTGGCACAAGCGTCCGGGACCGAACGGCGACTCGGCCGTTCTCGGACGTCCGATCGAAGGATCACCCCCGATCGTGTGACCCCCCGACCGGGGCTGTCCGTACGGAGAAGTCGTACAAGGAGTGCCGAACAATGGCATTCCGTATGTGTCGGTGAAGAGGCGTGAAAACGGACCTTCCCCTCGTTCGGGGACGGAAGCGTGCTTCATGGACCCTCGGACCGGTGGGCCCGGAAGATGTGCCAGAGTTGCCTCGTCCGGCCTGTGAGCACGTACGGTACGGCCAACACAGGCGGACAGCCGGGACACCGGGAAGGGGCAGCTGGGTTGACCACGCACGCACCGCAGACGGCGCAGTCCGTGACGCTGCCGGCCTCGCTCGACGAGGCCGTGGCGGCGCTGAGCGCCATGCCTGCCGCCGTGCCCGTCGCGGGTGGCACCGATCTGATGGCCGCCGTCAACAAGGGCCTTCTCAGGCCCGCGGGTCTGGTCGGTCTCGGCCGGATCAGCGAACTGCGCGGCTGGCACTACCAGGACGGACACGCCCTGCTGGGCACCGGACTCACCCACGCGCGCATGGGACGGCCCGACTTCGCCGCCCTCATCCCCGCGCTGGCCGCGTCCGCGCGCGCCGCGGGACCGCCCCAGATCCGCAACGCGGGCACGCTCGGCGGGAACATCGCCAGCGCGGCCCCCACCGGCGACTCACTGCCCGTCCTGGCGGCCCTGGAGGCGGACCTCGTCGTCGCGGGCCCCGGCGGCGCGCGCCGTGAGATCCCCGTCTCACATCTGCTGGCGGGCCGCGAGATGCTGGCGCCCGCCGAACTCATCGGCTTCGTACGGGTTCCCCTGCTGCACGCCCCGCAGGTCTACCTCAAGGCGACGGGACGCACCGGCCCCGGCCGGGCCACCGCGTCCGTCGCCGTCGTGCTCGACCCGGCGCGCCGGGGCGTGCGCTGCGCGGTCGGCGCCATCGCGCCGATGCCGCTGCGCCCGCTGGAGGCGGAGCGCTGGATCGCCTCGCTGATCGACTGGGACGCCGACCGCGGGCTGGCGCCCGAGGCACTGGCGGCCTTCGGGGAGTACGTCGCCGCGGCCTGTATCCCCGACCCGGAACCGGCGGCGGACGGGAGCGAGCCGCCCGCCCTGCCGCCCGCCGTGCTGCACCTGAGGCGTACCGTCGCCACGCTGGCTCGACGAGCACTGGGGAGGGCGCTGCCGTGACCACCGACGAGAACGAGAACTCCGGGACTCCGGAGGGGCGTCGGCCCGACCATCCGCACGACCCCGCGCAAGGGCACCCGCAGGGGCGCGGCGCGTGGCAGCCGATCCCGCAGGGCGGCGAGTACGACGCGGAGGCGACCGCGTTCGTCCAACTGCCGCCCGAGGACCGGGCGGACGCGCCGCTGGCGGCGCGCGGACACGGGTACGTACCACCGACGATCGACCAACGGCCCGCCGACGGCGCCGTGGGGCACGCGGATCCGGCGGGCGTCGGACAGTGGGCGCCGCACACGCCGCAGGCGCAGCACGATCCGTACGGCTACGCCCCGCAGGGGGCCGTCGCCCCGGACCTGCCGCACGAACCGCAGGCGACCGGACAGTGGACCTTCACCGACGGGTCCGGCACGACCGGTGGCGCCGGAGCCGCCGGACCCGCCGACTCCCGTACGGAGCAGGGCCCCCCGGCCCCGCCGCAGCCCACCGGGCAGTGGGTGATCCCGGTCATCGGGGACGAGCTTCCCGACGAGTCGGGCGAGTTCACCACGTCCATGCCCACCACGTCGCAGTGGTCGGGCGGTGCGCCGCCCGCCACCCTTCCGGGTGGTGCGCGCGCCCCGTGGGCGCCGGAACCAGAACCGGAACCAGAACCGGAACCGGAACCGGCATCGGAGCCCGTACGGGAATTCGCGCCGGAGCACGGGCCGGAGCATGCGCCGGAACCGGCCCCGCAGGCCGTGCCCGAGGCGGTGGCGCCGGAGGCGGTGGCGCCGGAGGCGGACGCCGAGCCCGTACCGGAAACCGTGAGCGAAGCGGTTGCGGAAGCGCCGCCCGCGTCGCGACCGGAGCCCGAACCGGAACCAGCCGCACCGGAACCCGCACCCGAACCGGAACCGGCAGCCGCCCCGCTCACTACCAGCAACGACAGCGCCGAACACCCCGCCGACTCCTACGTCCTGCGCGTCAACGGCGGCGACCGCCCCGTCACCGACGCCTGGATCGGCGAATCCCTGCTCTACGTCCTGCGCGAGCGCCTCGGCCTCGCCGGCGCCAAGGACGGCTGCTCGCAGGGCGAATGCGGTGCCTGCAACGTCCAGGTCGACGGCCGGCTCGTCGCCTCCTGCCTCGTCCCGGCGGCCACGGCGGCCGGCTCCGAGGTCCGTACGGTCGAGGGCCTGGCCGCCGACGGCGAACCGTCCGACGTCCAGCGCGCCCTGGCCAACTGCGGGGCCGTGCAGTGCGGTTTCTGCATCCCCGGCATGGCCATGACCGTCCACGACCTCCTCGAAGGCAACCACGACCCCAGCGAGCTGGAGACCCGCCAGGCGCTGTGCGGCAACCTCTGCCGCTGCTCCGGATACCGGGGCGTGCTCGACGCCGTCGGCGAGGTCGTCGCCGAACGCGCGGCCAGCGCCGAGGCCGCCGACGAGGCCCGTATCCCGCACCAGGCACCACCGGGCGCCGGCGGCGCCCACCCCGCACCTCTCGACCCGCACGACGGAGGCATGGCGTGAGCAACGACGCGGCCACCGAGACCCAGGCACTCGACGGCCCCCGGCAGGAGCCGCCCGCGCTGGGCCTCGGTGCGTCCCTCCCCCCGGCCGACGCCCGCGCCAAGACCGAGGGCACCTTCCCGTACGCCGCCGACCTCTGGGCCGAGGGCCTGCTGTGGGCGGCGCTGCTGCGCTCACCGCACCCACACGCCCGCATCCTGTCGATCGACACGGCCGCCGCCGCCGAAATGCCGGGCGTACGGGCCGTGGTGACCCATCTCGACGTCCTCGGCGACCCCTCCTACGGAAGGCTCGTCGCCGACCGCCCCGTCTTCGCCTCCGACGTCGTACGCCACCACGGCGAGGCCATCGCCGCCGTCGCGGCCGACCACCCGGACACCGCGCGGATGGCCGCCGCCGCCATCGCCGTCGAGTACGAGATCCTGGACCCCGTCACCGACCCGGAGAAGGCCTTCGAGGCCGAGCCGCTGCACCCGGACGGCAATCTGATCCGGCACATCCCGCTGCGCTACGGCGACCCCGACCTCATGGGCGAGGTGGTCGTCGAGGGCCTGTACCGCATCGGCCGCCAGGACCCGGCCCCGATCGGAGCCGAGGCCGGACTCGCCGTACCGCGCCCCGACGGCGGCGTGGAGATCTACACCGGCTCCACCGACCCGCACACCGACCGCGACCTCGCCGCCGCCTGCTTCGGCCTCGAACCCGACCAGGTGAAGGTCGTCGTCACCGGCGTCCCCGGCGCCACCGGCGACCGCGAGGACCCCGGCTTCCAGATCCCGCTCGGCCTGCTCGCCCTGCACACCGGCTGCCCGGTGAAGCTCGCCGCGACCCGCGAGGAGTCCTTCCTCGGGCACGCCCACCGGCACCCGACGCTGCTGCGCTACCGGCACCACGCCGACAGCGAGGGCCGGCTCGTCAAGGTCGAGGCGCAGATCCTGCTCGACGCGGGCGCGTACGCGGACGCCTCGTCCGAATCCCTCGCGGCGGCCGTCGCGTTCGCCTGCGGCCCGTACATCGTCCCGCACGCCTTCATCGAGGGCTGGGCCGTACGCACCAACAACCCGCCCTCCGGCCATGTCAGGGGCGAGGGCGCGATGCAGGTCTGCGCCGCGTACGAAGGCCAGATGGACAAGCTCGCGGCCAAGATCGGCATCGACCCGGCCGAGCTGCGCCTGCGCAACGCGCTGGCGACCGGCGACATCCTGCCCACCGGGCAGACCGTCACCTGCCCGGCGCCCGTCGCCGAACTGCTGCGCGCCGTACGGGACTTCCCGCTCCCCGCGCTGCCCAAGGACATCCCCGAGTCGTCCTGGCTGCTGCCGGGCGGGCCCGAGGGCGCGGGCGAGCCCGGCGCCGTACGCCGTGGTGTGGGCTACGCGCTCGGCATGGTCCACATGCTCGGCGCCGAGGGCGCCGACGAGGTCTCCACCGCCACCGTCAAGGTCCACGACGGCGTCGCCACGGTCATCTGCGCGGCCGTCGAGACCGGCCAGGGCTTCTCCACCCTCGCCCGCCAGATCGTCCAGGAGACGCTCGGCATCGAAGAGGTGCACGTCGCGTCGGTCGACACCGACCAGCCCCCGGCGGGCCCCGCCACGCACGGCCGCCACACCTGGGTCTCCGGCGGCGCGGTCGAGCGGGCGGCGAAGATGGTCCGTACACAGCTGCTCCAGCCGCTGGCGCACAAGTTCGGCATGTCCACGGAACTGCTCCAGATCACCGACGGAAAGATCACCTCCTACGACGGTGTGCTGTCGACCACCGTCACCGAGGCGATGGACGGCAAGGAGCTGTGGGCGACGGCCCAGTGCCGCCCGCACCCCACCGAACCGCTCGACGGGTCCGGCCAGGGCGACGCGTTCGTCGGGCTCGCCTTCTGCGCCATCCGCGCGGTCGTGGACGTCGACATCGAACTCGGCTCGATCCGCGTGGTGGAGATGGCCGTGGCGCAGGACGTCGGCCGGGTCCTCAACCCGGCGCAGCTCGCGACCCGTATCGAGGCGGGCGTCACCCAGGGCATCGGTACGGCCCTGACGGAGAACCTCCGTACGACCCGCGGTCTCGTACGCCGTCCCGACCTCACCGGCTACGCGCTGCCGACGTCCCTGGACGCGCCGGACATCCGCATCGTCAAGCTGGTCGAGGAGCGCGACGTGGTGGCCCCGTTCGGCGCGAAGCCGGCGAGCGCGGCGCCGGTCGTGACCTCCCCGGCGGCGGTGGCGGCTGCGGTACGCGCGGCGACGGGCCGCCCCGTCAACCGGCTGCCGATCAGGCCGCAGTCGGCGGTGGTGACGGCGGGATGAGCGAAGCCCTCCCCGAAGGAACTTCGGCGAGGGCTTCGACAGCGACCTGTTACGTGACTCACAGGACTTCTCACGGGACTTCTTGAAGAGGCCGTGGCGGGAATCGAACCCACGTAACTCGATTTGCAGTCGAGCCCCTGAACCACTCGGGCACACGGCCGTGCGTACCAATGCCTCGACCGTAGGCGCGGCGGCGTACGGCCTCAAGGGCGCCGGGCACCCCGCAACGCGACTGCCACACGCCGTTCACGGTCGTACGACCAAGGGACGAGGTCCGCACCGACCAGCGACAGGGTTCAACAGGGTGCATGCCCCTTACGCTGAGTCCATGACCGCCCTGGAACCGAGCGACGCCGAGGTCGCCTCACCCGCCTCACCCGCCACGCCCGTCGCCCTCGACACCGACCCCGGCCAGGACGGCATTCTCGGCAGGACCCACCGTGCCCTCAGCATCGGTATCATCTGCGTCGTCCTGCTGATCGCCTTCGAGGCCACGGCGGTCGGTACCGCGATGCCGGTCGCCGCACGCGAGTTGCGGGGCGTCTCGCTGTACGCGTTCGCCTTCTCCGCGTACTTCACCACCAGCCTCTTCGCGATGGTGCTCTCCGGGCAGTGGGCCGACCGCAGCGGCCCGCTGAGGCCGCTCGTCACCGGGATCACCGCCTTCGCGCTCGGGCTGCTGCTCTCCGGCACGGCCGGTGCCATGTGGCTGTTCATCGCGGGCCGGGCCGTCCAGGGGCTCGGTGGCGGGCTGGTGATCGTCGCGCTGTACGTCGTCGTCAGCCGCGCCTACTCGGAGCGGCTGCGGCCCGCGATCATGGCCGCGTTCGCCGCGAGCTGGGTGATCCCGTCGGTCGTCGGACCGCTCGCCTCCGGCACGGTCACCGAACACCTCGGCTGGCGCTGGGTGTTCATCGGCATCCCCGTCCTGGTGATACTGCCGCTGGCGACCGCGCTGCCCGCGATCCGGCAGATGGCGGGCGGACCCGCCCCCTCCGCCGACCCCTCGGAGCCCGTACCGGCCTTCGACCGGCGCCGGATCCGCCTCGCGCTGGCGATCTCGCTCGGCGCGGGACTGCTCCAATACGCGGGCCAGGACCTCAACTGGTGGTCCCTGCTCCCCGGCGTCGCGGGCGCCGCGCTGATCGTCCCCGCCGTCCTCGGGCTGCTGCCGCGCGGCACCTACCGCGCGGCCCGGGGCATGCCGTCGGTCGTCCTGCTGCGCGGTGTCGCCGCCGGCTCCTTCATCGCGGCGGAGAGCTTCGTCCCGCTGATGCTCGTCACCCAGCGCGGCCTCTCCCCGACGCTGGCGGGCCTCTCGCTGGCCGTCGGCGGCGCGACCTGGGCACTGGGCTCGTACATCCAGTCCCGCCCGCGTATGGAACCCCACCGCGAACGCCTGCTGATGGGCGGCATGGTGCTGGTCGCCGCCGCCATCGCCGCGGCGCCGAGCGTGCTGATCGAATCGGTCCCCGTCTGGGTCGTGGGCGTCGCCTGGGCGGTCGGCTGCCTCGGCATGGGCGCGGTGATCGCGTCCACCAGCGTGCTGCTGCTGAAGCTCTCGCCTCCTGAGGAGGCGGGCACGAACTCCGCCGCGCTCCAGATATCCGACGGCCTGTCCAACGTCCTGCTGCTGGCGGCGGGCGGCGCGGCGTTCGCGGCCCTGGGCGGCGGCGCGGTGGGCGCCCACGACCTCACCGCGGCTAGCGCCTCCCATCCGGCGGCGTTCGCGGCGGTGTTCCTCCCGATGGCGGCGGTGGCGCTGGCGGGGGTCTGGGTGGCGACACGGGTGCGGGCCGCGCGCGACGGCGGGTGACGCGGGTGCGGGGTGCGCGGGGAGGGCGTGTGACCCGGGTCGCACCTTCCCGGGCCCGGCTTGTTCGTACGAGGATGGGGCCGGGGCGCCGGTAGGGTGGCCCGGTTGTCGTATCTGAGCCCGGCCCCGCCGTGCAGTCCGTGTACCCGAGCGTCCGTGAACCGGAGACCGTGACTACTACCGCCTCCCACCACCTCTCACCCGCCTTCCCCGGCCGCGCGCCCTGGGGCACGGCCAACAAGCTGCGTGCCTGGCAGGAGAAGGCGCTGGAGCGCTATCTCCAGGAGCAGCCGCGTGACTTCCTCGCCGTCGCGACCCCCGGCGCCGGGAAGACCACCTTCGCGCTGACCCTCGCGTCCTGGCTGCTGCACCACCACGTCGTGCAGCAGATCACCGTCGTCGCGCCGACCGAGCATCTGAAGAAGCAGTGGGCGGAGGCCGCCGCGCGGATAGGGATCAAGCTCGACCCGGACTACAGCGCGGGGGCGCTGAGCAAGGAGTACCACGGGGTCGCCGTGACGTACGCGGGTGTCGGCGTACGCCCCATGCTCCACCGCAACCGCTGCGAGCAGCGCAAGACCCTCGTGATCCTCGACGAGATCCACCACGCCGGTGACTCCAAGTCCTGGGGCGAGGCGTGCCTTGAGGCGTTCGAGCCGGCCGCCAGGCGCCTCGCGCTGACCGGTACGCCCTTCAGGTCCGACACCAACCCGATCCCCTTCGTCGCGTACGAGGAGGGCAACGACGGCATCCGCCGCTCCTCCGCCGACTACACCTACGGCTACGGCAACGCCCTCGGCGACGGCGTCGTGCGCCCCGTCATCTTCCTCAGCTACAGCGGCAACATGCGCTGGCGCACCAAGGCCGGTGACGAGGTCGCCGCCAAGCTGGGCGATCCCATGACCAAGGACGCCGTCTCACAGGCGTGGCGCACCGCGCTCGACCCGCGCGGCGACTGGATGCCCAACGTGCTGCGCGCCGCGGACCAACGGCTCACCGAGGTGCGCAAGTCCATGCCGGACGCCGGGGGACTGGTCATCGCCACCGACCAGGACCAGGCCCGCGCGTACGCCAAGCTCATCCGCGAGATCACCGGCACGAAGGCCACCGTCGTACTCTCCGACGAGGCCGCCGCCTCCAAGCGCATCGACGACTTCAGCGCGAGCGAGGAGCGCTGGATGGTCGCCGTGCGCATGGTGTCCGAAGGCGTCGACGTGCCGCGTCTCGCCGTCGGTGTGTACGCCACCACCATCTCCACCCCCCTGTTCTTCGCACAGGCCGTCGGCCGCTTCGTCCGCTCCCGCCGGCGCGGCGAGACCGCCTCCGTCTTCCTGCCCACCATCCCCGGACTCCTCGGCTTCGCGGGCGAGATGGAGCTGGAGCGCGACCACGTACTCGACAAGCCCAAGAAGGCCGGCGAGGACGACCCGTACGCCGAGTCCGAGAAGGAGATGGCGGAGGCCGAGCGCGAACTCGACGAGGACACCGGCGAACAGGACATGCTGCCCTTCGAGGCGCTGGAGTCCGACGCGGTCTTCGACCGGGTGCTGTACGACGGCGCCGAGTTCGGCATGCAGGCGCACCCCGGCAGCGAGGAGGAGCAGGACTACCTCGGTATCCCCGGCCTCCTCGAACCCGACCAGGTGCAGATGCTCCTCCAGAAGCGGCAGGCCCGGCAGATCGCGCACAGCCGCAAGAAGCCCGACGCGGAGGCCGATCTGCTGGAGCTGCCCGCCGACCGGCGGCCCGTGGTCTCGCACAAGGAACTGCTGGAGCTGCGCAAGCAGCTCAACACGATGGTCGGCGCGTACGTCCACCAGAGCGGCAAGCCGCACGGGGTGATCCACACGGAGCTGCGCCGCGTGTGCGGCGGGCCGCCCAGCGCGGAGGCCACCGGGGGACAACTGCGCGAGCGGATCAAAAAGGTCCAGGAATGGGCGACCCGGATGCGCTGAGCCCGGCGCCCGCGCACCGCGCGCGAACATTTTTCTCGTTCTCTTTCCGCCTTTTCTCTCGCCTCGGAGACGTCTCAACGACGTCTCCGAGGCGTTTCTACGCGCGTCCATTCGTGGGAAATCGTGTGATTGGTAGGCGCGAATCCCTTTTCGGGGCTTGTTCCGGCGCGAACAGGGAGCAACTGACCGCGCATGACCGGATTCTGGACGAGGTCTTCCGCTGAGCGGTACGGATCGCTAATGTCCCGGCAATACATACGCGCCGTGGCAGCGCCGCCGCGGAGCGCAGCCGGTGCGCCATGGCCTGCCTGCCGGCGGCCTCTCCGTGCGTCGCCGATGGGACCGGCGCCGCAGACTCCGTGAGGGCCGTCGTCACTCACTCCGAAACTCCGAAGGAGAGGGCGTCGTGACCGCGGAGACCTCCCAGACGCTCGACAGGGGACTGCGCGTCCTCAAACTGCTCGCCGACACCGACCACGGGCTGACCGTCACCGAGTTGTCCAACAAACTCGGCGTCAACCGCACCGTCGTCTACCGACTTCTCGCCACCCTCGAACAGCACGCGCTGGTCCGCCGCGATCTCGGCGGCCGGGCCAGGGTGGGCCTGGGGGTGCTGCGTCTGGGCCGCCAGGTGCATCCGCTCGTACGGGAAGCCGCGCTGCCCGCGCTGCGTTCGCTCGCCGAGGACATAGGCGCCACCGCGCATCTCACGCTCGTGGACGGCGCCGAGGCGCTGGCCGTCGCCGTCGTGGAGCCGACCTGGACGGACTACCACGTCGCGTACCGCGCCGGCTTCCGGCACCCGCTGGACCGGGGCGCCGCCGGCAAGGCCATCCTGGCCGCCCGGCAGGGCTCGTACACCGAGGCACGGTGCACGCTGACCCACGGCGAACTGGAAGCGGGCGCCAGCGGCGCCGCCGCCGCGCTCGTCGGGGTGACCGGGATCGAGGGCAGCGTGGGCGTGGTGATGCTCGCCGACTCGGTGCCGGAGCGGGTGGGCCCCCGGGTGGTCGACGCCGCGCGCGAGGTGGCCGACGCACTGCGCTGAGGGCCGAGGACCCCGCCCCGCGGGCGGCCGATAGATTGGCGCTGTGCTCTCTCGTCTCGCCGGCCTCTCGCGCCCCCGCACCCTCGCCCTCTCGGCGGTCCCCGTCGTCGCGCTGCTCGTCGTCGTCGGAGTGGCCCCGCTGCCGTACGCGGTGGCCCAGCCCGGTCTGACCGCGAACGTCCTCGGCGACTACAAGGACACGCCCGTCATCACGATCAAGGGCGCGAAGGTCCGTGAGCCGGAGGGGCAGCTGCGGATGACGACGATCCTGGCGACGGGACCGTCCGCCGACGTCGACTTCGCCGATGTCCTCGACGGCTGGTTCCGCACCGACCGCGCCGTACTGCCGCGCGACTCCGTCTACCCGGCGGGCCAGTCCGACAAGGAGATCCAGAAGCACAACACCGAGGAGATGGTGAAGTCCCAGAACGTCGCCGTCGACGCGGCCCTCGACCAACTCGGCCGTGAGCGCGACTCGGTGGACGTCACCCTCCACCTCGCGGACGTCGGCGGCCCCAGCGCGGGCCTCCTCTTCGCCCTCGGCATCGTCGACCTGCTCGAAGGCGACGGCTCGGGCGGCGACCTCACCGGCGGCCGGGACATCGCGGGCACCGGCACGATCGAGGAGAACGGCACCGTGGGCGCGGTCGGCGGCGTCTCCCTCAAAACCCAGGCGGCGGCCCGCGACGGCGCGACGGTCTTCCTGGTCCCGGAGGCGGAGTGCGCCGACGCCCAGTCCGAACTCCCCGACGGCATGCGACTGATCCCGGTCAGAACCCTGAAGGACGCGGTGTCCTCACTGAAGGCACTGGACAGGGGCGGCAAGGTCCGAAGCTGCTGACGCGGGGTATGGGCGCGCCAGTGAGGGCCGGCCCCGTAGTGCTGCCGCGGCATCCCCTCGGTCCTGCGGCGGGCCAGGTCCGGGGCGTCGATCACGGCGTCGCGGATGAGGGTGGGCTGTCCGCTCGGCAGACGGGTGGGGATGGTGAGCCACCGCTGACCGGCGGGGGCGTCGAGGGGCGCGAGGCGGGCTCGGTGCTGGTAGTGGCGGCGGGTGAACTGCACGTCGTTCAGGACGATCCAGTGGATGGCACACAACCCGCCCGGTGCGGGCAGCTCAGGGGTTGATGAGGCGGCTGGTGAAGCCGTCGCGGATGAGGGACTCGTACGCGGCGTGCACGTCCTCCGGGACCTCCTGCTCGATGGCGAATCCGAGTTTTGGATACTCGATGACCCGCTGGAGGTCGCCGACGAGCATGTCCAGGACGAGCTTCTCGTCGCCGATGGACTTCAGATAGTCGTCGAACTCCAGCGGCTCCGACGCGCACAGGATCTCGACGCCGGGCCACAGCTTGCGGGCGGTCGCGAACGACCGCCTTTCCATGTAGGGCTTGGAGACCAGCAGGACCGACGCCGGGGTGATGCCTGCGGCGGCGAGGACTTCACGCGAGAAGATGATGTTCTGTCCGGTGTTGCCCGCGTTCGGTTCCAGCAGGATCGCTTCGGCAGGGACGCCGAGGTCGATGGCGTGCTCGCGGAAGTGGACGGCCTCCCCGCGCGGGAAGACCTTGGCGGTGGTGGGGCTGTTGCCGCCGGTGAAGACCAGGGTCGGGAAGAGCCCGGAGCGGTACAGCTCGGCGGAGTGGGCCGCGACGCCGAGGTCGTGGCTGCCCAGCCCGATCGCGACGTCGACGGGCCGCAGTTCGTGCTGCATCCGGTGGTGGTTCCAGATCAGCTTGGCCTGGCGCCACTGGTCCTCGGTGATGCCCTGCTGGTCGTTGCTCACGCGTTTCTCCCTGGTCATCGTTGCCGAAGGCCGACCGGCCCCTCGCTCATGGCCTTGATGCCGTCGATGCTGCGCAGTTGGTGCACAAGTCCGTACTGCGCGGCCACCTTGGCGGCCTGGTCGAGGACGAGGTGTCCATCATCCCGGGTCGCCGCATCGGAGAGCAGGATGTGGCCATGAGCGGTGTCCAGTCGCACGCGTTGCATAGGTGAGTCGGGCGTCCCGCTGCTGCGGGCGATGTCGATGAAGTGCAGGGCCTGGGTGAGGTCGCCGGCGCCGCGGCGGGCGAGGGCGAGTTTCTGGTGGGCCACCGACCAGTCGTCCGGTTCGGCGAGGTCCTCGAAGCCGCGGGTCGCCACCCGCATGACGCGGGTCGCACAGTCGTGCCGGCCGTCCTTGCTCAGCGCGGTCCCCACCCACAGCCTCGCGCGGGCCCGGTCGCGGGGTGAGAGCCGGTCATCGACGGCGAGCGTCTCGTAGTCGCGGGCGGCGATCTCCAGCTTCCCGGACATCTCGGTGACGACCGCGAGGGACAGGTCGAGCTGGGCGACGCGGCGGGGGATGTCGAGCTGGGTGAAGACGGAGCGGGCGCCGGTATAGGAGTGCTGGGCGGACAGCGGGCCCAGGACAACGCCCTGGTCGCGCTTCAGGTCGCCGAACAGGGCGGTGGAGCGGGCGAAGAGATACAGGCCCTTCTCGTCCAGCTCGGGGGCCTTGAACCGGCCCAGCCACCGGGTGAGGAGGCTGTCGGCGAAGGCGAAGTTCTGCCGGGACAGGGCGACCACGACGCGGTCGAGGTCGTCGGCCCAGGACTCGTACTCCCAGGCCCGGGGGCCGGAGGTGGTGACGCGGCGTCGGCCCGCGTTCCGCACCGGGCTGGTCATCTCGGACAGGAGCGTTTCGAACCGCAGGTGGACAGCGGCGTCCGCGCGGCCCAGGGCGGTGTCGAGGATGGCCTGGGTGTCGGGTCTGGGCTCGGTGTCGGCGAGCTTGCTCTCCCACTTGGAAACGGTCGCGACGGCCAGACCGAGCTGCTGGGCGAAGGCCCGCACGCTCAGTCGCAGGGCGAGCCGCAGGGCCCTGGCCTCCAGGCCGGTCCAGTGGTGCACGGTCGCCACGCGTCGCTCCCTTCCACCGGTCATCGAAGCAGATCCGTGCAGTCGGTGGGACGGAAGTGGAACGGAAGTAGAACGGCCGGTGATTGGCGGCGAGTTGGCCGGACGCCACGATCGGAGAGTCACCATTTGTCGAGCCTTTGGGACGGTCCTGAGCATGGAACCCCTCACGGAGCATCGCCCTGTCAGCGGCCCGGTCGTTTACGGCTTCCTGCGGCTGGTACGGGTCTCCCGAGCGCGGCAGGACGCCCTGGTCGCCTCGCTCACCGAGTACTGCCGCAGCCACGAACTGCAGTTGTCCGGCGTCTTCACCGACGGCGAGGCGTCCGCCGGGCCCGTCTCGGTGGCGTTCACCGGGCTGCTGGACGTGCTCGCGCTGCCGGACGTATACGGCGTCGTCGCCCCGGCCATGTCGCACCTCGGGCCGAAGGGCACAGCCGCTGAACGCGGGCGGCGGATCGAGGCGGTCGACTCACGGCTGCTGCTGGTCCGCAAGCCCCGTACGGCCCACCGCTCCATCTCCGGCAGCGGTACCGTCCGCCGCCGTCACCTCGGCACCACCCGCGTCCTGGACGCCGAGTCATGAGGACCACCGTGATGACCAAGACGACCCAGCAGTTCTTCGACGCGCGACCCGAGTCGGTCGGCCAGGCGCGGTCCTTCACCTCTGAGGCCCTGGCCGACTGGGGTCTGCCGGACCGCGCCGAGGACGTCCGGCTCTGCGTCTCCGAACTCGCCACCAACGCCTTGGTCCACGGGACTGCCCCCGGACACGGCTTCCTGGTCAAGCTCGACGCCGACGTGGATGTCGTACGCCTGGAAGTACACGACAGCCGCCGCCAGCACCCGGAAGCCCGACAGGCCGCCGGCACGGACACCTCCGGACGCGGGCTGATCCTGGTGAACGCGCTCGCCGACGGCTGGGGAGTCGAGGACCGCACTCCGGTCGGGAAGATCGTCTGGTCCTGCTTCAAGGCCACGGGAGGCACGACAACATGAGCGTCCTGCTCACTCCGCCCGGCTGTTGTCCGGACGCGCCCGCACTCGCTGAACCCGCATCTCCTCGCACGACCCCGGACGGAACGGATGAGAGGGAACTGCCTTGGAAACCTTCGAACGCGCCCGTCTGGACGCCTACTTCGCCCGGATCGCCGCCCAGTTCGCCCCGGATGAGCAGACGGCGTCGTTCCTCATCACGCACCTGCTGGCCGAGCGTCCCGCGTTCGTCCGCGCGGTCGCCGCGATGACCCGGCTCACCGCGGTGCTGCCCAAGCCGAAGTCCGTCCACCCGGCCGCGAAGCGCGAGGTCGAGCAGACGCACATGGTCGACACCCTCACCCGCGAAATGTTCGCCCAGGCCGACCACGCTCTGGACTACTTCGAATCCCGTGCCGCCGACCGGACGGTCACCCTGCTGGACGTCGGCGGCTACTTCGCCCCCAGCCTCGCCGACGTCCACAACCGCTTTACCGGCCGGCTCGCCGGGGTGATCGAGGACACCGAGAACGGGCACCGCCGCTACGAGGACCTCGACAAACTGCCCTGCCCCGTCGTCTCCGTCGCCCGATCCCCGCTGAAGGACCCTGAGGACTTCCTCGTCGGCCAGTCCGTTGTCTTCTCCACCGAGGCCGTCATGCGCGATCGCGGTGACATCCTCCACGGCCGCCCCGCTCTGGTGATCGGCTTCGGCAAGCTCGGCAGCTCGATCGCCCGCCTCCTGCATGCCAAGGGCGTCCATGTCACCGTCTTCGACATCGACCCCGTCCGCCGCACCCAGGCACTCTCCCGGGGCTTCACCGTCGCCCGCGACCGCGAAGCCGCCCTGACCGGGGCCGGCCTGGTGCTCTGCGCGACCGGCGCCGTCTCCCTGCGCGGCGAGGACTTCTCCCACCTGCGCAACGGCGCCTACGTCGCCACCGTCACCAGCAGCGAGGACGAACTCGACCTCGCCGGACTCCCTGACGTCTACACCCGCACCCAGGTCGGCGACCACGTCACCCGCTACCAGACCACCGGCCACTACTTCTATCTGGCGAACGGCGGCAACGCCGTCAACTTCGTCCACGGCGCCGGCGTCGGGCCGTTCATCTTCCTGGTCCAGGCCGAGATCCTCGCCGCGGTCAGGATGCTCACTCGCGGCGACCTCGCCCCCGGCATCCATGAGGTCCCCGCACCCGACCGCGAAGCCATCGCGGCGACCTGGCTCTCCTACTTCAACAGGTGATCACCATGACCATCACGGCCAACCACATCCGAGCCACTATTGCCACCTACCTCGACGAACACCCCGAGGACAAGCGCGAACTCGGCGTCGTCCTCGGTCTCTTGGACGCCGGCAGCGACCTCACCAACCGTAAGACTCTGCCCGGCCACGTCACCGCGGGGGCCGTTCTCGTCGGCCCCGACGGCCGCATCCTGCACATTCTCCACAACGTGACCCAGAGGTGGCTTCTGCCCGGCGGTCATCTGGAGCCCTCGGACGAGACCCTTCTTCAGGGCGCCGGCCGCGAACTCGCAGAGGAGACCGGCATCCCGCCCCACGTCGTCACTCCGCACGGCGATACTCCGCTCCACATCGACATCCACCCCATCGACGCCAACCCCGCCAAGGGCGAGCCCGCCCACCAGCACTTCGACTTCCGCTTCCTCTTCCGCACCACCGCCGACATCGGCGAACTCCAGGCCGAAGAAGTCTCCGACGCCGCCTGGCGAACGGTCGGTGCCCTCCACGACGAGAGGTTGGGCCGGCGCGTCGCCCAAGCGTTGCGTTGACCCCAAGACCGGCGAGTGACCTTCGTCAGCCGATGCTGTGATCGTTGCCTGGAGTTGAGCTGTCCGGTCGGTGCGTGTCGTTCGGGAGGCCCGCCGTGTCCAGGTCGTGCCAGGCCGGGAGCAGGAGGGGGCTCAGGGTTGCCAGTAGGTAGGCGCCGCCCATCAGTAGCAGCGCGGGGGACAGGCCCGTGTTCTCGACGAGGAGGCCCGCTGTCAGGCCGCCCAGGGGCATCGTCAGTTCGCAGCCCGCCGTCATCGCTCCCGCCACCCGGCTGCGGAGTTCGGCGGGGACGCGTTCGTACATCACCGTCGTCAGGATCGGGTTGATCATGCCGCCCGCCAGTCCCGCGGCGCCCAGGATCACGGCGAGTGCCACCACGGAGTCGGTGAGACCCGCCACCGCGAAGCGTGGCGCGCCGCAGAGCAGGACGGTGACGGTGAGGACCGTGCGGCGGGTGAAGCGGTGGCCCACGGCGCTGTACAGCAGTGCTCCGAGCAGGCCGCCCGCCCCGAACACCGCTGTGACCAGGCCGAGTTCGGCCGCGCCGCCGAGATTCTGTTCGGCGTGTACGGGGAGCAGGACCGCGTTCCAGCCCTGGTCGATGCCGTTCATGACCATCACCATGAGGACGACCGCCGCCAGCAGCCGGGTATGGGCCAAGTAGGCGTATCCCTCGCGGAGTTCGGCGGCGTACGTGCGTGGTGAGACCGGCCGCATGTCCTTGACCGGTGCCGCTCCCCGTACGCCGCGCAGCCCGGCGCCTATCAGCAGCGCCGACAGCACGAAGGTCAACGCGTCGAGCAGCAGGGCGACTTCGGCGCCGAGGAGGGCGATCACCAGGCCGGCGAGTGCCGCGCCGAGCATCCGGGCGCCGCGTTCGACGGCGTCGAAGAGGCTCGCGGCGCGGGTGAGGGTGGTTCCCGCGTGTTCGGCGAGGTCGGGGACGAGGACGTAGCGGGCCGTGTCGCCGGGGGTGTGGGCGAAGCCGTGCAGCGCCACCAGGGCGCAGAGCGCCCAGAACGGCAGCGCGTCGGCGCGGTGCAGCAGGGGGATCGCCCCGACCGACAGCGCGCACAGCACGTCGGACGCGATCGAGACGCGGCGCCGGCCGATCCGGTCGATGACGGGCCCGCCGACGAGCGCCGCGAGAACGACCGGGAGGGTGGCGCAGAAGGCGACCACTCCGGCGCGTCCGGCGCTGCCGGTGGTCTGGAGGACGAACCAGGGGATGCCGATCATGCTCAGCGTCCGGCCCGTGGCGGAGATCGCGTTGGCGGTCAGGACGGCGGTCAGTGGGAGTCGTCGTACGCGCCCCGCGTTCATACGGGGCGGATGCGGGCGGCCCGGGGCGGGGGTTCGACGAGGTGGAGGCCCAACTCGACCAGGAGCCAGCCCAGTCGGGGGCGGAGGCGCTGGGCGTGGGGGCGGGGGTGATGGTCGGCGGCCTCGGCGCGGAGTTCGGTCGCGCGTATGGAGTGGAGCTGGAGGTGCACATCAGAAAATGACATGACAAATCGTCCCTTCGCGCGCGTCGGGTGCCGAGGCGCGGGGGTGGTGCTCGGGTGGATGTGCTCGGGAAGTGGCGGGGCTCAGGCGTCCGGGGTGTCCAGTCGCTTCTGCGGGAAGGCGTGCAGATGGATCCGTACCTGTGCCGCGGAGTCGTCGCTCTCGGGCAACGCGAGGTCCCGGTAGCTGTCGATCAAGTCATGCATCCGGCCGTCCAGTTCGGCCAGCAGTTCGGGGGTGAGCCGTAGCGTGAAGTCGCTGAAGTCGGCCTTCGTCGTCCAGGTCTCCGGCCAGTCGTGCATCGTGCCCAGCCAGGTGCTCAGCTCCTGGCCGTGTATGGAGGCGACCTCGTGGATGAACGTGTTCAGTGCTCCGCGTACCTCGGGATTGGGGTCGTGGTGCAGCGCGCTGTCGATCATGACCCCCTTGTTCGCGGCCTTCCACCAGCGCTCCCGGCCCTTGCCGCGCTCGGGGTCGTCCACGACGAACCCGTGGTCGGCGAGCTGGCGCAGGTGGTAGCTGGTGGCGCCGCTCGACTCGCCCAGGCGCTCGGCGAGTTGGGACGCGGTGGCCGGGCCGTGGTGCCGCAGCGCGATCAGCAGCCGCATCCGCAGGGGGTGCGCGAGGCCGCGCAGCGAGCGCGGGTCCAGGGTGCGGACGTCCGGCGCCGGCTCACCGGCCACGTCCGTAACATCCGACACGTTCGTCGCGTCGGACGTGTCGGATGCGTCGGGTACCTCGGAGTTCTCGGGCATGGGGCAAGCGTAGACATGCAAAGAAGTAGTTGCAAGGGTTTCTTTGCAACTACTTCTTTGCATGCCCCCGCGAACGCCCCCCCGAACGGTTCGCAAAGCGCCCCGCGGGCTCAGCCTTCCTTTATGAAGCCTTCCTCGATCAGCCAGTCCTTCGCCACCTTGTGCGGGTCCTGGCCGTCCACATCCACCTTCGCGTTCAGCTCCCGCGCGACCTGGGTGTTCAGCCGCTCGCTCAGCGGATCGAGCAGCCCGGCGATCTCCGGATACTTCTTGTACGTCGCACTGTGGATCGCCGGCGCCGCGTTGTAGTTCGGGAAGAAGTGCTTGTCGTCGGTGACCGTGTCCAGCTTCATCGCCTTGATCCGGCCGTCCGTCGTGAACACCTCGCCCACCAGGCACGAGTTGGACTTCGCGGCCTGCGTGTAGATGATTCCGGCGTCCATCTTCCGCACGCTGGACGCCGGGATCTTCATCCCGTACGCCTTCGCCATCCCCGGCAGCCCGTCGTCCCGTGCCGCGAACTCGTTCTCCACGCAGATCGTGACCGCGCCCGGCTCCTTCTGCGACAGGGCCGCGACGTCCGACATCGTCTTGAGCTTGTACTTCGCGTTGTTCTTCTGGCTGATGCCCAGCGAGTACGTGTTGTTGAGCGTGGACGGCTCCAGCCAGCTGACGTTGTGCGAGCGGTCCGCGTCCCGTACCGCCGTCCACTGCTTCCGCGAGTCCATGATCGGCTTGGCGTTGCCGAGGTACGTGATCCAGGCCGTGCCCGTGTACTCGTACATCGCGTCCGCGTCACCCTTGACGATCGCCTCGCGCGCGTTGATCGAGCCCGGCAGGTTCGTCCGGTCCAGGACCTCCGCGCCCGCCGCCTTGAAGATCAGGCCCATCATCTGGCCGAGGACGATGTTCTCGCTGAAGTTCTTCGACGTGACCGTCAGCGACGCGCCCTTGAGGGGCTCGCCCCGGCCGACCGAGCCGGGGACGACGTCGTCCACCATCGGGGAACCGCTCTTGAGGCCGCAGCCGCTCAGCGTCGCGGCGCTCAGCAGCAACGCCGCCCCGCCCGTCGCGAGTTTCCGGTATCGCATGGTGCGCATCAGTGCTCCTCCAGTCCGCGCGGGGTGAGGACCACTTCGACCAGCGAGGCCAGCCAGTCGATCAGCAGCGCCAGCGTCACCGTCAGCACCGAGCCGAGGACCAGGACCGGCATGCGCTGCGTCTGGATCCCCGAGGCGATCAGGTCGCCGAGCCCGCCACCGCCGCCGAAGGTGGCCAGGGTCGCCGTACCCACGTTGAACACCAGCGCCGTCCGTACGCCCGCCAGGATCAGCGGTACGGCCAGCGGGAGTTCGACCCTGCGCAGGGTCGCGAGCGGGGACATCCCTATGCCGCGCGACGCCTCCACCAACTGCGGGTCGATGGCCTTGAGGCCCGCCACGGTGTTGGCGAGCACCGGCAGCACCGCGTAGATGACCATGCCGGTGATCGCCGTGGACGGGCCGATGCCCAGCCAGATCACCAGCAGCGCCAGCAGCCCGAGGGCCGGGGTCGCCTGGCCGATGTTGGCCAGGGCGGTGACGGCGGGCGCCGCCTTGGACAGCCCGCGCCGGGTCAGCGCGATGCCCAGCGGAATCGCGATGATCAGCACCCAGAAGGTGGAGATCGCGGTCAGCTCGATGTGCTGCCAGAGCCGCAGCCGCACATTGCCGTCGGCGAGCGAGTTCCTGGCGATCAGGTCGAGGTGCACATTTGTGATCCAGACATACGTCAGCAGCAGCACGACCGCGATCACGGCGGGCACCGTCACCAGCTTCTGCCAGGTGATCCGGCGCTCCGGGGCGGCGGCCGGCGTGGCCGGCGCCGACTCCTCGTCCCGGAAGGCGTGGCCCTTGACGTCGTACTCGCCAGGCAGGCGCTGTTTCTGCGCGGGAGCACTCATGTCCGGCTACCCCCGGCCGACTCGGGGCCGGTGCGCTCCCTGCGCTGCTCCGCTTGCTCGTGCTGGTGCTCGAAGGCGGTGAGCCGGTCCGCCTCCAGCATCTCCTGCACCGACGTCATCAGCGTCGCCATGTCGACGACGCCGATGTACTCACCGCGCCTGCCGGTCACCGCGACCCGTCCGCCGCTGTCGATCAGGACCGCCTCCAGCGCGTCGTGCAAGGTGGCGTCCCTGGTCACCGTGTCGTGCACCAGCTGGCCCGCGTTGGCGAGCGAGCCCTTGGCGCGCGACAGGTCGCCCCGGCGCAGCCACTTGTACGGGCGGTTGTTCCGGTCCAGCATCAGCAGCTCGTTGTGCGGGCCGCTGCTCAGCTTGTTGAAGATCGACTGGAGCGGGTCCTCGACCGTCACCGTCGGGAACTCGGCGATCTCCACATCCCGTACGCGCGTGAGGTTCAGCCGCTTCAGCGCCGCCCCCGCGCCCACGAACCCCGACACGAAGTCGTCGGCGGGGTTGGTGAGGATCGCCTCGGGGGTGTCGAACTGCGCGATGTGCGAGCGCTCGCGCAGGACCGCGATCCGGTCGCCGAGCTTGATCGCCTCGTCGAAGTCGTGCGTCACGAACACGATCGTCTTGTGCAACTCGTGCTGGAGGCGGATCAGTTCGTCCTGGAGATGGTCGCGCGTGATCGGGTCGACGGCGCCGAACGGCTCGTCCATCAGCAGCACCGGCGGGTCGGCGGCGAGCGCCCGCGCCACCCCCACACGCTGCTGCTGACCGCCCGAGAGCCGGCGCGGATAGCGGCCGTGGAACTCGCGCGGGTCGAGCCCGACCAGATCGAGCATCTCCTCGACGCGGTCCTTCACCCTCGACTTGGACCAGCCGACCATCTTCGGTACGAGCGCGATGTTCTCCGCGACCGTCATGTGCGGGAAGAGGCCGGACGACTGGATCGCGTACCCGATCTGACGTCGCAGCTTCACCGGATCCATGTCGGTGACGTCCTCGTCGCCGATCCTGATCCGCCCGGAGGAGGGCTCGATCAGCCGGTTGATCATCTTGAGGGTGGTCGACTTGCCGCAGCCGGACGGGCCCACGAGGATGACCGTCTCGCCCGCCTTGATCTCCAGGGAGACGTTGTCCACGGCCGGGTTCGCACTGCCCGGATAGCGCTTGGTGAGGCCGTCGAGCTGGATGGTGGCGCCACGTGTGGAGCCGCCGCCACCACCGTCCGGCGCAGCCGCTCCCACCGTCTCCGGCTGCCGGTCGGACACCGTCTCCGCCTGGCGCTCGGACGCTGTCTCCGGGTCGGTCACCGTCTTCGGGTCGGTCGCTGTCTTCGGGTCGGAGGTCTCAGACACGGATCCCCCTCGGGATGGTGAGTCGGCCGAGCAGGACGTACGCGGCGTCGAAGAGCAGGGCGAGAAGGACGATGCCGATCGTGCCGGCGAGTACCTGATTGAGCGCGTTGGTGCTGCCCAGCGAGGCGACGCCACGGAAGATCTCGTTGCCGAGGCCGGGCCCCGAGGCGTACGCGGCGATGGCGGCGATCCCCATCAGCATCTGGGTGGCGACCCGGATGCCGGTGAGGATCGGCGGCCAGGCGAGCGGCAGCTCGACCTTGAGCAGCCGGGTGGTACGTGACATCCCGATGCCCTTGGCCGCGTCCACCAGGTCGGGATCCACGCCGCGCAGTCCGACCACGGCGTTACGGACGACGGGCAGCAGCCCGTACAGCGTCAGGATGATCACCGTGGGCGCGACACCGAGACCGACCAGCGGGATGAGCAGACCGATGGCGGCCAGCGAGGGGATGGTCAGGATGGACGCGGTGGACAGGATCGCCAGGCTGCCGCCCCAGGGGCTGCGGTAGGTCAGTACGCCGATGGCGACCCCCAGGACGGTGGCGATCACCATGCACTGGAAGACGGCGCTGGCGTGCTGGAACGCGTCGGTGAGCAACTGCTGGTGGCGGTTGGCCAGGTAGTCCCAGAAGTCCACGGCGCTCCTCTCCGGTCGGTCGGTGCTGGTCGGTCGGTTCCGGTCGGGCAGTCGGTCGGGTCCGGTCGGTCGGTCGTCCGTTTGATCAGTCGGGCCGGTCGGCCCGGTCGCCGTCGGTGTCCCGCGCGGCCTGTTCCACCAGCGGGATGATCCGCAGCGGAACGGGGTTCTCCATGACGATCGCCGTGGAGGCCCGCTGGATGCCGTCGAAACCGACAACCCGGTCGATCACTCGTTGCAGATCGGCGTTCGAACGGGCGACGAGTCGGCAGAGCATATCCCCGGTTCCGGTGGTGGTATGCAGTTCGAGCACCTCTGGAACGCTGCTCAAATGCGTTCGAACATCCGGCCCTTGGCCTTGTTTGATCTCAAGGGTTGCGAAGGCCGAAACGGGGTAGCCGAGAGCGGCCGGATCGACGTTCGGACCGAATCCCCGGATGACCCCGTTCGCCTGGAGCCGGTCCAGCCGTGCCTGTACGGTCCCGCGCGCCACCCCCAGCCGGCGCGACGCCTCCAGCACCCCGATACGTGGCTCCCGGGCCAGCAGGACGATCAGTCTGCCGTCGAGCCCGTCGATACCCATGGCGCCTCCCGAGGCGGTTCGTGGTGGTCATCCTGTGCAGATGGTCCGGTCATCCTCGCCTCCAGCTGTACAAAGTGCTCAGCGAATGCGCGAACTGTTGCGCACCTTGCGGAACGGGGAGACGCTGCGGTCATGGCAGATACCTCGGTGAACCTCGATTCCGCCCCGTCCACCGCGCGCGACGCCGACCCCTTCCCGGTCAAGGGAATGGACGCCGTCGTCTTCGCCGTCGGCAACGCCAAGCAGGCGGCCCACTACTACTCGACGGCGTTCGGCATGAAGCTGGTCGCCTACTCGGGCCCGGAGAACGGCAGCCGCGAGACCGCGAGCTACGTCCTCACCAACGGAGGCGCCCGCTTCGTCTTCACCTCCGTCATCAAGGCCTCCACCGACCACGGCCGCTTCCTCGTGGACCATGTGGCCGAGCACGGCGACGGTGTGGTCGACCTCGCCATCGAGGTGCCGGACGCCCGCGCCGCGTACGCCTACGCCACCGCGAACGGCGCCACCGGGCTCCAGGAGCCGTACGAGCTGAAGGACGAGCACGGCACCGTCGTACTCGCCGCCATCGCCACGTACGGCAAGACCCGCCACACCCTGGTCGAGCGGTCCGGCTACGACGGCCCGTACCTGCCCGGCTACGCCGTCGCCGCGCCGATGGTCGCCGCCCCGCAGAAGCGCACCTTCCAGGCGATCGACCACTGCGTGGGCAACGTCGAACTCGGCAGGATGAACGAGTGGGTGGAGTTCTACAACAAGGTCATGGGCTTCACCAACATGAAGGAGTTCGTGGGTGACGACATCGCCACCGAGTACTCCGCCCTCATGTCGAAGGTCGTGGCGGACGGCACCCTGAAGGTGAAGTTCCCGATCAACGAGCCGGCGATCGCGAAGAAGAAGTCGCAGATCGACGAGTACCTGGAGTTCTACGGCGGCGCGGGCGTCCAGCACATCGCCCTCGCGACGAACGACATCGTCTCCTCGGTACGTACGATGCGCGCCGCCGGTGTCCAGTTCCTCGACACCCCCGACTCGTACTACGACACGCTCGGCGAGTGGGCGGGCGAGACCCGGGTGCCCGTCGAGACCCTGCGCGAGCTGAAGATCCTCGTGGACCGCGACGAGGACGGCTATCTGCTCCAGATCTTCACCAAGCCGGTCCAGGACCGGCCGACGGTGTTCTTCGAGATGATCGAGCGGCACGGCTCGATGGGCTTCGGCAAGGGCAACTTCAAGGCCCTGTTCGAGGCGATCGAGCGCGAGCAGGAGAAGCGCGGCAACCTCTGAGGCGCTGCTGTACGCGGAACGAGGCGCGGCCCCACGGGAGTTCACCGTGGGGCCGCGCCTCGTTCCGCCGTTGCGCCGTCGCGCTGTTCCGCTATTCCTTCGAGGCCGGCGCCGTCCCGCCGTCGTTCAGCCCCGCCGCGGCCGGGTCCAGCAGGCGCGACAGGAACGACTGCGTACGGGCGTGGCCCGGCGCGCCGATCACCTGCTCCGGGGTGCCCTCCTCGACGATGACCCCGCCGTCCATGAAGACGACCCGGTCGGCCACCTCCTTGGCGAAGCTCATCTCGTGCGTGACGACGAGCATCGTCATCCCCTCGTCGGCGAGCGAGCGCATCACCGCGAGGACGTCGCCCACCAGCTCCGGGTCGAGCGCGGACGTCGGCTCGTCGAAGAGCATCAGCTGCGGATCCATCGCCAACGCCCGTGCGATCGCCACCCGTTGCTGCTGTCCGCCGGACAGCTGCGCGGGATACGACGACTCCTTGTCGGTCAGCCCGACGCGCGCCAGCCGCTCCCGGGCGACCCGCGCCGCCTCCGCCTTGTCGCGCTTCAGCACCCGGCGCTGAGGGAGCGTCAGATTCTGAAGCACCGTCAGATGCGGGAAGAGGTTGAACGACTGGAAGACCATCCCGATGCCACGGCGCACCTTGTCGATGTCCACGTCCGGGTCGGTGACCTCGGCGCCGGCCACCAGGACCGTGCCCGACGTCGGCTCCTCCAGCAGATTCACACAGCGCAGCAGCGTCGACTTGCCCGAACCCGACGGGCCGATGACACACACCACCTCGCCGCGCGCGACCGTGAAGTCTATGCCGGTCAGGACCTCCAGCGCGCCGAACGACTTGCGCAGAGCGCGTACTTCGATGGCCGGTGCCTCGTGGCCGGACTCCGCCGCTTCCTTCACCGCGCTCACCTCGCCCTTGCCGTACGCGCTTCGAGCCGCCGGACCAGATGGCCGAGCGGCAGGGTGATCACCAGATAGCAGAGACCGGCGATCAGGATCGGTGTGAGACTGCGGTTCTGGTTCAGCGCGTCCCGGCCGAACTTGGCCAGCTCGTACTGGGACAGGGACAGCCCCAGCAGATAGACCAGCGACGAGTCCTTCGTCAGCAGGATCAACTCGTTGGTCAGCGGCGGCAGTACGATCCGCAGCGCCTGCGGGATGATGATCGAGACCATCGCCCGGCCCTGCGACATACCGAGCGAACGCGCCGCCTCCGTCTGCCCCTTGGGCACGGCCTGGATGCCCGCCCGGATCGTCTCCGCCATGTAGGCGGCGCCGACCAGGCCCAGGGCCAGCATCACCGTCACGTACTGGTTCAGCGCCACCTGGAAGGCGAGCGGCACACCGAACCCGAGCGCGATGAAGACCAGCAGCGCCGGAATACCGCGGAAGAACTCGATGTAGACGATCGCCAGCCAGCGGTACGGCGGCACCTGCGACAGCCGCATCAGCGCGAGCAGCAGCCCCAGCGTCAGCCCGAACCCGAAGCCGAGCAGGGTGTAGATGACGGTGTTGACCAGGGCCGTCGTGATGATGTCGGGGAACTGCGCCTTGGCGACCTCGACATCGAAGAAGGCCCGCTGGATCTCGCCCCAGTCGGCGGCCTGGGCGATGACGACCAGGACGACGGCCAGGACGGCGTACTGCACGCTTCGGACGAGACGGGTCCGTTGTCGACGGGTCATGGACATCGGTGGTGGTTCCTTAACTCTTCGGAGCGGCGGGGAACCACTTCTTGTATATGGCGTCGTAACGGCCGTCCGACCGGGCCGCCTTGATCACCTTGTCGATCTCCTTGCGGAGGGCGTCGTTTCCGGTACGCACCCCGATGCCGTACTGCTCGCCCGTCTCGAACTCGGCCGTGACCGCCGTGTCCGGGTTCTTGCGCACGTACTCGAACAGGACACCGTTGTCGTTGACGGCGGCGTCGACCTGACCGGTCTTCACGGCCGTGAGCAGCAGCGCCAGGTCCTCGAACTGGACGGTCTCGATGTCCTTCCCGTTCTTCTTGGCGTACTCCTCACCCGTCGTGCCCTGCTGGACGCCCAGCTTCTTCCCCTTCAGGGCGGCCAGCGAGTCGAAGGCGGAGCCCTTCTTGGTGACCAGCGCCTGCGTGGCCTCGAAGTAGGGGGCGGAGAAGTCCAGGTTCTCCTCACGGACATCGGTGATCGTCATGCCGGCGGCGGCCACGTCACACTTACGGGCGTTGAGATCCTCACCCGTCTGGATGCCCTCGAAGGGCGTGTCGACGATCTCCTGGGTGACCTTCAGCTCCTTGGCGACCAGATCCACCAGATCCACGTCGAAGCCGACGATCTTGTTGTCCTGGCGGGACTGGAAGGGCTCGTACGGCAGATGGGTGCAGGTCGTGAGCTTGCCGGAGTTCACCAGCTCCAGCGTCGAGCCGTCGGACCCGGAGGACTTGGTGCTCGTGCAACCCGTCGTCATGACGACGAGTGCGGCTGCGGCGGCTATGGCGGACAACGCGGTGCGCGGGGACAAGACGCCTCCAGGGCGGGGGACGGACAACAGCCCACATGGTGTGTGAGTTGCGCCGATCTTGCCATCGCAGATGCCGGTTGTCTCCTCACCGGGGCGGTGGTTAACCAGGTCGTCACGGCAGCGTGACGGCGGATCGTCCGCCGTCCGTGTGGTGGGGTTTCGCCCTCCTACGGGATCGGCTTCGTCTGGGTGCAGTTCTTCCACTCGACCCAGGGCCGGGCGCCGCCGTTCTTGGGACCGGTCGCGTATGTCGGATCCCCGGTGATGGTCTGGTCCTTCTCTTCATGGGTGATGTCGATGCCGAAGAGTTTGAACCCCGCGGTGACCTGCCCTGCCGAGATGCCGAAGCCGATGCCGAGTGAGGCGTTCCACCAGTCGGTGTTGGCGTTGTAGTCGAGGCGGGAGAGTTTGCCCTTGTCGTGGAGGAGGCGCTCCAGGGGGCCGGTGTCGCTGTCGGGTGCCTCGGCGGCGTCGGAGGGGCTGGGGAGTGCGTCGCCGGCGGGGAAGTCGCCGCGTCCGCGGAGCCAGTCCTCGACGAGTTTGCTGTCGCCGTCGTTGTCGAGGACGACTTCGGCGGACTCGGTGTGGATTTGGGAGTTGATGGTGCCTCCGCCGCCGCCGACGTCGATGGTGACGGGGGTGCCGGGGACGTTGGCGCCGGCGCCGGCCTGGATGCCTGCGCCTTCGCCGTTCTCCTGGCTGGTGGTGATGACGAGTTTCTCGGGGCGGTGTTCCTTGCCGTCCTTCTCTTCCTGGTCGAAGGTCTTGGCGTCGTAGGTGACGGCGACCTGTTGCATGCGGGTGGCTTTGCCCTGGGCTATCTCGCCGCCCTTGGCGTCGACGCTGAAGGTGTAGACGAAGGTGATCTTCCCGGCGTCGGGGCCGGTGTTGGCGCGCATGACGACGACGTCCTCGGTCATGGTGCCGGTGCCGAACTCGCCGGAGATGTTGCCGAGATCGGTCGGCTTGCCGTCCTTGTCCTTGCCGCCCTTGCCCTTCTTGAAGGACTTGCCGAAACTCACCCCTCCCGACACCTCGGTAGTGGTCTTGGTGATGTCGACGTCCGGCGCCAGCTCCGGATCGAGATCGGGCTTCTTGGAAGCCGCGTCCGACTGGCAGGCCCCCATGTTGGCCCCGGGGTTGTAGCCGCTCTGGTAGCGGCAGCTGTCGTTCTGCCTGAGGTACGCGGCGAACTTCTTGGCGTCGTCCAGGTTGAGTTCGAGGTCCTTCTGCGGGTCGCCGGTCTTGTTGCCGTTGAACAGCCACTGACCGCCGCTGCCGCTGCCCTTCATATAGCTGCCGCTCAGCGAGGCGCTGCCGCCCCACTCCTTCAGACCCGGGATACCGGCGGAGATGCTGGCGGTCGCGCCGAGAGAGGACTCACCCACGCGCTCCAGGGTGACGGTGCCGTCGGACCACTGCTGGAGCTTGACCGTCTCGGACCCGCTGATCTTGATGAAGGCGATCTGGACGACGACCGTGGTCTTCGTCTGGTCCTGGGCGAGCAGGCACTTGGCGGGCTGGAACGGGTCGCCGGGCGGGGCATCGGGAGTGTCACCGTCCCCGCCACCACCCCCGTCGTCGTCGCCGTCCCCTCCGTCGTCACCGGAGTCGCAACCCTCGCCGCCGTCGGCCGCGTTGACGATCCGGCAGACCGCGTCCTCCAGTGCCACCGCCGTGTCGGTGGGGACGGTCAGCGCCAGGATCGCGCCGATGATCGCGGCGACGACGCCGATCATCGCGACGTACTCGACACCGCCCTGACCCCTGTCGCGCCGATGCCGCGGCGACCTCTGTACGCACTCCTTCGGGCCGCTCATCCGCACTCCTCACCCAACCGTCACTCAAAATTCCACCGAGTGACGTGGAGACTAAGGACGAGGGCGGGCCCAGTCGCAGGGCCTGGGGGCCCAGTTACGGGCCCAGCGGAGGCGGCTGTTCAGTTTCGGGCGCCGGATCGGGCCGATACGGGCGCCGTGGGTGTGGAAACGGGCTCCGACGGGGCCCGCGATCCGGACGCGACTCCGGACGGCGCCGACGGCGCCACCGACGCGGTCGGTGCGGTCGGCGCGGTCGACGAGGGCGCGGGCGAGGCCGCCGGCGGCGTGCTCGGCGCGGGCGACAGCGGCGTGTACTCGCCGTTCCCGTACACGTCCTTGGGACCGCCGTCCGGCAACTCGCCCAGCGCGTCCAGCGCCTCCCGGGCCTTCGGCGCCAGCAGCGGCGAGAACTTCGGATTCGTCCGCAGCGCCTCCTCCAGATGCCGGCGCGCCGGGCCGTCCATCCCCAAGACCCGCTCGATCTCCCCCTGGTGGTACGTGAACAGCGCGCTGCGCATCCCCTGCTCCGTCGCCCTCTTCGCGTACGGCAGCGCCTTCTCGGGCTCACCCGCCTTGAGTAGAGCCCACCCCAGCGCGTCGGAGACCCCCATGCTCCGGTGCCCGCGCCGCCACTCCGCCTCCAGCCGTTCC
The DNA here is from genome assembly GCF_042870175.1 of Streptomyces sp. NPDC006643. NCBI lineage: Bacteria > Bacillati > Actinomycetota > Actinomycetes > Kitasatosporales > Streptomycetaceae > Streptomyces > Streptomyces sp. NPDC006643. Next base: position 517,082 of record NZ_JBIAHA010000001.1, on the reverse strand, counting down.
ACGGCGGCCCGCGGATTGCCGTGGTCGGACTCGAAGCGCGCCAGCAGCAGTTCCTCGTTCACACCGTCGGCCCGCGCCCTCGCCGTACGGTCCCGCAGCAGCGCGTACTGGCTCCGCGCGTCCCCGTCCAGCCCCAGCGACTCGTACAACTCGCCCAGCTCCAGGGCGTATTCGGGCAGCGGGCGCTCCGCGATGGCCGCCTGGTAGTCCTGGCCGGCCTCGTCCGCCCGGCCGAGCGCCGCGAGGACACGCGCCCGCCCCGCCAGCGACGGATGGTGCTCGCGCGAGACCTTCAGCGCCGCGTCGTAATGCCGCAGCGCCTCCTTCGGCTCCCCGCGCTCCCACGCCAGAGCGCCCAGAGCGTGCAGCGCACCCGCCTTCTCGGCGGGCGTGCCTGCCTTCGTCAGCGCCTCGTCCGCCTTGGCCGTCGCGTCCTCGCGCCACCCCCGGTCGCGGTAGACCGCCGACGACACGGACAGCACACGCGGGGTGCCGGGGCGCAGCGCCCGCAGCTTGTCCAGGGCCTTGCCCGCCGCCGGATAGTCGCCGAGCCCGTTGTACGCCTCGATGAGGACCGGATACGTCGTCCAGCGCGCCGGGTCCGCCTTCCGTACCGCCTCGCCCCACTTCCTGGCCGCCGCGTAGTCGTGGCGCGCGTTCGCCAGCGACGCCAGGCCCGCCGTCGCCGCCGGATTGCGCCGCTCACCCGGTGTGACCGCGAGCGAGCGGCGCAGTGCCTGCTCGGCCTTCGGGTAGTACGCCGTGTCCGCCCGCAGCCCGCCCCGCTCCACGTACGCCGCGCCCAGCACCGCCCACGACGCCGCGTCCTTCGGGTTCTTCCGCAGCCACGCCTCCCGGTCCCTGATGAGCGCCGCCACGTCCGGCAGCGAGGCGGGCGCGCCCGCGCCGACGGCGGCCCGCGCCCGCGCCTCGGGGCCGGGTGCGGGCGGCCCCTGATCCCCGTCCGGTACGAACACAAGGACGCCCGCGACGAGGACCGCGCCCACACCGGTGGCCAGCGCGGCCCTTCTGATGTGCCTCATGTGCTGCGTGTTCAAGGTGTTCTTGGCGTTCATGTGATTACTGTGCGTCAATACGAAGACCACACCCGGCCTTGTGGTTGTGGATCGCAGACGGGTTCACACCGATGGCCCCGGAGTGCCACGCTGGGATCATGGATGACCTCGTCGCGACAGAGCCCGCCGGCTCCTCAGCCTCCGCCGCCCCCGTGGCCACGGACGACCTCCTCGCCCGGCTGCGAGCCGGTCTGCCCGCCGAAGCCCTGCTCACCGACCCGGACATCACGGCCTCCTACGCGAACGACATGGCGAGCTTCTGCGAGGCGGGAGCCCCGGCGGTGGTCGTGCTGCCGCGCACCGTCGAACAGGTCCAGCACGTGATGCGTACCGCGACGGCCCTGCGCGTGCCCGTGGTGCCGCAGGGCGCCCGTACGGGACTCTCCGGCGCCGCCAACGCCTCGGAGGGCTGCATCGTGCTGTCCCTGATCAAGATGGACAAGATCCTGGAGATCAGCCCCGTCGACCGGATCGCGGTCGTCGAGCCCGGCGTCGTCAACGCGGTGCTCTCCCGCGCCGTCGGCGAACACGGCCTGTACTACCCGCCGGACCCCTCCAGCTGGGAGACCTGCACCATCGGCGGCAACATCGGCACCGCGTCCGGCGGACTGTGCTGCGTGAAGTACGGCGTCACCGCCGAGTACGTGCTGGGCCTGGACGTCGTCCTCGCCGACGGCCGGCTGCTCACCACCGGCCGCCGCACCGCCAAGGGCGTCGCCGGATACGACCTCACCCGGCTGTTCGTCGGCTCGGAGGGCAGCCTCGGCATCGTCGTGAAGGCGGTCCTCGCGCTGAAGCCCGCGCCGCCGGCACAGCTTGTCCTGGCGGCCGAGTTCGCCTCCGCGTCCGCCGCCTGCGACGCCATCTGCCGGATCATGGAGCGCGGCCACACCCCGTCCCTGCTGGAGCTGATGGACCGCACCACCGTCCGCGCCGTCAACTCCCTCGCGAACATGGGCCTCCCCGAGACCACCGAGGCGCTGCTGCTCTGCGCCTTCGACACCGCCGACCCGGCGGCCGACCTCGCGGCCGTCGGTGAACTCTGCACGGCGGCCGGCGCCACCGAGGTGGTCCCCGCCGACGACGCGGCCGAGTCCGAACTGCTGCTCCAGGCAAGGCGGCTGGCGCTCGTCGCGCTGGAGGCGGTCAAGGGCACGACGATGATCGACGACGTGTGCGTCCCGCGGTCACGGCTCGCCGAGGTCCTGGAGGGCATCGACCGTATCGCCAACAAGTACGACCTCACGATCGGCGTCTGCGCCCACGCGGGCGACGGCAACACACACCCCACCGTCTGCTTCGACGCCTCGGACCCGGACGAGTCCCGGCGCGCCCGTGAGTCGTTCGACGAAATCATGGCGCTGGGGCTTGAGTTGGGCGGCACCATCACCGGCGAGCACGGGGTCGGCGTCCTGAAGAAGGAGTGGCTCGCCCGCGAACTGGGCCCGGTCGGTATGGAGTTGCAGCGCGGCATCAAGAAGACGTTCGACCCGCTGGATCTGCTGAACCCCGGCAAGCTGTTCTGATCCGGGCGGGCGCGGGACGCGGGGCGCGGGGCGCGCAGCGCGGGGCCTGCGGCGTACGGACTGTGGCGTACGGCCTACGGCTCGCGGCGTACGGCCAAGGTCCGATGGTCCGGCCGGACGGGGCGGTCTACCGTAAATGGGACAGAGAGCAGGTCGGCCGTGAGGTGACCGCACTTCGACCCGGGAGGTTCCGTGCCCGCCCGTCTTGACCACACCATCGTCCACAGCCGGGACCGGTTCGCGTCCGCGCGCTTCCTCGCCGAGCTGATCGGGGAGCCCGGACCCAAGTCCTTCGGACCCTTCGCGAGCCTGCCGCTCGACGGCGGGGTCACCCTGGACTATCTCGACACGTCCTCGGAGATCGTCAGCCAGCATCTGGCGTTCCTGGTGTCCGAGGACGAGTTCGACGAGATCTTCGGGCGGCTGACGGAGCGCGAACTCCCTTACTGGGCCGATCCGACGCACGAGAAGCCACAGCGGATCAACCATCTCTTCGGCGGCCGGGGTGTCTATCTCGACGACCCCGACGGCCACTCGATCGAATTCATCACCCGTACCTACGTCATCGACTGAGGGACGGCCGGGCACCGGCGGGCGGCGCGCGTCACGCCTCGCCGTCCGCCGACTCGTCGGACGGCCACGGGTCCCGCAGCCACAGATCGTCGGCGGGCAGCGGGGCGAGCAGCCGGGCCAGCCCGTCGTCGATGCCCAGCCGGTCGGTCTCGGCGCCGGGCGGCACCAGCCGCAACGTCCGCTCCAGCCACGCCGACACCGCCGCCGAAGGCGCCTCCAGGAGCGCGTCACCGTCGGGGGAGGAGAGCGCCACACACAGGACGGTGCGGCCGTCGACCTTCGTGGGCCAGATCCGTACGTCACCGTGACCGCACGGCCGGAACACCCCTTCGACCAGCAGTTCGCGTGCGAACGTCCAGTTGACCGGGGTGTCCGAGCTGATGTGGAAGGTGATGTGCACCGCGTACGGATCGTCCGTGCGGTACGTCAGCCGGGCAGGGACGGGGACGCTGCGCTCGGGCGAGAGCACCAGGTTCAGCTCCAGCTCGCGTTCCACCACGGTGTGCATATCAGGTGCTTCCCTTCCTCGTACGACGCCCGGGAGTGGGCCGTACCGATGGAGAGCACCGACTCCCGCCGTCATTACGCGACTTCGGGCAGGAACTTGCTCCCGCGACCTACCGTGACTCTTTCGTGACCGAATCGAGGTCCAAACGGCCGGATGGACCCTGGGCCATGCGGTGGTCTGATAGATGTGGACCCTTGAATTGAGCCCATCGAAGAGATACGGGACCACGGTGATGAGCGCCCCGACCTCGGCAACCGGAGACGGCAGCCCTTCCCCCGGCTACTACCCGGACCCGTCCATCCCCGGATACGTCCGTTACTGGAACGGCGGGTCCTGGGTACCCGGCACCAGCCGGCCGGCTCCGGGGGCCGGTGAGGCCATGCCGGAGGCGCCCCACGGGCTGGCCGCGGCGGCCCCTTCGCCGGCGGCCCGGCGGGCCCCGGAACCGGCGGCCCCGGCCACCCCGGCGGTCGAGGAGACCGGGCCGATGTTCTTCGACGAGGAGCCCGCCGAGGAGCCCCGGCAGGAACCGGCCTCCGCCTGGCAGGCCGACACCCGCAGGCAGACCGGCTTCGGCGGCGAGCGCGACGCCCGGGTCTCCTGGGGCGACGGTCCGGGGGCTTCCGGCCCCCAAGTCCCCGCCGCGCAGGGCTCCGGCGCCACGAGCGCGCCGGAACCGGCGGACAGCAGGGACCCCCGATACGCCCGTGACACCCGCGACCCCCGGGTGCCCGGCCAGTCGCCCGAGCCGTCGGCGGACCCCACCGGGGGCGCGCTGCCCGGCGTACGGTCCCTGGGACCCGACACCGGGTCGGGCCCGGGTGACGACGACTCACCTCCCCGGGAGGGCACCGTCGCGATCCGCCTCCCGCGCCCCGCACGCCGCCCCCGTAACGACGAGGGTGAGACGCCGCCGCCCACCGACGGCACCGTCACCATCCGCCCGGTCGGCGGCGGCCCGGTCGGCGGCGGCCCGGTCGGCGGCGGCCAGCAGGGCGGACCCGCCACCGGCCGTACGGGCCAGACCGAGGGCACCATGGCCATCCGCGCCATGCGTCCCCGCGCCGCCGGCCCGGCGCCCGTCCCGCCCCAGACGCAGCAGCCCCAGACACCTCACGCACCCCAGCGCCAGCCCCAGCAGCCCCACTCGCCCCAGGGCCCGCAGCAGTCCGACGGTCTGCCGTCCCGCTCGATGCAGCCTCCCGCCGCGAACCCGCTCGCACCCGGCCCCGGCGGCGGCTCGCCCTCCTGGGCCCAGCAGGTCCACCAACTCGCCCAGCCCGCACCGCAGTCGGGGCCCGCACCGGTCATCGGCACCGACCCCGCCGGCGGGCAGCCGGTCGTGCCGTGGAAGCCGCCGGTCGACGACCCGTTCCTGCGGGCCGCCCAGGCGCAGGCGGCGGCCCGCCCCGCCGGGCTCGGCAAGCGGTTCGCCGCCCGGCTCATCGACACCGTCGTGCTCCTGGGGATCGTCGGGGCCGTCTCCGTACCGCTGGTGTCCAAGGCACTCGCGCACATCGACGACAAGGTCGAGGCGGCGAAGCAGACCGGCGAGACCGTCACCGTCTGGCTGATCGACGGCACCACGGCCGGCTACTTCGGCGGGGTGCTCGCCGCGCTGCTGGTCATCGGCGTCCTGTACGAGGCGCTGCCCACCGCCAAGTGGGGCCGCACGCTCGGCAAGAAGCTGTGCGGTCTCGAGGTGCGGGACATCGAGTCGTTCGAGGCCCCGTCCTTCGGCTCGGCGCTGCGCCGCTGGCTGGTGTACGGGGTGCTCGGCGTGCTCGTCATCGGGGTGCTGAACGTGCTGTGGTGCGTGTTCGACCGGCCGTGGCGGCAGTGCTGGCACGACAAGGCGGCACACACCTTCGTCGCGGGCTGACGCCGGCCGGCGCGGACCGGTGTGGGCTGACGCGGGGTCATGGGCGGGGCGGCCGGACCGGGCGGCGACTCCTCCGAACGGCCGTTGATCCGTTGCGGGCGTCCGCACGGCGCGGTGCACTGCCCCCATGAGCAACGATCAGCCGACGCCCGGTCAGCCGCCCGACGACGACCCGTTCCGCAAGCAGCCGCCGCCCGACGGGCCGCCGTCGCCGGGCGGCCCGCCCCCGGGTGACGGTGCGCCGCCTCGTTACGGTGACCCGTACGGCGGTGCCAATCCGCCCCCGCCGGGCAACCCGTACGGGGGTGCCGATCCGCCTCCGCCGGGTGACCCGTACGGGGGATCGGCTCCGCCACCCCCCGGTGACCCGTACGGCGGAAACGATCCGCTCCGCGGGATGCCGCCGCTCGCGTCCGTGGGCAAGCGCATCCTCGCGCGCATCGTCGACTGGATCATCGTCGCGGTCCCGCTGGCCCTGATCGGCATCCCGTTCAACATCTACCGCCACTGGTCGGACGAGTCCAACAGCTGGGACGACACGGTCAACGGCATGAACGGCGGCGGCCAGTGGGTGTTCCGGATCATCACGATCGTGGCGTATGTCGGCTACGACATGGTGATGACGCAACGGGGCGGCCAGACCTTCGGCAAAATGCTGTTCAAGACTCGCGTCGCGATGCTCAACGACGGGCGGGTGCCCGACTCCCGTGCCTCGTTCCTGCGGGCCGTCGTGCTGTGGGTCCCCGCACTGATCTGCTGCGCCTGCCTCTGGCCGCTGCTTCTGCTGATCCTGCTCCTGCTCGACCGGCCCTATCGGCAGGGTCTGCACGACAAGGCGGCGAGGACGGTCGTGGTGTCAGCGGCGCGATGACGCCGGGATCCGGGCCCCGGCGACGGGCCGGCCCGACGAGGAGGCGACGGTGCCGGCGCCGGTGTGGTCCGAACGGCCCGCACCGACCGGGTGGGCCACCGACGTACGGCGAGGCCGCACGGCCTTCACCGACACCAGAAGGCCGAGACAGAGGGCGACGAGCGCGATCACCGCGACGCCGACGACCGACGTGACGCCGGAGAGCAGCAGCATCGCGAGTGTGGTGAGGACGACGGTGGCGGAACCGTAGGCAAGCTGTGCGGCAGTCGGACGCGGCATGGCTGATCCGTCCCTCGGGGCAATCGGGAGTGATTTCGGGGGTGTTGGGGGTGTCTCGCGTCTGCGCTGAGTCGCTGTGGAACGACCTTACGACGGTGAATGCCCGGCAGGAACCGACAGTAAGCGTGACCTAACCCACGGGGTCGGAGCATGGGGGGCGCATGGAGTCACGCGCCCCCGCTATATGACACATCGATGCGCCCGCCGTCCGGTCCGTGGGACGAGTGGGGATCGGCGAGCGGGGTACGCGTCGGACATTCCGCGGGACATCCTCGGACGTCCGTCGGGCATTCGCCGGACATCCTCGGACGTCCGGATACCGGAACTGGACTCGTGCATAGTGCACTTGGCCTGTGCAAGTCAAGGACTGTCTTTTCTCCTTCAACTCCGGTCGAATGTCGTCACTTGTGACGCGCACCCCGCGCGCGGATCCCCACACATCCGGTCCGCGGACTTTGGGTGCGGGGAGAGGACAACATCAAGTGACCATCAATCGACGGGCGATCAGAGCGTCCGCGGTGTTCGTGGCCCTCGCCACCGCCGCCGCGACGGCCTCGACGCTCGCCCCGGCGCAGGCCGAGGGCAACGACACAGCGGGTCCGGCGAGCATCGAGCGCCGCGATCCGGCGCCGCAGAAGGGCCATGTCGAGCACGACCTCGAAGGCCCGTTCAGCAAGCAGCAGGAGCAGCAGCGGAAGGCCGCCCTGGAACAGGTCGTCGCGGGTGACGCGAAGATCATGAAGCGCGGCGGCTCCAACGTCGTCAAGCTCGACGACAAGAAGTACGTCGAGCTGGGCCGCGAGAAGACCGACAAGATCTTCACGATCCTGGTCGAGTTCGGCGACGAGGTCGACGACACGACCATGTACGACCCGGACGGCGCGGACGGCCCCGAGGCCCCCGTCAAGAAGTACGGCGGCGAGCCCGGCCCGCAGCACAACGAGATAGCCGAGCCCGACCGGAAGGTGGACAACTCCACCGCCTGGCAGGCCGACTACAACCAGCAGCACTTCCAGGACCTGTACTTCGGCGAGGGCAAGGACGCCGCGGGCAAGCCCAAGGAATCGCTGAAGACCTACTACGAGAAGACCTCGTCCGGCCGCTACTCGGTCGACGGTGAGGTCTCCGACTGGGTCAAGGTCAAGTACAACGAGGCCCGTTACGGCTCGAACTACTGCGGCGACTCCAACTGCGCCAACGTCTGGGACGCGGTGCGCGACGGCACCACCGCCTGGGCCGCCGACCAGAAGGCCAAGGGCCGTACGGACGCGGAGATCAAGGCCGACCTCGCGTCGTACGACGAGTGGGACCGCTACGACTTCGACGGCGACGGCAACTTCAACGAGCCCGACGGCTACATCGACCACTTCCAGATCGTCCACGCGGGCGAGGACGAGTCGGCCGGCGGCGGCGCCGAGGGTGAGAACGCCCTGTGGGCGCACCGCTGGTACGCCTACGGCACGGACGCCGGCAAGACGGGCCCCGCGGAGAACAAGTCCGGCGGCACGCAGATCGGTGAGACCGGCATCTGGGTCGGCGACTACACGATGCAGCCGGAGAACGGCGGACTCGGTGTCTTCGCGCACGAGTACGGCCACGACCTCGGCCTGCCCGACCTGTACGACACCTCGGGCGGCGGCGAGAACTCCACCGGCTACTGGTCCCTGATGTCCGCCGGTTCCTGGCTCGGCCGGGGCAAGGGCGAGATCGGCGACCTGCCGGGCGACATGACCGCGTGGGACAAGCTCCAGCTGGGCTGGCTCGACTACGACGAGGCCAAGGCCGCGACGGCGTCGACCCACAAGCTGGGTGTCTCCGCGTACAACACGAAGAACCCGCAGGCGCTCGTCGTCGAGCTGCCGAAGAAGCCGGTCACCACGACTGTCGTGAAGCCCGCCGAGGGCTCCAAGCAGTGGTGGAGCGACATGGGTGACGACCTCAAGAACACCCTCACCCGCTCCGTCGACCTCACCGGCAAGGCCAAGGCCTCGCTGGAACTGGACGGCTGGTGGGACATCGAGGCCAACTACGACTACCTGTACGCCGAGGTGTCGGAGGACGGCGGCGCCAACTGGACCCCGGTCGACGGCACCGCCGACGGCAAGGCCATCACGCGTGACGCCGGCGACAAGCCGGCCCTGACCGGTGTCTCCGGCGCGTACAAGAAGCTCGTCTACACGCTGGACGCGTACGCGGGCAAGAAGGTCGACCTCCGCTTCCGCTACCAGACGGACGGCGGCGCGGGCGGCAAGGGCTTCGCGGCCGACGCGATCAGTGTCGTCGCCGACGGCGCCCCGCTCTTCACCGACAACGCCGAGGCGGACGACGCGGGCTGGACCGCGAAGGGCTTCTCGCGCATCGGTGAGTCGTTCACCCAGGACTACGACCAGTTCTACATCGCGGAGAACCGGCAGTACGTCAGCTACGACAAGACCCTCAAGTCGGGCCCGTACAACTTCGGCTTCAAGGCGCCGAAGGACGGCTGGGTCGAGCACTACGCGTACCAGAACGGCCTCATGGTCTGGCTCTGGGACACCTCGCAGAAGGACAACAACACCAGCGTCCACCCCGGCAAGGGTCTGATCCTGCCGGTCGACGCGCACGCCAAGCCCATGAAGTGGGCCGACGGCACGGTGATGCGCAACAAGATCCAGACGTTCGACTCGTCGTTCAGCAAGTACCCGACCGACCTGTTCCGGCTCCACAACGCCGACAAGGCGCAGTGGATCAAGCCGCAGGCGGGCAAGCCGGTCTTCGACGACCGCAAGGGCACGTACTGGTACGAGGAGAACGCCACCGGCGGTGTCGACGTTCCTGACACCAACACCAAGATCTCCATCGTGAACGAGCCGCTCAGCGGTTCCACGATGACGGTGAAGGTGGATCGCTCGACCAAGTAAACGGCATCGTCGCAGGTCAAGCCATGATCGGCCGTCGCCCCCTAGCGGGGCGGCGGCCGATCGTGTTTAGGTGCGTCCTACCGACTCTTATTGACACGACGTCTTACGGGGGGATTGAGGACACATGGCAGGTGGAGGCTTCAGCAGGCTCCCGAACGGCACCGTGGTGGTGGCACTGACCGTGCCCAGCCCGGTCTCCGAAGGCCGTACGGTCCGGATTCTGGTGCACGCGATGAACCGGGCCCGCGCCCTGACCAGGCTGCGGAATCTCGGGCTGCGCGCCGTCTATCTCCGAGGCAACGCGGAACCGCCCACACCGGACGAGATCACGGCGGTCCTGCACCATCCGGACGGCCTGCTCTGGCGGGGCACGCCGACCGCCGCGCAAGAGCTCTGGCAGCCCATACGGGCCCTGCTGCGCCCCGCGCGCCGCTACGGGCCCCCCGACCCCCGCCACACCCTCACAGGCCTGCCCACGCCACCACCGGACCCGTTCACGCCCCCACGCCCGGAGCTCCACAGACCGACCGGCACAGACAAAAGCGCGGCCTAGCGCTCCCGGCCGGGGACGGGCTCCACGCGCCCGGCTGTGAGGCCCCGCCGTGGGCCCCACAGCGCCGGGCCCTACACGACCGGCTTGCCCGTCAGGCGTACGCCCGCCGTGCGGAGCTCCTCCAGGGCGCGGGATGTCGTTTCCTCGGCGACTCCCGCCGTCAGGTCCAGCAGTACGTGCGTGGTGAAGCCCGCCCGTGCCGCGTCCAGGGCCGTCGCCCGTACGCAGTGGTCGGTGGCGATTCCGACGATGTCGACCTCCGTCACCTCGCGCGCCCGCAGCCAGTCCGCGAGTGTCACGCCGTTCTCGTCGGCGCCCTCGAAACCGCTGTACGCCGCCGCGTAGGCGCCCTTGTCGAAGACCGCGTCGATCGAGCCCGAGGCGACGGCCGGCGCGAAGTTCGGGTGGAAACCCACGCCCTCGGTGCCCGCCACGCAGTGGACCGGCCACGAGCGTACGAAGTCGGGCCGGGCCGAGAAGTGGTCACCGGGATCGATGTGGTGGTCACGCGTCGCGACCACGTGGCGGTAACCGGCTGTCGTCTGCCCGATGAGGTCGGTGATGGCGGCGGCCACGTCGGCGCCGCCCGACACCGCGAGGCTGCCGCCCTCACAGAAGTCGTTCTGAACGTCCACGACTATCAAAGCGCGGTGCATGGCGGGTGTCCTTCGGTGGGGAGCGGGCGCGGGCGACTGAGCTTAGGGGGTGTCTTGAGGCGTTCGCCCACGGTTGACCTCTTGGTGCCTGGCGTTCCCGGTCGCTCCGCGTTCATGCCTGCCGCACCTCTTCCCCGCCTCGTGGACATCACATGTAGACGGTCGGGATGACCGGCTCGCCCCGCGACAGCTGGATCGCCGACATCGGCAGTCCCGCCCGCGCCGCCACGTGCCGCTCCCGGACCGCGTCCAGCGGCTCGCGTGCGACGACCTCGCCGCCCTTGACCAGCTCCACCAGCAGCTGCTGGTCCAGCAGGTCGGCGGGGACGGGGCCGGTGCCGACGACCTCGGCCTCCGCGTATCCCTCGGCGTCCACCCGTCGCGCCGCCCACTTGCGGCCACCGATCGAGGTCTTGCCGCCGAGCGACTTCTTCGCCACCGCGTGCAGCGGCGCCTTGGGGTCGGCGGAGTGGGCACGGGCGACGAGTTTGTACACCATCGAGCAGGTGGGGTGCCCGCTGCCGGTGACCAGCTGGGTGCCGACCCCGTACGCGTCGACGGGTGCTGCGGCCAGCGACGCGATCGCGTACTCGTCCAGGTCCGACGTGACCACGATCCGGGTGTTCACCGCGCCCAGCTCGTCCAGCTGCTGACGCACCCGGTGCGCGACGAGCAGCAGGTCGCCGGAGTCGATGCGGACGGCGCCCAGTTCGGGCCCGGCGACCTCCACGGCGGTACGGACCGCCTCGGCCACGTCGTAGGTGTCCACGAGCAGCGTCGTACCGCTGCCGAGCGCGTCGACCTGTGCCTGGAACGCGTCCCGTTCGTTGTCGTGCAGCAGCGTGAAGGCGTGCGCGCTGGTGCCCACCGTCGGGATGTCGTAGCGGAATCCGGCCGCCAGGTCGGAGGTGGTGTCGAAGCCGCCCACGTACGCGGCGCGCGACGCGGCGACGGCGGCCAGTTCGTGCGTACGGCGCGCGCCCATCTCGATCAGCGGGCGTCCTCCGGCGGCGGCCGACATCCGGGACGCGGCGGCGGCGATCGCCGAGTCGTGGTTGAGGATCGACAGGATCACGGTCTCCAGCAGCACGCACTCGGCGAACGAGCCCTCGACGCGCAGGATCGGCGAGCCGGGGAAGTACACCTCGCCCTCCCGGTAGCCCCAGATGTCGCCCCGGAAGCGGTAGTCGGCGAGCCAGTCGAGCGTCGGCCCGTCCACGATGCCGCGTTCGCGCAGGAAGCCGATGACGTCCGCGTCGAAGCGGAAGTTCTCGACGGCGTCCAGGACCCGGCCGGTGCCGGCGACGACCCCGTAGCGCCGTCCCTCGGGCAGGCGCCGGGTGAAGACCTCGAAGACGGAACGGCGCTCGGCCGTGCCCGCCCGCAGTGCCGCCCGGAGCATCGTCAACTCGTACTGGTCGGTGAAGAGCGCAGTCGACGGAACGCCGACCCGGCGACCGCCCTCGTCCTTCGCCAGGCCCTTCTCAAGGTCCGCAGAGTTCATGCCAACGATGCTACAGGAGATCTCGTCAGACTGACGAGATCTAACGGGCGCTCAGACCGCCGTTTGTGCGACAGGCCCCACCTGGTGGCAGCATGGGGCCTGTGAGGCTGTGCATCCCGGGGCGTACCCCCGGGACCCCCGGCGGAGAAGAAGGTCGTCCCGAACCGTGAGTGTTGCCCCGACAGAGATCGAACTTCCCGAGTCGGCCGAGGAGACGTTCACCGTCCCGGAACCTGACGTGCCGTGGATGACGATCGTCCACAACGACCCGGTCAACCTCATGAGTTATGTGACGTACGTCTTCCAGACGTACTTCGGCTACTCCAAGGACAAGGCGCACAAGCTGATGCTCGACGTCCACCAGAAGGGCCGCGCCATCGTCTCCAGCGGCAGCCGCGAGGAGATGGAACGCGACGTGCAGGCGATGCACGGATACGGCCTGTGGGCCACGCTCTCCCAGGACGCCCGCTGATGGCCGGGCAGTTCGAGGCGATCCCCGGCGGTGGCGCCGCCGTCGCGCTCGACGAGGTCGAGATCTCCATCCTGCGCTCCCTGGCCGTCCAGCTCCTGGAGCTGATCGGCCCCGGCGAGGAACCGGCCAAGGGCGAGGACCCTCTGGCCGCGCTCTTCGCCGAGGGGCCCAGCAAGCCGCCGTCCGACCCCGCGCTCGCCCGGCTCTTCCCGGACGCGTACGGCTTCGGCGACGACACCGACGACGAACTGCGGGAGTACGCGGCCGAGTTCAGGCGCTTCACCGAGAACGACCTGCGGACCCGCAAGCGCGAGGACGGCCTCGCCGTCGTCCGCACCCTGGACGCGCTCTCGGCGGCGGGCGAGGGCGGCGCCGTACTGAAACTCGGCCCCGACGACTGCCGGCACTGGCTCGGCGCGCTCAACGACCTGCGCCTGACGATCGGCAACAGGCTGGACGTCTCCGACGAGGACGAGGGCGAGAGCCTGTACCGGCTGCCGGACTCCGACCCGCGCAAGCCGATGGTGATGGCGTATCTGTGGCTCGGGGCGCTCCAGGAGACGCTCGTCGAGACGATGATGCCCTGACGTGTCCGTCCCCGCCCGGCCCGGCCCTATGGCGCGACCCGTCACAGGGCCTGCGTAACGCCTTCACACCGTCTTCGGACGGACACCTTCCGTTTCCTCAATGGAGGCTCAACTCCGCATAACGATCGCGTCTCCGCCGCCGCATGCTTTGCGATCCGGGGTGAGATTTGTCCGCTTCTTCCTGTGGGCCGCGCCACAACGACCTCCGTGGATCGCCGCCGCACCCGTGGTAAATCTGCACGACCACCGGCACAGGCAGGGAGAAAGGGCGCATCACCATGACCTCCCCACAGGTCGACAACACCCCGCAGGGCCCCTCCGGCAAGACCGCGGAGCAGGGCGAGGAGGGCTACGAGCGCGGACTCGGCAGCCGCCAGGTCCAGATGATCGCGATCGGCGGCGCCATCGGCGTCGGCCTGTTCATGGGCGCCGGCGCGAACATCGCCAAGGCCGGGCCGAGCATCATCCTGATGTACGCCCTCGCCGGCGTGGTGATCTTCTTCATCATGCGGGCACTGGGCGAACTGCTGCTCTACCGGCCGGTCTCCGGCTCGTTCGCCGAGTACGCCCGCGAATTCCTCGGCCCGTTCTTCGGCTACGTCACCGGCTGGACGTACTGGCTCATGTGGATCGTGACCGGCATGGCCGAACTCACGGCCGCCGCGATCTACATCCACTTCTGGTTCCCCGCGATCCCGCAGTGGGTCAGCGCCCTGGTCTTCCTCGTGGTGCTCTTCGGCGTCAACCTGATCTCCGTCAAGATCTTCGGCGAGGTCGAGTTCTGGTTCTCGATGGTCAAGGTCACCGCGATCATCGGCATGATCGTCATCGGCCTCGGCGTACTGACCCTCGGCTTCTCCGACGCGGGCGAGACCGCGGCCACCGGCAACCTCTGGCAGCACGGCGGCATCTTCCCCAACGGCATCGGCTCCAGCCTGATGACGCTCCAGGGCGTGATGTTCGCCTACCTCGCCGTCGAACTCGTCGGCGTCACGGCGGGCGAGTCCGAGAACCCGGAGAAGACCCTCCCCAAGGCGATCAACACGCTGCCCTGGCGCATCATCGTCTTCTACGTGGGCGCGCTCACCGTCATCCTCGCCGTGGTGAAGTGGACCGAGTTCAGCGAGGGCGAGAGCCCGTTCGTGCACGCCTTCGCCAGGATCGGCATCCCGCTCGGCGCCGGAATCGTCAACTTCGTGGTGCTGACGGCGGCGCTGTCGTCCTGCAACTCCGGTATGTACTCCACCGGCCGGATGCTGCGCGACCTCTCCGCCAACAAGGAGGCGCCGAAGCTCCTCGGCAGGCTCAACTCCCGCAAGACACCCGCGTTCGGCATCGCCGCGTCCGTCGCGCTGATGGGCATCGGCGTCGTCCTCAACTACCTCGTCCCCGAGAAGGCGTTCCTGTACGTCACCTCGGTGGCCACCGCCGCCGGTGTCTGGACCTGGATGATGATCCTCATCAGCCATATCAAGTACCGCTCCGCCGTGGTCGCGGGGCGGCTGCCGGCGTCCTCGTTCCCGGCCCCGGGCGGCTCGGCGCTGAGCTGGGTGGCGCTGGTGTTCCTGTCGTTCGTGACCTGTCTGATCGCGTACGACTCCGAGGCCCGGGTGTCGCTGTACGTCGGCGCGGTCTGGGCGCTCTTCCTGGTCGGCGGCTGGGCGCTGCTCAAGCGCCGCAACCCCGAGCTGGCGGCGCGCGGCGCGCGTGACCCGGGCGAGCCGGAGGGCCCGTACGAGCCGGAGTACGCCAAGGCGACCGACTGACCCCGGCACCCCGTCCCACGCCGCACCCTGTCCAAGGTCGGCACCCCGTCTCACGCACCGTCTCACCAGGTGGCCTCCGCATCTCACTCGCGGAGGCCACCCGCTTATCCTTCACCCCATGCTGACCATCACCCAGGCGCTGTACGACCAGATCGTCGCCCACGCACGGGCCGACCACCCCGACGAGGCGTGCGGCGTGATCGCGGGCCCCGAGGGCAGCGACCGGCCCGAGCGCTTCATCCCCATGCTCAACGCGGCGCGCTCGCCCACGTTCTACGAGTTCGACTCGACCGAGCACAAGCAGCTCGACAACGAGCTGCGCGAGCGCGACGAGGACGTGGTGGTCATCTACCACTCGCACACCGCGACCGAGGCGTACCCCTCCCGCCGGGACATCGACCTGGCCATGGAACCGTTCGCGCACTACGTCCTGGTCTCCACCGCCGACACCGACGAGATGGGCCCGTTCCAGTTCCGCTCGTACCGCATCGTCGACGGCGAGGTCACCGAGGAAGACGTCGAAGTCGTCTGACACACTTGGGGCGCCCCGGAGAAGTCCCGCCCGGCCTGCGGGCGGACGACGTCACTTCTCCGGCGCACCCCAGCCCAGGGCGGCAGGACCCAGGAAGCCGGTGTGAATCCGGCACGGTCCCGCCACTGTGACCAGGGCCTTCGCGCGAGCGATGCCCCGGAAGCCAGGAACTGACCTGTCGCCCTTCTCCCACCATGCCAGGGGACGCGGAAATCCCCCGGAGGAGGCCCAGTCATGTCCTTGCGGCGCCACGCCCTCATACCGGCGGCCCTGCTTCCCCTGCTGCTCCCGCTCGCCGCGTGCGGCAGCACCCCGGACCCCGTCCGCGAGGCCAAAGCCGCGGCCGACGGATTCCCGTACACCGTCACCAACTGCGGTGTGAGGACCACCTTCGACGCACCCCCGAAGCGCGTGGTCACGATGAACCAGCACGTCACCGAGGTCATGATCGAGCTGGGACTGACGAAGTCGCTCGTCGGCACCGCCTGGCTGGACGACGCCGTCCTGCCCGAGTACAAGAAGGCGTACGACAGCGTCCCGGTCGTCGCCGACGAGTACCCCTCCAAGGAGAAACTCCTCGCCGCCAATCCGGACTTCGTCTACGGCGGCTACGCCAGCGCCTTCGCCGCCAAGGACGGCCGCACCCGCGACGACCTCAAGGACGCCGGCATCGACACCCGGCTCAACCTGGAGAACTGCGCCAAGGGCAAGACCTCCATGGACGACGTCTTCCGCGAGGTCACCGAGGTCGCCCGCACCTTCGGCGTCCCCGACCGCGCCGCGAAGTGGACCGCCGGGGCACGCACCGCCCTCGACACGACCGCCACCCGCCTGGCGGGCGTGCGGCCGGTCCCGGTCTTCGTCTACGACAGCGGCGACAAGACCGCGTTCACCGCCGGCGGCAAGGGCATCGGCAACGAGATGATCGAACGGGCCGGCGGGCGCAATGTCTTCGCCGACCTCGACAAATCCTTCGGCGACGCCACCTGGGAGCAGGTCGTGGCCCGTAAGCCCGAGATGATCGTCATCTACGACTACGGCGCCACCACCGTCGCGCAGAAGAAGAAGCGGCTCCTTGAGGACCCCGTCCTGAAGGACGTCCCCGCGATCAGGAACAAGCGCGTCGCCGTGCTGCCGCTGTCCGACGCCGTCCTCGGCGTCCGCGCCCCGGCCGCCGTCGGGCGCCTCGCGGACCAACTCCACCCGGAGGCGGGCGAGTAGGGCCGCCGCGATGAGCCGCGAGACCCCGCCGGCCCGGCGCCTGAGACTCGCCCTCGTGCTCGGCGGCCTCGCCGTGGCGCTCGCCTGCGCCGTCGTCGCCGCACTGGCGCTCGGCTCCGTCCGTATCCCGCCCGGCGAGGTCCTCACCATCCTCACCGGCGGCGCGGAGCCCAGTCCCTTCCGCACGATCGTCCTGGACGTACGGCTGCCGCGCGTGCTGCTCGGCGCGGTCGTCGGTGCCGGACTCGCCGTCGTGGGTACGGTCCTCCAGGCCCTCGTACGCAACCGGCTGGCCGATCCGTTCCTGCTCGGCATCTCCTCCGGGGCGTCCGCCGGCGCCGTGCTCGTCCTGGTCTTCGGCATCGGCGGCGGCATCGCCGGCGGGATCACCAGCACCGTCGCCATGCCGGCCGCCGCCTTCGCGGGCTCGCTCGTCGCGATGACCCTCGTCTACGCGCTGGCGCGGCGCGGCTCCACCATGACCGGCGGGCGGCTCGTACTGGCCGGGGTGACCGTCTCCTACATCCTGTCCGCGCTCACCACGCTGGTCCTGGTGGTCTCCGCCCGGCCCGAGCACTTCCAGGAGGCCCTGTTCTGGTCGCTCGGCGGGCTCGGCAGCGCCCGCTGGAGCACGCTCGCCGGGCCGGCCGTCGTCCTCGCCGTGGGCACCGCCGTCCTCATGGCGCTCGCCCGGCCGCTGGACCTGCTGCTGGTGGGGGAGGAGGGCGCGACCGTACTCGGACTGGACACCGCGCGCTTCCGCGCCGCCGTGTTCGTCCTCGCCTCGCTGGTCACCGGCGTCATGGTGGCCGCGAGCGGCGCCATCGGCTTCGTCGGGCTGCTCGTGCCGCACGCGGCGCGGATGGCCGTCGGGGCGTCGCACCGGCCGCTGCTGCCGGTCGCCGCGCTCGGCGGCGCGCTCGTGCTCGTCGCCGCGGACCTCGCCGCCCGGACCGTCGCCGCGCCGCAGGACATCCCCGTGGGTGTCCTCACCGCGCTCGTCGGCGGCCCGTTCTTCCTGTGGCTGATGCGCCGCCGCCCCGAAGGAGCCCCGGTATGAGCGCCCGCAGCGCCACTCTGCGCGTCGAGGGGCTGTCGTACGGGGTCGGCGACGGCCGCCCGCTCGTCGACGCCGTCGATCTGACCGCCGCCCCCGGCGAGACCGTCGGCCTCGTCGGCCCCAACGGCAGCGGCAAGACCACCCTGCTGCGCTGCGTGTACGGCACGCTGCGGCCCACCCACGGCCGGGCGCTGCTCGACGGCGACGACCTGCACACCATGACGGCCAAGGCGCGCGCCCGGCGCGTGGCGACCGTCCCGCAGGACGGGCAGACCGACTTCGAACTGACCGTCCGCGAGGTCGTCGCCATGGGCCGCTCCCCGCACCGGCGCTTCTGGGAGGCGGACACGGCGGCCGACACCGCGCTCGCCGACGCCGCACTGGACCGCCTGGGCATCGCCCCGCTCGCGGAGCGCGCCTTCCCGTCCCTCTCCGGCGGCGAACGCCAGCGCGCCCTCGTCGCCCGCGCCCTGGTCCAACGGCCCGCGCTCTTCGTCCTGGACGAACCGACCAACCATCTCGACATCCGCCACCAGCTCGAAGTCCTGTCCCTCATAGGAGAGTTGGGGACGACGAATCTGCTGGCCCTGCACGACCTGAATCTCGCCGCGTACTACTGCGACCGGCTGTACGTGCTCAAAGCCGGTACGGTCGTCGCCTCGGGGACCCCGGCGGAGGTCCTGACCCCCGCCCTGCTGGCCGCCGTCTACGAGGTGGAGGCGGAGGTCACGCCGCACCCCAGGACCGGTGCCCCGACGGTCGTCTATCTGCCCCGGTCCACCTGACGAACACCGAACGTCCATCCTGTGAGATCGCATACCGGGATGCGGACCGGGAATCGATACGATGACCCCATGGTTTCCCACGACGTGAGCGAGAAGACGCCAGGCGATCTCCTGGTGGCGCGCCTGCACGTCGATCTGTGCCGACTCGCCAGCGCCATGTGTACGGCCGGCGCTGCCGCCTGAGTCGCGGCAGTACGCCCCTCCCGAGCACCACCCCCCGCGCGGGGGCAGAGCCGCGCGCCCGTCACGCCTCTTTTCCGACAGGAGCCCACGCCATGGCCATCGAGGTCCGCATCCCGACCATCCTCCGCACCTACACAGACGGAGCCAAGGCCGTCGAGGGCACCGGTGACACCATCGCAGCGCTGCTCACCGACCTCGAAAGCCGTCACGCGGGCATCCGCGAACGCATCGTCGACGGCGCCAACGGCGACCAGCTGCGCCGCTTCGTGAACGTCTACCTCAACGACGAGGACGTCCGCTTCCTGGACGGCATCTCCACCAAACTCGCGGACGGCGACAGCGTCACCATCCTGCCCGCCGTCGCCGGCGGCTCGGGGCGGATGCCCATGCCCGACGCGTCCGCCACGCTCTGATGCGATACGACTCCCCGCTCGCCGTCGTCGGCGACACCCCCCTCGTAGGGCTGCCCCGGCTGTCCCCGTCGGACGACGTCCGGCTCTGGGCCAAGCTGGAGGACCGCAACCCGACCGGCTCCATCAAGGACCGCCCGGCGCTGCGCATGGTCGAGCAGGCCGAGAAGGACGGCCGGCTCACCCCGGGCTGCACCATCCTGGAGCCCACCAGCGGCAACACCGGCATCTCGCTCGCCATGGCGGCGAAGCTCAAGGGCTACCGAATCGTCTGCGTGATGCCCGAGAACACCTCGCGGGAACGCCGCGAGCTGCTCGCCATGTGGGGCGCCGAGATCATCCCGTCCCCGGCGGCGGGCGGCTCCAACACCGCCGTGCGCGTGGCGAAGGAGCTGGCCGCCGAGAACCCGAGCTGGGTGATGCTCTACCAGTACGGCAACCCGGACAACGCGGGCGCCCACTACGCCACCACCGGCCCCGAGATCCTCGCCGACCTGCCGTCCGTCACCCACTTCGTGGCCGGCCTCGGCACCACGGGCACGCTCATGGGAGTCGGCCGCTACTTGCGGGAGCAGAAGCCCGACGTCAGGATCGTCGCGGCCGAGCCACGCTACGACGACCTGGTCTACGGCCTGCGGAACCTCGACGAGGGCTTCGTACCCGAGCTGTACGACGAGTCCGTCCTCACCAGCCGCTACTCGGTCGGCTCCGCCGACGCCGTCACCCGCACCCGCCAACTCCTCCAGCAGGAAGGCATCTTCGCGGGAGTCTCCACCGGCGCCGCGCTGCACGCGGCGATCGGCCTCGGCAAGAAGGCCGTCACGGCCGGCGAGAGCGCCGACATCGTCTTCGTCGTCGCCGACGGCGGCTGGAAGTACCTCTCCACGGGCGTCTACACGGCGGCCACGGACGAAGAGGCCATTGAGACCCTCCAGGGCCAGCTCTGGGCCTGAGCCCACCGCCGCTTGTGGCGCAACAGTGGTGCAACAGTCCCCGCCCGGGGCTGTTGCACCACCGCTCCCGAGAGTGACGATCGGTGTCGATCGACGTACGCACCGAACACGGGGGACAGAGATGGACGACCGCTGGAGCGGCGCGGCGGGCACGGCGGGCACCGGCGGTCAGGGCGCACAGGGCGTCCCAGGACAGGCTCCCGGCTCCCCGTACGACCCCGGCCCCGCCCCCGGAAACGCCCCTGGATACGGCTACGGCGCACCGGGCTTCGGCGCACCGGGCTTCGCACCGCCGCCCGAGCCCGAGCCCGACGGGCGCGCCGCGCGCCGCCACCTCGGCGCGTACGTCACCTCCGGCGTCCTGCTCCTGGTCTTCGCCTGCGCGCTCGCCGCCTGGATCACCGACACGCTGATCAACGTCGGTATCGACACGGACGCGCTCCTCGAAGGTCTCGTCAAGAACGACCCGCGTCTGATGCTGCCGGGGTTCACCGCGTACGAATGGGCCTTCGCCGTCGCCCTGCTCGTCGTCGGCGTCGCCGCCCTCACCCGGCGCCGTACCGCACGCGGCGCGGCGCTGCTCCTGGCGTTCCTGCTGCTCGGCGTCGGCGCCCGCCAGATCAACGGCCTGACCAGGACCGACTACAGCGACGTCATGTTCAACTCCGAGCACGGCACGCTGATCGTGCTCACGTACGTCTTCGCCTTCCTCGCCGCCGCCACCGTGATCACCCTGCTGCTGACGGCCCGTGAACACGAGGTGCCGCGCGAACCCTTGACCGGCGGCCGGCGCGCGGCGGGCATCCTGCTGATCCTCATCGGCCTGGTGCAGGGATTCTGGTACGCGCGCACCCTGCGGGAGTTCAGCGAGGTCGTCGGACCGGACGACGGCCGGGGGGCCTTCTCCGAGTGGTGGCACGAAGCGCTCAACATCAACGCCCGTGGCGGGTACGGCGCTTCGGCCGGTTTCGTCTATTACCACAGCGCGGTCGTCGCGGCGTTCCTCGTCGTCGGTGTCCTGCTGCTGCGGAGCGCCCCGGCCGCCCGGGGCGCGGCGCTCGCGCTGCTCGGCATCAGCGCGTACATCCAACTCCGTGACCTCGCGGGCATCGACTACGGCATGCTCCCCGACTACTACAAGGACAGCGTCACCGGCTGGAGCATCACCAGCGCCTTCGCCGTCGCGGCGGCCACACTGGTGGCGATCACCCTCACCCGCCGCACCCCACGCCGCCATGTCCCGCCGCCGTACCCGACGGCGCCGCTGCCGTAGACCGTGTCCGGAGAGCCCCCCTGCCCGAGGACACCGGCTCAGCGCGCCAGATGTCTGACCTGCCGCCACAGCTCCGGATCCGCGGGCCCCACCCGGCGCCGGAACGCCCGCGAGTCCACCCGCCGCAACTCGTCCGTCTCCAGGAAGCTCCGGCGCCCGTCCGCGTCACCGACCGCCTCCGGCGGCAGCGGAATCACGCCGGGGCGCGCCTCGTGGAACTTACTGGTGATCTTCGCGACCAGCACCGTACGGCCCCGTA
Source organism: Streptomyces sp. NPDC006643 (assembly GCF_042870175.1). Classification (NCBI taxonomy): domain Bacteria; kingdom Bacillati; phylum Actinomycetota; class Actinomycetes; order Kitasatosporales; family Streptomycetaceae; genus Streptomyces; species Streptomyces sp. NPDC006643. The sequence goes on along the minus strand of NZ_JBIAHA010000001.1, from coordinate 495,253 downwards.
CCGACAGCACCAGACACGGCCGGTCCTTCGCCCCGGCCCCGTCCTCGAACGGCACCATGGCCCACCAGATCTCACCCGGCTTCGGCTTCCGCCCGCCGGCCCCGCCCCCCGGCTTCGTCCCGGCCGGTCCGCGTGGCCTGCGGTCCGTCCCGGCCCGTGACCGGGAGCGCCGGAAGCGCGCGTCAGGCGGACGGGGGCTGCGACCGCGCCCGTCCACGAGGGTGGCGACCAGCGCCAGCACCACCACGACGATCAGAGCCACCCACCAGGTCGTGTCCATGCCCCAGACCGTAGCCCGCGCGGTGCGATCTCGGGCCCGCCGTGCGGTGACAGGGTCCGCCCGAACCGGTGACAGAGCAGGTGAGTTCCCCCACAACGGGCCGGTGTGGAGGAGCGACCAGCCGTTTAGCGCCTTACGCTCGACAGACCGAACGACCCCCGTCGCCCCCCTTCCACGCCACGGAGGTTCACGCTCCATGAAGCTCACCGTCGTCGGCTGCTCGGGCTCCTTCCCCTCCGTGGGATCGGCCTGCTCCAGCTACCTCGTAGAGGCCGACGGCTTCCGGCTGCTCCTCGACATGGGCAACGGTGCCCTCGGCGAGTTGCAGCGTCACAGCGGTCTCTACGACCTCGACGCCATCTTCCTCAGCCATCTCCACGCCGACCACTGCATCGACATGTGCGGCTACTTCGTCGTCCGCTACTACCGCCACGACGGCGGACGCTGCGACACCATCCCCGTGTACGGCCCCGACGGCACCGAACAGCGCCTCACCACCGCGCACGCGGACACCCCGACGGACAAGTCCATGAGCGAGGTCTTCGACTTCCACACGCTCAAGCCGGGCTCCTTCGAGATCGGGCCCTTCTCGGTCCGTACGGAGAAGGTCGCCCACCCCGTCGACACCTTCGGCATCCGCGTCGAGCACGACGGCAGAGCGCTCACCTACTCCGGCGACACCGGCGTCAGCGAGGCCCTGGTGGAGCTGGCCGAGGACACGGACCTGTTCCTCTGCGAAGCCGCGTTCACCTACGGCAAGGAGGACATCCCGGGCCTGCACCTCAACGGCCGGGAGGCCGGCGAGCACGCCGCCCGCGCGCGGGCGCGCAAGCTCGTCCTCACCCACATCCCGCCGTGGACGGACGCCGAGCGGAATCTGAACGACGCGCGCGCGGTGTACGGCGGCCCGGCCGAACTGGCCCGCCCCGGCGCGGTGTACGAGGTCTGAACGCGGGAGTGCCCCCGGCCGGGAAGGCCGGGGGCACCGTCGTTCGCGCCGCGTGTACGGGGGCTACTTGGCCTCGGCCTTCTGGAGTTCGGCCAGTTCCTCGTCCGACTCCCGGCCCGGCGTGGGCAGGTTGAACTTGACGATGGCGAAGCGGAAGACCACGTAGTAGACCGCCGCGAAGCAGAGCCCGACCAGCGCCAGGCCCCACGGGTTGGTCGCGATGCCCAGGTTGAGGAAGAAGTCGACCGCGCCGGCCGAGAAGCCGAAGCCGTCCTTCATCCCCAGACCCCAGGTCAGTGCCATCGACACACCGGTCAGCACGGCGTGGATCGCGTACAGCACCGGCGCGATGAACATGAAGGTGAACTCGATCGGCTCGGTCACACCGGTGACGAAGGCGGTGAGCGCGAGGGAGAACATCATGCCGCCGACGACCTTGCGGCGCTCCGGGCGGGCGCAGTGGACGATCGCGAGACAGGCGGCGGGCAGCGCGAACATCATGATCGGGAAGAAGCCGGTCATGAACTGTCCGGCCGACGGGTCACCGGCGAGGAAGCGCGCGATGTCGCCGTTCTTGCCCTCGTACGAACCGGCCTGGAACCAGGGGAACGAGTTCAGCAGGTGGTGCATGCCGATCGGGATCAGCGCGCGGTTCGCGACACCGAAGATGCCGGCGCCGACCGCGCCCGAGCCGACCAGCCACTCACCGAAGTTGTGCAGACCGGCGCCGAGGACGGGCCAGATGAGACCGAAGACGACGCCGATGAGCAGACCCGCGAAGGCGGAGAGGATCGGGACGAGACGACGTCCGCCGAAGAAGCCCGCCCAGTCGGGCAGCTTCGTCCGGTAGAACTTCTGGTAGAGCAGGGCGACCACGATGCCCATCACGACACCGCCGAGGACGCCCGCGTTCACCGGGGCGTCCGACATGACTATCTTGCCGTCGACGACGCTCGCGACCTGCGGCAGATTTCCGTCCGTGAACGTCGCGAGGACCTTCTGGAAGACGAGATAGCCGGTCACGGCGGCGAGCGCGGTCGAGCCGTCCGACTTCTTGGCGAAGCCGATGGCGATGCCCACGGCGAAGAGCAGCGGCATGTTGTCGAGGATCGCGCCGCCGCCGGCCGCCATGTATCCGGCGATCTTGGTGATGAAGGTGGGGAACGACTCACGCCCGAGCATGTCGGGGTTGCCGAGGCGCACCAGCAGGGCGCCCGCGGGCAGCACGGCGACCGGCAGCATGAGGCTGCGACCGATGCGCTGCATGACAGACATCACGCCGGAGCCTTTTTTCTTGGCCGCGGGGGCGGCGCTGGCCGTGGACATCAACTTCCTCCAGAGGACAAGGCACCGCCATGAGCAGGGATGATGGGGAGTGGCGGCGACTCAGGGAACACGGCGCGCGGCCATGTGGTCTACACCTTTGAGTGGTGTAGACCAGTTGTAACATGGTGAGGGTTGAATAAGGAACCTTCTAAATCTCTCGATCCGGACTCGAAGCCTCAGGGCGTGCGGCGGGCTCGCGGCCGACTCGGGGCCGGCCCGCGGCGGGCGCACGAAAGGACCCCCGGACCGAGGGTCCGGGGGTCGGGCGTCAGGGTTCGGGGGCGGCGGGGGTTCGGGCGGCCTTCCGGGGGCTTTCGCGCCGCTCGCGTCACTTCCCCATGTTCTGCTTCTCCACTTCCTCCTCCAGCTCCTCCGGCTCCCGCCCCGGCGTCGGGATGTTGAACTTCGTGATCGCGAACCGGAAGGTCACGTAGTACACGACCGCGAAGCAGAGCCCGATCGGAATGATCAGCCAAGGTTTCGTGTCCAGATGCCAGTTGACGACATAGTCGATCAGGCCCGCCGAGAAGCTGAAGCCCGCGTGCACCCCCAGCGCCCAGGTGATCGCCATCGACGCACCCGTCAGCAGCGCGTGCAGCCCGTACAGCAGCGGCGCGGCGAACATGAACGAGAACTCCAGCGGATCCGTCACGCCCGTCACGAACGACGTCAGCGCGACCGAGACCATCAGACCCGTCACCTGCTTCCGCCGCTCCGGCCGCGCGCAGTGCGCCATCGCGAGGGCGGCGGCCGGCAGGCCGAACATCATGATCGGGAAGAAGCCCGACATGAACTGACCGGCTGACGGGTCCCCCGCGAAGAACCGCGTCAGGTCGCCCTGGACGACGGTCCCGTCCTTCGTCGTGAACTCGCCCGCCTGGAACCAGAAGAAGGTGTTCAGGAACTGGTGCATGCCGATCGGGATCAGCAGCCGGTTCGCGACACCGAAGATGCCCGCGCCCCACGCGCCCAGATCGATCAGCGACTTGGCGAACGACGTCAGCCCGTCACCCACCGGCTGCCACAGCAGCCCGAACAGCACCCCGAGGATCACCCCCAGGAACGCCATCAGGATCGGCACCAGACGGCGCCCGTTGAAGAAGCCGAGCCAGTCCACCAGTCTCGTACGGTGGAATCTCTGCCAGACGACCGCCGTCAGCAGACCGATCAGGATGCCGCCGAGCACCCCCGGATTCTGCGGAGTGCCCTCCGGCAGCGCCTCGGTGACCGTGTCGTCGGCGGGGAACGCCACCAGCACGTTGTGGTAGACGAGAAAGCCCACGACGGCGGCGAGCGCGGTCGAGCCGTCCGCCTTCTTGGCGAAGCCGATCGCGACCCCGATGCAGAAGAGCAGCGGCAGACCGAAGCTCCCGTCCAGGATCGCGTTGCCGCCCTGGAGGAAGACCTTGGTCGTCTTGTCCCAGAAGGCGCCGTGCAGATACGCGTCGAACAGATTGCCCAGGCTGACGAGCAGCCCCGCCGCGGGCAGCACGGCCACCGGCAGTTGGAGGCTGCGGCCGACCTTCTGGAGCCCCTGGAAGAGGCCGTTCCACCAGCGTCGCCGGGGCGCCGGGGAACCGACCGGGGCGTCGGCACCCGTTGAACTCATCGGCGTCCTCCCGTGGCACAGTGGTGTAGACCAGTTGCGATACGCTCGGAGATCAGGCCCCGGACGGCACACCACTGGTGACCGTTATCTTTCGGTACGGGTCGGTCACCCGCCCGCGAAGATGGGCCAACCGTGAGTTAACGTGAAAAATCCGACGCACGGTGCACGCGCGGTGAACCGGGTCGGTGCACCGGGACACCACCCTCCGACCCCCCCCTGACACCCCTTGAACAGCAGGGAGCAAGACATGGCCAGCAAGGCTGAGAAGATCGTCGCCGGGCTCGGCGGCATCGAGAACATCGAAGAGGTCGAAGGCTGCATCACCCGCCTCCGTACCGAGGTCGTGGACCCGGACAAGGTCGACGAGATCGCGCTGAAGGCCGCCGGCGCCCACGGCGTCGTCAAGATGGGCACCGCGATCCAGGTCGTCATCGGTACGGACGCCGACCCGATCGCCGCCGACATCGAAGACATGATGTAACTGCCGCGCGGCCCGCACCGAGGGACTCGATCCGGACAACCTCCCTACGTACGACGGAGAACCGGAACGAGTCCCTCAGTCATGTCCCGCTAGGCTCACACCCATGTCTCGAATCGACGGCCGCACCCCCGAACAGCTCCGCCCCGTCACCATCGAACGCGGATGGAGCAAGCACGCCGAAGGATCCGTACTCATCTCCTTCGGCGACACCAAGGTCTTCTGCACCGCCTCCGTCACCGAAGGCGTACCGCGCTGGCGCAAGGGCAGCGGCGAAGGCTGGGTCACCGCCGAATACTCGATGCTGCCCCGCTCCACCAACACCCGCGGCGACCGCGAAGCCGTACGCGGCAAGATCGGCGGGCGCACCCACGAGATCTCCCGCCTCATCGGCCGCTCACTGCGCGCCGTCATCGACTACAAGGCCCTCGGCGAGAACACCATCGTCCTCGACTGCGACGTCCTCCAGGCCGACGGCGGCACCCGCACCGCCGCCATCACCGGCGCGTACGTCGCCCTCGCCGACGCCGTCGAGTGGGCCAGGACCAAGAAGATCGTCCGGGCCGGCCGCAAGCCCCTGACCGGAACCGTCTCCGCCGTCAGCGTCGGCATCGTCGACGGCACGCCCCTGCTCGACCTCCGCTACGAGGAGGACGTGCGCGCCGACACCGACATGAACGTCGTCTGCACCGGCGACGGCCGCTTCGTCGAAGTCCAGGGCACCGCCGAGGCCGAACCCTTCGACCGCAAGGAACTCGGCACGCTCCTCGACCTCGCCACCGCCGGCTGCGCGGACCTCGCCGCCCTCCAGACCGCGGTCCTGGAAGAGACCCTCGACAGGTAAAGAGGCAACCAAGAGGCCTGGTGCGGCGTCGTTACAGTCGCGACTCTCAGGGGCGTACGGACCTGCCCGTACCGCCCCTCCGCACCAAAGGGGAGGGAACCCACCCATGGCCTCGCGCCGACGCACAGCGGTGACCATAGCCGCCGTCCTGCTCACGTTCACCGGGGCGGCCGGCTGTGGCGCACTCGACAAGGCCCTCGACTGCGTCCAGACCGCCGACGCCATCGCCACCAGCGTGGACAAGCTCCAACAGGCGATATCCACCGCGGCGGACGACCCGACGCAGGCCGAAGAGGCCCTGAACGACATCGACACCGAGCTCGAGAAGCTCCAGGACAAGACCGACGACGCCGACCTCAGCAAGGCGGTCGACGACCTCAACAGCGGCGTCGGCACCGTCCGCGAGTCCATCGAGAACGGCGACGCCACCCCCGACCTCACACCCGTCACGGACGCGGCCACCGAGATCGGCAAGGTCTGCACCCCGTAACGGCCCTCCCGGCCGTGGGCGGATAATCGGCGCATGACGCGCCTGATCCTCGCCACCCGCAACGCCGGGAAGCTCACCGAACTCAAGGCCATCCTCGCCGACGCCGGTCTGACCCACGACCTCGTCGGCGCGGATGCCTACCCCGACATCCCGGACGTCAAGGAGACCGGCGTCACCTTCGCCGAGAACGCTCTGCTCAAGGCGCACGCCCTGGCCCGCGCGACCGGCCACCCGGCCGTCGCCGACGACTCCGGCCTCTGCGTCGACGTCCTCGGCGGCGCCCCCGGCATCTTCTCCGCCCGCTGGTCGGGCACCCACGGCGACGACCGCGCCAACCTCGACCTCCTGCTGGCCCAACTCTCCGACATCGCACCCCCGCACCGCGCGGCCCACTTCACCTGCGCGGCGGCCCTGGCGCTCCCGGACGGCACGGAACGAGTGGTCGAGGGCCGCCTCCACGGCACCCTGCGCCCCACCCCGTCGGGCACGGGCGGCTTCGGCTACGACCCGATCCTCCAGCCGGACGGCGACACCCGCACCTGCGCGGAACTGACCCCGGCGGAGAAGAACGCGATCAGCCACCGCGGCAAGGCGTTCCGGGCCCTGGTGCCGGTGGTGCGGGAGCTGCTGGGCTGAGGGGTCACGTCGAAGGGCCACCCCATCGGGGTGGCCCTTGGTGTGTGCGGTGCGGCCGGTGGGACTCGAACCCACATGGGATTTCTCCCACGACATCCTAAGTGTCGCGCTTATACCAATTCAGCAACGGCCGCTGGTCGCCAGCCATGCTATCGGGCCTGCGAATGTTCCGATACGCGATAACGCCCTATGCGCCTTGTGCGCCCTCTGTCGAGCCGTCGCCGGAGCGCTTTCCGGCACCCCGGCACCACGTGGCTGTCACCGCGTGGCAGTTCGGGCAGAGCAGCCGCAGGTTCTCGGCACGGTCGTCGCTCCGATCGCCGTTGACATGGTCTATCTCAAGTGTCATCGGCTGTCCGTTCCACTCGGGCCCGGTCCCGCACCCCGCGCACCGCATCTCAACGCCGATGTCGATGAGTGCCTTGCGCAGACGAACGGTTCTGGAGCGGGTTTTCCGCTCGTGCTTGACGAGAATGTCCTCGGGCTTTCCGGTCGGGGTCGGCGACGGATTGCCGCGCCCGTGCGCCTGCCCCAGGAAGTGGGACGTGGTGAGGCCGTCATCGGCCACCCAGCCGCGGAGCCGCGCTCGCTGACGGCTGTTGTCCGGCCTCCCGAGGCGTCGGAGAGTCTCGGCGACGGACCGGGACCGGCGTACGGCTTCGCCGAGTTCGGCCGGGTCCGGTCGCGGGTCTCCCCGCCTGTTGTCCGAGCAGCGGCGGAAATGCGAGACATCGATGCCGAAGTGGGCGAAGCGGCTGAGCAGATATCTGCGCAGCCGGCCGTAGGGGCGCGTGCCGAAGAAGGCTATGACCTCTTCGACGTCCGCACATCGCTCCGCCGCCTCGGCCAGCCGCTCGCGTGTGTAGCGGCCACTCCCGCTCATCGGCACCCCGCCCCGCGCGGTGCGGGAAGGGCTGCCGCTCCCTGGCGTTCCTTCGCGCGCCGTCGGTAAGTGTCGGTCGTCGAATGGCAGTTGGGGCACAGGAGACGGAGATTCTCCAACCGGTTGTCGCGCCAGTTTCCGTCCATGTGGTCCACTTCGAGCGGGAGCGGTCGGCCCTGCCAGACGGGGTCCGTACCGCACAACGCGCAGCGCTCGGGGACGCCCAGCGCGGCCATCGCCGCCTTCAGCCGGCTGCCTGGCACACGGCGCGCGGTGGCGGCCTCCTGCTTCACGAGCAGCTCTCGCGGTGTCCGCCGGCGCCTCGGTCTCTCTGTGCCGGACGGTCGACCGAAGTGCGACGTGTCGATGCCGAGGGCTCGCACGCGGCGGGTGATGTGGGTGTGATGGCCGCCGACCACGTCGAGTCCAAGACGTCGCAGCACTTCGCACATGGTCGCCGAGGCTGCGACGGCGGGCGCGAGTACGTCCCTGGTCCACCGCGTTCCCTCCCGCTGGAAGTGGGAGGTCGCGATACCCATCGACTTCATACGCGCCTGTATGTAGCGCCGTGTCGAACTCTTCGGATCCACGCCCAACTTGACCAGTGCCTCCGACAATGTCCGCGACGAGGCTGCCGCTTCGGCGAGGAGCTGTCGTGTGTAGGGACTCGGCGGCATGATCCACTCCGTATCCGGCCGCGCGTTCGCGGCCCGTACGGCTCAACGAGCCGTTAATCGGATGGTCACGCCCGCAATGTGGACAGCTCGCCTCACGCGTCGCGGCGACAGAGCAGGATCGGACCCATGACCAGCGAGAGCAGGGCCACGTACCTCAGATCCGGCGCTCCGCCGCCAGCGCCAGGACCAGCGCCGCCGCCTCCTCCTTCGTCTCCACCGACGGGGGTGAGCCCTCCAGTGGCTGACGTGCCGTCTCCCGCATGCAGGCCACCGCGACGACTCCGATCAGGGCCGCGAGCATTGAGTAGTACGCGGGCATCAGGTTGTCGCCGGTGAGGCTGATCAGGCCGGTGATCACGAATGGGGTCGTGCCGCCGAAAAGGGACGCGGACAGGTTGTAGCCGACCGACAGGGAGCCGTAGCGCACGCTCGTGGGGAAGAGCGCGGGCAGGGACGCCGACATGGTGCCGAGGAGGCAGACCAGGGAGAGCCCCAGCATCGCCATCCCGGCGATGATCGCGAGGTAGCCGCCCTGCTGGATCAGCAGGAACGCCGGAAGGGAGAGGAGCAGGAAGCCGAGCATGCCGGTCATCAGCAGCGGCTTGCGGCCGAAGTGGTCGCTGAGGCGGCCCACTTGGCTGATGATCCCCATCAGGGCGACCATCACGCCGAGCAGGATGAGCAGCCCGTGGGTGTCGCTGTAGTCGAGCTGGTCGGAGAGGTACGTCGGCATGTAGGACAGCAGCATGTAGTCCGTGACGTTGTACGCGCCGACGAGGCAGACGCACAGGATCAGCCGGGGCCAGTGCTCCCGGAAGATCTTGCCGAGGTCGGAGGCGGTGCTGGTCTCGACCAGATCGGCGGCCTCGGACGCGTGGACCGTGCCCTGTTCCATCTTCGCGAAGGCGGGGGTCTCGTCCAGTCTCAGCCGCAGATAGAGGCCGATGAGCCCCAGCGGCGCGGCGACGAGGAACGGTACGCGCCAGCCCCAGTCGTTCATGCCGTCGGTGCCGAGCAGCGCGGTGAGCGCGGTGACGAGTCCGGCGGCGCCGACGTAGCCGCCGAGGGTGCCGAATTCGAGGAAGCTGCCGAAGAAGCCACGCCGTTTGTCGGGGGCGTACTCGGCGATGAAGGTGGACGCCCCGCCGTACTCGCCGCCGGTGGAGAAGCCCTGGACCAGCCGGAAGAGGATCAGCAGCGCGGGGGACCAGAAGCCGATCGCGGCGTACGACGGGAGCAGTCCGATCGTGCCCGTGCCGATCGCCATCAGGATCATGGTCATGGCCAGGACTTTTTTGCGGCCGATGCGGTCACCCAAAGGACCGAAGAACATGCCGCCGAGTGGCCGTACGAGAAAGGCGACCGCGAAGGTCGCGAAGGAGGAGAGGAGTTCGGTGGTGTCGTTGCCGGTGGGGAAGAAGACATGGCCGATGGTGAGGGCGAGATAGCTGTAGATGCCGAAGTCGAACCACTCCATGGCATTGCCCAGCGAGGCCGCCTTCACCGCCCGTCTGACCGCCGCCTCGTCGGTGACGGTGATGTCCGACCTGCGCAGTGGGGGGTTCTTGCGGCGCCGGACCGCGCGGAAGAGTTTCGGGTGGCGTCGGACCGCGGGGGAGTCGGGAACCTGGTCGCTCTCGGGTGCCGCCATGGTCCGGGCTCCTTTCCTCGGGGACGTGAGTCCGCAGGGAAAGCCTCCGCACCGCACCGCGCGGCCCGCAAGCCGGAGCCACCACCGGTGGGCGGTGGGGCGGGGGCTCCGGCCCGGGTGCCGCGCGGCTGTCAGATGCCGAGATCCTTGATGATCTTCGCTACGTGGCCGGTGGCCCGGACGTTGTACAGCGCGCGCTCGACCTTGCCCTCCTCGTCGACGATGACGGTGGAGCGGATGACGCCCGTCACCGTTTTGCCGTAGAGCTTCTTCTCGCCGAAGGCGCCGTACGCGGTGAGGACGGCCTTGTCGGTGTCACCGACCAGCGTGACCTTCAGGTTCTCCTTGTCGCGGAACTTGGCGAGCTTCTCCGGCTTGTCGGGGGAGACCCCGATGACGTCGTAGCCGGCGCCGGCCAGCACGTCGAGGTTGTCGGTGAAGTCGCAGGCCTGCTTGGTGCATCCGGGGGTGAGGGCGGCCGGGTAGAAGTAGACGATGACCTTGCGTCCCTTGTGGTCGGCGAGCGAGACGTCGTTGCCGTCCGCGTCGGGCAGGGTGAAGGCGGGGGCCGGGTCGCCGGGCTGAAGTCGCTCGCTCATGGTTCTCCTCGGTACGGGGGCGGGCAGGTCGCCCAGGTGTATCGGGCCGAGCGTAGTAGGGGCGCCGCGGGGTGCGACGGCCGCCGAGCTGACAGACTGTCGGCGAAGGCGAAGGATCGAAGGACAATCAACCGGACACGACGACGGAGGCAGCGCGGTGTCGGATGCCAGGACCCCTGCGCAGATCGAGGCGGACATCGTCCGCAGGCGCGACCAGCTTGCCGAGACGCTGGACGAGATCGGGGTGCGGGTGCACCCGCAGACGATCGTGGGCGACGCGAAGGCCCGGATGGTCTCCCGGGTGGACCAGACCGCGGGCAAGGCGTTTGTCGCGGTGAACCGCGCGGTGTCGGGGGTGAGGCGCGGGTTCGTCTCGGACGACGGCGCCCCGCGGCTGGAGCGGCTCGTCCCGGTGGCGCTGGTCGCCGTCGGTGTGGTCGGTCTGCTCACGGTGTCGGTGCGCCGCCGCCGGGTCTGCTGAGGGCGGGGGATCGCTCACCCCTCCGGCGTACGGCCCGGACGCGGGCGGGTAAATTCGTGGGGTGAGCGACAACTCCCTCGACACCTCCCATGACAAGCTGCCCATCCGGATGCTGCACGACCGGGTGCTGGTCCGGACCGACATCCCGGAGGGTGAGCGGCGTTCGTCCGGTGGCATCGTCATCCCGGCGACCGCCGCCGTCGGACGGCGTCTCGCCTGGGCCGAGGTGGTCGCCGTCGGGCAGAGCGTTCGGACGGTGGAGCCCGCGGACCGGGTGCTGTACGACCCCGAGGACCGGGCCGAGGTCGAGGTCCGGGGCGTGGCCTACGTACTGATGCGGGAACGGGATCTGCACGCGGTGGCCGCCGACCGGTTCGAGGGGTCGGAGGACTCCACGGGGCTCTATCTCTAGCGGCGTCTCCAGCGGCACAGCGCGGAAGGGCCCGGTGACCATCGTCACCGGGCCCTTCCGCGCGCTCTTTGCTACGTTGGGGGGACACCCCGACGAGACGCGCCGTACCGGGTCAAGTGAAAGACGACGCACCCCTTGTCCGCGTTTTCGCTCGGAGGTGCTGTCATGGCCTGGGTCCTGCTGATCATCGCTGGTCTGCTCGAAGTCGGCTGGTCGATCGGGATGAAGTACACCGAAGGTTTCACCCGGCTGTGGCCGAGCGTGTTCACCGGTGCCGGGATCGTCGTCAGCATGGTGCTGCTCTCGCAGGCCGCCAAGACTCTGCCGATCGGTACGGCGTACGGCGTGTGGGTCGGGATCGGCGCGGCCGGCGCGGCCGTCGTCGGGATGGTGGCGCTGGGCGAGCCGACGACCGCCGCCCGGATCTTCTTCGTCTGTCTGCTGCTGGTGGCCGTGGTGGGTCTGAAGGCGACGTCCGGCCACTGACCGACGCCTACGTCTGCTGCCCGGGACGTGAGGTGCGGGGCGGTCCGTTGCCCGTACCTCCGTCCGCGGCGCCGCCACCGCCCCCGCCACCGCCCCCGTCACCGCCGCCACCGCCTCCGATGAGGCCGTCGGTGAGGCCGTCCGACTGTCCCTGGCTCCGGCCTTGCGTCCCGCCGTCGGACCGGCCGCCGTCCGTACCGCCGCCGCCCGTACCGCCGCCCGGCCCGCCGGGCGTCCGGCCCTGTGTCTGGCCCTGGTTCCCGTTCCCGCCCGTGTCGGCGCGCTCGCTCTGTCCCGTGCCGGTGTCCGGTGTGTCGGGCCGGTCCGACGCGCCGGGGCTCCGCGACTGCCCCGGTGACGACGGGTCGTCGGGCCGGCCGGACTCCTCGTCCGGCGGGGTGATCTCGTCCACGCCGTCCTCCAGGGTCAGTTCGAAGTCCGTGGCGTCGGTGCCCTCCAGGGCCGCCGCCGTGAACTGGCCCCAGATCTGCGCGGGCGGCCCGCCGCCGTTGACGCGGGCCAGGCCGAGCGCCCCGTACAGCGGCTTCTGCTGAGCCGTCTTCGGGTCGGCGCCCATCATCGCCACGACGGTCGCGAGGTCGGGTGTGTAGCCCGCGAACCAGGCGGCCTTGTCGTCTTCGGCGGTGCCGGTCTTGCCCGCGGCGGGGCGGCCCGCGGACTGGGCGGCGGTGCCCGTGCCGTCCTCCACGACGCTCTGGAGGATCGCCGTGGTGGTGTCGGCGGCCTGGCGGCTGACGGCCTGTACGGGCCGCCCGCGCGGGAGTTGGACGGTCGCGCCGTTCTTGGTGATCTTCGTGACCATCGTGGACGCGCTGTGCCGGCCGTGGTTGGCGAGCGTCGCGTACGCCTCCGTCATGTCGAGCACGCTCGCCGTCGCCGGGCCGAGGGCGATGGACGGCGACGCGGTGAGGTCGGGGGTGTCGCCGGGGATGCCGAGGCGGACAGCGGTGTCGCGGACCCGGCCGGGTCCGACGTCCTGCGCCATCTGCGCGTACACGGCGTTGATGGACTTGTCGGTGGCCTCGCTGACGCTGACCTGGCCGTAGGAGACGTCGTCCTCGTTGGCGGGGTCGTAGCCGGTGGATCCGTTCGGGCCTTCCACCATGCGCTTATTGGTGCCGTCGTACTCGGTGTTGGGGGTGATCCGCTCGCCGTCCTGGGTGTGCGAGTCGTTCTCGACGGCGGCGGCGAACACGAACGGCTTGAAGGTGGAGCCGACCTGATAGTCCTGGCGGGTCGCGTTGTTGACGAACTGCCGGGTGTAGTCGACCCCGCCGTACATGGCGACGACCTCGCCGGTGGCGGGATCGATGGAGGCGCCACCGACCCGTACGCTGCGGTCGGCCGCGCGCTTCTCGTCCACCTTCGACATCACCTGTTCGTCGACCGCGGCGACGAGGGCGTTCTGTTTCGGGCGCTGGATGGTGGTGGTGATCCGGTAGCCGCCGGTGGCGAGGGTGCCGGCGTCGAGGATCTTGTTCCGGGCGAGGTCGTCCTCGACCGCCTGGACGATGTAGCCGCGCTGCCCCGAGAGACCGGTGGACGGCTTGGCCTTGCCGGGCACCGGGAAGACGAGGGCGGCCCGGTCGTCGGGGGAGAGCCACTTCTCCTTGACCATGCCGTCGAGCACATAGTTCCAACGGCCCTCCGCCTGCGGTCTGTTCTCCGGGTGCAGGGCGACGTCGTACGCGCTGGGCGCGTTGAGCAGCGCCGCCAGGAAGGCGCCCTCCGCGATGTCGACGTGCTGGATGTCCTTGCCGTAGTAGGCGTGTGCGGCGGCCTGGATGCCGTACGCGTTGCGCCCGAAGTAACTGGTGTTGAGATAGCCCTCCAGGATCTGCGACTTGCTCTCCTCCCGGTTGAGCTTGATCGCGATGAAGAACTCCTTCGCCTTGCGGACGACGGTCCGCTCCTGCGCGAGGTAGTAGTTCTTGACGTACTGCTGGGTGATCGTCGAGCCGCCTTGGGTGCCCTTGCCGGTGACGGTGTTCCAGGCGGCGCGGACCATGCCCTGCGGGTCGATGGCGGGCTCGTTGTAGAAGTCCCGGTCCTCGGCGGCCAGTACGGCGCGGCGGACGGGGCGCGGGATCTGGTTGAGGGGCACGTTCTCGCGGTTGACCTCGCCGTCGCGGGCGAGCTGGCCGCCGTCCGCGTACAGATACACGTTGGACTGGGCGACGGCCGCGACGTTGGCGGCCGGGATCTTGACGAGCGTGTAGCCGGTGATGAAGCCCCCGATGAGGAGGACCGCGCAGATCAGGAACGCGCCGAGCATCATCCGCCAGGTGGGGAGGATCCGGCGCCAGCCGGTGCGCTTGCGCCGGCCCTTGCGGCCTCTGCCGTTGGCTCCGCCTTTGGCGTTGCCCTCGGCCTTGCTCTTGGCCTTGCTCCTGGCGCCGGCGCCGTTGTCCGTCGGGTCGCGCGGGTCCCAGCCCTGCTGCTGCGCGTCGCTCATGTGTACGGAGGCTCCTCGGCCGGGTCATTTCGCGGTCGTACTGCGAGTCGTATTACGGGTCATATCGGGAGTTACGGGCTATCCGGGTGATTGGTGTGCGGCACTATGAAACACGGTCGAACGGGCGCGAGGCCGCCGACCGGATAACCGCTCGCGGTGGCTTACCCCCTTGGGCTAGGCTCCTGCGCTTTGGTGCCGTACAGCGGGAACGGCGCGGGGAGACCACACGTAACGGGACCGAGGGGGAGTGCTGACGTGCGTCTGTACGCGGCCGTGGCGGCGGGTGGGTTCCGCCGCTACGCGACGTACCGGACGGCCACAGCCGCCGGGGTGTTCACCAACACCGTCTTCGGCTTCATCGGGGCGTACACCTATATCGCCCTCTGGGAGCAGCGGCCCAACCTCGGCGGCTACGACCTCTCGCAGGCCCTCACCTACGTATGGCTCGGCCAGGCCCTGCTGATGGCCTGCGCCATGATGGGCGGCGGCTTCGAGGACGAGCTGATGGAGCGCATCCGCACCGGGGATGTCGCGATCGATCTCTACCGGCCGGCGGATCTCCAACTGTGGTGGATGGCCAGCGACTTGGGGCGCGCCGCGTTCCATCTGCTGGGGCGCGGGATCGTACCGATGGTGTTCGGCGCGCTCGCCTTCGACTTGGCGCTGCCCACCCGGCCGGCGGTCTGGCTCGCGTTCCTCTTCTCCGTGTTCCTGGGGATAGTGGTGAGCTTCGCCGTGCGCTATCTGGTCGCCCTGTCGGCCTTCTGGCTGCTGGACGGCGCGGGCGTGGGGCAGATCGCCTTCCTCGCGGGGCTCTTCTTCTCCGGGATGCTGCTGCCGCTGACGCTCTTCCCCGGCGCGCTGGGCGAGATCGCGCGGGCACTGCCGTGGTCGTCGCTGCTCCAGGTCCCGGCGGACGTCTTCCTCGGGCGGCACACCGGGTGGGGGCTGGTGGGGGCGTTCGCCTTCCAGGCCGGCTGGGCGGTGGCGCTGCTGGCGCTCGGGCGGCTGCTCCAGTCCGTGGCGACGCGACGGGTCGTGGTGCAGGGTGGCTGAGGACCTGGATACGGCACCGGGCACGACCGGCGGCACGACCTCGGTGGAGGAGGCGCGGTGGCGCTCGCCTCTTTACGAGGGGCTGCGCGCGTACGGCCTGATCGTGGCCATGTGGATGCGGTCGACGATGACCTACCGCGCGTCGTTCGCCATGACGGCCTTCGGGAACTTCGCGGTGACCGCGTTCGACTTCCTCGCGATCCTGATGATGTTCTCGCACGTCGACCGGCTGGGTGGCTACTCGCTGCCCGAGGTCGCGTTCCTGTACGGCGCGGCGGGCGCGTCCTTCGGCCTCGCCGACCTGGCGATGGGCTCCACGGACCGGCTGGGCCGCCGGATCAGGGACGGCACCCTGGACACCCTGCTGGTGCGCCCGGCGCCGGTGCTCGCCCAGGTCGCGGCCGACCGCTTCGCGCTGCGCCGGCTGGGCCGGATCACCCAGGGCCTGCTGGTGCTCGGCTACGCGCTGGCGACGGTGGACATCGCGTGGACGCCGCTGAAGGTGGCGATGATCCCGATGATGGTCCTCAGCGGCGCGGTGATCTTCTCGGCGGTGTTCGTGGCGGGCGCGGCGTTCCAGTTCTGGGCGCAGGACGCCGCCGAGGTGCAGAACTCGTTCACGTACGGCGGCACGACCCTGCTCCAGTACCCGCCGACGATCTTCGCGAAGGACCTGGTGCGCGGGGTGACCTTCGTGGTGCCGCTGGCCTTCGTCAACTGGCTGCCCGCGCTGTACGTGATGGACCGCGACGATCCGCTGGGGCTGCCGGACTGGGTGGCCTTCCTGCCGCCGGTGGTGGCGGTGGGGTTCTGCGCGGCGGCGGGACTGGCGTGGCGGGCGGGACTGCGGGGGTACCGGAGCACGGGAAGTTAGGCAATTGGGGGAGTTAGGTAATTGGGGGAAGTGAGGCAGGAGTGGGGCAAGTGACGGAGGAACGCGCGATGGAATCCGACAGCGCCGGCTTCATCGAACTGGACGGCATCGAGAAGGTCTTCGACGTACGGCGCAGGGCGGGCCTGCTGCGCCGCGAGAAGCACCAGGTCCGCGCCGTCGACGGCATCACCTTCCGGGTGGCGCGCGGCGAGATGGTCGGCTACATCGGCCCCAACGGCGCGGGCAAGTCCACCACCATCAAGATGCTCACCGGCATCCTCACCCCGAGCGCGGGCCGGCTACGGGTCGCCGGGATCGACCCGCAGCGCGAGCGTACGAGACTGGCGCGCCGGATCGGCGTGGTCTTCGGCCAGCGCACCACTCTGTGGTGGGACCTGCCGCTGATCGACTCGTACCGGCTGGTGCACCGTATGTACCGCATCCCGGACAAGCGGTACCGGGAGAACCTGGACCGCTGCGTCGAACTGCTCGAACTGGGCGAGCTGTTGGACGTCCCCGTACGACAGCTCTCGCTCGGCCAGCGGATGCGCGGCGACATCGCGGCGGCGCTGCTCCACGACCCCGAGGTGCTGTACCTGGACGAGCCGACGATCGGCCTGGACGTGATCTCCAAGGCCAGGGTCCGCGAGTTCCTGCGGGATCTGAACGCGGAGCGCCGTACGACGGTGCTGCTGACCACCCACGACCTCACGGACATCGAGCAGCTCTGCCGGCGGGTCATGGTGATCGACCACGGCCGGCTCGTGTACGACGGGGCGCTCGCCGGGCTGCACGAGGTGGGCGAGAGCGAGCGGACCCTGGTCGTCGACCTCGAACGCGAGCTGCCGCCGGTGGAACTGCCGGGAGCGCGGGTGGTGAAGGTGGAGGGGCCGCGGCAGTGGCTGGCCTTCCCGGCGGCGGCGTCGGCGGCGCCGCTGGTGGCGCGGATCGCGGCGGAGTATCCGCTGGTGGACCTGTCGGTGCGGGAGCCGGACATCGAGTCGGTCATCGCGCGGATGCTCTCCAGGAGGCAGATCCCGGAGCCGGCGGAGCCCACGCCGCTGTGACGCGGTCCTCGCGGTTGCGGGGACGGCGCCGCCGCGACGCGGTCCCCGCATTTGCGGGGCAGCGCCGCTGTGACGTCGGCCTCACCTTTGACTAGGCTGACAACATGACCGACGAACTTCCTGAGATGCGCGCCTCGGACTCCGAGCGCGAGCGCGTTGCCGAACTGCTGCGCGAGGCCGTGGCCGAGGGGCGCATCGACATGGAGGAGTTCGACACCCGCCTCGACGCGGCGTACAAGGCCCGTACGCACGGTGAACTCCAGCCGCTGGTCAGGGACTTGCCCGTGCCCGGTACGACGGCTGATCTCGCCCCGTCGACCGATTCCGCCGCCGTGGGCAGTCGTTGGGCCTCCCGTATCGGCCGGGGCCGCGCGACGTCCAAGGGCGGCTTCGCCGTCTGGGGAGGGTTCAGCCGCAGGGGCACCTGGACCGTGGGGCCGAGCTTCCTCGCGGGCACCGTCCAGGGCGGCGGTGACATCGACCTGCGCGAGGCGCAGTTCGAGCAGCGGGACGTGATCATCCGCTGCTTCGTCCTGATGGGCGGCATCCATGTGTCCGTACCGCCGGACATGGACGTCACGGTCCGGGGCTTCGGGCTGATGGGCGGCTTCGGGGAGGACGGCGAGGCGACGGACGTGAGCCCCGGATCGCCGCGGGTGATCATCACGGGGTTCGCGCTGATGGGCGGCGTGGGCGTGGAGCGCAAGATGAGGACGGCGGACAAGCGCCGTCTCAAGGAGGAGCGCAAGAAGGCGGAGCTCGAGAAGGACAGGCTCCGCAAGGAACTGGACTGACCGAGGCGACCGCGCTCCTTCCCCGGTCTCTGCTTCTCCGATCTCTTCACTTCCCCGGCCTTCTCTCTTCCCCGGCCTCTTCGGAGCCGCTGTCCTGCGCCGCTGCTGAGAGCCGCTGTTCAGAGCCGATGCTCAGAGCCGTGCCGGTTCCGTACCCACCAGGTCCTCCAGGTCCACGAAGCGCCCCATGGCCACGTAGCCCGCGTCGCTCGGGTGCAGCCCGTCGCCGGAGTCGTAGTCGGGCCGCAGCCGGTCGGGGGCGTACGGATCGCGCAGCAGCCGGTCGAAGTCGACGGTCCTGTCGAAGACGGCGCCCGACCGGATGGTGTCGTTGACCCGGTCCCGTACGGCTTCCAACTGCTCGGTGTGGCGCGGGTTGCCGCCGAAGGGCATCAGCGTCGAGCCGACGACCCGCAGCCCCCGGGCGTGCGCCTGCCGGGTGAGATTCCGCAGACCGGCGACGACCAGGTCCGGATCGGTCTCCTGCGGCCGGCGGATGATGTCGTTGATGCCCAGCTCGACGAAGACGACCTCGGTGCCCGACTGCCCCAGGACATCGCGTCCGAAGCGGGAGACGGCGCTGGGGCCCTTGCCGACGGCCAGGCTCTGCCGCAGTACGCGATTGCCGCTGATGCCCGCGTTGAGTACGCCGAGACCACTGCCGCGCAGCCGGTCCGCCAGCGTGTCGGTCCAGCGGCGGTCCGCGTCGTACGAGGAGCCGATGCCGTCCGTGATCGAGTCGCCGATGACGACGACCGAGCCCCGCGCCCGCCGGTTGAGGACGTCGACAGCGGTGAGGTAGCGCCAGACGGGGGCGCGTTCGATGTACGCGTCGCCGTCGAGGTCCCGCGTACGGTCGCCGAGGGCCGTGTACGAGGTCCGCAGCGCACGCGGGTGGTACGTGACCGGACCGCCGGGCGCGGGCGTGTGCACGGTCACCAGCAGGTCCGCGTCCTGCGGCACCTGGAGCCGTACGGGATCGCTGAGGACATGCCCGCCCGGCGGGACGACGACGGACGTCCTCTTACCGAAGGTGACGGATCGCATGGTGCCGGGGACGGCGCCCGCGTCCTGGTGGCTGTCGGCGACGGCGATCGAGGCATGCCCGATGAGCAGGGCTTCGCGGCTGAAGAGGTTGGAGAGCGTGATGCGGGCGGCGGTGCCGCCGATGCTGGTGTGCACGACGTTGCGTATGGAACGTCCGACGTGGCCGTTGGGCACCCCTGGCTCGATCCCGGCCGGCGCGGCGGCCCAGGTCCCGATCCACGATTCGGCGGAGGCGGGGGCCGCGGATCCCACCGGCGTACGCCCGCGCCCGCCCGTACCGCCCCCGGACGCGGCGGCCTGATCACCGCTGCCCTCGTCACTGCCTGTTTTCCCGCCCGCACCGCGGCCCAGTGTGCCGACCCCGACGAATATCGTGGCGCACACCAGCGCCACGACCGTCAGAAGACCTGCGAGCAGGGCGAATCCCCGTTGTCTGGTCATGTCCCCCGTGACTCCCTCACCTACGTACAAAGGACATCATCCGGCATGACGCGGGAACTCGGGATGCGCCCCGGGAGTACCAGAGGTAGGGACAATGCGTAGAGGTGGGTTGCGTACAGGTGGGTGAGGATCCCGTCGGCGGGCCGGTTCTGGGTGCAGTGAGATGGGTGGAGTGAATGGAACGACGCGATCCGGCTGATCCGGACAGGGCAGGGGCTTCCGGGCCGGACGCAGGAGGGCCGGTGCCCGGGGGCGACGAGACCGGGAGGGACGCCGCAGGGCGTTCCGCCGAAGGGGCGGAGGCCACCGGGACTGACGCCGAACGGGCGGACACGGCCGGGTCGGACGCCGAAGGGTCGGAGACGATCGGGACGGACGCGGCCGGGGCGGACGCGGCCGGGCGCGGTGGCGCGGCCGGTCCCGCGCGGGCGGCAGGGCGCACGGGCAAGTCGGCGACGGCCGTCACCGCCGGTCCGCGGGCCGAGCCGGGCTCCCGCAGCAGTACCGCGGCCTCCGGCGCTGCAGCCGCCGGCGCGGGCGCAGGCGCGGGCGGCAAACGCTCGCCGTTCTCCCCGCTCGGCGGGCTCGGGTTCACCGCCGCCGACGAGGAGAAGCGGCGGGGCGTCCGCCGTATGAAGACCACGGCCACGGGCCTGCTGCTCTTCGTCGCCGTCATCTACATCCTCGCCACCTGGGCGGAGAACTCCGGCGTCACCGGCTGGCCGGGCTATGTCGCGGCGGCGGCCGAGGCCGGCATGGTGGGCGCGCTCGCCGACTGGTTCGCGGTGACGGCGCTCTTCCGCCACCCTCTCGGCCTCCCCATCCCGCACACCGCGATCATCCCGAACAAGAAGGACCAACTCGGCGCCTCGCTGGGCTCGTTCGTAGGAGAGAACTTCCTCTCCGGCGACGTCGTACGGACCCGGCTGCGCGGACTGGGCATCGGCGGCCGGCTCGGCGCCTGGCTCGCCGAACCGGCCCACGCCGACCGGGTCACCGCCGAACTGGCCACGGCCCTGCGCGGCGCGCTGACCGTCCTGCGGGACGGGGACGTCCAGGCGGTCGTGGGCGAGGCGATCACCCGCCGCGCGGACGCCGTCGAGATCGCGCCCGGCATAGGGAAGACGCTGGAGCGCGTGGTCGAGGACGGCGCCCACCACCGCGCCGTCGACCTGATCTGCGCCCGCGCGCACGACTGGCTGGTCGAGCACGGCGACTCGGTCATGGACGCGGTGCAGGGTGGCGCCCCCGGCTGGACTCCGCGCTTCGTCGACCGCCGGATCGGCGACCGCGTCTACAAGGAACTGCTGCGCTTCGTCACGGAGATGCGCGACATGCCGACGCACCCGGCGCGCGGCGCGATCGACCGCTTCCTCAAGGACTTCGCCTCCGACCTCCAGTCGGACACGGAGACACGGGCGCGCGTCGAGCGCCTCAAGTCCGAACTGCTGGCGCGCCCCGAGGTGCAGGACATCATCGCGTCGGCGTGGTCCTCCGTACGCGCGATGATCATCGCGGCGGCCGAGGACGACCGCAGCGAACTGCGTCTGCGCGCCCGCGCCTCCCTCCTCTCGCTCGGCGCCCGGCTGGCCACCGACGGCAGGCTCCAGCGGAAGCTGGAGGGCTGGGTGGAGGACGCGGCGGACTACGTCGTGACGACGTACCGGGGCGAGATCACGTCCCTGATCTCGGACACCGTCGCGAGCTGGGACGGCAAGCACACGTCCAAGAAGATCGAGGCGCACATCGGCCGCGACCTCCAGTTCATCCGGATCAACGGCACGGTGGTGGGCGCGCTGGCGGGTCTGCTGATCTACACGATCTCCCACGCGCTGAGCGGGTGAACCGGACCGCCCGGTCAACCCGCTCAGCAACCATGGGGGAGCGCCTGTAGGTACGTACCGGAGTACGGAGGCGTTCAGCGGAGGTTCGAGGGAGGTGCAACGGACCTTCGACGGAGGGAGGATGCCCATGATCAAGTCCACCGTCACGATCACGACGGACGACGGCGTACGACTGGCCTGTACGGAGTACGGTCCCGCCGGGCCCGGCCGGGAGTCGGCGGTGCCGGTCCTGCTGGCGCACGGACTGGCGGGCCACACGGGGGAGTGGGACGCCCTGGCGGAACTGCTCGGCCCCGCCTACCGCCTGGTCGGTTACGACGCGCGGGGCCACGGCATGAGCGATCGCCTTCCCGAGGATGTCTCGCGGGCGGCGCACATACGCGACGCCGTGGCCGTCGCCGGGCAACTGGCCCTGGCCCGCCCGGTACTGATCGGCCAGTCCCTCGGCGGCCTCACGGCCCTGCTTACCGCGGCCGAACACCCCGACCTCGTCCGCGCGCTGGTCCTGGTGGAGGCCGGACCGAGGGGCCCGGCCCCCGAACTGCCCGGCAAGATCGGGCGCTGGCTGGACTCGTGGCCGGTCCCGTTCGAGTCGGCCGAGGCGGCGGCCGACTTCTTCGGCGGCGGCCCGGCGGGCCTGGCCTGGGCGGCGGGCCTGGAGGTACGCGCCGACGGCCTGTATCCGCGCGTCGACCGGGACGTCATGGTGGCCTGCGTGGCGGAGAGCGCCGTCCGCTCGTTCTGGGCGGAGTGGGACCGGGTGCGCTGCCCCACCCTCGTGGTGCGGGGCGGGAAGGGTGCCATGCCGGCGTCGGAGGCCACCGAGATGCGCGTACGCCGCCCGGCGGGGACGCGCGTCGAGGCCGTGCCGGGGGCAGGTCACGACGTACACCTCGACGCTCCGTCGGAACTGTGCGCGCTGATCAAGGAGTTCCTGCCGCCGACGTGAGGCGGGGGGCCCTCCGGCGGATCACCGTTCAAGCCGTGACGACGTCCGCCGAACCGCCCTGCGCGGCGGTGTGCGCCACCGAATCCCCCGCCGCTACTCCAGCCCCTGTTCGTACGCCTCAAGGGTGTCGACGAACATCCGCCGCTGCTCGGGTGTCAGCGGCTCCAGCGCCCTGCGCCAGGCCCCGGCGCCGCGCGCCAGCCAGCCGTCGATGGCGGGCCGGTGTGCCTCGCTGATGCTGACGATCGTGCGACGCCGGTCGCTCTCGTCGGCCTCGCGCCGCAGGATGCCCTGCCGGCTCAGCTCGCCGACCATCAGACTCACCGTCGCCGGGGCGACCTCCAGACGTGCCGCGAGCGTGTTGACGGTCATCGGGCCGTCGAAGAGGAGGAACGCGAAGAGCGACAGATGGCGGGGGGCGAGGTCGAACGACTCCAGTTCCGCGGGGATTTTGATCCGCTTCGCGCGCCCGACCATCCGGGGCATGAGCAGCAACAACGTACGGATTCCGTCCTCGACGCCGAGACCGGCGGCCTCGTCGTCGTGCCGGCCGTCGGTTGACATCCGTACCGCCCTCTCAATAGCTTTGAGTTCAAAGTATCTTTGCTTGCAAAGTGAATACGTCTTCTGATCGAGCGTATCCGGAGAGGGCCACCCCATGACCGAACCCGAACAGCGGCAGAGGGTCCAGGAATTCAACCGGCTGATCATCGAGGAGTTCCGGGCCAACGGCGGCCGGGTGGGCGGCATGTTCGAGGGCGCCCCGCTCGTGCTGCTGACGACGCTGGGCGCGCGGACCGGCAAGCGGCGCACGACCCCCGCCGCCTACGCGCGTGACGGCGAACGCCTGCTGGTCTTCGCCTCCAACGCGGGCGGCCCGGCGCATCCGGGCTGGTACTTCAACCTGCTCGCCGACAATCGGGTCACCGTCGAGATCGGCACCGAAGAGGGCACCGTCCACACCTTCTCGGCCCGCGCCGAACCGCTCCGGGGCGAGGAGCGCGACCACCAGTACGCCCTCCAGGCGGCCCGGAACCCGGGCTTCGCCGCGTACCAGGCGGGCACCGACCGTACGATCCCGGTGATCGCGCTGCACGCCCTGGACCTGACCGACCCGGCGCGGAACCGGGCGATAGGCGAGGAGCTCGTACGCGTCCACGCCCATCTGCGGGCCGAGCTGGCGAGTCTCCTCGCCACCCCCTCGGCCGCCCCCTCTCTCCACGAGGGGCTGCTGCTCCACTGTCTGAGCTTCTGCGAGTCGCTGGGCATGCACCACACCGCCGAGGACGGCGCGTTCTCGGCCTTCGACCGGCAATTCCCCGAGCTGGCGCCGGTGTTGGAGCGCCTGCGCGCGGAACACCGCACCGTCTCGGCGGCGTTGACGAAGCTGCGGGAAGCCCCGCCGACCACGCCGGACGCCCTGCGGGAGGAACTGGAACGGCTGGCGAAGGATCTGGACGACCACTTCACGTACGAGGAGGAACACCTGCTCCCGGCGCTGCTCGGCCGTCCCGGCGGCCGTCCCGACACCGGCTCCTAGGTGATCGTCTTCTGCCGGCAGTCCTTCTCCTCGCCCCCCTTGTACAGGCACACCTTCACCACCGGCGAACCGGCGCTGCCCGAGGCCGCGTCGAACGTCCCGCAGCGATCCGCGTACGCCCCGTCGTGGCCCGTCACGACGACAGGTCCGCCGGCCTTTCCGTAGACGTACGCGCGTACGCCCCAGCCGTCCGCCTTGTTGTCGCACACCCGGAGAGTGGCGGCGGCGTCCGAGTACACCGAGACGTTGGCCGACCCGGCCAGCGAGTCCGCGCCCGCGAGCACCGACCCGGACCTGGCGACGGACGGGCTGTGGATGGTCACGTCGGTCACCACCGGGCGGTGGTCGGAGGCGGTCGTGGTGCGGGTGCGGGCGTCGGACACATCGATGGCGCCGGAGCCGTAGACGTAGTCGATACGCGCGTCGTCGCCGCTGCCGGGGTGGGTGACCACGTCGGCACCGGTGTTGGCCTTCACTTGCGTCCAGGTGTCGAGCCACCCCGCACCGGCGATCCAGGACCGGATGCGGGCGTCCGGCCGCACATTGAGGTCCCCGGTGAACAGCATCGGGGTGGTCATCTTGTCGGCGGGGAGCTTGCCGAGGATGTATCTGGCCTGCGCCTCGCGACGGGCGACGGCCGCCGCGCCGTCACCGGCGGAGAGGTGGGTGCTGTAGACGCGTACGGCCGTACCACCGACGCCGATGTTGACGCCCCCCATGCTGCGGTCGACGGCACCACTGTCGTCGTTCGGCAGTATGTAGCTGACCTTCTCGTTGATGGGGTACTTGGAGAGGATCAGCTGCCCGGCCGACCCTCCGTAGGCGTTGGTGTCGCTCCTGGCGAAATGCCCTTCGTACGCCGGGAAGGTGTCCAGCAGGGTCTGGTACTGGTTGATGCCGGGGCGGCCGTCGACCATCTGCCCCTTGTCGTTGTGCACTTCCTGAAGGGTGACGACGTCCGGGTCCTCGGCGGCGATCGTGCTCACGATGCTGTCCCAGTTGGCGTCCCCGTCCGAGCTGTTCCCGCCCTGGATGTTCCAGTCGAGGACCCTCAGGGTCGTGGCGGCTGCCGCCGCGGGCACCAACTCTCCACCGTCCCCCGCGCCGGCCCCGGCCGCGATCACAGCCGCCACGGCTGTCACCGCTGTCAGTGCCGCTGCCAACTTCCGCTTGCGTCTCAAGGGCCCCTCGTTTCAAGAACGGATCGGCGTGCTCCCGGTCCTGGCACGCTACGGCGGGGCGGATCACAACCACCAGGCATGATCGTGTCATTGACACGGTTCTCACCAGAACTGCATCCGGTGACGCCCACTACACAGAGTCACGAATGGGTAGAACGTACCCATGCCGCGACCCACGACAGCAGACACCACGGCGATCGACCGCCTCGCCCGCACCCAGATGCGGCTGGCGACCACCGGCCAACTGCGCGCCACGGGCCTGGCCGCCGGCACGGCCGCACGCCGCTGCGCACCGGGCGGCCCCTGGCAACGGCTGCTGCCGGGGGTGGTCCTGATACAGACGGGCAAGCCGCACGTCTGGCAACAACTGCTGGCGGCCGTCCTGTTCGCGGCGGCCCGGAACGCCCCCGCGATGTCGGGCACCACCGCCGTACTGACCGGTGAGGCGGTCCTGGCCATCTACGGCGTACGAGGCGCCCGCGCCGACCGGGCCGACGTCCTGGTCCACGCGGGCCGCCGACTCCGCGACCGCGGCTACGTCCACCTCCACCCCACCCGCCGCTGGCCACCCACCCTCCGCGGCGAGGGCATCCCCTGCGTCCGCGCGGTCCGCGCGGCCTCCGACTTCGCCGCCCACGAGCCTTCACCGGACAGGGTCCGCGCCCTGCTGGTGAGCACGGTCCAGCGGGGCCGCTGTCACCCGGACGACCTCCGCGCCGAACTCCACGCCTCCCACGCCCTGCGCAACCCGGCGGTCCGCGCGGTGCTGGACGACCTCCGCGCCGGCGTCCACTCCATCGCCGAGGGCGAAACCCGCGACACCCTCCTCAACGCCGGCCTCCCGGAGCCCCTCTGGAACCCCACACTCCGCACCCCGTCGGGCACCTTCCTGGCCCGCCCGGACGCCTACTGGCCCGACGAGGGCGTCGCCCTGGAGGTCGACTCGGCGGAATACCACCTGGGCATCTCGGAATACCGCGCCACCCTCCGCCGCCGCCTCCGCCTGGAATCCCACGGAGTCTCGGTCCTGAGCGTGACCCCATCCCTGGTCCGCGACCACCCCGAGGAACTGATCACAGCGATCCAAACCAAACTCCACCTCGCCACCCCACCCCCAACCCGCCCAACGGTGGTGCTCCGCCCATGAGGCAGCAGAACGGATTTCCGGAGTGGACGGGCAAGTCGTCAGAGCTTCGGTTCGACGGTGAACGGCAGCGCCGATGACCACTCCGCCAGCGCGCCGGCCGCGCTTTCGCGGAGCTTGCCTTCCACCGACACCTCGGCCAGAAGAGTTCGTTCCTTGTTGGGCTTGGACAGCTGCCGGTAGAACTGGAGATCCTCGAAGCCGTTGACCGCCACATCGTGGCTGGTAGCGGCATAGACGAGACGAGGAATGCGCGCCCAGTAGCAGGCGACGAGGCACATCGGGCAGGGCTCGCTGCTCGAGTACATGACACCGTTCTCCATGATGTGGTGCCGAAGCGTTCTCCCTGCGGCACGCAGCGCCATCATCTCGGCGTGAGCGGTGGGATCGTGGAGTTCCATCACCGAGCTGGTACCGATCCCCACGACCTCGCCGTCGACGACGACGACGGCTCCGAAGGGTGTTTTGCCCTCGTCGTCCAAGGCGTGTCGTGAAACGGCGATGGCCTGCTCGAGAAATTGCTGATCTGCCGGGGTCTCCTGGGCGTAGGACACCGAATCTCCCTCTTCTCACATGTGGACCGACGGATCCGCGTCGCTGAACGGACCGGCCAGGTCGGCATCGTAATTGGTCAGTGGCGTTGTGATGCCGGGCGTATCGACGAACCGAAGGGCGGATTCGGCGCGGTCGTCGTCGGTCCATCCGCCGTCGGTGAGCAACTCGACCATATCTTCCGGCGGCGTAACGGGATCTTCACCACGGATGATCAAGCGATGTATGAGGGGGGTCGGTCGACGGAGCAGACAATTGGCCACTGTCAGGCGGTTCTGCCATTCGTCGAACGACGCGGCCACCGACCTGAAGTCATTCGCCCGGCTCACGGAGACGGGCAGATTGTGCAGGACGAGTCGTGTGATTCGGAGTGCACGGCCGCGACGTAGCTGAGCTTTCAGCAATGCTTCGTCGATGTCGTTGCGCAACGTCAGTCTGTCCGGACGTAGCCAGTCGAGCCCGCACTGGACGATCAGTGCGGCGTGCACGGACGGCTCCAGCAGACGCGTTGTACGGCTGCGCCAGTAGGTATCGTCGCGTTCATCCATGCCGTTGTCCCTCGCGTGTGTGTGCGCCTACCAGTTGCATCACTTCGAGGCCGACGACTATCGCATTCGCCGGATCGGCGGAACATGCGGACGCCCCGGGCAGGATCCGGCATGCGAGTTTGCCGGCCTCGGCGAGTGCGGGCTCAGGCAGAGCGGCGAGGAAGTCTCGCAATTCGGAGTCGGACGCGTTCGGTTCGAGAGGTGCCAGTCGGCCGGCGATCGCGAGGATCAAGGCGGCCCCTCGGTCCCTGGGCTCGGCCCGAGGTACCGCTGTACGCAAGGCCGACCGGGCTGTGCGACGGTTGATCAGCTCCCAGGGGTCGTCGGGGCTGTCGGCGAGGCTGACGAGAGTGAGCAAAGCCTCGTGCGCCTCGTGGGCCGTACTGAACCAGCGATGCGTGGCGAACGTACGCAGGTAGGCACCGAGCAGCTGTCCGTCCGCCGTGAACTCCGGATGGACCAGCTCCGGCGGGTGCGGGGCGACGGCGTCCCGCAAGGTGCCGATCGCGCCGACCGAGACGAGGGCCCAGAAGCGGTCGAAACCGGCGACGTCGCCGAAGACTTCACGCGCGGCGTCGGCCTCCGCGCCGGCGGCCGGATCGTCTCCGAAGAGCACCTGCCGCATCCTGCCGAGCACGGAATCCCCGTCCCAGTAGTTCCCCATGAACTTTGATCCGGTGAGTATCTGGAAGACGCTGTAGAAACCGTTCGCCTGATGTGCTCCATGGAACTCGGTGAAGTCCCGTGCCCAAAGAAGTGCTCCGGTCGGATCTGTGATCACGGAGCCGACTTCGTCGGGGCTGTTGAACTGTTTGGGATCAGGATCGACGGCGAGAAGAATGCGCATGCGACATTCCACGGTCATCGTGACGAGTTCCCGGGCGGCCCTGCTGGAAGCGATACCACGTACGGACATGATCCTCGCTGTGCTGCCGAGCCACGCGAGATCTCGGCTGAGAGCACCCAACACCACCGCCGGGTCGTCCAATTCACGCACTCTACGCAACAAGGAGCTGATCAGGGACTCCGCACAGCCGATGACGACCACGGGATCGGCCCCTCGCACCAACGCCGCGCGGGCCAGCCGGTGCAGCACCTCCAGATGGAGTGCCACGGAGGAGGCGCCGGCGAAGGAGTGGGTGGACGGCCCGATGAGCTGGCCGACCAGATTGCGAACACCCGTGGGGTCGTTGGTGCTGATGGCCTGGTCGAGGGCTCCCAGAAAGGCCGCCACGGCGGGGTCGTCGATCAGGGGGCGCCCGCGCAGATCGGCGAGCGCCCGGACGAGAGTCTTCCGTAGCAACCGGTTGCGGCCGCCGATGCTCGCGAGCCCGAAGAGACGGATGAACGAGAAGACACCGAAGAAGTTGGCGAGGATGAAGAGAAGGGCGCCGTAGGTGATGCTGACGTCGCTCTTTCCCAGTAGTCCGCACGAGGTGAACATCGCGGCCACCCAGCCGATCAGCACCCACTCGCGGAACGCGATGTGTTTGTCGATGGCACGTAGCGAGGGCCATGAACTTGCCGCGGAGAACGTGAGCGCGAAGATGACGGCCTCCCCGGTGAGGAGGGTGGCGAAGAACGCGACCGTGAACTGAGTCGCGTCGACCGCGTCGTCCTTTTCGACCGGGAGGACGACGGCCAATGCGAGAAGTGCGAGAGCGCACACACCTACTGCGGTCTGGCGCCGCAATCGCCGCACGTCTGTCGACCTCCAGAGAGTTCAATCGATCGCTCGACTGTACCGGTGAACAAGAGTGATCAGATGGGTTGTTGGGGCTTGTGGACATGAGCGGTCGGCTCGTACGGACGGGGCCCCGCCGGGGAGCTCGTCCACCCTTCCCGGTGCCGTGTCAGAGGTGCATGGCGTCGTGGAAGAAGCCGATCGTCGGATCCTCCGGTGTCCCGACGAGCAGGGCCCGGTCGAGCAGACCGTTGTTCACCTCGCAGCTTGTCTCAGGCAGCAGGACACAGGCGTGACAGGCGGCGAGATTGACGCTGCCGGCTCCGCTCGCCTCCGACTCGACGCAGAGAGGGTCCGCCGAGCACCACTGCGCTCGTCGCAGGGCTGCTGGAAGGGAACGCGTCAGGCGCTCCGGTTCACCCTGAGCCACGAGGCCGCCCAGGCTGCCGGCGGAATCGCTGGTGGCCGTGTAGACGAGCAGTCCGGCCATGGTGTCGTCGGCGTAGAGCCTTTCGCGCAGTGCGGACGTCGGGTATCCCCCGTCCAAGCTCCATTCGTTGATGAGCGCGTGCGCCAATGTGTGGAGCAGCACCATGCGCGGCGTCGCCGGTGACTCCGGCACTGTCCCCGGGTCCTTGGCGCGCTCGCGCAGCCGCCTCTGGTGGTTGGCCCGGATCCGCTCGACCCGGGCGGCGACGGACGTGCTCCGAGACCACGCGTCGAGTCGATCTTCGTCGAGGCGGAGGAAGACGCCCTCGCCCTGGACCTCCATGGCCGGCAACCAGGTGAGGGGCGTGAGTGACAACGGTGCCTCGTGGACGTCGGCCTGCGTGTCCGGTGTGTCCACCCTGGAGAACGCCTTGAGCGCGCGGACCTCACGAAGACGTTTGACCAACATGGGCGTCGCCACTCCGTACGGAATGAGTTCCGCCGCGGAGGATCTGGGAGGTTCGCAGACGAACTGCTCCTCGTGATCGGCCTCGCTCTCCGGGTGCCCCTCCCTCAACCGCGCGTACTCCTGCTTGCGTAGCGCGACGTAGGCCTTGTCCTTGTTCTCCTCGTCGTCCGGCCCGGCATCCTCGTGTCTCTCTGCCTCAAGGAGCGCGATGACGGCGTCCGGCGGGAACGTGTACTTCTCGTTGAGCGTGAGGATCTTGAGGAACATCTCGATCCCGGTGCGGTCCATGGCGCGCAGGTCGTCCCAATGCTCTGCCAGACGCGCCGCCAGCCCTCCGCTCCAGGGAGGGATCGACAGCGAGGTCTTCACGATCGCCTGCCAGGCCACGGACGAACCACGCTGGAGAGTCCGCGGAGCCTCGGAACAGTCCTCGGTCGGGGCGTCCTTCAGCCAGGGACGCTTGCCGCCGCAGCGGACCTTGAGGTCCGACAGCGCTCGGCCGCGAAAGGCGCCCTCCAGGGACACCTCGGGGATTCCGCAGGTGCACGAGATCAGGATGGAGCGTAGCGACGCGGTCTTGCCGCTGGAACGAAGCCGCATCTCGCCTCCGCACAGCCCCGTCTCTCCCTCTCGTCGGTTGCTGCGGTGTGCCCACTTCCAGTAGGGGAAGTCGTCGATGTGCCCGTGGGCACAGGCCATGACAAAGCGAGAGGGGACGAGATCCTGTCCGCAGATTCCGCAATCGTTCTTGCCGGGAGAGGAGTTGAAGGCACGTACATGCTGCAACGTTTCGCAGTCCGGGCACGAGTGCCAGAGTGGGAAGCGCCTGACGTGGACCCCGTCCCTGCTCCTGTCGTCCGATGCGGGTGGGAGGCGGAAGGACCGGACTCCCAGGAGCCGTGCCAGTCGGTGTTCGTGGATCGTCGGCGCCTCGCTCATGTTCCACGAATCGGTGCCGGACACGATGAACGACTCGTTGTCGACCGCGATGAGCGAGCCGGCGCCGTACGTGGTGATCATCTGGGAGCGTCGGACCGAACCGCGTCGTGGGAAGCTCCGCTCCGGAGGGCCGCCTCGGCGACGACGGGCGGGGGGCGGGGTCATCGGGTCGCCTCCATGAAGAGTGCGGATTCGGCATCGACGTCACGCAGGCTCCACAAGGTCGGCCACGCGCCCCCGTTGTTCTCGTCGTCGTACGAGCGGAGGAGCGAGGGGTTCCTTCTGCCACGTCCGGGTTCGTACGTGAGTGCTCCGTGCATCTCGGCCTGTTCCTCCCACCACTGGACGAACTCGTCGAACGAGTCGACCGTCGCGCCGTACTCGTCCGGGGCCACTTGCTCGACCCGTGCGAGCAGAGGGGTTCTCACCAGCCGGTCGAGCTCGTCCCGGAACCTGTCGATGTCGCCCGCCTTCTCGTCGGAGCGAGCGGCGGGGATGAGGATGCGGGCCAGTGCGACGATCACCGCGTGCAGACCACGATCACGAGCGCGGGCGGAGAAGGGCGTGACGCTGGTCGACTCCACCTCGCGGTACAGCGCCGAGTGGAAGTGGCGAAAGTTCTCGTAGTGTGAACGGTCCCGGGAGCGGGCCGAGTTGAGCATGACGGCCACCAGACCGGGATGTTTTCGACCGACCCGGCTCGTGGCCTGGATGTACTCGGCGGTCGTCTGTGGCTGTCCCATCACGGCCATCAGCCCGAGGCGGTCCACATCGACGCCCACGGAGATCATGTTCGTGGCGAGCAGGACGTCCACGGTCTCGTCGTGCGGGAGGCGCCGCTCGACCTGCTTCAGACGGGCCGGAACCTCACTGGAGTTGGCGCGGCTTGTCAGCTCGGTCTGCTCCTTGATTTTCCGCCCCTCGACGTGGTCCTTCTCGGCGAGGTACTCCAGATACGCCTCCACGTCGTCGTGGACCTGGAGTTCGGCCGCGGCCAGCAGGCGCAGACTGTTGAAGTAACCCACGAGTGTCCAGTAGGCGTCCCGAACCTCCTGCGTCGTGTCGCTACGTGTCGCCTGGTGGAGCAGCGTCGCATAGGTCCGGATCAGCAGTGTGGCCTGGCTCGTGCTCGGTGTCAGGAGGCCGATATACCGCCGACTGGCCTTCCGTTCGGCGGGGGTCTCGACCGCGAACCAGGAGTCGCGCGCATCAAGTCCCGCCGGTGGGAACTGGGACACCGAGCGGTCGAACAACGCCTTGCCCTGAGCTGCGGCACGCCGGATCGTGGCCGTGGAAGCGATCACCTTCGGGCGGTCGGCCAACAGGTCCACGGCCGTCTCGTACAGGCCGGTGAGGGTGCCGAGGGGGCCCGAGATGAGATGCAGTTCGTCCTGGACGATGAGTTCGGGCGGCGGCGTGCCGTCCGAACGATCGCGGTTGAACAGCGCGGCTGTCCGCTCCCGCCACGGCATCGCCGCGAACTTGTCCACCGTCGCGATCACCAGCGTCGGTCGCGCGTCGTAGACGGCCTCGTCGACGAGGTGGACAGGGAGACCGTCCTGGAAGTCGCAACTCGTGTCGGGGCACCGGACAAGCATCCGGCGTGCCTGCTCGTCCACCTCGTACTGACAGGCGTCCAGGCGCGTGCCGCACCAGGGGCAGGAATGGAGTTGGACGGGGTTCTTCTCCTGGAGGGCTCGGCCGCGTCGTAGCTCGGCGAGTCCGGCGGCTGCGGCGGAGAGCGTGTTGGGTGTCGCCGACTGGCCGACCCACATCCCGATGGAGATGGGCTCGACTCCCAGGTTCGTCTCGTCCTCCAGCCGGATGCGTTCCATGGCGCAGATCAGTGCGGTCGCCCGCTCGAACTGCTGGAGTGTGAGAAGACGGAGGGTGTAGCGCATCAGAACGGTGACACCCCCTCCCCGGCCACCCAGTCGCATGCGGCGCAGGAAGGTGGTGAAGGCGATCAGGCCGAGATAGGCCTCGGTCTTGCCGCCTCCCGTGGGGAACCAGAGGAGGTCGGCGACCTCATGGTCCTTGTGCCTCGGATCCACGATCCCTTCCAGACACAGGAGCATGAAGGAGACCTGGAAAGGACGCCAGCGGCCGGCGGTGTCGTCAGGGCTGCCCTCGCGGTTCTGTTTGATCCACTCGCCCCTGGCCCGTTGTCGCGCCATGGCGAGGTTGGCGAGGCGGAAGGCGTTCATGGCATGCGTGTCGTCGGCCAGTACGCGAATACCGGCACGCATACGACCCAACGCGACACGACACTGCTCGACCTGTTCCAGGGCGGGAACCTCGAAGGTCGTACCGCCGAGATCCGTGGCCTCGCCATGTTTGCGTTCGATCCACTCCTCGTATCCCGCCATCAGGTCGTCGAGGGCCGCTATCACCTCGGCGTCCCGCTTCGTCGCCAAACCGTGCATCGTGAGCGCGGAGTCGTCGATCTCCGGATTGGAATCCGTCAACAACACGTCATGGGTCGGGATGAATTCACTGCGTACCTCGGAGACCGCTGCCCGCCCGGGAGGGGGAGCACCCACGGGGGGCGGGGTCCAGTCCCAGTCGGCCGCGCAGCCGTGGCCCACGGCGAAGGTCGGTGCGTACCGATGGAGCAAACGGCTCGCGCCCTGCTCCGCGTCCACGGGTCCGTGCGCCGCCGGACGCTCCACGAATGCTTGCTCACCGGCGGGCGCGGTCACGGTGAGCCGAGGCTGATAGAGGGAGAAGGCGTCCTGAAGTTCCCGTTCACCCACCCGTCGGGTGTTGATCAGCGTGACGGTGACGGTGACGGTGCGCTCGGGGCCCGCAGGACGGCGGACCAGCGCGCGGATCTCCACCCCGTCGTGAACGGGGTCCGGTCGGTACATGCCCGGCCGGGTGACGTCGACCGTCACCTGCCGTAGTTCCAGGGGGCGGCGGCGCCAGTGCTCGGACTGCTCGGAGGTGCTTCGGGCTTCTGCTCGTTTCGCCGAGACCGGGCGACCTTCGGGGTCCACGGGGTCGTAGACGGCCGCCTCGGTCGTGACGACGATTCTCGGAGACACGGCGGGGTCGACCGCGAACGTCAGCCCCATGGACGACGGCCTCCGGTCGTTGGCGAGGGAGACGCCGAGATCGGGACCCGCGTCCTCGATGTCTCTGCCCCGAAGGATCGGGGCGTCGTCAGGTCCGTCGTTCACGGCTGCGGCGGCGGCCAGTTCCTTCTCCGCCTCCTCGGTCGTGGGTCGCGGGAACAACACACCGACGGGGTACACCGTGATCGGCGGATCCTGGGTCAGGACCTCGTCCTCGACCTCCGGGCCCAGCAGGTCGGCGCGCAGTCGGGAGGCGAGTTCGTCGCGCATGGCGTAGTGCGCGGCGTGAGGACTGCTGTCGTTCGTCATCTGCCCTGACCCTCCTGAAGGTTCGTACCATGTCGCCTGTACCGTCCCAACCCCGTCATACGAGGCACGGTCCAGATCCCGTGGTCACCGAGGCCGGCCCGCACCCCCGAGGCCGTGCTGCCGGCGACGCTCTCCAGGCAGTCCACCCTGAAGCCGCCGATCTCCACCGGCCAGTTGATCTCCCAAGTCCGGTTGACCTTCAGGGACGAATGGAGGCCGCGACGGAACTCCTCCGAGACCACGGCGACGGGGGTGTCTCGGTGAAAGATGGTGTACGGCGGGCTCTGATCGGCGGCCATGGGCAACTCGTGCTGCGGACGGAGCACCAGTTCGTCGCCGGGGCGGACCGACGTCGCGAGATGGTCCTGGAGCCGGACGGGGTCGGCCTCGAATCCGTCCGTACCCGGCGGGTGTTCGGTGGACACGTCCTGACCGGTGGCCGCCAGCCCGTCGCGGTAGTAGGCCTTCCAGCCACCGAGGTAGAAACGGTCGCTCGCCCTGTCCTTGCGGATGAGTGTGGTGTCCGGCGCGGTCATGCGGAACAGATCGTCCCTGGCGCGTGTCATCGCCACGTAGAAGGCGCGAGACTCCGCTGCCGGATCGACATGCGTGTGCTGTCTGCGGAGCTCTGCCGTCGTCGGCGGCTCCACCACGATCACCCGATCGAATTCGAGCCCCTTGGCGCGGTGGACGGTGGAGACCACGAGA
Source organism: Streptomyces sp. NPDC006643 (assembly GCF_042870175.1). Classification (NCBI taxonomy): domain Bacteria; kingdom Bacillati; phylum Actinomycetota; class Actinomycetes; order Kitasatosporales; family Streptomycetaceae; genus Streptomyces; species Streptomyces sp. NPDC006643. The sequence continues at coordinate 460,324 of NZ_JBIAHA010000001.1, read as the reverse complement.
CCGCCCGGCTCCGCCAGGACCAGGTCGTCCGGGAAACGACCCTCGGTGACCAGCCGGCGCACGGCGGAGACATCGAGGAGGCCACGCGGCGCGCGCGCCGCGTCGCGCAGTGATCGCCAGAGCCTGGTCGGATCGTCCCCGGCGGGCAACGACCCACCGGCGGCGAGCAATCTGAGAAAGCGTTCCTCGGTCAAGGTGGCCGAGCCGGTGGCTCGTAGGACGGACGCCACCCACGGTGGAACGGACCGGTCCTGGAAGGACCGTCGCATCCGATGCGGAATCCGCAGGGAGTGGAGCGTGTCCGACAGGACGAGGGCCTGCCGGTTGTCGCGACACAGGATCGCGCACGTCCCCGGGAAATCCCTGAGTGACCCGACGGTGAACTCGCTGTCGAGCGGGCCGAAGTCAGGACACATGCGCAGCAGGTCCGACAGTCTTCCGTACAGTTCCTCGCCGGCGGTGCCCGACTCCTGGGTCTCGGACGGCAGCCGTTGGAGCGTCGGGCCGAGGCCGAGGGCGGTGCGCGCCTCGTCGGTGCGGGCCCGAAAGTTCGCGGTGAGATGCAGCTCGACCAGATCGTCGGCGTACGAGGCCCGGAGCCAGTCGAAGAAGTAGTTGGTCTCAGCCGCACGCGCGTCCTCGTCCGACACCTGGAAGCCGAAGATCGCCTGTGCGCCGTCGCCGACCACGGTGAAACCGCAACTGTTCCGGAAACGGTCGAGCAAGGTCTCCACCATGTCTCTGCGATCACCCACGAGGTCCTGGACCTCGTCGATCACCACATGGGCCGGTGGACCGACCTCACCCGCCTCCAGTGCCCCCCGCATGATGGCCTCGGTGGCCTCCCGGATGCGGTCGTCGAAGGAGAGCCGTCCCCACTCGCGGTCCGGATACGCACTCTGCAACAGCGCGTACGCCCACGAGTCGAAGGTCTGCACCCTGACCCTGCGGGCCTCCCTGGCGTGCAGGGCGATCCGTTCGCGCAGTTCCCTGACGGCCGCCCGGGAGAAACTGAGTACCAGGATCTCCCGGGCCTCCAAGGCCACGTCCTCGTCGCCCATCAGGGCGTCGAGTCGACGCACGAGAGTGTGGGTCTTGCCCGATCCGGCACCGGCGGTGACCAGCAGACGGGTGTCCCACGGTTGGTCGACGACAGCTTGCTGTTCCCCCGTGAGCTCCGGGGACTCGACCCGCACGGTGCTCACTTGGTACCCCACAGGTGCTCGAACTGTGTGAAGGCCAAGGCTTTTCCGTAGTTGGTGATGTTGTCGCGGACGTTGAGGATGAGACAGGTGTCCTCGCCTCCGTTACGTGGTCCTCGTAGACCGCGCCCGATCATCTGCTGGTACACGTTGGGGCTGTAGCTGGGACGGGCCACCACGACCGCTCGGGTCGCGGGCGCGTCGAAGCCCTGGGTGAGGACACCGTAGTTGGTGAGGACGCGGATGCCGCCTCGCCTGAAGGCGTCGATCCGCTGCCTGCGCTCGCCCGTGGACGTCGCCGAATCCACCGCCGCCGCGGTGATGTCCAGATCTCTGAGTTTGGCGGCCAGGAACTTGGCGTGGCCCACCGATGTGGCGAACACGAGGACCGGCCAGTCGGAAGGCATGCCTCCGATCTCTTCGAGAATGCGGTTGTTCCGGTCCTGGTCATCGGCGAGTCGCTGTTCGGCGGCCTTCGACAACAGACTGAGCTGGTCCGCCCTCTCCTTCTCGTCATGGGTCAACTCGATGGTGCCACCGGGTAGTTCACGATGGGTGACACGCGCCAGCATGCCCAGCTCCTGGAGTTCCGCATAGGCGTCCCCCGACGGGAAGATCCCGTCGTCGAGGCGGCGAGCCCCGAAGCGTTGGACCAGTCGCCGAGTCTCCTCGTCGTTGGTGTTACGGAAGGGCGTGGCCGTGAGACCGAGCAGATGGCGCTCGGTCTCACGTGCGGTCAGGCCCAGTTGCGCGAGGATTTCGGTGTACTGCTTCGCGATGGCCATGTGGGCCTCGTCGACGATGACCAGGCTCGCCGCGCGCAACCATTCGTAGCTGTCGGTATCCAGACAGTTGCGCAGCTTCGCGTCGGTCGCGACGACGAGGTGCGGGCGGTCGTTCACGGGGCCGGCCTCGTTCGAGGACCAGAGCCGGCTGATCGCGAGTGAATTGTCGGCCCCCACCTTCGACCAGACGAAACTCCAACTCTGGACGGCCTGCTCGCAGAGTTCCTCGGTCTGCGCGATCCACAGGATCGGACCGTCCAACTGCCCGGCCTGCTTGACCCAGCGGATGACAGCCTCCGCCGTCACCCGGGTCTTCCCCGCGCCCGTCGGCAACGACAACATTCCGCGCTGCGGCGTGACCCGGTCCAACATCGCGAAGACGTTGGCGGCGAGCCGCTCCTGATAGTCATGGAGGCGGGGGAACGCGGTCGGCCCGGACACGTCGATCCTCGGCTCCAGGGAAGGTGTCCTGGCTCCGGCGAAGGAGTCGGGGAAGCCGAACTCGGACACGAACCGCACGGCGGGGGATCCGCCCGTGAACGACGACGGTGCGTGACTCGGGTAAGCCGCCACCAGGTCCCTGGCGTGCATCTGCAACACGCCGTCACCGTGCGCGTTGTACGCCATGCGCGCGATCCGTCGGGGAGATGGTTCCTCGTCCCCCAGGGCGGCACGTTCGCTCTCCAGCAGGCCGGGCGGCAACCCGGCGCGAAGCGCTGTCGCCCCGATGAGCAACTCCAACTTCTCTTCCACGGTCTGCGCCTCACGGACCTTGCGCAGAGCGCTCTGCACCTGCTGGTCGGACTCCTGCCGCTCCTGGGCGTCGAGCACGGCTCGACAGCCCGTCTCGCGCAACCCCCAGCGCAGCTCGCGGTCCGCGGAGATCAGCGCTTCGAGCCGAGACTGCGAAGCGAGTACGAGCACGGTCGTACCGTGCAGGGCGCCTGCCAGTGGAGCCACCCGGGTCCCCTGGGGGGTACGGGTCACCTCCTCCAGTTCGGAGCAGCGCAGCAGGGCGTAGTTGTTGACCGAGTTGCCGAGCCGCTGGCGCAGGGTGGGGTACTCGTCCCGCAGGAGGATCGGCTCACCCGCCCCCACGTGTCGGATCTCCTTGCTGATGACGTCGGCGAACCGCAGCATCCCCCAGGTTCGGACCAGAAGGTCGGCGTCGGCCGGATTGCCCGCGAGCAGTGCGGGGAGCTGCTCGGCACGCAACGCGCGATACTCGTCCTCGGAGGCGGCCACCGCGATCTCGCCGTCCTCGCGGGCAGCCCACTCGGCGCCCGTACGACAGCGGGTGAGGGTGTCCGCGGGGAACGGGACCTCGAGGCGCGTGAGCATCACGTAGGTGCGACCGACGAATGCGTCGTCGTCGCTCACCGCGAGCTGCGCCAGGAGCCGGTCCCACTGCCTCGCCGGGACCTCGCTCGCCACGACGGGGAGATGCAGTTTGCGGGCCTTCTCCTCGCTGATGTCCGCGACGGGAAGGACATCGCTGTACGCGTGGAGTTGTGGGCCCACGGCGTCGGCGAGTTGGACGACTCCTTGCGACGTCGGCAGCATGCCGTGACGGCGGAGCATCCACCGCAACGGCGAGACGACTCTCCGTCGGGTCGAGGTCTGCGCTCCGATCTGCATCATCCATGTGTCGATGACGCTGTCGTCCGGCAGGGCCTTGACGAAAGCGGCTTTCCCTTCGTCGGACAGGCGGGGCAGAAGGTGCAAGGGTCCACCGGGAGTGGCGCCTTCCACCTTGAGGCGGTTGAGGGTCGGACGGCTCGCGCTGCTGTCGAGCGTCCTGCAGTAGTCCTCGTGGACGGAGGTCCGGTACTCCGCGAACCAGTCGTCGTCGGTCGGCTGCTGCCCTCCGGTCGGTCCGCTGCGCAGGCCGAACTCACGGAACACGGCCATGTCATCGGAGTGGAAGTCCATGTCCACCGCGAGCGACGCGTCCCTGCTCCCGTCGGCGGGCACGACAGGGCCGGGCAGCAGACAGTCCCGCATCCGGTGGTATCGGCCGTCCGACGTACGGACGAAGAGCGTCGTCGAGGGAGAGGGCACGCGGGACCGTACCTCCCCGGAGACGTGGCTGCCCCCGGCGCTGTGGAAGAGCTCCCAGAAACGGGTCCAGTCCTGCGGTCCGTAGCTGTCGAAACCCTGGTCCAGGACGCCCACGAAGCGGCCACGGGCATCCGCCTCCCGGATACCGATCTCGTTGAGCGCGGCGGCCAACGTCGGGTCGTCAGAGAGGGAGAGCGCCGGGTCGACGTACACCAGGTCGTCCCTGAGACCGTCCTGCACCGTGCGGCGGAACACCCGGCCGGCGACGGGCGGGACCATGCCGTGCTCCTCGGTGAGAACGATGTGGGCCGTGCGGGCCTCCTGTGCGAAGGGCGAGCCGTCACGGATCATCTCGGCGAGAATGCGGATGGCGACCGCGGACGCCTCGGCAGTCTCGTCGGACACCAGAGCCTCCAGCCACCCGCGCACCGACTCGCGCTGCTGCTTCGTCTCGTTGAGGACGTGTTCGACCTTGCCGGAGCGGATGTCGAAGGTCTCGACCGACGGGTGGATCCAGTTCGACGGCCGACCGGGATACGCGCTCCACATCTGAAGCCACTGGGTCTTCAGACGTCCGCGACCGCCCAGGTCGGGATGGAGTTTCAGATCCCGCGGTATCTGAAGGACACCGTCCTGGTCGGGCAGCGAGGGGCGCTGAGCGGTCAACTCCCAGATCTGCTCGGTCAGATATCTGTCGGCCCAGTTCAACGTCTCGGATTCCCGCGGGCGTCCGGGGAGCAGCGGGAGGTACGCACCCGGGTCCGACGGCGGGCACAGGTGAGGCAGTGAGTCGATGACGAGTCGGGCCGCGACCTGGATGATCTCCCGGTTGAAGGGGCTCGCGTCGAGCAGATTCTGCCTGTCCTCGTTCGTCTTCCACGCCCCGTTGAGGGCCCCGCTCAAGGTCATGGGGTACTTGGTCGGGAAGAAGGACCAGAACTCGCCACGACCTCTCGGGGCAGTGAGTACGGTGTCACCGACGTACTCGGGCACCGCCCAGGCGATGTCGATCGTTCCCCGGTCATGCATCTCACCCGCACTGCGTCGGGCGACCTCGGTGGGGCGGTGGGCGTGGGTGAAGACCTTCCAATCGGTCCTGACAGCCGCCTTGCCCGTCCGCGACTCGTGGATGGTGTGGTGGAAACCGTCGTGCTCGACAGTGATCTCGCGGCGGACGAACGGCAATTCGCGTCGATCTTCGAGTACGACGGTACCCACGTGGCGAGAGAAGAGTTGGAAGCGCTCCGGAAACTCCCGCCGCCCCTCCTCCTCGTTGGTCGACATCTGGTGCATGTCGCCGGCGAGACGTTCGGCGGCGCCGGGAAGGAGGGGGAGTCGCACCACGGTCGTGGCCCAGTCGAGCAGTTGATCCAGTACCGGGTCGGCCAGACGCTCCTCGGCGGAGTCGAGCGGGCGGGCCATCCGAAGAACGGGAGCTTCGAACGGCTCGTGGGATCCGGCCCCACGAGCCTTCGCGATCTCGTCGTGGGACCAACTGCGGTCGAACCCGAAGGAACCTGAACTGCTGAAGAACTGAGGGGTGTCGGTGACAGCGAGGATCGACTTGACCCCTACTCCGAAGCGGCCGATCTGACCGCCGCGCTTTCTTGACACGCTCATGCGGAGAATGGTCTCGGCGCCCTCCGGGGTGACCTCGGTACCCTCGTTCGCACAGTAGAGATGATTCTCCGTCAGGATGACGTGGACCTTTCCACCGGGTTGATCGGAGATCTCGTCGGCGGCGTTCTGCACCAACTCGAACAACTGGCGGTCCCCGTAGCCGCCCTGGGTGATACGACGCTCACCGTTGGCGTGCTCCAGAATCAGACCTGGGTCGACACGGTAGGTCTCCAGCACGCGCGCCGACTGCTCAAGAATCGTACGGATGACGGGCGAAGCGGTCGAGGCGTCCGTCGCGGAGGCTTGACTCATGATGAAATCCGTTTCTGGGCCGGTGGCAGCCGGACGCGGGGAAGAAGTGGGGCCGACCACGTCATGGGTGTGGCCGGCCCCACTCGAAACGATAGACGTGTTGTCCGACGGTGTATCGAGTTGTCAGAGACCGATGATGACGATGACGACCTGATTGCGCCGGGACGACGTCGGGCGATTCCGGACCCGCGGTGTGTTCCTGTTGGGAGGACGGGTCGTCGAGGCCGCAGAAGACCTGGTGGAGCGACCGGCGGCGCGCAACGAACGCCGGACGTCACTGAGTTCGGACCTGGCTCCGGGAGAGACGACCGGCTCCTCGGACCTCCTGTTGTCGCCCTTCCGAGCATCCCGCTTCAGGGCGGCCTCGGCACGCCGCCGACGGTCGTACTTGATTTCGGTGGGGGTCTTCCCGACGGACAGCAGGAACTCGTACCTCAGGTCCGGTTCTTCGATGGAGTCGTGAAGGTCGATGTAGGTGAAGTCGTCTTCGGGCATGGGAAAGCCTCCGTCGGGAATTCAGGGAGTACGACCGGGGAATTGCGAAACGGGGCTGACTCGGCTCCGATTCTCTTTTGGAGATGGCCTTCCCGAATGGTTTGTGATTTTGAACAGGGCGACGAAGCTCGTCACGCCGGTGGAGGCGACGAACTGGGTTCCCTGTTGTTATGCACGGCAAAATAGAGGCACTTGATCGAGGATTGCTCGATGTGCCTGCCGATTTGCGCTTGGCGAGGAACGTTAGACGTTCCTCTCGAAGGAGTCAACCGGTCTTGATGGTCAACTCGCGCCCTGGAAAGGGCGGCTGACGGGCACTCAATCCTCAACGTCCCGCCCGACTTCCGATTTCGGCATGTATGTCCATGTGTGAGACTTTTCGGGTAAATGTGAATTTTGTTGAGTTTTGAAGAAGTGAGAGTCAAGACCATCCTGGCGGAGCGGCTCGGCTGTCAACCAATATTGTCGCAGAGTCGTGACGTCAAATGACGGTGTATCGTGGTGTCGCAGGATGTGCCGAGCGTGGTTGAGGGGTGTGGTGTGACATGGACGTGGGAGAGGACTTCGGCCCTTGGCTCGCACGGCAGTTGAGGCTTCTGGACATCAGTCAGGCCGAGCTGGGCGAGCGGGTCGGGCTGACCCGTGCCGCGGTCTCCGCCTGGATCACCGGCAGGGCGGTGCCGCGCGAGGACATGATGCGCCGCATCGCGACGGCGATCGGCACGGATCCCGGGACCGTGCACACCCGCACCACCGATGCCGTGACCGGACGTCCTGTCTCCTGGTATCACCGCCCCGCCCACAAGGACGGCGGCCGTGAGTTCGGCAACGCCGCCGCCTTCGCCTTCGAGGCGGATGTCGAGGTGCTGGCGCGTGAGGCGACCCAGAACAGTCTCGACGAGCGTCTCGACCGCACACGACCGGTTCGCGTTCGCTACACGTTGCACGAGCTGAGCGGCGAACCTCTCGCGCGCTTCCGGGACGCGATCGGCTGGGCGTATCTGCGACCGCACTACGAGGCCGCCGCCGCACAGGAGCAGAAGGTGGGCCGGGTCATCGCCGAGGGCCTGAGAGACATGAACGAGCGTGACCGGCTCGTGCTGTTGAGGGTCGACGACTACAACGCGTCCGGCCTCACCGGCGACGACTACGACGACGGCCGGTTCGCCGCCGTCGTCCGACGCCAGCTCGACAGCAACAAGTCGGACGACGGGGCGGGTGGCTCGTACGGCCTCGGTAAGGCCACGCTCTGGGCCGCCAGCAGGTTGGGCCTGGTTCTCATCAACTCCACCTTGTCCGTGCCGCACGAGGGCCGTACGGCACGCCGGCTGATCGGACGACTCGACCTGCCGTGGCGTGTGGTGAACGGCGAGGCCTGCGCCGGCCCCGCATGGTTCGGCGAGCCCGACACCGTTCCGGGCAGCGAGAACGTGGCGCGCTCCTGGTGGGCCGAGGAGGAGACGGTCGAGCGGTTGCACCTCACCCGCGAGAACGACGAGCCGGGCACGTCCTTCCTCGTGGTCGGCGCCCATGACGTCGCGAGCGGGACCGACGAGTCCACCGCGAGTGACGACAGTGACGAGGACGAGTCCGTCCAGGCGATGCACAAGAAGCTCGTGGTCGCACTCGCGAACAACTTCTGGGCCGCGATGACCTCCGGCGAGAACACCTCGCCTCTGTTGGAGGCCTCGGTCCGCACCCTGCGCAACGGCGTCGTGGTGATGAAGGAGCAGCGCGTCGATCCTCGACTCGTGCAGCCGTCACGTACCCGAGCCCTGAAGGCGTACTTCGACGGTCGGACCGTCGACGAACTCACCGAGATCGGACAGGTCGCCATGGCCAAGGTCCCCCTCAAGGTTCCTGCCGTGAGGGGGCGTGGAAAGGCCGCCGAGCACGAGGCGGTTCTTCTGGTGACAGCGGCCGAGGACGCGGACGACGGCAAACCGAACCACATGGTCACCATGCGAGGCAGCCGGATGAAGGTGCGATCCGCACGCGTCCCCGATCTTCCTCTGGGTACCAACTCGTTCCAGGCGGTGCTGTTGGCCGGGCACGCGGCCGGCGCGGATGCCGTCGAGGCCGATCGGGCCGAGGCGTTCCTCCGAGCGTCCGAACCTCCCGAGCACAACAAGTGGGCACAGACCGAAGAGCTGCGTGCCACTTATTCACCCACCGCACACCGTCGGATCGCCGATTTCACCAGGGCCGCGAACAACGCGGTGCGGGAACTCGTCGGACAGCGCAAGGAGCGGAGCGAGGGCGGTCCGAAGGCACTGCGAGACCTGTTGGGGCTGGACGGCGCCCCGCCGGCCGCCGTCCGGGGCGGTGGTTTCCCCACGATCATCGATGTGGACGCGTTCGTGGACGAAGGAGGTGCCTGGCAGATCGAGGCCGAGGTCAAGTTGCCCCTGCGCCAGGATCCCTGGGTCATGAGCCCCGTCGCCCGGTTCGACGTCCGATCAGGTGGTCGGCCGTCGGTCGGTTGGGCACGGGTCGTCGCCGGTGCCAACTGCGAGTTCGTGGACGGCGCCCTACGCTTCAAGGCCGGTGCGCGCAGTGCCACCTTCACCGCAACCACCGACGTGTCCACCCATCCGGTCCGTGCGGCGCTGGCGGGACTGATCGTCGACCTCCAGAAGACGAAAGGGGCCCTGGCGTGAAGGTCTTTCCCTATCGGACGCCGGCCGGCGAGATCGCCCTGCGGGTGACCGCCGTGAAGCAGGACCAGAAGGACCTTCACACGTCGGTGTTCTCCGGGGACGAGCGCGTGGTCGCACTGCACCAGGTCGAACGGGACGACTGGAAGTGCGCGAGGATCAGTGTCACCGCCATCCTCCCGATGAAGGAGCTCGAAGAGGGGCCTTGGCAGGACGTGTCCGCGGTTCTGGTCCTGACGGAGAAGGCGACCAACGTACGTACCACGGCGGTTCTTCACCCTCGGGGCGGCGCCGACGCGGAGTGGACGGGGCGGATCAGGCTGTGGCGGGCCGCGCATCGAAGTCAGGCGGAGCTGTCCGTGTCCGTCGTGGCCACGGTCGACGGCGTACCGGGGCGGATCATCGGTGGATCCGAGGAGAACTGGGTCGTCGACCTCACGGCGCGAACGCCCGTACGGCGCAGGGAACTCCAGATCAACGAGGTCGACTTCGCCTCCGGTCCCGAGGAGTGGCTCCGCCCCTTCAAGGACGCTCCGTGGATCGTGGAGACGTCGGGCGACCTACCCACAGTGCACCTCAACACCGGGTTCGAAGGCGTGTCCGAGCTGCTCAACTCCGGCGGAGGTCCCGTGGAGCGGGCCGTCAGGGACATGCTCGCCACCCAGATCGCCACCGACATCTGGACGGCGGTGTTCCACTCCGCCGTCAGCGACCTGGAGTTGGACGACGAGGGCAATCCCGAATGGCCGGGCGGCTGGCGTGACGCCGTACTTCGCGGGATGCTCGCCGACGTACTCCCCGGAATGTCCGGAATGGACGCTCTGAGTGAGATCCACGCCAGGCGCCAGGAGTCCTCCGGTTGGAACGAGCTGCAGCCGCGCATCAGTTACGCGGCGGGTCGCCGCGCCAAGGTGGCCAGGAACCTCAGCACCGCAATCCGTGTACTCGACGCGTCACAGAAGGCGAGCAAGGCATGACCGACAAGCCCGAACCGCTCCCGGACCGGTTGGCTCTGCTCTCCGACATCAATGCGGTCAAGTACATCGGGATGGGTGTCCGGTCCGGCCGTGAGAATCCGCCGTACATCGAACTGGGGCGCCAGGTGACGTCGTTGCCCGACGACGACGTTCGCCTACGTGTCGAACCGGTGCGAGACCTGATCGACGACGTGATGCACCTCTATCCTGCCGACGAGCGCACCAGGGCCGACGCCTGGCTCGCACCTCGGCTGCACGCGACTCTTCGACTCACCCGCAGGGAGGCCGCCGACGAGGCGATGTGGAATCATCTCGCCCTTGCCGTCGCCCCGGACTATCTGGTGTGGCGTCACCTGCCGACCAAAGGCAAGGACGGGCTCCCGCCGATGGTGTCGGCGAGCCGTTTCCGCGGGGCCCACTACACCCAGGCGTTCTCCCGCCTCTGGTGGGCGGCGGAGCTGTTCAGGAATGGTGCCGACTACGCCCCGGCGGTGGTGGCCTGCGGTAATCAGGACGTACTCAACACGCTCCTGCGCCTCGACATCATCGATCATCGCCCCACCGCCCAGGCGGTGATCCGACTGGTGGAGAACGGCGTCGCCCGTACCGGTCGTGAGGTGAACGCCCTCGCCACCGTGGCGAACGCGGCGGCCGGCACGCTGCTCTACGACGTGCTGGCGGAGGACGACGACTGGTACGGCGACGCTCTGGAGGCATGGGTCGCCGGAGCCGACTCCGCGCAGGTGGTGTCTCGACGACAGCTGCCGGACGGGCCGGCCGACGACCCTGTCTCGGAGCTGGCGGTGGACACGCTCGCCGAACGTTTCCGTGAACTGTTCCAGGAGGCTCCGGTACGAGGGAGGACCGCATCGGCCGAGGGGTAGGACCCGGCGACTCAACGAGCGACGACGAAGTCCAGCATGCCTGGCTCGGCCTCGGAGACGGACGGCTCGGAGAGACCGAGCGCGGCCCTGAGCACGTGCTTGGCGAGCAGTGGCGGGATGGCGTTGCCGATCTGCTGCGCGATGTCTTTGCCGCTCCACGGATAATCACGTGGAAACGTCTGAAGCAGTCCCGCCTCGGCGTGGGTGAATCGAGGCAGTTCCTTCGATTCGTCGGGCGTCATCACACGGTTCCTGGAGATTTTCCCGGTCACCGTTGCCGAGGGCTCGTCCCAGCTCCGTCGGCCGCGTTCTTTGGGGTCACCGCCCGTGCCGTAGTTGGAGACGACGACGAACGGTTCTGTCCGATCCAGTGTTCGGCGCATGTCCACCCACTCTTCCAGCTTCGGGTGGCCCGGGTCCGGCCTTTTTCCCTTCTGGTAGGGCTGGTGGGTCGGCTTGGGCAGTTTCGCCTTTCCGTGGCGGCGGGCAATCAGGATGGCACGACGGCGTGTCTGGGGGACTCCGAACTGCTCCGTACGGAGAACTCCCCAGTCCACCGAGTAGCCGCGGTCCCCGAGTACCTTGCCGATCTCCTCCCACACCGGAAGTACCGACTGCACCTGCTCCAACACGATTACGTCGTAGGGCTTTCCTGCTTTCTCGGCAAGGAGCGCCCAGCGGAGCGGTTGCAGGACCAGACCCGTACGTTCGTCATCCAGCAGCGCCACTTCCGGCTCGATGTCGATTCCGGCAGCCATTTGGCGGACAAAGTGCTTGACCAGGTCCAGGGCTTTGCGCCCAGCACCAGTCCCTGCGACGGTGAAGGTCTGACAGGGGGGCCCGCCGGCAAGGACGGAAGCGTCCTTGAAGTCCAAGGGACTGAAGTCCCTGACATCACCCTCGTGCGTGGGGAGACCGTGGGCGCGGCGCGTCGCACACGCGCTCGGGTCCCATTCGATGCCCTCCACCGGGAGATTCAGCTGCTCCGCGGCGACGTCCAACCCGCCGGGACCTGCGAACAGATCCACGATTTGGACGGCACGCACATGATCTCCAGGCTGTCGAAGTGGCTGTCGGCACAGGCGTCGCGTGGTCGGTCGTCGTGCCCGATCCACGAAGATCGCCGTCGGACAGGATACCCGCGCCCGCGCCCGGGGCGTGCCGGCAGCCGGAGATCGAGCCCGTGCGGACCACGACCACCTGTCGGGATCGGCGCGTCAGATCAGAGCCTCGGCGATGGACAACCCCAGAGCGTGCCCCACAGGTGGCGGCGAGGCGTGACCGATCTGCCGGTAGCGGGCGGTCTTGCCGCCGGCGAACTGCCAACTTGGTGGGAAGGATTGCAGAGCGGCGGTCTGTGCCACGGTGAGTTTCTTGAGCGGCGAGCCGGACGTGTCCGATTCCTGGACCCCGTCAGGTCCGGGGACCTCCTCGCTGAAGGCGTTGCCGTTGATGCCCATCCGGGCCCAGGCCCGTTTGGTACCGGTCGGGCCGACATCCGCGCCGCCACGTTTCTCGGAGCCCCCCACCACGGTCGGGGCCACGCTGTCGGCCGACGCCGCCCAGTGGTCGGCCCCGGTCCACCCACGAGAGGACATCGAGGCGTGCAGAGCCTCGCCCACGGTGACATGCCGAGTCACCGTGGGACGGGGCGGGAGGTAGTCGCGTGAGCCGTCCCTCTTCATCGCGACCAGCACGCCCTGCTTGCGATCCTGCGGGACTCCGAAGTCGGCGGCATTGAGCACGAACCAGTTGAACGTGTATCCGAGATGGACCAGCTCCTTGTGGGCGAAGTCGCGGAACTCGGCGAATTCGGGCGCGCCCGCCAGTCCGGGAACGTTCTCGATGAGCAGCGCCCTCGGTTGTACGGCGTGCACGAGGTAGATCGTGGCCTCCAGAAGGCGCACTTCCTCGTCATCGTCGGTCGTCCGTGCGTGCGTTGCCGCCGACTTCACCCGAGGGAGACCGGCCGAGAGCAGGTCCACGTCGTAGCACTGCTGGTGGTTCACCGGGTCGAAGTCCAGGAGGTCGGTCTCCAGCACCTGCCAGGAGGGTCGGTTCAGCCGGAGTGTCTCGCATGCCACGGACTTCTTGTCGAGCAGCAACACAGGCTGGAATCCCGCCTGTTCGAGGCCCAGGGTCAGACCTCCGGCTCCCGCGCACACGTCCAGGGATCGTAGCTGTCTCATTCGTCTCCGTCCTTCGCGGGCCTTGTCTCGTGTCTCCTGTTCCGGGCCACGGTCTCGGCGATCTCATCCGCCATGTGAACGGGCGACTCGTGCTCCCAGAACCGCAGAACCGTCCAGCCTCCCGCTTGCAGGTGTGCCGAGGTTTCCTTGTCCCGGGCCATGTTCTTGTCCAGCTTCTCGCGCCACCATTCGGCGTTGGCCTTCGGCCGGGTGGCGTGCAGAGGGCAGCCGTGCCAGAAGCAACCGTCGAGGAAGACGGCGACCTTGGCCTTGGTGAACATGATGTCGACGGTTCGTCGAGGCATGTCGGGGACGCGGGCGTTGACCCGGTACCGGTGCCCGGAGGCGTGCAGCAGTTTGCGGACCGCCACCTCGGGTGCGGTGTCCCGGCGTGCCTGTCGGCTCATCCGGGCCGAGACCGCGGGCGATGAGGGCTTGGCTGTGTTCATTGGCTGCGAACCCGTTCCTCTGCCGACCCCTAACCCGCCCCGTGGCACTCCCCGTACGTCCTGCCCGAGCCGCACCAGCAGGTGGCGTTGCGGGCCGGGGGCCAGGAGGTGGCGCGGCCGCGGGCTGCCAGGGTGGTGGCGTACTGGGGGAGCAGGTTGGGGTCCGAGGGGGAAGCTGATTCCGAGGCCGCGAAAGCCTCGTACGAGGGGACCGTGCCCGTCACGATGCCCAGGTTGGGGGTGCCCGCCGCGGAGAGTTCGCGGAGGGACGCCTCCAGTTGGGCGAGGTGGGCTTCGCGGGAGGGGTACTCGGTGTGGAGGTCGGGGTACGCCGTGAGGAGTTCCGTCAGTTCGGCGGCCGGCCAGTGCAGGACCGCGACCGGGAACGGGCGGGAGAGGGCCGAGCGGTACGAGCCCAACTCGGCGCGCAGGCGGGCGATCTCGGCGCGGAGTTCGGCCGGGTTGTCGGAGCCGAGGGCCCAGAGGCGTTTGGGGTCGTGGAGTTCGTCGAGGGGGACGGACGTCTTGTTCACCTGGTCGCCGAGGGCGTCCCAGTCGTCGTGCTCCAGGCCCAGCAGTCGGCGCAGGCGGTGGCGGCCGAGGAGGAGGGAGCCGGCGGAGTACGGGACTTCCTCGCCGGGGGTCAGGAGCAGGTTCAGGGCCGTGGTGTAGGAGTCGTGGGCCGCTTCGAGTTCGTCGTGGGCCTCCAGCGTCTCCGCCACGATCTCCCAGGGCGCGGGCTCCAGCGGTTCGGCGATGCGCAGGCCGTCGATGATCGCGCGGGCCTCGGCCTCGTGGCCGTACTCCCACAGGTTGGCGGCCTTCAGCGCCTTCACCAGGTGGGGGTGGTCCGGGGTGCCGGCGAGGAGGTCGTCGTAGAGGCCGGTGGCGCGGTCGCGGGCGCCGGCCAGTTCCAGGTGGGCCGCGGCCTGGAGGAGCAGGGGCTCGCGGTCCTCGGGGTACTGGGCAGCTGTGCGCAGCAGGCGCTCGGCTTCGGTGGTGTGGTCGGCAGGGATGTCGGGGCGCATGGTCCACACCGTACTGCTGTACGCCGGTCAGGGCGGAGGGGGTTCGGGGCACAGGCCGGCCCCGCCCCGGCTCACACCCGGGGGCCGGTGCCCTCAGGCCGCCGCCCCCTTCCGTCCCTCAGCGACAGCACCAGCGCCGCCCCCAGCAGCGTCAGGCCCGTCGACACCAGGATCGCCAGGTCCGTGCCGTGTTCCGGGGTGCTCGCCGATGTCGCCACCGCGATCATCAGTGCCACTCCCGCCGCCGAGCCGATGTACCGGGCCGTGTTGTTCGCGCCCGAGCCCATCGCCGCGCGCTCCTGTGGGACGGACTCGACCGACAGACGGGGCAGCGCGGCGTTCAGCAGGCCGCTGCCCACGCCCGCGACGATCAGGCCCGGTATCAGCCGGCCCCACGAGCCCGCGCCCACCGCGCCGAGCATGGACAGGGCGCCGGCCGCGTGCAGGGCGAAGCCGAGGGCGAGTTGGTGGCGGGCGGGTACGCGGCCCGCGAGGCGGCGGGTCTGGAGGGCGACCAGGAAGGCCGTGCCCGACCAGAGGACGAACAGGCCCGCCGCGCCCATCGGGGAGATGTGGAGCGTGCGCATGAGCAGCGCGGGCAGATAGCTGAACAGGCCGATCACCGCGAGCCCCGTGAACAGCGCCCCCGACGTGGCCGCCTGGAACGGCCGCCGTCCCAGCAGTCGCAGATCGATCAGCGGGGCGCCGCCGCGCCGCTCCACGGCGGCGAAGACGCCGGTCAGTACGGCGGCGGCCACGAGCAGCAGCACGACGGGCGTACGCAGCCATCCGTCGCGCCCCAGCGTGAGCGCGCTCAGGAGGGCGGTCATGGCCGCGCCGAGTACGACCGCGCCCGCCAGGTCGGGGCGCGCGCCGCGCGGCGCCCGGGAATCGGCGAGCGTACGGAAGGCGAGGACGGCGATGACGAGGGCGGCGGCGGAGAGTACGGCGTACGGCTGCTGCCAGCCGTACGTACCCAGCGCACCGGCGAGCAACGGCCCGGTGGCGATTCCCGCGCTCACGAACGCTCCCCAGACGCCGGTGGCCCTGATCCGCCCCGGCCCCGGAGGGAAGGCGTGCACGAGCAGGCCGAGGCTGCTGGCGATGATCGCGGCGCTGGAGGCGCCCTGCGCGATGCGGGCGAGGGTGAAGGTGAGGGTGGAGCCGGCCAGCGCGCCGAGTCCGGTCGTCAGCGCGAGGCCGAGGGTGCCCGCGAGGAAGAGTCTGCGGCGGCCGTAGTCGTCGGCGAGGCTGCCCGCGACGAGCAGGAGGGCCGCGAGGCCGAGCGGGGCGCCGTTGAGGAGCCAGGCCTGCGCCGATATCGCGGTGCCGAAGTCGGCGGTCAGGTCGGGGAGCGTGAGCATCGGGACGGTGTAGTTCATCAGCGCGACGGTCGTCGCCGCGCTGGTGACGGCGAGCGTGGCGCCCGGCCGGCCACCGGAGGTGATGGCGGGAGCGGCGGGGCTCGTGGACACGGGCGTCGGGGGCATGGCCACCTTTCCAGGCTCGGTGAGTTCGGTGAATGAACCCAGCAGCTCGACGACCGTAACATGGTGAGTTCGTTCATTGAACCTTGAATTGGTTAAGGTGAGGTCATGGCCCTCGGCAAGGACTACTCCACCCAGCAGTGCTCGATCGCCCGAGCCCTGGAGGTCGTCGGCGAGCGCTGGACACTGCTCGTCGTACGCGACGCCTTCTACGGAGTGCGCCGCTACAACGACTTCCTCACCCACCTCGGCGTCCCCCGCGCCGTCCTCGCCACCCGTCTCAAGCGACTGGAGGAGGCCTCCATCCTGGAGAAGCGGCGCTACCAGGAATCGCCGCCGCGCGACGAGTACGTCCTGACGGAGCGCGGCATCGCCCTCTGGCCCGTCCTGCGCTCCCTCGGTCTCTGGGGCCGCGAACACATCGAAGGCGTCCTGCCGATGCGTGTCTTCACACACGCCGTCTGCGGGACCGAGCTGGGTTCGTACGGCGAGTGCCCGGCCTGCGCCATGGCCGTACCGCCGCGCGACGTACGGATGCTGCCGGGCCGCGGACTCGATCCGGACCCGGACAATCCGGTGAGCCGGGCGCTGCTCGCCCCCCGCCTTCTCCTTCTGCCCATCGAAACCGATCGTGTATAACGGCTGGGAGGGTCTGAACGGACCGAGGGCGAGCCAGTAGGGAGGAGCCGGGCGTGAACCGACGCGCGACACCGCCGCTGCGCTCCGCCGCCCTGCTGTTCTTCCTGCTCGTCGGGCTCGTCCAGATCCTGCTCGTCGACGCCGGCAGCCTCTCCGCCGCCGTCGCACTCGCCGCCACCGCCGCGGCCTCCACCGCGTTCGCCGCCTCCGCCGCCATCTCGGCGCGGTGCGCCCCCGCCGTACCGCCCACCCGGGTCCGTACCGCCATCCGCGACCGCGAGCAGCGCACGGCCTTCCTGCCCCAGCGAGATCCCGACGCGCGAGGCCGTACGCGGCCCCGAGCCCCCGGTCGCCCCGTCGCGACGACCGCGTAGGGCCCTTTCGCCAATCCGATCCTCAAGGCTCCAGCCCCGCTTGAGCTCGGGCGAGTGATCCCACGCGGGTCGTCATGCCGAACCGCGCCGCGCCGTACCACCGGCGCCGCGCCTTCCATCCGGCACGACGAGACCCTCGGAGGGCTCACCCATGTCCGTCTTCCTGTCCGGCTTCGCCTCCCTGGTCGGGCACATCGCCGACCTGCTCCAGCCCGTCTTCCAGGGCGGCGCGACCGCCGCGGCGATCATCCTGTTCACCGCCTGCGTACGGCTCGCCGTCCATCCGCTCTCGCGGGCGGCGGCCCGTGGCCAGAAGGCCCGCACCAAGCTCTCGCCGCAGATCGCCGCGCTGCGCAAGAAGCACTCCAAGAACCCCGAGCGCCTCCAGAAGGCGATCATGGAGCTGCACAAGAAGGAGCAGGTCTCGCCGCTCTCGGGCTGTCTGCCGAGCCTGCTGCAACTGCCCGCGTTCTTTCTGATGTACCACCTCTTCTCCAGCCGCGAGATCGGCGGCAGGCCCAACGAAATGCTCGGCCACTCCATCGGCGCCGCGCCCCTCGGCGACCGCTGGAAGGACGCGCTCGCCGACGGCGGGATCTTCGGGGGAGCGGGGCTGGTGTACGTCGCGCTGTTCGCCGTCGTCGTCTGCGTCGCCACCTTCAACTACCGGCGTACGAAGCGGCAGATGGCCGCCATGCCGACACCGGCGGCCGGCCCGGACGGACAGCCGATGCCCGGCATGGGGGCGATGACGAAGCTGATGCCGCTGCTGTCCTTCGCGACGCTGATGACGGTGGGCGTGGTGCCGTTGGCCGCCGCGCTGTACGTGGTGACAAGCACCACATGGACCGCCGTCGAACGGGCCTTCCTCTACCGGGACGTCCCGGCGCCGGGGGCGCTGGCCACCGCCGCGTGAAGCCGCTCGGCGCCCGGTACCGCCCCGCGCGCCGGCCCGGTGCGGCCCGGTCCAGGGTGTGAACGGGGTCTTGCGGAGTGATCCGATGTCTTGGACGATCGGCCAATCCCCTGACGGCCGCGACCCGTCGGCGGGTGCCCCGCTCGACCAGAGGGAGATACAGACCATGAAGCTGCTGCGTGTCGGTACGGCGGGTGCGGAGCGCCCGGCGCTGCTCGACCAGGACGGGACCCTGCGGGACCTGTCCGGACTGGTCACGGACATCGACGGCGCGCTGCTCGCCGACGATGCCGCGCTGGAGCGGATCCGGGCCGCCGCCGCGTCCGGCGAGCTGCCCGTCGTCGACCCCGCCGGACTGCGCACCGGGCCGCCCGTCGCCAGGATCGGCAAGATCGTGTGCATCGGGCTGAACTACCACGACCACGCGCGCGAGACGGGCGCGGACATCCCGTCCGAGCCGATCATCTTCTTCAAGGCCCCGGACACGGTGGTCGGCCCGGACGACACCGTCCTCGTACCGCGCAAGAGCGTGAAGACGGACTGGGAGGTGGAGCTGGCCGTCGTGATCGGCCGCACCGCCCGTTATCTGGAGTCGCACGAGGAGGCCCTGGCGCATGTCGCCGGCTACGCCGTCTCGCACGACGTCTCCGAGCGCGAGTTCCAGATCGAGCGCGGCGGGCAGTGGGACAAGGGCAAGAACTGCGAGACGTTCAACCCGCTCGGCCCGTGGCTCGTGACGGCCGACGAGGTGCCGGACCCGCAGGCGCTGTCGCTCACGCTGTCCGTCAACGGGGAGCGGAAGCAGAACGGGACGACCGCCGAGCAGATCTTCCCGGTGGCCGAAGTGGTGCGCTACGTCAGCCAGTTCATGACGCTCTACCCGGGCGACGTCATCAACACCGGTACCCCGGCGGGGGTGGCGCTCGGGCAGCCGGAGCCGAAGCCGTACCTGCGCGCGGGGGACGTGGTCGAGCTGGAGATCGCCGGGCTGGGGCGGCAGCGCCAGGAACTCAAGGACGCGTAACTCGCGGGTGGGTGAAGGGCATTGGCCGGGGCCGGACCGACAGGGAGGAACGTTCCGATGGCCGCCGATCGTCGGATCGACACAGGGAACGACGGCCGGACCGACAGCCGGACCGATCGTCGGACTGACAGCCGGACCGATCGCCGGACCGTCGACTTCTGGTTCGACCCCGCCTGCCCGCTCAGCCGCGTCACCGCGTCGTGGATCGTCTCCGTCGCCGAACAGCGCCCGATCGACATCCGCTGGCGGGTGATGAGCCTGTCGATCCTGAACGAGGGCAAGGACGTCGACCCCGAGGGCGACGAGGAGGGCTACCTCTGGATCCCCGCCCGCGTGTGCGCCGCGATCCAGACGGCGTACGGGCATGCCGCCCTCGGCAGGTTCTACGACGCCCTGTGGACCGGGGCCGACGGCGCGCGGCGCGAGTGGATCGGCGACATCGCCGACGCCCTGACCGGCGCGGGGCTGCCGGTGGCGCTTGCCGCCGCCGGGCTCGGGACCGACCACGACGCGGCGCTGCGCGCCTCGCACGAGGAGGCCATGAGCCTGGTCGTCGGGGAGGTGGGGACGCCGGTGCTCGCCGTCACCCACCCCTCCGGGGACCGGCACGCGTTCTTCGGCCCCGTCGTCACCGAGACACCGGCGCCCGACGACGCGCTGCGTCTGTGGGACGGCACGCTGCTCGTCACCGGCGTGCCGGGGTTCCGCGAGATCAAGACCTGACACCCGCGTCGCCGGCCCGGCGTCACCTGCGCAGTACGTGCTCCAGCATCTGGCTCATCAGCCGCTCCATCGCCTCCACCACCAGCGCGTGGTCCTCCTCCTGCGGCAGGCCCGAGACCGTCACCGTGCCGACAACTCCCGCCCCCTCCAAGGTGATCGGGAACGAGCCGCCGTGGGCCGCGTACCGGTCAGGGTCCAGCCGCGAGGACTCCTCGAACGTGCTGCCCTTGGCGCGAAAGCGCGTACCGACCAGGAACGAACTCGCGCCGTACCGCTCGACGACCCGCCGTTTGCGGTCGATCCAGGCGTCGTTGTCCGCCGACGAGCCCGGCAGCGCGCTGTGGAACAACTGCTGACCGCCGCGCCGGATGTCGATCGCGACGGGCGCCTCGCGCTCGCGCGACAGCTGCACCAGCATGCTCCCGAGCGCCCACGCGTCGTCGTACGTGAAGTGCGGCAGGACCAACCGCTCCTCCTGCGCCTCCAGTTCGGCCACCGTCGGCAACGAGCGGGCGTCGCGCGCCGTCATGACGTGCTCCCGATCGCGACCGTGACACCCTCGCGGGCGGAGCGGCGCGCCGCCTCCAGGACGTCCAGCGCCGCCGCGGCCTCGTGCGCGGTCACCGGCGGCGCCGTACCGTCGCGCAGGGCCCGTGCGACACCCGCGTAGTACGCCGGGTAGTCACCGGGTGTGCTCTCCACCGGGTGGCCGCCGCCCGTCGCCGGGGACTCACCGGCCCCGAGCCGGCCCCACAGGGACTCGGGCTCCGTACCCCAATTTCCGGCCGTTTCCCCGGTGTTGGGGCGCCTGCCGTCGCGCAGGTCGGCCTCCTGGGGATCCAGGCCGTACTTCACATAGCCCGCCTTCGAGCCCAGCACCCGGAAGCGCGGGCCGAGTTGGGCCGTGGTCGCGCTGACGTACAGATGCGAGCGGACCCCGCCCGTGTGCGTGATCGCGATGAACGTGTCGTCGTCGGACGCGGCGCCGGGCCTGCGTACGTCGGACTCCGCGTACACCAGCGCCGCCGGACCGAACAGCACCAGCGCCTGGTCCACGACATGGCTGCCCAGGTCGTACAGCAACCCTCCGATCTCTTCCGGCACTCCCGACTCGCGCCAGCCGCCCTTGGTCTGTGGCCGCCACCGCTCGAAGCGTGATTCGAAGCGCTGTACGTCACCCAGCTCACCGCCCGCGACAAGGCGGGCGAGAGTGAGGAAGTCGTTGTCCCAGCGGCGGTTCTGGAAGACGGAGAGGAGCAGGCCCCGCTCCTCGGCGAGAGCGGCCAGCTCGCGCGCCTCGGCGGCGGTGCCCGCGATCGGCTTGTCCACGACGACCGCGAGGCCCGCCTTCAGCGCGGCCGTCGCGATCGGGACGTGCGTCTTGTTCGGCGACGCGATCACGACCAGGTCCAACTCGTCCGCCCGCTCCCACAGTTCGTCCGGCGACACGGCGAACCGGACGTCGGGGAACTCGCCGCGCGCCTGCGCCTGGCGCTCGGGGTTCGAGGTGACGACCGTGTCGAGGACGAGGCCGTCGGTCGCGGAGATCAGCGGGGCGTGGAAGACGGAGCCCGCGAGGCCGTAGCCCACGAGTGCGACGCGCAGAGGGGTACCGGTGCCAGTCATGCGTTCCACTTAAGCAACGGTGTTGCCATAGTGCAAGCGCGCGGCACAATGACACCGTGGGCAACGGTGAGAGCAGTGGAGACAACGGAGACAGTGGCGGCGCCGGCGAGTGTGGCGGGAGCGGGCGCGGGCGGGTGCCCGGCGGCATCCGTACGGACGGGCGTACGGGCGCGGGTACGGGCGCAAGGCCCGGCTCCCACACCACCGGCGCGAATCTGCCGTCGCTGCGCAGCCACAACTCCGCGCTGGTGCTCGACCTCCTCCGTACGGCGGGCGAGGGCGGCATCAGCCGCCTGGAACTCGCCGAATCCACCGGCCTCACCCCGCAGGCGGTCAGCAAGATCACGGCCAGGCTCCGTACGGAGGGCCTGGCGGCCGGCGCCGGCCAGCGGGCGTCCACCGGCGGCAAACCCCGGACCGTCCTGTGCCTGGTCCCCTCCGCCGCGCACGCCGTGGGCCTCCACCTGGACCGCGACGAACTGACGGCCGTCGTGGTCGACCTGGCGGGCACGCCGGTCGCGGTCCGTACGGCACCGTTCGACCTGGGCGCCGGGGCGGCCGAGGTCGTGGAGACCGCGGCGGCGCAGGTGGAGTCCGTACGGGCGGAGGCAGAGTCGGAGTCGTCAGGGGCAGGGGTAGGGGCGGGGGCGGAGCGCCACGCCGAGGCTCCGGGCACGGCGAACCTGCTGGGCGTCGGCGTCGCCATGCCCGGACCGCTCGACCACGCCACCGGCGTGCCCCAGCGCGTCACCGGCTTTCCCCAGTGGGACGGCTTCCCGCTGCGCGACGCGCTCGCGGCCCGACTCGGCCTGCCCGTCGTCCTCGACAAGGACACGAACGCCGCCGCCCTCGGTCTCGCGCTGCGCGGGCGCGGCGACTCGTTCGCGTACCTCCACCTCGGTACGGGCCTGGGGGCCGGCCTCGTGCTCGGCGGCGCCCTCTACCGGGGCGACCGCACCGGCGCGGGCGAGTTCGGGCACCAGGTCATCCAACTCGACGGGCCGCCGTGCGACTGCGGGAACCGCGGCTGCATCGAGGCGCTCTGCCTGGCGGCCGTCGCGCGCGGGGATCTGGCGGAGGCCGCGCGGGTGCTGGGCGCCGGGGCCGCCAATCTGGTCGGGCTGCTGGACATCGACCGGGTGCTGCTCGGGGGCCGGGTCGTCGCAGCCGCCGAGGAAAGATTCGTCACGGGAGTCGGAGCCGTACTCGAAGAGCGTGCGCGCGGCCCCGTCGTACCGGTGACCGTGGCCGACGGCGGCACCCACCCGGTGGCCGAGGGCGCGGCGCAACTGGTGCTCGCGCCGGTCTTCGGGCACGCACGGGTCTTCGGACGCCGCTGAGCGGCTGGAATACAACCTTCGCGGCCCGTCGCGAGTCTGAGACGCCGCGATGAGGTGAGGGCCTTTGTGGGGGTCCTCGTGGGGGCCTCCGGGTGAGCCGGGCCACAGGAACGGCATACGATGCGCGTGCCCCTCATAAAGATTACATAAGAGGATGTACACGTCATGACAATCCGTGCCCCGTATCGTTCACTTCGCGGCATATCCGGCGTTGCTGTCCTGCTCGCGCTCGGCGCGGTGGGATGTTCGGAGGTCTCCGACGCCGTCGACAGCGCCAAGGACGGCGCGAAGAAGGTCGCTCGTCAGCGCTCGGTGTTCTCGCTGGACAACGGCGATTGCTACAACCCGAGCGGCAAGGCCGAGGGGACGGCGTACACCGTCGAGATCGTGCCCTGCGACGAGGCGCACGAGGGCCAGGTCGTCGGCGAGTTCGCGATCGACAAGGGCATGGAGTACCCCGGCGACGACGGGATCTCCACGATCGCGGACGGCCGCTGCCCGGTCGAGGCGCAGAAGTACGCCCCGGACACCTGGGCGCTCCCCAAGGGCGTCGCCCTCTTCTACTACACCCCGACCAAGGAGAGTTGGGCCACCGGTGACCGCGCGGTGAGCTGCACCTACACCTCGGAGGCGGGCAAGTTCAGCGGCTCGCTGAACACCGCGAAGTCCCTCAAGCCCGAGCAGACCACGTATCTGAAGGGTTCGAACGCGGTCTACGACGCCCTGTGGGCGAACCAGTCCGAGAAGGACGCCGTCGAGGACGACCTGGCCGGCTACAAGGCACAGGCCAAGGCCGTCACGGCGGCCCTCGACGCACACGTCGAGGGCCTGGACGGCATCGAGGGCGCCGAGGTCGGCAAGCTCCGCTCGACCCTGAAGGCAGCGGCGGGGCACTGGAAGAAGGCCGCGAACGCCGCCGACGCCGACGCGTTCTACATCGCCTACGACTCGGCCTTCACCGGCATCGACCCGAACGAGTCGGTCGCCGCCCGCAAGGAGCTGGGCCTGGCCACCACCGTCCCGGCCGACGACGCCGAGGTCTGGGCGGGCTGACGCTCCCTCGGATGGGCAGGGCCGGGTCCGTCAAGGGCCCGGCCCCGTTTGCGGGACACGCCGTAGGGCTGTTGGGGCGTATTCGTACGATCTTCGGACCGTGCTCGGACGTGGCTTCCCGGCGCGGCGGCCGGCCCGTGGCAGCGTCGGGGCTCCATCGCGCCCTGTCCCGTCCCGACCGCCTCGCGATCAGCAAAGGCACCCCTCCTCATGCTCATGCGATCCACGCGACTGCGCCCCGCCCTCGTCACCGGAATCCTCGGAGCCGTCGGAGCCGCCGGTGTCACCGTCGGCACGATCGTCCCCACCGTGCTGCCCGCGACGACCGCGAGCGCGCACGCGAAGCCGACGACCGTCTCGGACCCCGGCCCCGGGGCCGACCGGCAGCCGAGTTGCGGCAAGGCGTCCGACCCGCGCTTCCCCATCGACACGCGCATCCACGGCGGCCCCGGCGAGTACCGCGCGGGCGGGCGGCCGGGGACCTGGTCCATCGATCTCACCAACAGCACCGACGAGGTCTGCCACAACATCCATCCGGTCATCGTTCTCAGCGACCGGCAGCGGTCCCTCACCGTGGGCCAGGTCCGGCTCCAACTCACCGACGACAAGGGCGGATGGCGGACCATGTCGCTGGAGAAGTCGGACGAGGACGAGATGATCGCCGTACTCGAAGGCGGCTTCCCCGGCTTCGCCGTACCGGCCCGGCAGACCGTCACCGTACGGGCGAGGCTGGCCTTCACGGCCGCGGCCGATGCCAACAAGATCGTGGCGAACGCGGCGACGGTGCAGCGGCGCGGTGGCGACGGCGACTGGGTGGGGGAGTCGAACGACTACCGCTTCACCGTGGGCGGCGCGCACCGGGACGACAGCGACCGGGATACGGACACGGACACGGACAGGGACGCGGACACCGACACCGGCCCAGGCACGGGGACCGGCACCGACACCCCCAGCACCGGCTCCAGCTCCAACTCCAGTCCCAACTCCAGCCACAGCCAAGGCCGGAGCCCCGGTCCCAGCCCCACCCACAAGGACGGTACGGAGACCGGCACCGGCTCCGGCGATCAGCGCCGTACGCCTGAGCCCTCCCCGCCCCTCGGAATCGGCGCACTCGCCGACACCGGCTCCGGCTCCCTCGCCGGCCCCGCCCTCGCCGCCGGGGTGCTCGTGCTCGCCGGTGTCGCCCTGGTCGTCGGTCTCCGCCGTCCGCGCAAGCGCCGCTGACACTGTCTCGATCCGTGCGAGGGCGCTGCCGACCCGCGCCGTGAGCGGTACTCTCGGGGTCGTCCTGGGCCTGAACGAAGCGAATCCGGAGTCCGAACCACCCCCGCGACCCACGAAGTCGCGTGCGTGGTCCTCGACATCGCCATTTCCGCGGGTCCCTGTGTGATCTACGGGTGGTGAGCGGGCGTGTCCGTGCACAGCGGTACGGGACCGAGCCCTGCCCCGCCGAGCCACCTCCCGCTAGGAGATACGAGTCGTCATGCCCCGCCAATCCCTCAACTCTCTCAACTCCCGCACCACCAGAGGCTCCAGAGCCTCCGTAACCTCCAGAACCTCCGTGGTCTCCAGAACCTCCGTGGTCTCCAGAGGCTTCCGCACACCGCTCACCGCCGTCGCCGGCAGCCTCGTCCTCACCGCGACGCTCGCCGGATGCGGCGGCGGCACTGGGGGTTCGGAGGGTCAGACCGTCACCGTCTACAGCGCCGACGGACTCAAGGGAGTCGAGGACGACGGCTGGTACGACAAGGTCTTCGCCGACTTCGAGAAGGACACCGGCATCAAGGTGACGTATGTGGAGGGCGGTTCCGGCGAGATGGTGGACCGTGTCGTCCGTGAGAAGGACGACCCCGGCGCCGATCTCATAGTCGCCCTGCCGCCGTACATCCAACACGCGGAGCGCAAGGGGGTGTTGGCGTCGTACGACCCGAAGGGCTCGGACCGGGTGCACGGTTCGGGGAAGTCCGCCGACAACCGGTGGACGTCGGTCGTCAACAACTACTTCGGCTTCATATACAACAAGAAGGAACTGACGGACCCTCCGGCCACTTGGGAAGAGTTGCTGGACCCCGAGTTCAAGGGAAAGATCCAGTACTCGACCCCCGGCGTCGCCGGCGACGGCACGGGTCTCCTCATCAAGGCCATGCAGGATTTCGGCGGCGAGAAGCCGGCCATGGAGTATTTGCGGAAGCTCGAAGAGAACAACGTCGGCCCGACCCCCTCGACCTTCAAGCTCGCGGCCAAGGTCGACAAGGGCCAGATCCTCGTCGCGAACGGTGACGTCCAGACGAACTTCGACCAGTCCAAGAGCCTGCCGAACATCGCGATCTGGTTCCCGGCGAAGGAAGGCGGCAAGCCGACCACGTTCGCCATGTACTACGGCGCCGGCCTCGTCGACGGCGCCCCGCACAGCGCGAACGGCAAGAAGCTGCTCGACTACATGCTCACCGAGAAGGCCCAGAAGCAGATCAGCGGCATCGGCGGCGGCTTCCCCGCGCGTACGGACGTCAGGCCCACCGACGAGAACGCCATCGAACTGGCCGGGCTGCTCGACGGCGTCACGCTCTTCGAGCCCAACTGGGAGAGCATCGAGCCCAAGCTCGACAGTTACGTCGACTCGTGGAAGACGGCCACCGGCAACTGACGCCCCGTTCGCCCAAAGCCCCGCTCAGACGAGTTCCACCAGATCCGCGATCGAATCCACGACATTGGTCGGCCGGAACGGGTACTGGTCGATGTCGGCCGTGCCCGTCGTGACCCCGGTGAGTACCAGGAACGTCTCCATACCGGCCTCAAGTCCCGCCAGGATGTCGGTGTCCATACGGTCACCGATCATGGCGGAGGACTCGGAGTGCGCGCCCAGGGCGTTCAACCCGGTGCGCATCATCAGGGGGTTCGGTTTGCCGATGAAGTACGGGTCCTTGCCCGTCGCCTTGGTGATGAGCGCGGCGACCGAGCCGGTCGCGGGCAGGGCACCCTCCGGCGAGGGACCGGTGTTGTCGGGATTGGTGGCGATGAAGCGGGCGCCGTCGTTGATCAGGCGGATCGCCTTCGTCAGTGCCTCGAAGGAATACGTCCGCGTCTCGCCCAGAATCACGAAATCCGGGTCCGTGTCCGTCAGGACGTAACCGGCGTCGTGCAGAGCGGTGGTCAGACCCGCTTCGCCGATCGCGTACGCCGTGCCGCCGGGGTGCTGATTGTCCAGGAACTTGGCGGTCGCCAGCGCCGAGGTCCAGATGCTCTCGGCCGGCACGTCCAGACCCATGCGGGAGAGCCGGGCGTGCAGATCGCGCGGGGTGTAGATGGAGTTGTTGGTGAGCACGAGGAAGGGACGCCCTGTCTCACGCAGGCGCTTGATGAAGGCATCGGCGCCGGGCACCGGGACGCCTTCGTGGATCAGTACGCCGTCCATGTCGGTGAGCCATGACTCGATGGGCTTGCGGTCAATCATGCGGGCTCGCTCCAGGCGACTCGACGGGATGATCACCCGGAGACCCCGAGGGGCCGGAGGCTCCGAGGCCGCCATCCTATTCAGTCGCGGGAACGGTCGCCGAGGCTGGGCATCCCCCTCCTCCTGCCGGTGAACACCCGGGTCTTCGCCCACTCTTTCCCCGGTGTCTGTCTCCGCGTCGTCCAAGATCAACCCGGCAACCGATGTGCCTCTGAAATCCATAGCCGATGAACTGAGGTAGCGATGCCCGAGAACTCCGGACCGTCCCGGTCGGAAGAGACCGGCGACCGGCGTCTCACCCGTAACAACGGCCTGCTGGGGACCTCCCTGCCGCCCAAGCGGATCAAGGCCGAGGAAAAGGACGACGAGCACCAGATCAGGGTCAATCCCTTCTGGGTGCCGCTCGACGAGATTCCGCCCGAAGTGATCCTCGACGGAAAGGCCGGGGCGGTCTGGCATTTCTCGGCCACACTGCGCGAGGAATCCGCCAGGCCGGGCGTCGTGGACTGGGGCGTCATGCTGGGCAGCGAAGAGGCTCTCACGGTCATGGGCCGGATGGATTTCCTCAAGGTGCTGGGCGGGATGCGGCAGGCCGCGAACCGGCAGCGGGAAGAGGATCCGGAGACGGAGACGGATTATCCGAGCCAGGAGGATCTGGCGAAAGGTATTCATGGGCTCGGGCATCCGACAATCGCCGTTGAATTCAAGATCCATGGCGTGACGAAAGTAGGGAAAGCCGCACTGAGCGGCGAATTCCGTTACGATCCGGCGCTCGGCTCGGGGAGGCTGAACGACAAGTCGGGCCGCTACATGAGTAAGTCGCACAGGCCCGAGACCGAAAAGGCCCCGGAGAAGATCGCGGAATGGGGTCAGGTGATCGCAAAGAAATTCAGTGACCATCTGGGGATTCCAGTCGCTTTCGAACAGCTGAAGACACTGCCCAACCCGGTGGGCGGCCTTGCCTCGACGCTCCGGCCTCCGGCCGTCCCGGCCGCCGGACACGCCTCTGCCGCGGCGCGGCAGACCCGGCAGCCTCGGACGGACGCCGCCGCCCCGGAGTCCAAGAGGAAGCGCCGATGACCTGATCGCCGATCTGGAGGATCGGGCCCGACCGGATACCCGCTGGTCACAGCGGTGTACGGGCATCGTGGCGCGCGCTGCGGATGCGGGATCCGGTGGGAGGCGTGAGGCTTCCTTCATCAGGAGGTTCACGATGCGTTCAGGCTTGCTCGCTCTCCGTGCCGCCGGACTGGTCGCCGCCATGGTGGCGGTCCCTGTCCTCGGTACCACCGCCGCCGACGCCCACGACTCCGTGAAGGCGACACTCTCGCCGTCCGCCGTCCGTCCGGGCGGCGAGGTGAAGATCAAGGTCACGGGCTGCGAGAACCCCCGCTCGGTGTCGGCGCGATCCGATGTCTTCGTCGCCGACTCCGAGCTGTCGGGGCGCGGGGGGCTACGCGGTGAGGCGAAGATCAAGTCGTCGACCGAGGACGGCAAGTACCAGGTCGACGTCTGGTGCGACGGGCACGACCACCGGGGCGCGGGGGTCTTCGAGGTGAACCGCAACCCGAAGCCCAAGCCGAAGCCGAAGCCCTCTGCCAGCCCCAAGCCCTCCGCCAAGCCTTCCGCGAAGCCCAAGCCCAAGCCTTCCGCCGAGTCCTCCGCGAAGCCCAGGTCTTCCGCGAAGCCTGAAGGGAAGGCCGCCGCCTCCGCGCCGCCGTCCAGGAACCCGAAGCCCGAGCGCTCCCAGACCTCCCACACCTCCCAGACCTCCCACACCTCCCGGTCCGCGTCGGCCTCACCCGTCGCCCCCGTGCGCGCCGGCGGTGGCGGCCGGACCACCACCACCGACCTGGCCGCGGACAGGGCGGGCCCCAGCACCCCGCACACCGTGATCGGTCTCGTCCTCGCCGGCGTCGCCGCCGTGGCCGTGGCCGTCCGCAGCGCCCGCCGCAGGCGTTCCGCAGCGCGCGACTCCGACTGACACCACCGAGACCACCGACACGACCGACACGACTGACACGGCGGAGACGACTGAGATGGCTGAGACGCCGACCACCCACCGCCCGACCGGATCGGGCCGACTGCTCACCGGTGTCGCGTGGGCCGTGCTGCTGCTCGGCCTCTGGGGCTGGGGAGCCGACGGTCTCGTCGGCAACTCCTCGCCCATGACCGGCGACGTCGCCGCCGTCGGCCGCCCGGTCGAGCAGCGCCCGCCGGCGGCGCGCGACTCTCCCGAGCCCGCCGAACCGCGCCGCGTCGACGTTCCCTCCGTCGGCATAAAGGCGCCCGTCGTCTCGCGTGGCCTCGACATCACCGGGGCGGTCGAGCCGCCGCCGTACGAACGCCCGGGGACCGTCGGCTGGTACGGCAGCGGCGCCCGGCCCGGCGCGAAGGGCACCGCGCTCTTCGTCGGCCATGTCGACACCCGGACCGAACCGGCCGTCTTCTACGACCTGAGCGCCGCCCGGCCCGGTGAGAAGGTCCGGGTCACCCGGGCCGACGGCTCCGTCGCGGAGTTCACCATCGACGACGTCAAGGTCTACAGCCGGGAGCGGTTCGACGCGCGGAAGGTGTACGGCCCCCACGAGCGGGACCGCGCCGAACTGCGCCTGATCACCTGCGGTGGGACCTTCGACCGCGAGAGCCGTGCGTACACGGCGAACGTGGTCGTCTCGGCGTACCTCACGGATGTGAAAGAGGCACGTCACGATGGCTGAACCGGCCTCCCCACGGCACCGCTGTCACAGCTCGTGCACAAGGGCGAACGGGCGCCGTTTCGGCCCCGGCCCGTGTGCCAGGATGGATTCGACCGGTCTTGTCCGGGCAGGCGGGCAGCGGGCGGGGCAGCAGCAACGGCAGGAACGGGGCGCCTGGGGGCCGGCTCCGACGAACGGTCACCGAGGGGGAGTTGATGTACGGCAGTAAAACCGGTCGCGAACGTCGCGGACTACGAGTGACGGCCTGCGCCGTGGCCACGGGAGCGGCGCTGCTCGTCGCCGGCTGTTCCTCCGACGGCGAGGACAAGGGCGAGAAGAACGCCGCGTCGAGCCAGCAGCCCAAGGCGACCGATCCGTACTGGGTCAACCCCGACGGCAACGCGGCCAAGCAGGTCGCCGACTACACGAAGGACGGCGACGACAAGAACGCCGGCCTCATCAAGAAGATCGCCTCGCAGCCGGTCGGCGAGTGGATCGGCCCGGACAACCCCGAGAACGAGGCCCGCGGTTTCACCGAGGCCGCGGCCAAGGCCGACCGGGACGCGCTGCTGGTCCTCTACAACGTTCCGCACCGCGACTGCGGGCAGTTCTCCAAGGGCGGCGCCGCCGACGGCAACGCCTACCGGGACTGGGTCGACAAGGTCGCCAAGGGCATCGGCGACCGGCGGGCCACGGTCGTACTGGAGCCGGACGCGCTGCTGCACCTGGTGGACGGGTGCACGCCCCCGGAGTTCCACGAGGAGCGGTACGACCTGCTGAAGGGCGCCGTCGAACGGCTCAAGCAGCAGCCGGCCACCACGGTCTATCTGGACGCGGGCAACGCCGGCTGGCAGTCGCCCGACGCGCTCTTCGAGCCGCTCCAGCGGGCGGGTGTCCAGGCGGCGGACGGCTTCTCGGTCAACGTCTCCAACTTCTTCCCGACCGACGTGAGCCAGGAGTTCGGCAAGAAGCTGTCGGCCAAGGTCGGCAACAAGCCTTTCGTGATCGACACCAGCCGCAACGGCAACGGCCCCTACACGGGCGGCGATCCGGCCGAGAACTGGTGCAACCCGCCGGGCCGCGCGCTCGGCGAGCCGCCCACCACGAAGACCGGTGATCCGCTGGTGAAGGCGTATCTGTGGATCAAGCGCCCGGGTGAGTCGGACGGCGACTGCAAGGGCGGGCCGAAGGCCGGCGACTGGTATCCGGAGTACGCCCTGGAGCTGGCGCGCAACGCCAAGTAGAGGCTGGACATGGATCGGCGGGCCCGTACGCGCAGTACGGGCCCGCCGATCCATGTCACGCTTCCGGCTACGGCACCTCGACCCACACGCCCTCGGACGGCGTCCCCTTGTCGTCCGTCACGAACATCATGTACCAGCCGGACGGCACCAGCGCGCTGTTCTCGGGCACCGTCACCTCGATCCCGTCCGCCGTCTTCTCCATGTCCAGCGCGATCGACCGCTGTTCGACGTCCGTGACATGGGTGACGGCGCTCGGCCGCAGCAGCTTCGCGCTCTTCAGCGACGCCGCGTCCTTCGTCCTGAAGACCCCGGAGTCCCCGCGCTCGATGCGCTTCGGCCCGTCGGTCAGCGCCGGCTTGGAGTCCCGGAAGAGATACGGCGGGGTGTAGATCTCGATCCGCTGCTCGAAGACGCCCGGCTTGGTGTTCGCCTTGTCGGCGTAGAGCGAGTCGGAGCCGAAGATCATGACGCGGCCGTCGGGCAGCAGGAGCGAGCCCGAGTGGTAGTTGCGGCCCACCTGCGGGTCGGCGACGCGCTTGTACTCGCCCGCCTTCGGGTCGTACATCCGCGCTTCGAGGATGTTGGAGCCGCTGCGGCCCCGGTAGTCCTCGGCGCCGCCCGTCACCAGGACCGAATCGTCCGGCATCAGCGACGCGCTGGGGTAGCGGGTGCCCTTGTCGAGCGCGGCGCCGTCCTTGAACTCCGGTTTGTCGTCCTTGAGATCGACCAGCCGGGACTTCTCGCTGGACTTCTCGGACTCGCCTACGCCACCGCCGCCGATGACCATGAACTTCTGGTCCTGCGCGGGCGGCAGCATGACGGTGGCCGACGTTTCCATGGTGTCCGCGTCGCTCAGACCGGGGATGTTCTCGAACTTGTTGGTGTCCAGGTCCCAGATGCCGGGCTTGCGGCCGACGTCGGCGGGGCCGTAACCGGCGTTGGAGCCGCTGTAGAAGAGCTTGCCGTTGTCCATCAGGAAGATCGCCGGATAGGTGGGGAACTTCCGGATGATGCCGGTGTACTCCCACTCCTTGGTCTCCGGGTCGTAGATCTCGTCCTTGCCGGGGACGATCTGCCCGATCTCGTCGAGGCCCGACAGCGCGAGGACCTTGCCGTCCTGAAGCGTCGTCAGCGTCGGATACCAGCGGGCCTCGTTCATCGGGTCCACTTTGATGTATTTCTCGGCGACCGGGTCGAACTCGAAGGCGTCCTTGATGCCTTGGAAGTCCTTCTTGTCGAGCGCGAGCTTCTGCGCGATGCCGTAGACGTTACGGGCGTCGGCGCCCTTCATGCCCTGCACCCGGTAGTTGTCCTCGGTGCCGGTCTCGTACTTCTTCCCGGTTTCCTTGGCCTCGACGTAGATACGGCCCAGTCCGGGCTCGGTCCGCAGGAAGGCCCCGGTCACCGGGTCGAATATCTTCTCCGCCTTCTCGACCAGGACCGGATCCTTGGACTCGAAGGTCTTGCCGTTCTTCTTGCCGGTGAACATCGTGCCCGCCGGCAGAGTCATCGGCTTGTCGGGATCCTCGTTGTGGACGACCATCAGGCCGCCGGCCTTGGTGGTGTCGCCCTTGAGCTTCTCGTACCGCTTCGTACCGCCCGCCACCAGGAGCTTGCCGTCGGGCAGTTGGGTGTGCCCGGAGCAGAACATGTCCTTGGGCGTCGGGATCATCTTGAAGTCGTTCGTCGCCGGGTCCCACAGGACGGACTCGAACTTGTTCGCGTCGAAGTTCTTCTGATTGTTTCCCGACCCGGCTATCAGCAGCACTTTGCCGGTGTGCAGCAGCGACGCGTGAATGGAATTGATCTTGTACTTCGACGGGATGTCGAGAAAGTCCCAGTGACCGTTCTCGGCCTTGTACTCGGGCCGGTTGATCTTGTAGTCGTGGTACTGCTCCGAACCGAACCGCCACATCGCCGGCCCGTTCATCCCGGCCACCACGACGACCACCGCGGCGCCTATCGCGAGGCGACGGGCGCGGTTCTTGCGGTGGTTCGGCCGGACGGGAAGCGCACTCATTGCTTAGGTCCCCCAAGGGAAATCTGTACGGTCTGGTCGAGGTCCCCGGGGGGCGTTCGCTGCGGGGCCCGAGTGGCCTGAGCGGCTTGCTTCGGAGTCTGTGACGGGGACTGCGGCGGGGACTGTCGTGGGGCCGGAGGCGTACTCCCGCCGCCCCGGTGCGCCCCGTGCTTCCGGCGCTTCTTCTTCTCCGCCCGCATCCCCAGCCGCCACACGATGATCGGCGACGCCGTGATCAGCAGCGCCAGGGACGCCCACGTGATCATCGCCGGATGATCGTGCCCGAAGAAGAAGGACGAGATCAGCGAGCCGGCGAACACGAGAATGAAGAAGAGATGGATCCGGAACGTCCCGAACAGGGTGTCCGGGCTGGACGAGTCGCCCTTCGGCGTCACCACGAAGCCGCTCTTGCGGCGCAGTACGGCGTCGAGCAGCGAGCGCGCGTAGATCGGCGCGGAGAGCGCGGACATCGCCATACCGGCGAGACCGCCCGATCCCTCGGGCTCGTGCGGCGAGACGTTGTGCCGCCGGTTCCAGATGTAGAGGCCGATCTGGAGGGCGGACGCGTTGCCGTACAGCATCATCCAGATCGCCGGGTCGATCTGCACACCCGAGGCGCCCATGCCCAGGAACAGCGCGCAACTCAGCGCCGCCAGGATCCAGTTGAGCGCCGACATGGGGTAGAAGATGATCATCATCGTGTAGTTGAAGAGCTTGCCGGGCGGCAGCGTGGTGAAGCCCCGCCAGTACTGCTTGAGGATCGTCTCGTACGTGCCCCGCGACCAGCGCAGCTGCTGGGTGAAGAAGTCCGTCCAGGCGGTCGGGCCCTCACCGACGGCGAGCACGTCCGGGGTGTACACGGAGCGCCACTTGTTGCCCGTCTGCGGGTTCTTGGCGCGGTGCATCTCAAATCCGGTCGCCATGTCCTCGGTGATCGAGTCGTACAGCCCGCCGATCTGCTTGAGCGCCGAGATGCGTACGGCGTTGCTCGTGCCGACGAACATCGGCGAGCCGTAGCGGTTGCCCGCGCGCTGGATCAGCGCGTGGAAGAGGAACTGCTGCGACTCGGCGGCCTTCGTGACGAACGTGTCGTAGTTGCCGTACACCTGCGGGCCGATGACGAAGCCGACGTCCGGGTCGCGGAAGTAACCGAGCATCCGCTCCAGGTAGTTGGCCATCGGGATGTGGTCGGTGTCGACGGACGCGAAGAAGTCGTAGTCGTCGCCGTGCGCGTCGAGCCAGGCGTTGTAGTTGCCGTGCTTGGTCTTCGCGCGGTGCGCGCCCTTGGACTGGTTCCACTTCGCCACGCCCTTGCGGGAGAAGTGGTGCACCCCGAGCCGCGCGCAGACCTCCTTGACGGCGGGGTCGTCGCCCTCGTCGAGGAGCCAGACGTGCATCAGCCCGCGGTGCCGGATCTTGACGGCGGCCTCCAGCGTCTTCGTCACCATCTCCAGGGGCTCCTTGCCCGGCACGAAGGAGGTGAGGAAGGCGACGCGGGTGCCGCTCGCGGGCACGACGGGGACGGGGTCACGTGCGACCAGGGTGGCGTGCGCGTTGGACAGCACGTTCATCGTGCGGAACAGCTCGATCAGTCCGATCGAGACGAGCATCACGATGTCGAGGACGAGCAGCGTGTCGTTCTTGAGATTCGGGTCGCGCTCGGTCCAGTGCTGCGGCTGCATCAGCCAGGCGAAGAGACCGAGGGACAGGAGCGGGGCGGCGCCGAGGAGCAGGGCGGCCCGGATCCGGTGCGGCTCCTGCGAGAGCAGCGAGCGGTACTGCACCTTGTACGGCTTGTTGGGGTCGGGCTGGGTGAGCGGCCCGGCGAGCCGGCTGTAGTGCTCGTAGTCGTACTTGGGCAGTTCCTTCTTGGGCCGGAGCCGGTGTCCGCCGGTCCGCAACTGCGAGGGGATCCGGAGCTGGGTGGTCCGGGAAGCGTCGTTCCTCGGCCGCTCGCCGTTCGGCGTCGACGTCATCAGTCATCCCCCCGCACGCATGCTGGTGCGTGATAAGTCGGTCGGTCCGGCAGGTCGCGCGCCGCCGTCAGTACAGACAGCGCATCGGGACCTTCCGGTTGCATGATGCTGTTCGCGACATCGGCCCATGAACGGGACCCCCACCCCGCTCGGTATGCAAACCGGAGCAAATTCTTCAGCTGCCCCAACTGCACGGAACGCGCGCTTCCTTGGGCCTGTCGGCTTCAGGATAGGTTCTATGACCCCCGCCAAGATCGCAAGAGTGAAAGATATTACTTGCGTGTCATATGCCCTGATTGGGGCGCCGGTCGAAGGTGGAGCTGTGGCCGGACTGTGAAGTTGCCGCGAAGGCCGCCCCGTCGCGTCACGCGATACGGGGGAAACGAGCGAGGCCCCTTCGCGTGATGCGAAGAGGCCTCAGCCGTGCGTGCGCCGCCAGGGACTCGAACCCCGGACCCGCTGATTAAGAGTCAGCTGCTCTAACCAACTGAGCTAGCGGCGCCTGCTGACCTGGAGAACTCTACCCGACGCTCCGGAGTGCTCCCGACCATTTGATGAGCGATGTGGCCTGTCGGATGGTCGTTTTTTACCTTTGATCCGTCAAAATGTGATTAGTCAGGACCGTTAGTGCCTGACGCGCGTGCAACACCGCACAGCATCTTGTCGAGCGTGGAGGGGATCGCATGACCGCACCGGTCTTCGAGGAGTACGAACCCGCTTGCGACTGCCCCTGTGGCGGCTGCGCCGAACAACGCCGCCGGCTGGCGCGGGGTCTGTCCCTGCGCGCGGGCGGCCACCCCGCCGCTCATGGCGCGCGCCGCGCCCTGGTCCTCGTCACCGCGGCCGGCGTCGCCCTCGGCGTCTCGGGAGCGGGCGCGGGCGAGGCCGACGCGGACACCGCCGGGCCCGCGCTCGGCACGGCGCAGCCGGACGGGCCGCCGTCCGCCGCCGAACCGGATCCGACGAGCCCGCAGGGCGCCAGCGGCCCGCTGTACGGGTCCCCGTCGGCGGGACCCTCGCCGGACCACTCGATCGACACGCTGCGCCGGACCAGCCGCGCGGACATCATCAACCGCGCCAAGCTGTGGGTGGACGCGAAGGTCCCCTACTCCATGACGAAGTACTGGTCCGACGGCTACCGCCAGGACTGCTCGGGCTATGTCTCGATGGCCTGGAACCTGGACGGCAACGAGTGGACGGGCAGCCTGTCCCGCTTCGGCACCCGGATCGAGCGGGAGGACCTCCAGCCCGGCGACATGCTGCTGTTCCACAATCCGTCCGACCCCACGAAGGGGTCGCACGTGACGCTGTTCGGCGGCTGGACCGACTACACGCACACCTACTACCTCGCGTACGAGCAGACGAAGCCGAGCACGCGGGCGCAGTCCACGCCGATGGCGTACTGGAGCAACTCGGCCAGTTACGTCGCGTACCGCTACAAGGGCGTCGCCGGGGGCAGTGGCGGCAGCACACCGGAGACGGTGGACACGCCGAAGCCGGCCGCCTTCCCCGGTGCGAAGTCGTTCGGGCCCGGCGCCGACAACGCGAACGTCACCCGGCTCGGCGAGATGCTCGTCGCACGGGGCGGCGCACGCTTCTACGGCGTGGGCCCCGGTCCCCGTTGGGGCGAGGCCGACCGCCGAGCCACCGAGGCGTTCCAGCGGGCGCAGGGCTGGCGGGGTGCGGAGGCCGACGGGCTGCCGGGACCCGACACCTGGCGGTATCTGGTGAACGGGCTCGGCAAGGACATCCCGGCGGCGGGGGCGGCGGGCGCGGGCGGTCCCGGCGGGACGAGCGCGGCCAAACCCGAGTACCCCGGGGCGGGGCAGTTCCGGCCGGGCCGGTCCGGCGCGCACGTCACCCGGCTCGGCCACCGGCTGGTCGAGCGCGGCTACGGCCGCCACTACGTCTCCGGCCCCGGCCCGCGCTGGGGCGAGGCCGACCGGCGCAACGTGGAGGACTTCCAACGGGCGCAGGGCTGGCGCGGCAGCGCGGCCGACGGGTACCCCGGCCCCGAGACTTGGCGACGACTCTTCGCATGACGACGGAGGCAAGGATGACCACACAGACATCGCAACCGAACGGCGACGGGCAGATGCTGCGGGGCGCACCGGCGCTGCGGGCGGCGGCACGCAACGCGCTGACGGCACGGGAGCCGGCGGAGCCGGTGGATCCGGTCGACCGGGCCGAGCCCGTGGCCCCGGCCGAGCCGCCGGAGCCCCCGGCCGGCTGGTACCAGAACGTCCGCCTGCTGACGGGCCCGCCGGCCGAGCCCGCCGCCCCGCCCCACGAGGGGGAGCCACCGGGAACGGCGGCCACGGCGGAGGCCGAGCGGGAGTCCTGCTACGGCGGGACGGTCCCCGAGGTCGCGGACATCGTGAAGTGGGCGTCGGCGGAGAAGGACCGCGAGCAGGGACGTGAACCGGGACGTGAGCCGGGACAGGAGCGCGAGCCCGAGGTCGTGTCGGTGGAAGTACCGCCGACCGCGCACGTGGGTGCGGACGCCGCCGCCCCGGAGCCGGCCGCGTATGTCGAGCCGCAGGACTCCCCGGAGCGCCCCACCGGAGATGCCGGTTCACGGTCCGGCTCGGACCGGGACGAGGACGCTCCGGCCGTGCGCGGGGATGCGGAGATCCGCTCGCAGCGGGAGGCGGGCGCGGCAGCCGCGGCGGCCTTCGTGCCGGAGGGCGAGGTTTCGGCATCGGCGTCGGCGTCGGTCTCGGCCGCGTACGTCGAGCCGGACGCGGGGGCCTCGGCCCCGGCCGCGTACGTCGGTCCGGAGGCGCGCCCCGAGCGGGACGGCGCCCTCGTACCGGACGTGAACGTCGGTGCGGAGAGCCGTACCGAACAGGGCGCGGACGATTCGGCTCCGGCCGCCCATGTCGACGCTTCCGTGCCGTCCGCGTACCTGTACGCGGACGTCCGCTCGGCGGCCCCGGTCGTCTCCGTGCCGGACGCGGAGATCCCGGCGCCGGCCGGGTACGTCGAACCGCAGGACCGCCCCGAGCGGGACGAGGACGCCGGGGCCACGCGGGTGGCGGATGAGGACGCTTCCGCCGCCGACGGTTACGTCGGACCGGACACGGAGTCCGGCCCGGTCGACGGCGACGGCGACGGCGGCACGGTCGCTGACGAGCCGTCAGGGCAGCCCGACGCGAACGCGACCAGCGGGATCTCCGCCCCCGTGTGGGACGTCTCCGTGCCCGCCGGGTCCGGGGGCGCCGTTCCTACGCGGGCCTCCGTCACCTTCGACAGCCACCGCTGGAGCCCGCTCATCGTCGGCGAGGCCACCCACGAGATCCCCGTCCATCTCCTCTTCCGTGACGACGAGGTGACCGGCCCGGCAGCCGGACGCCCGCGCGCCCGCCGCGCGCCCGTCGTCTCCGCGCCGGTCCTGCCGCCCGCCGCCACCTCGCGGCCGGCGACGCCCGTGGACACGAAGCTGGTCGAGCGGCCCGGTCCCACGCTGCCCGGCTGGACGGCGGCGCTGGTCGGTGTCGCCGGGCTGTTCGGCTGCGCCGTGGTGCTCTGGTGGGTCGGGGCCGTACCCGACGCGCTGACGCAGATGTTCGGGCTGGCCTCGAATCCGTACAACGGCATCGGCATCGGCATGTGGGCGCTGCTCACCGTCGCCGTGACGCTCACGCTCTTCGCCTTCGGCGGGCTCGGCCGCGGCCGGGTCGGGCACGCATGGGTCCTGACGCTCTTCGGCGAGTACCGGGGGAGCGTGCGCCGTACGGGACTTCTCTGGGTCAGCCCGCTGCTGCTGCGCCGCCGCGTGGACGTACGGCTCCGGCACTGGCGCAGTGAGCCGATGCCCGCCGTCGACGCGAACGGTACGGCGCTGCGCGTCGTGGTCCTGGTGGTCTGGCGGGTCAGGGACACCGTCCGGGCGGCGCTCGGGGTGCGCGACCACGAGGAGTATCTGCGCGAGCAGGTCGAGGCGGCGATGGCGCGGGTGCTCTCGCAACTGCCCGCCGACGCCTTCCACGAGGCCGCGCCGACGCTGCGTAACGCCGAGGTGGTCGGCGACGCGCTGACCCGGATGCTGTCGGCCGAGTGCCGGCCGGTCGGGCTGGACGTCTTCTCGGCGCAGCCGACGCGGATCGAGTACGCGCCGGAGATCTCGGCCGCGATGCAGCGCAGCCGGATCGCGGCGATCGACGCCAGGCACCGGGACACGGTGCTCACGTCGGTGGTCGACGCGGTGGACGACACGGTGCACCGGCTGACGTCGCGGGGTCTTGTGGAGCTGGACGACTACGAGCGCAAGGTCCTCGTGAAGGACCTGACCGTGGCGTTCTACACCGGCAGGCACGGGTTGAACGAGGGGAACTGACCGTTCCGCTCTCGTTGATTGGTCTGGACCTTTCTTGGTCGTTGTTATGGACACGGTCAACTTCGGTCAATACTGTGGGACTTGGTCTAGACCTGATTGCGCAGTCAGGAGTCACCGCACCACCGCACGCGTGCAGCACAGCTCACCGAACACTCCACGGTCCCCAGGAGCGAGAGCATGCGAAAGAAGAGAATCAGCGCCGCCGTACTCGGTCTCGCGGTGGCGGGCGTGTCCCTGCTCGCCACCGGCAGCGCGAACAGCCACGGTTACACCGACTCACCGATCAGCCGTCAGAAGCTGTGCCAGGCCGGCACCGTCACCGGGTGCGGAAGCATCCAGTGGGAGCCGCAGAGCGTCGAGGGGCCCAAGGGCTTCCCCGGCGCGGGTCCCGCCGACGGCAAGATCTGCGCGGGCGGCAACGGCGGCTTCGCGCAGCTCGACGACCCGCGCGGCGGCAACTGGCCCGCCACCAACGTCACCGCCGGACAGTCCTACAGCTTCCGCTGGCAGTTCACCGCCCGGCACTCCACGTCCGACTTCCGCTACTACATCACCAAGAACGGATGGGACCCGACCAAGCCGCTCACCCGCGCGGCCCTCGACCCGCAGCCGTTCATGACCGTGCCGTACGGCAACCAGCAGCCGCCGGCCACGCTCGTCCACCAGGGCTCGATGCCCGCCGGGAAGACGGGCAAGCACATCGTCCTGGCCGTCTGGAACGTCGCGGACACCACCAACGCGTTCTACGCCTGCTCGGACGTCAAGTTCTGATCAGTCCCGATCAGTTCCGCACGACGCAGTACCGCACGAGGCGGTATCGCATGACGCAGTACCGCACGACGCAGTTCCATCAGCATGTGACCGGCGAGGGTCTGCTTCATCGCTGACGGGCCGGGCCGTCGTACGCGGGGTGTGTGCCGCACCCCCCGTACGGCGGCCGGTCTCGGTCAGATGGCCAGCGAGAGCACCACCGGCGCCGCGCCCCGGTTGAGGGTGTCCGCCGCCGAGCGCAGCCGGTGCGCGTGCTCGATCGGCATCGACAGCGCGAGACAGCCGACCGCCGAACCCGCCGTCAGCGGGACCGCCGCGCAGACCGTGCCCACCGCGTACTCCTGGAGGTCCAGGATCGGCACCGTCGCCGGCTGGCTGTCCAGCTTCGAGAACAGCACGCGCTCGTTGGTGATGGTCCGTGAGGTGAGCCGCGCGATCTTGTGGCGGGAGAGATGGTCCCGGCGGCTGTTCTGGTCGAGCTGGGTCAGCAGGCATTTGCCGACCGCGCTGGCGTGCGCCGCCGAGCGGAAGTCCACCCACTCGTTGACGGCGGGCGCGTCGGGCCCGTCGGCGTACTGAGTGATCTTGACCTCGCCGTCGATGTACCGGCTGATGTAGACGGCCGCGCCGACCGAGTCGCGCAACTCGCCCAGCGTGTCCTGGAGTTTGGACTCCAGGGCCTCCTCGCGGGTGGTGCCGGAACCGAGCAGGACCAGCGAGTCGCCTATGACATACGCGCCGTCCGTCACCTGCTCCACATAGCCCTCGCGCCGCAACATAGCCAGCAGCGGGGCGAGATGGCCGGTCGGCAGCCCCGTCTCGCGGGCGATCTGGACATCCATCACGCCACCGGCGTGCCTGGAAACCGTTTCGAGGACGCGCAGGACGTATTGCACCGAGTGGAACGGCGCGGTCGGCTCTGGCTTCAGCGCCACGGTTTCCCCCTAGCAGGTTGTGACCGCAAGCTTCCCTACCACGATAGCCGTCAAGACCCCCTTCCGGGGCGGCTGTTGACCAGAAGGGCGGCCCGTCCGGCGGCTCTAGCTGGGGCGTATCGCCTAGGCATATGCCAGCGGCACAACCATCCGAGTGGCCGGACCCGGAAACGGGGGAACCCGGTCCGCTGGGAAGGACCGGGTTCCCCCGAATTCGGCGAGGCCGCCGCCTGCGTGAACGCGCCGGGCGTACGCCTGTTGGCGGACGCGACGGATGCCTACAGCACCGCGCTCAGGAACTCCCTGGTGCGCTCGTGCTCCGGGTCGCTGAACATCTTCTCCGGCGGTCCCGACTCGATGACCCGCCCGGCGTCGAACATCAGTACGTCGTCGGATATGTCGCGCGCGAAGTTCATCTCGTGCGTCACGCAGAGCATCGTGATGTCCGTCGTCCGGGCGATGTCCCTCAGTACGTCCAGAACGCCGGCGACCAACTCCGGGTCGAGCGCCGACGTCACCTCGTCCAGGAGCAGGACCTGCGGTCGCATCGCGAGGGCCCGCGCTATCGCCACCCGCTGCTGCTGCCCGCCCGAGAGCTGGCTCGGATACGCGTCGCAGCGGTCCCCGAGCCCCACCAGGTCGAGCAGCCCGCGCGCCCGCTCGTCGGCCTCGTCCGTGGACAGACCGAGCACATGCACGGGTGCCTCGGTGACGTTCCGCAGCACCTTCATGTTCGGGAAGAGGTTGAACTGCTGGAACACCATGCCGATGTTCTTGCGCACCTCACGGACATGGCGCTCGCCGGCGGGGACGAGCCTGCCGTCCTTCTCCTCGTGCGTGAGGTAGTCGCCGGCCACCTTGATGGTGCCCTCCTCCGGCCTGATCAGCGTCATCAGGAGTCTGAGGATCGTCGTCTTGCCCGATCCGGAGGCGCCGATCAGCGTCACGTGCTTGCCGGAGTTGACCGTGAAGTCCAGTGAGTCCAGGACCGTGTTGGTCCCGAACCGCTTGGTGACCTTGTCGAAGCGGATCAGCTCGCTGCCGTCGGCGGCGGGATTGGCCGTTTCCTTCGAGGTGTTGGCGGGTGTGCTGTCAGCGGACAAGGCGACGCTCCAATGCTCGCATGAGAAGGGATGCCGGATAGGAGATGACGATGAAGGCCACACCGACGACGGTGAAGACCTCGACCGTCAGGAAGGTCTCGGAGGCGAACTGCCGTGCCTCGCCGAGCATTTCCAGCACTCCGATGACGAACAGCATCGGAGTGTCCTTCAGCATCGCGATGACGTAGTTGCCCAGCGCGGGCACGACGCGGCGGATCGCCTGCGGGAGGATCACCGCACCCCAGGTGCGCGACCTCGGCAGATTGAGCGCCTTGGCCGCCTCCCACTGGCCGGCCGGGACGCCGTCGATACCGGCGCGGTAGACCTCGGCGGTGTACGTCGAGTAGTGCAGGCCCAGGCCGACCACACCGGTGACCATGGCGCTGAGCGTGATGCCCCACTCGGGGAGCACGTAGTAGAGGAAGAACAGCTGCACGAGCAGCGGGGTGTTGCGGACGAACTCGGTGATGACGTTCACCGGCCAGCGCACCACCGCCAGGCTGGATCGCTGGGCCATCGCCCAGACGAGACCGAGCGCGAAGGCGAGCAGCGCGCCCAGGAACAGTGCCTGGAGTGTGACGAGCAGGCCGTCCCAGAACATCGGCATGAAGTCGCCGACCGCGGACCAGTTCCACTGCATCAGCGCTCACCTCCCGCGGTCGCCACGGCGGCGTCCGGCTGCTGCTGCTGGGGGACCTCGGCCTTGCGTCCGGGCCACCACGACGTCTTCTCGGGGCGCTGTCCGATCCCGGCCTTCGCCTGCCGCTCCAGGACGCGCATACCGCGCGTGAGCACGAAGGCGAGGACGAAGTACATCAGCAGGATGATCGTGTAGACGGGCGCGCTCTGACCTGTCGCGTTACGCACCAGCGACGCACCGAAGGCGATGTCGGCCACGCCCATGATGGAGACCAGTGCCGTGCCCTTGAGCAGTTCGATCAGCAGGTTGTTGAACGGCGGGATCATCTCCGGCCAGGCCTGCGGCAGGATGATCTTCCGCAGCTGCTGCGC
This sequence comes from Streptomyces sp. NPDC006643, assembly GCF_042870175.1. Lineage (NCBI taxonomy): Bacteria > Bacillati > Actinomycetota > Actinomycetes > Kitasatosporales > Streptomycetaceae > Streptomyces > Streptomyces sp. NPDC006643. The sequence continues at coordinate 416,934 of NZ_JBIAHA010000001.1, read as the reverse complement.
GGGCGTGAAGCTCAGCGCGATCCCCGCCTCGCGCTGCGCGGGAGCCACGGCCTGCACCGCGCCCCGGACGACCTCGGAGCCGTACGCCCCGTAGGTGAGCCCGAGCGCCAGCGTCGCCGCCCACAGCGGGACGAGCTGCCAGCCGAAGCCCAGCGGGAGCACGAAGAAGATCCAGAACATCAGGATCAGCGCGGACGTGCCGCGGAATATCTCGAAGTAGGCCCCGGATATGAAGCGCACGATCCACAGCCGGTGGGAGCGGGCGAGCCCGACGACCAGGGCGACCACGGCGGCCAGCGCGGCGCTGAAGACGGTCAGCTGGACGGTGATCCACACGCCCTTGAGGAGTATCTCCCACAGACCCCAGGTGATTTCGCTCATGGCGCGCACTTCTCCTTGGCCGTGATGGTCGTCATCTGGTCCTTCGTGAAGCCGAAGGGCCGCATGATCTCCAGGAGTTCGCCGCTCTTCTTGAGCTTGTGCAGCTCACGGTTGAAGGAGTCGCGGAGGTTGGTCTCCGGTGAGCGGAAGGCGAAGCCGCCGACGTCGATGACGGGCTTGCCGTCCACGATCGGCGTGACCTCTTTGGTGGCCTCGGCCTTGGTGCTCTCGGTCTCCTTGATCACGTTGAACACCGTCACCGCCGTGCCGGCGAAGACATCGACACGGCCCTGCTCGACGGCGAGCAGTCCGGCCAGCTGGTCGGGCAGGGTCGTGATGTCCTTGACCCCGGCCTCCTCCGCGTAGCCGATCTCCGCGTAACCGACACCGGTCGCCATCCTGGCGCCCGCCTCGGCGATGTCCTTGTAGCTGTTCAGGTTCTTCGGGTTGCCCTTCGGCACGATGAACGCGTCGAGCATCTGGTACTCGGGGTCCGCGAAGATGACCTGCTCGCAGCGTTCCGGGTTGATGTACATCCCGGCGGCCACCACATCGAACTGGAGCGAGTTCAGTCCCGTGATCAGCGAGCCGAACTCGGTGGCGAAGGGCTGGACGCTGTCCACGCCCAGCTCCTTGAAGATTCGGCTGGCGATGGCCGGGGCCGAGCCCGTCATCTCACCGTCCTTGCCGATGTAGCTGTACGGCTGCTCACCCGCCAGCCCGAGGCGCACCGTCCCCTTGGCGCGCAGCTGGTCCAGGAGGGTCCCCCCGTCCCCGGCGTCGGCGGTGGCCACGCGGCTGCATCCGCTGGTGGCTCCGACCGCGCCCGCGACGCCGAGTGCCGCGGCACCGGCGAGCAGCGAACGGCGCCGGAGCCCGCTTCCCGTGCTTCGTGTGTTGTTCCCCTTTAGTGGAGCCATAGGCGCGCGGCTACCCGAAACGTTCGAGGGTATGCGGATCATTTTCGGACCGATATGCCTATCGTTACCCGCGGCGGGGCGGGTCCGCCCGGCCCGGCATTCGCTCGGCCGGGGCGGGTATTCATGGCCGGACACAGGCTGCATCCGAACCGACGAGAAGGGCGCGAGAACCATGAGCGACCGCTTCATCGAAGTGTCCCTGGACAAGCGCGGCGTACGCTGCACCGCCAAGCTCCTCGACGAACTGGCCCCGATCACCTGCGCCGCGGTGTGGGACGCGCTGCCGCTGGGCGGTGACGTCTATCACGCCAAGTACGCGCGCAACGAGATCTACGCGCTGATGCCCGGGTTCGCGGCCGAGGAGCCGCCGCTGGAGAACCCGACGGTCACCCCCATCCCCGGCGATCTGTGCTATTTCACCTTCTCCGACACGGTGCTCGGCACCACGTCGTACGGGTACGAGGACCAGGCCGCCCACCGGGGCCGCCGTACCGTCGTCGACCTCGCGCTGTTCTACGAGCGCAACAACCTGCTGATCAACGGCGACACGGGGTGGATCCCCGGCATCGTGTGGGGCTCGGTCGTGGACGGGCTGCCGGAGATGGCGGAGGCGTGCCAGGACCTGTGGCGCGCGGGCGCGACCGGCGAGACGCTCAACTTCCGGCGGGTCTGAGCGGGGCTGGGCGGGGCTGGTCGCGGGTTGGGGCGCGGGTGTAGGCGCCGGCCGGAGGCGGGCCCAGCGGGGCCCGCCGGCCACGGCCCGCCTCGCCGGGAGCTACGCGCCGGTGGGGGCCGGGAGCGACGCCGCTCCCGACTCGTACAGCGCGTGTGCCGCCCGCATCACCAGCGCGTCCGCGTGGCGGGCGCCGATCAGCTGGAGTCCGATCGGCAGCCCGTCCGCGTCCACCCCGCACGGCACGGTCGCCGCGGGCTGCTGCGTCAGGTTGAAGGGATAGGTGAACGGGGTCCAGCCGGTCCAGCGCCGGTGCCCCGAGTCCTTCGGCACCTCCACGCCCGCCTCGAAGGCGGTGATCGGCAGGGTGGGTGTGACCAGCAGGTCGTACGTCTCGTGGAACCGCCCGAGCCGCCGGCCCAGCTCCATCCGCGCGTCCACCGCCGCCAGATAGTCCAGCGCGCTCGCCTCCGACCCGGCCGCCACGACCTCCCGCAGCCCCGGGTCGAGCAGCGCGCGCTGCTCGTCGCCGAGCGGCTGTGTCACCCGCGCGGCGCCGGTGAACCACAGGGTGTGGAACGCCTCGACCGGGTCCGAGATGTCGGGGTCGGCCTCCTCGATGTACGCGCCCAGCTCGGCGAGCCGCCCCACCCCGCGCCGTACCGCCGCCGCGACGTCCGGCCGCACCGCGACCTGGCCGCCGAACGATGGCGAATACCCGATCCGCAGTCCCGTCACGCCCTCCCCGAGACCGGCGCGCAGGCCGGGCGCGGGGGCGAGCTGCGACCAGTCGCGCCAGTCGGGGCCGCTGATGACGTCGAGCAGCAGCGCCGCGTCGGCGGCGTCCCGTGTCATCGGGCCGGCGTGCGCCAGCGTGCCGAACGGACTCGACGGATAGAGCGGGATGCGCCCGTAGGTGGGTTTGAGCGCGAAGATCCCGCAGAAGGACGCCGGGATCCGGACGGAGCCGCCGCCGTCCGTGCCGATCGACAGCGGACCCGCGCCGAGCGCGACCGCCGCCGCGCTGCCGCCGCTCGATCCGCCGGCCGTCCTGGACAGGTCGTACGGATTACGGGTCACCCCGCTCAGCGGGGAGTCCGTCACGCCCTTCCAGCCGAACTCCGGGGTCGTCGTCTTGCCGATCAGGACCGCGCCGTTCTCGCGCAGCCGGGCCACGGCGGGCGCGTCCTCGGTCCAGCGGCCGGCCGGGTCGACGGTCCGCGAACCACGCAGGGTCGGCCCGCCGCGCTGGAGGAAGATGTCCTTCACCGAGACGGGGACGCCGTCGAGGAGCCCCTGCGGCTTCTTGCCGCGCCATCGGGTGGTGGACGCCTCGGCGGCGGCCAGCGCCTCGTCGGCGTCGACCCGGACGAAGGCGTTGACGAGCGGTTCGACCGCCTCGATCCGGTCCAGCGTGGCGCGCACCACGTCGACCGGTGAGAAGTCGCCCTTCTCGTAACCGGCCAGCAGCTGTCGGGCGGTGAGATCGGTGAGGAACATGGACTCAGTCATGCATGGGGACGTACCCACGTTTCTTGTCCACCACGTTAGGCAACGGCTCTCCGGACGCCCAAATGTCGTAAAGACCGACGAACTGCTCGCCCAGCCGGTCCCGCCAGCCCACGGTGTCACCGCTCATGTGCGGCGACACGATCAGACCGGGCACGTCCCACAGCCGGCTCTCCGGATCGAGCGGCTCCGACTCGAAGACATCGAGGGCCGCGCCCGCGATCCACCGCTTGGACACGGCCTCCACCAGCGCGTTCTCGTCCACGAGCTGGCCGCGGCCGACATTGATGAAGCGGGCGGACGGCTGCATCAGTCCGAAGAGGCGCGCGTCGAACATGCCGCGGGTGCTCTCCGTGAGCGGCGCGGCGCAGATCACCCAGTCGGAGCGGATCAGCAGCCGGTCGAGCTGGTCGGCGCCGTGGATCCCCGGGCGCGCCGTGCGGCCGGTGACCGCGACCGTCACCCCGAGCGCCTTCAGCGTCTCGGCGATGGCCCGGCCGATCGGACCCGCGCCGACGACCGTCGCGCGACTCTCGGCGACACGTAGTCCCTCACGGTGACGCCAGCGCCGTTGCCGCTGGAGTTCGAGAGTTCCCGGCAGGTCCTTGGCCATGGCAAGTACAAGACTCGCCACGTATTCGGCAATGGGCTCCTCGAAGATGCCGCGGGCGTTGGTCACCAATGTTTCGGAGTTGATCAACTCGGGACACAGCAGCCGGTCCACCCCGGCGCTCGCCGTGTGCACCCAGGCCGGCCGCGGGCCGTCGCCCGGCCAGGCGAGCCGGATCGCGTCCGAGGTGAAGTCCCACGCCAACAAGACGTCGGCCAGGGGGAGTTGAGCAGCGAGGGTGGAGTCGTCGGCGTACCGGATCCGGGCCCGGCCGGTCAGCCGGCCGAGGCGCGGCGGCGGGTCGGCACCCAGGACGAGAAGAGTCGGTTCAGCCATCGGGAGAGCCCTTCGGAGCGGGGCGGGGATTTCCCCGAGGAAAATTCGGTGCAACGTATTTCCTGTGCGGATTGACCACGCTCGCATTCACCTCCTACCGTCGTCAACAACAGCCAAAGGGGGCCGTGCGATGGATGTCTCCTTTCTGGGTGGACCACAGCCGCAGCGTGGTGTCGGCGTGGTCGCCCCTTTCGATTTTGCTCTCGACCGCGAACTCTGGCGATGGATGCCCGACGAGATCTCGCTGCGCCTGACGAGGACCCCCTATGTCCCCGTCGAGGTGTCGCTGGACCTCGCCCGGCTGGTGAGTGAGCACGAGACCCTCGGAGAGGCGGTGAGGGCCCTTGGGGCGTCCGAACCAGAGGTGATCGCGTACGCCTGCACGTCGGGCAGCTTCGTCGGCGGTGTCGTCGGCGAGCGGGCCATGTGCGAGGCGATGAACACGGCGGGCGAGGTGCCCTCGCTCACCACGTCGGGCGCGCTGCTCGAAGCGCTCGAAGAGCTGGGCGCGAAACGGATCGCGCTGGTCACCCCCTATACGGAGTCGGTCACCGAGTCGCTGGAGGACTACCTGGCGGAGGCCGGGGTAACCGTCACGGGTCGCGCCTTTCTGGGGCTGACCCGGCACATCTGGAAGGTGCCGTACCGGTCGGTCGTGGACATGGCGCGGCGGGCCGTCGTCGGCGCGGCCGACGCGCTGTTCATCAGCTGTACGAACCTGCCGACATACGACGCGATCCCACAGTTGGAGGCCGAGCTGAGGATGCCGGTGCTGTCGGCGAACCAGGTCACGATGTGGGCGGCCCTGCGCAGAATCGGGGCGCACGCGGTCGGCCCGTACCAGGGTCTGCTGCTCGACCCGCCTCCGGCCCGCCGCGTGCCTACGCTGGAAGAGATGGGAGAGATTCCCGAGATCTCGGGAATCTCCGGGATTCCGGTCCCGGAGGTCCCCCTCGGAGAGATCGCGCAGTTCAACGAGATCTCCGAGATCAGCGACATCCCCGGTATCGCGGAGATGGGACGGATGGAAACGGTCCAGCACATGCAGGACGCCCAGCCGGTCCAGCCCGGTGAGTGGGCACAGCCCTCCCAGCCGGACACTCCGACCGAGGAACAGGAAGGGTGGACATGACGACCGTCGGACTTCTCTACCCCGGCCACTCCGCCGAGGACGACTACCCCCGTCTGGAGATGCTCTTCGACAGCGACATCAGACTGCCCCTCGTCCACACCGACATCGGCGAGGACGCCCACCGGGTCGACGCGCTCCTGGAAATGGGCGCGGCGCACCGGCTGGCGGACGGCGTCGAGGAGCTGCGGATGGCGGGCGCCGAGTCCGTGGTCTGGGCGTGCACGAGCGGCAGCTTCGTGTACGGCTGGGACGGCGCGCACGAGCAGGCCCGCAAGCTGGCGCTGGAGGCGGGGCTGCCGGCTTCGAGCACGTCCTTCGCCTTCGCGCACGCCGTGCAGGCGCTGGGCGCGACCCGGGTCGCGGTCGCCGCGACCTATCCGGACGATGTGGCCGGTTACTTCGCCGCGTTCCTGAAGGCGGCGGGCATCGAGGTGGTCTCCACACGCGGCAGCGGCATCATCACCGCGGCCGAGGTCGGTACGTGGGGCCGGGACGAGGTCCTGGCCCTGGCCCGCGAGGGCGACCACCCGGACGCGGAGGTGGTCCTCCTCCCCGACACGGCGCTGCACACCGTGGCGTTTCTGCCGGAGCTGGAGGAGGCCCTGGGCAAACCGGTCCTCACCGCGAACCAGGTGACGGTCTGGGAGGGCCTGCGGCTGGTGGAGCGCCGCGCGTGGGCCCCGAAGCTGGGGACGCTGTTCGCGAGCCGCGACTGACGCGACCGAGGGGTGCGGGGCACCCCCGGACCGGGTGACCGGGGCCGGCCCGCAGGCCGGCCCCGGGAATAAAGCGGAGTCATCCTCCTGTTGAGCCGGGCTGTACTCATCTCCCGCTCAGAAGGAAGGCCGCACCGGTGGTTGACGCAATTCGAGGTACGGCGCTGGGCAGCGCGCCCGTGCCGCTGTCCGTGCTGGATCTGGTCACCGTCGGTAGCGGCAGCACCGCGCGCGAGTCCCTGCGGACCAGCGTGGAGATCGCCAAGCTCGGCGAGCGCCGGGGCTACCACCGGCACTGGGTCGCCGAGCACCACTCGATGCCCGGTGTCGCTTCCTCGTCGCCCGCCGTGATCCTGGCCCATCTCGCCGCCCACACCGAGCGCATCCGGCTCGGTTCGGGCGGCGTGATGCTGCCCAACCACGCGCCGCTCGTCATCGCCGAGCAGTTCGGCACCCTGGAGGCCATGGCCCCCGGCCGGGTCGACCTCGGGCTGGGGCGGGCGCCCGGCACCGACGGGGCCACCGCCGCCGCGCTGCGCCGCACCGACCGGCTGAACGAGGGCGCCGACGACTTCCCGCAGCAGCTCGCGGAACTCACCCGCTTCCTGGACGACGACTTCCCCAACGGGCACCCGTACTCCCGGATCCACGCCGTCCCCGGCCCCGTCCAGGGCCCCGCCGCCCGGCCGCCGCTCTGGCTCCTCGGCTCCTCCGGCTTCAGCGCCCGGCTCGCCGCCACGCTCGGGCTGCCCTTCGCCTTCGCGCACCACTTCTCCGCGCAGAACACCATCCCCGCGCTGGAGCTGTACCGGGAGTCCTTCCGGCCGTCCGCCGTGCTCGACGCCCCGTACGCGGTGATCGGCGTCGCCGCCCTGGCCGCCGACGACGAGAACGAGGCCCGCCGCCAGGTCCTGACCGGCGCGCTGTCGATGCTGCGGCTGCGCACCGGGCGCCCCGGGCTGGTCCCGACGCCCGAGGAGGCGGAGGCGTACAGCTTCAGCCCGCAGGAGCGTGACTTCGTCGACGGCTGGCTGACGAACATCGTCCACGGCACGCCGGACGCCGTCCGAACCGGCCTCGACGACCTCCAGAAGCGCACCGGCGCCGACGAGTTGATGATCACCGCCAACGCCCACGGCGGCGAGGCCAGGCTGCGCAGCTACGGTCTGATCGCCGACGCGTACGGGCTGCCCGCCTGACGGACGCGGGGCCCGGCGGCGCGGGACCCGCGGGCGCGCGCCCCCGTCTGACCGCGGAGGCGCCCGGGGCCGGGCCCTCCGCCGTGCCGATCCGGGCCTTCGTCCGTGCCGATCCGGGCCTTCGTCCGTGGTGACCGGGGTCAGGCCTTCAGCGGGCCGACCCCGATCATCTCCGCGATCCGCTCCGGCGCCACCGCCCGCGAGTACAGCCAGCCCTGCCCGGTGTCGCACCCGATCCGGCGCAGCCGCGCCGCCTGCCCCGCCGTCTCCACGCACTCCGCCGTGACGGTGAGACCCAGCCGGTGCGCGAGATGCACCAGGGTCTCCACGATCGTCTCGTCCGCCGGATTGGGGTGCACACCTTCGTCGTAACGGAAGCCCCGTACGAAGGACCCGTCCAGCTTCAGTACGGAGACGGGCAGCCGGCTCAGATACGCCAGGTTCGAGTAGCCCGTCCCGAAGTCGTCGATGGCGATCCGCACACCCATGTCGCTCAGCGCCTGGAGCGCCTGGAGCGGCCGGCCCGCCGAGCCCATCACCGCGGACTCGGTCAGCTCCAGTTGCAGCAGATGCGGCGCGAGCCCCGTCTCGGCCAGGATCGCCGCCACATCGGCCACCAGGTCGGAGTCCCACACCTGCCGTACGGCGACGTTGACGCTCACGAACAGCGGCCGGTCCGCCGGATGGTCCCGGTGCCACTGGCGGGCCTGGAGACAGGCCGTACGCAGCACCCAGCGCCCGAGCTGGACGATCGAACCGTCCTCCTCGGCGATCCCGATGAAGCGGTTGGGCGCGAGGATGCCGAACTGCGGGTGGTTCCAGCGCACCAGCGCCTCCACCCCGTGGACGGCGCCGTCGGCCATGCCCACCAGCGGCTGGTACTGGAGCACGAACTCCTCGCGCTCGACCGCCGGGCGCAGTGTGGACGAGAGCGCCTGACGGGTCATCCGGTGCGCGTTGCGCTCCGGGTCGAAGAGGGTCCAGCGCGCCTTGCCGTCCGCCTTCGCCCAGTACAGCGTGGTGTCGGCGACCTGCATCAGCCCGGTGGGGGTGGTGCCATCGGCGGCCCGTTCGACCACGCCGATCGACGCCGAGACCGACAGCCGCTGGCCGGCCAGGTCGAAGGGGAGCTGGAGCGCGGCGAGTACGGCGCGGGCGAGGTCGGCGAGCTGTTCCGTACCGGCCGAGTCCTCGACCAGGATCGCGAACTCGTCGCCGCCGAGGCGCGCGACGAGATGACTGCCGCCGTGGCGGTGCGGGTCGTTGTCGGCGCACTCGGTGAGCCGGCCCGCGACGGCGGCGAGCAGCCGGTCGCCGACCCGGTGTCCGAGCGTGTCGTTGACGGCCTTGAACCCGTCCAGGTCCAGATAGCAGAGCCCGATCCGCCCTGTTCTGCCATGGTCGTACGACGATTCCAGTGCGGTCGACAGACGCTCGAAGAAGAGCGTGCGGTTGGGCAGCCGGGTCACCGGGTCGTGCATCTGGAGATGGCGGAGCCTGGCCTGGAGTTCGCGCCGCTCACTGATGTCCGTGACGGAGAGCAGGACGCTGCCGCCGTCGGGCAGGGGCGCGACGCTGACCTCGGCCCACAGTGCGCGGCCGTCGGGGTGTTTGAGGCGACGGGTGCAGCGGAAGCGGGAGCGCCGGCCGCGCAGCACCTCGTGGTACGCGTACCAGGTCCGCTCGTCGGAGGCGAGGTCGACCAGATCGGCGGCGGCGCGGTCGCGCAGGGCCGCGCGGTCGGTGCCGACCAGCTCGGCGAGGGCGTCGTTGGCGGTGACGACCGTGCCTCGGCGGTCCACGACGGCCATGGGGAACTGGGCGGCATTGAAGGCGGCGCGACAGTCGCGCTGCACGCTGCCCAGAGCATCACGTTCCGTGACGGACGGCGTGGTGGGATCGGGTGCCGCGACTGCCGCGGATCGCGGCCCTTCGGAGATTCCGCTCACGGCTGGCTCCCGCGGTGCAGTGGTGTCGTACAGGGGTGTGATTCGCGAAGTTCGGCGCAGAAAGTGTGCCGATCATAGAGGCTGGCCGGTAGGCCGTTCCAGCTCCCCGGTGGTGAACCCGGGCGTACGCCGTGGACGCCGGGACGGCGGACGATCGTTTCTGCTCGGCTGCGGCGCGGGATGTCTCCCCATGTTTCAGGGCTGATCGATTGTGACTTTCCGTGATCCGTCGGGGGTGTCGGCGCACTCACCCAACTGGGCCACTGGAACAGGGCGTATCGCCTCAAAACAGCACAAGGTGGGTGAGCTGTCCCGCATTCCTCAGCCGGAGGTCCACGTGGAGCGTCGCCCGACACCCGGGGGAGTGGGACGGCCGCGCCTGCGCAGTACCGCGGCGGCCTTCACCTCACTCGTCGCGGTCGCCGCCACTTCACTGGTGGCGGGCCCCGCCGTGGCCGCCGGCTCCGCCGGGCCGTGCGCCCTGCCGCGTACCACCGCGCACCACTCGCTCGGCCTCGACACCTGGAACGCCTCCTACCCGCGCCCGGCCAGGACCCTGGACGCGGTCATGGTCTTCCTGTCCTTCCCGGACGCGACGCCGCGCATCGGGCCCGCCGAGCTGGTGGCCGACCACTTCCCGGCGACCAGCAGATTCTTCGAGCGGGCCTCGTACGGAAAGTTCGCCCTGCGCCCGCACCCGCGGCTCCAGTGGATCGAGATGCCGCGCGGCTCCACGGACTACGCCATAAAGCGCGACTGGGATCCGGCGATGCGCACGGCCTACCTGCGGGACGCGCTGACGGTCGCCGATCCGGTGATCGACTTCTCGCGGTACGACGTCGTCTATCTGGTCGCCGACCCGGACGCGCCCGGCGTGGACTCCGACGCGACGAAAGTGGTCAACTTCGATCACCCCATGAGCGCGGACGGTACGGACATCAAGCGCGTCGTCACCGTCTTCGAACGGCACCCGCCCGACCGCAACGTGCTGGCCCACGAGACCGGGCACGTCTTCGACCTGCCCGACCTCTACCACCGGCCGACCGACGGCAAGGGCGACTGGGACACCCACGTCGGCGACTGGGACGTGATGGGCAGTCAATTCGGCCTGGCGCCCGACCTGTTCGGCTGGCACAAGTGGAAGCTGGGCTGGCTGGAGCGGCGGCAGGTGAGCTGTGTGAAGCCCACGGGCACCAGCATGCTCACCCTGGAACCGCTGGACGCCGCGCCCCCGGCCGGCGCGAGCGCCGGGACCCGGCTCGCCGTCGTCAGGACGAGCGAGCACTCGGCCCTGGCGATCGAGGCGCGCGGCTCGACCGGGAACGACGCGACCACCTGTACCGAGGGCGTGCTGATCTACCGGGTGCGCGGCGAGGCGGAGTCGGGCGGCGGGCCCATCGACGTGGTGGACACCCATCCGGACAGCGAGGCGTGCTGGGACCAGTCGGTCTACCCGCCGCTGGCGGACGCGCCGCTGGGAATCGGGGAGGCGTTCACGGTGCCGGGGGAGGGGACGGGGACGAAGGTGGAGGTGGCGGACCGCACACGGACGGGGGCGTGGACGGTGAAGGTCACGACGGGGGTGTGACGGCGGGGGCGGCGGGGCCGCACGAGAAAACCCCCCGCTTCCGCGAGGGGCTTTCTCTGTCTGTGCGCCGCCAGGGACTCGAACCCCGGACCCGCTGATTAAGAGTCAGCTGCTCTAACCAACTGAGCTAGCGGCGCCTGCTGACGTCGTTGACTTTAGCACCAGGATCGGTGCGAAGAAAAATCGATATGACAGGCCCCCCGCGCAGCTCAGGGGCGGGAGCCCGGCAGGCTCGTCACCGCGCCGGTGCGGGGCCGGGTGGCCGCCGTCCGCACCAGGGGGCGGCTCGCCCGTACGCACGCCCACAGCAGCACCTCGGGGCCCGGCAGCCACGGATGACGGGTGTCGGGGGCCACCACCCAGCGCGGCGCCTGACCGGCGCCGGGCACCAGCGACGGGACGGTCACCGCGTCGCCCGAACCATGGCAGAGCAGCGGCGGAACGGCGGGCGCCGCGCCTTCCGGGGCCGAGCGCCCCCACTCCTCCCAGGACAGCAGCGACGGCAGCCGCTGGGCGGTGCCGGGCGCCGCGAACAGCAACATCCGCCCCCGGTGCGTGGCGACGGGACCGGAGCCCGGACCCTCGGACCACAGACGGTCGAGCATGCGCCTGCCGAAGATCGCGGGCACGTTCACGACGTCGAAGACACCGCCGCAGGGCAGCACACCGGGCGCGGTCGGCCTGGCCTCCCACAGGGAGAGCGTGGAGCGGGGGTACGACCCGGCGGAGGCGAGCCATCCGGCACCGGCCGCGGTGACCTGTGCGGTGTGGTGGTGGCCCTCCTCGCGGAGGTAGTTGAAGATGTCGGTCCGGCGCTCGTCGTCGCAAGCTCCCGGGCTCAGAGGGGATTCATCTCGCAGCCATGCGCTCATGACACCTACGTCTACCTGGAGTAACCGTCTCGTTCCGGGGAGTTGTCGGAAACCGGGACAGGGTGGTGCGGGAGGGCGTAACCTGCGCGTCGGCATATGCCAGGTGGGTGGCCGGGATGACGCGGCCGTCACTCCCCGGGCGTGCGCCCGTTCCGCAGCAGATCGCGGCCGAACTCCACCATCTTCTTGGCGTAGTCCTCCGTCCACTCCGCCCGTTCGGCGATGTCGGCGGCCGTCAGCCGGTCGAACCGCCGCGGGTCGGCGAGCTGCGCGGCGGCGACGGCCTGGAACTCCACGGCCCGGTCGGTCGCCGCCCGGAAGGCGAGCGTCAGCTCGGTGGCCCGGTCCAGCAGCGCGCCCGGGTCGTCGATGGACTCCAGGTCGAAGAAGTGCTCCGGATCGGCGGCTGCCTCCGACGGCTCGAACAGCAGCGGGGCGGGCCGCAGCCGTCGCTGACTGGACTCGGATTCCGCCATGTGGTCCTCCTACTGCTCCTGGTGCGGGCGTCCGCGCCGGCATACGTACGGCTTCGGCCACCGTCCATTGTCCCGCCCCGCGCAAGGGGGCCTCAGGGCGTCCAGGTCACGCGGTGTCCGGTGGCTCAGGGCGTCCAGGTCACGCGGTGTCCGGTGGCTCACGGTGTCCAGGGCACGCGGTGCTCCGCGAGGTGGGACAGCACCGCGTGGTTCGCCTCCCAGCCGTCCGGGCTGTGTCTTTCGGCCGCCTCCGGCGGCGTGCCGGACTCCGTCCGGCGGGTGGGGTGCGGGGGTTGGCCTCGTGTGAGGTGTCCGGTGGCTCACGGTGTCCAGGGCACGCGGTGTTCCGCGAGGTGGGAGAGCACCGCGTGGTTCGCCTCCCAGCCGTCGGGGCTGTGTCTTTCGGCCGCTTCCGGCGGCGTGCCGGACTCCGTCCGGCGGGTGGGGTGCGGGGGTTGGCCTCGTGTGAGGTGTCCGGTGGCTCACGGTGTCCAGGGCACGCGGTGTTCCGCGAGGTGGGAGAGCACCGCGTGGTTCGCCTCCCAGCCGTCGGGGAACTTGATCGTGACTCCCAGTTGGACCGGTTCCGTCGACGGGTGTTCGTCCAGCAGTTCCGGGACGCCCGCGCGGCAGACCACGATGCAGGCGTGGCGGTGGCGGGAGGTGAGCACGCACAGGCGGCCCGTCTCCAGGTGGAACGCCGTCGCGTCCGGGCGGCCCGACAGCGGGTGCAGGACGACCGTGACGTCGAACTCGCGGCCCTGGAGCCGGTTCGCCGTGTCCACCGCCACGCCCGTCACCCCCAGCTCCGCGAGCGCCGCGCGGATCGCCGCCGCCTGGTCGCGGTGCGCCGTGCCGACCGCGACGCGGTCGGCCGTCAGCGGCGTCGGGTCCGGGCCGCGCTCGCCGGTCGTCGCGCCGCCCCGGTCCAGCAGCCGGCGGACGACCAGGGCCACGGCCCGTACCGCCTCGGGGTCCGTACGGGGCGTACGCCGCGCCGGCAGCTCCAGCAGGCCCCAGCCGGAGGCCGCCGCCTCGTCCACCACGCGGTCCGGGCCCGAGCCGTCGGACGGGACGGCGAGGGTGAGCCGGCGGTCCGCCGGGCCCGTACCGCTGCGGAACGGCGTGTACGGGTAGAACGCGTCCGACACCAGCGGCGCCGCCGACGCCGGCAGCCGCCACGACACCGGGAGCCGGTGCTGCGGCAGTTCGGGATTGTGCGCGAGGAGCGTGGTGACCGCGCTCGCCGACGGGTCGTACGACAGACCCGCCCACTGGTCGGCGCCGACCACGCTGAACGGGTCCAACTGGCCCGGGTCGCCCACGAACAGCGCCCGCTCGAAGAGCCCGGCGACGGCGAGCAGCGCGTCCGAGCGCATCTGGTACGCCTCGTCCACGATCGCGTGCCGCCACGGCTCCACGCCCTGCACATGCGCCCACTTGGCCGCCGTCGAGACGACCACGTCCAGGCCCGCGAGATCGGCCGCCTTCGCCGACTTCCGTACGGAGGGCAGCTCGTTGAGCGACGGGTCGTACGGATCAGGGTCGTTGCTGTGCAGCCGGCCCACCGGCAGGTCGGGGGCCTTCTCGGCGAGCCGCGTGACCAGATCGTCCACCTGCGCGTTGGTCTGCGCGACAACCATCAACGGCCGCCCCGCCGTGGCCAGTTCGAGCGCCGCCCGGACCACGAGCGTCGACTTGCCGGCGCCGGGCGGCGAGTCGACGACCACGCCCCGGTACGCGCCGTACAGCGTGTCGTGCAGGATCGCGTCGGTGGCGCGCGCGGCCTCGGCGCCCGGGTCGAAACCGGCCCGGTCGGACACGGTGGTGGCGATCACAGGAAGTCCTCCTCGGTGACCCGGTCGGGCAGCGGAAGGGGCGGCGGGGGCGGCGGTGCGGCCCCGTCGCCGCCACCGGCCCCGGCACCCGGTCCCTCCGACCCCGGCGGCCCCCCGTGCGTCCACGGCGTCTCCTCCGTGGAGGGCAGCTTCGGGCCGCCCCGCTGGTCGTGTTCGAACAGGGTCCAGGCGATCACGTCGCCCTTCTCCGGGAGCGACCCCTCGGCCGGTTCCCTGCCACGGCCCATCCGGTCCGTCAGCCGCACCACCAGCGTGCCGTCCCCGTCCCGCTCCCAGCCCACGAACTCCGCCGACTGCGGCTTGCCGTCCAGCGAGCGGTAGACCTTCGTACGCTCACCGAGCTGCGGCCGGTCCTCGCTGTACAGCGTGACCAGCGGACGCGGGCTCGGCCGTTTGCTCTCGCTGTACGCCATCACCACGTCCGTCACCTCCCCGATGAACGCCTCGCCCGCCAGCCGGCGCCCCGCCAGCACCAGCGGGTCGTCCAGCGCCTCCTGCGCCTCCAACTGCTGCTGCGCCGTCTCCCGCGAGGCCAGCTTCTGCGCGGCCGTCACCGCGTCGTCGTGCCGGGGCTGCGGCGGCTCCCCGGACCGCACCCGGTCCCGGTGACCCGTGAACGACCAGCGGTCGCGCGTCCACCGGTCGGCGACCCGCGCCCCCTCCGGCAGCTCCCGCAGCAGATCGAGCCCCCGCCACACCGCGTCCCACGTCGGCCGCGACTGGCTCTCCAGCAGCGCCCTGATCTCCCGCTCGGCCCTGGTCAGCCGGCCCAGCTGCTCGTCCGCGCCGAGGCCGTCCACGGCGGCCCCGAGAAACTGACGCGCCCGGTCGTACTCGTCGATCGCCGGGGCCAGCAGCCTGTTGTCGAACGCCGGGTCCGTCGCCGGACCGGCGGGCGGGCACCGCAACTGCCCGCGTCCGTCCCGCTCCGTCTCCGCGCGCAGCGCGGCGTCCCGGCCCGAACCCCCGTCCGGCGGGTCGATCCAGGCCAGCAGCGCCCCCAGATGCTGGTCCTCCAGATTCGACTGTCCCGTCGCCCAGTGCCTGTTCAGCAGATCGGTCGCCGCCAGCAGCAGCGACGACCCCGGCACCCGCGCCCGCTCCCCGTAGTGCGTCAGCCAGCGCCCCAGCAGCGGCACCCGCGCGGGCGCCGGATACGGCGTGTCCGGGTCCTGCTCCGCCGTACGCCGGAACCGCATCGAACGCCCCAGCAGCCGTACGAAGTCGATCCCCGGCCGGTTCGGCACGATCAACTGAGGCGCGTCCACGCACAGATCGACCTCGACCTTGACGCGCTTGCCCGTCTCCGGGTCGGTCTCGTTCCGCTCGGCGGGCTCCACGTCGTCCGCGTACGCGTCCAGATGCGGCAGCAGCGTCTCCGCCAGGTCGGCGAGGAAGGCGAACCGCAGATCGCGGTCGCGCGGCTGCGCCACGGTCAGCAGCCGGGGCGAGTCACGGTCGGTGCCGACCAGCGCGCCGAGCGGGGCACCGGCCTCACCGGCCGTCGTGAGCGGCACGAACACCAGCGGGCGGTCCGACAGCCGCCGGTGGCGCACCGTGGCCAGCGGCTGCGCGCGCCCGCTCTCCACCGCCTCCAGCCGGGCGAGGGTGCTGATCAGCGACATCCGGCGACCGCGCCTTCCGTAAGAGGCCGCAGCGCCTCGGCGCGCAGCGCGGCGGCCCTGCGCAGCGCCACCACCGTCGGATCGTCGTCGGCCGTCCCCGGCGCGCTCTCGCCGCGCGCCGCCGCCAGCACCGCGCCGACCGTCGTCAGGCCGCCCAACTCGCCCCGTACACCCCGCCCCAGCGCCTCCACGGCCCCCGCCGAGCGCGCCCGGCCCCGGCAGTGGAAGGCCAGCTCGCAGGCGGCCAGGCACTCCGGCGCGTACGCCGCCGCCACCGAGTCGACGGCCGCCGTCAGCTCCGCCGGTGAGCACCGCTCCAGATCGAAGCTGATGCCCTCGGGCAGGGCGGCGGCCAGATCCTCGATCCGGGTGAGCCTGGTCAGCTGCCGCCGGGTCACGGACAGTTGCTTGCGTACGTCCACGACCGAGGCGGTAGGCAGGTTGGAGAAGTCCCTGGGGCACACCAGCAGCACCGAGTGGTCCACCCGGGCGCCGGTCACCCGCGCGGCGACCCGCTCCAGGGCCAGTACGTACACGGCCGCCTGGCGCGCGGCGGCGCCCACCTTCGCGGGGTCGGCCGAACTGTCGATCATCGGGAACGACTTGATCTCCACGACCGACCACCGGCCGTCCGGGCCCACCACCACCGCGTCCGGCTCCAGATACGCGGGCGAGCCCGCCACCTCCAGCGCGACCAGCGGGTGCACGAGCAGCGTCCAGGTCCCGGGCGGACCGTCCGCGCCGGTCGCCTCCCGCAGCGCCAGCGCCGTACGCGCGACGCGCCCCTCGGGACCGGCCGCCGACAGATCGGGGACCAGCACCTCTCCGGGCACCGGCGGCGGCGATCCGGCGCCCATGCGCTCGTACAGCAGCCGCATCAGCTCCGTACCGCCGTCGGCCTTCACCCGCGCCTCGAAGGCGTTCCCGCGCATGAACGCGAACTGCGACTGCCCGAACGGCGCGGGTGAGCCGAGCGCCGCCGCGAGCGCCGTCTTGTCGACCCCGGCGCCGTCCAGCAGCGCACGGCGCCCGCAGCCGGGATTGGCGGCGAGGGCGGCCAGCGCGCGGGCGTCCAGCGGATGCGGCGCGACGTCCGGTCCGCGCAGCTCAGCGAGCCGCTGCCGCAGCGTCGTCGGCCGCGGCTCCGGTGCCGCCGGCGGTGCGGGTGCTGCTGTTGGTGCGGGTGCGCTGCCCGGGGAATCGCTCACCCGCCGAAGTCTCGCATCCGTCACTGACAATCGGAGGTTTGACCGGGGAGTTGACCGAAGTCGCCGACGCCGTTGAGGCCGAGGCCGTCGTGGCCGCCCGCGCCGCGGAATCCTTCACGGTCGTGACGGACCGGTCCCCCGGCGCGGGCAGCCGCGCGAACCCGGCCACGAACGCGTACCGGTCGGCCGCCCGCGTCCAGCCCCGGTCGGCGGCGCGCAGCGCGGGAGCCGTCAGCAGGGCGCCCGCCCCCATCACGGCCACGCCGGCGACCGCGTCGAGGAAGTAGTGGTTCGCCGTCCCCATCACCACGATCACCGTGACCAGCGGATAGACGACACCGAGGACCCGCAGGAGCGGCGACTTGCCGTGCCGCCACAGCAGCACTCCGCACCACACGGCCCAGCCGACGTGCAGGCTCGGCATCGCGGCGTACTGGTTGGTCATCCCGCCGAGACCGCGCGGCGCGCTCGCCTCGGCGCCCCACCAGCCGTACGAGCTGTACTGCGCCATCGTGTCGACGAATCCGTAGGACGCGTCGAGCAGCCGCGGCGGGCACGTCGGCAGCAGGGTGAAGCCGATCAGGCCGAGCAGGGTGGAGAGCATCAGCCAGGCACGGGCAGCCCGGTAGTGCGCGGGGCGGCGGCGGAAGATCCAGATCAGCACGGCCGGTGTGACGAGATAGTGCAGCGAGGCGTACGCGAAGTCGGCGGGTATCCCGATGGCCGGCGTGCTGGTGAAGAGCCGGTTGAGCGGATGTTCGGCGTTCAGGAAGAACGCCTTCTCTATTCGGAGGATCGCCAGACCGTGGTCGACGGCCGTGGACACATCACCGCGCGCCAGCAGCCGGCCCGCCGAGTACGCCCCGTACACCACTGCCAGGAGCAGCAGTTCGGCCCACCAGCGGGGCCGGTGGGAGGTGCGCGCACGGGCGGTCTGCGGCATCCGGAACGTTCTCCCTCATCAATTAACGCGGCCTTCCGCCGACGTTCAACCGTACGGTGTAGGCGATCGCGCGCAAGCGAGGGGTCCCCCACGAACCCTCGTGCGTCCACGGAACCTCCGCACCATGACCGTCGGCTGCACATGGGGACGCCGAGATCGTCCCGGAGGTTGCCCTTCGTTCAGGTGCGGGATGATGGGGCGGCACCTGTTGTGAACCTCAGGGAGAGATTCCATGGCACCGCGCGTCCTCCTCGCCCGGCACGGTCAGACGGCGTGGTCGCTGTCCGGCAGGCACACCGGCAGGACGGATGTCCCGCTGCTCGACGAGGGCAGGCGCGGCGCCAAGCTGCTCGGCGAGCGGCTGCACCGCGAGCCGTGGGCGGGCCTGCCCGACGCGGAGATCCGCACCAGTCCGCTGCTGCGCGCGAGCGACACCTGCGAACTCGCCGGCTTCGGCGGTGGCCGGGCGCGGCCCTGGGACGCGCTGATGGAGTTCGACTACGGCGCGTACGAGGGCATGACCCCGGCCGAGATCCAGGCGGTGCGCCCCGGCTGGTTCATCTGGCGCGACGGCGTCCCCGACGGCGAGACCCTGGCGCAGGTCGCGGCCCGGGCCGACGAGGTCGTGGCCTGGGCGCGCTCGGCCGACCGCGACGTCCTGGTCTTCGCCCACGGCCACATCCTGCGCGCCATCGCCGCGCGCTGGCTGGGCGAGGACGTGTCCTTCGCGGCCCGGATCCGGCTGGCACCGACGTCGCTGTCGGTCCTGGACTGGGCGTACGGGGCGCCGGCGATCGACGTCTGGAACGACACGGGGCATCTCGCGGGCCGGTAGTGCCGGTCCCGCCGGCCGGGGCCGCCCATCCCGGCGCGACAGCGCGGAGCCGGGCGTCACCGACCCCGGTGGGCCGTCGACGCCGTCGACGCGTGGCGGTCCAGGAAGCCGCTCACCTCCGCCGTACGCCGCCTCGGCAGCAGTACGCGCACCATGGCCGCGAGCATGCCCTGGATACGGGACGACTGGACCTCGTCCATCAGGTCGAGCACCTGGTGCCCCGCCGCCGCGGCCTCGTCCATGAAGCCCGCGCGCGCCAGGTCCGTGGCCAACTCCGCGCGGTAGAGCGCGAGATTGCGGGTGAAGTGCGGGTCCTGGAGGACCGTGGCCCGGTACGCGTGCCGGGCCGCCGTCGACCAGTCGCCCAGCGCCGCGCGGCACTGCGCCTGAAGCGCCTCCAGCTCGGGCTCGCCGAAGAACGACATCCACTCGGGATCGGAGTCCGACGTACCGCGCTCGAAGTACGTGTGCGCCTGCCCGAGGGACTGCTCGCAGCTCGTACGGTCCCCGAGCCCGGCCCAGCCGCCCGCCTCGCGCAGCGCGAGGAGCGACAGCAGCCGCGGCGACGCGAGGTCCCGTGCCGCGCGCCGGCCGGCCTGCGCCGCGCGTACCGCCTCGCGGTGCCGGCCCGCGTCCCGCGCCAGGAACGAGGTGTTGCAGAACGCGTGCGCCTCAAGTCCCGGGTCTCCGGCGACCCGTGCGGTCGCCAGCGCCTCCGCGTAGTGCGAACGCGCGTCCTCGAAGCGGCCCGAGTCGTGCGCCAGCCAGCCCACCGAGATGGCCAGTTCGCCCGCGCTCGTGTGCAGCCGGTCGGCGGTCGCGCCGTGCGTGGCGGTGCCCGCGTCGAGGAGCGCGTACGCGGTCCGCAGCGGCTGCGCCGCCCGCCGGTACAGGCCGTCCGCGCCGTGCCGGTCGTCCAGCAGCCGGATACGGCGCACCGCCTCCTCCAGGGCGGCCACCTCGGCCTCGCCCACCCGCCGCGGGCCGGGCACGGCGGCGGCCGGCGTCGATGCCGATGCCGACGCCGCGGGCACGGCGCCGATGCCGAGGCCGAGAGAGGCCGCCGCCATCGACGCCGTGCCGTTGGTCATGAATGCGCGACGCAGCACGTCGCTCTCCTCGCTGATGTCACCGGTGTCGCTGTACATCGGGGTCGGGTTCGTGACAGGGGCCGGCGCCGCCGGGCGGGCGTCGGCCGTGGCTCTGGAGGCCCGGCCGCGCACGCTCTCACGGGCCGAGAAACCCAGGTCGGCCAAGGTGAGGCCGGGGAACATATGGAGGAAGACCCGTTCGTACGCGTAGTTGGGACAGCGGATCTCGCCGGCCTCCACCCGTCCGATATAACGTGCGTCGCACGCGACTTGTTCACCGATCTCCCGCGCGGACCTGCGCACGGCCGCCGCGAACTCGCCCGGTGAGCGACGGCCGCGCAGTCGGCGGAAGGCGAGATTCGGAACTGCCCGGGTCGACACCATGGCCGAGACCTCTCTTGGAACACCGTGGTCCTGCGTGCCGGTTCAGCTGGTGAGCGGGGTCCGGTGCGCCGGCTCCGGCGTCCAAGAAGGTACCTGTTGTGACGAGTTGCCTACACAGGGTTTGGCTACAAACCGGATATCTCACCCACGATCTGCCATGAACTGCCATCCTTTGCGGCGGACTCCTGCCGTAGCTGTTGACGCCGCGAAGCGTTGAACCATGTGGAGACGCGCCACGTGTCTCCACTCGACGAGGAGGGGTTCCCTTGTTGGAGTTGGAGGTCGGTATGCAGACCAGTGACGGCTCATGGACGACTGCGCGGCACAAGCCCACGGCCGAGGCGAGCGCGGCGCCGCCCGGTGACACTTCCGACGGGGACCACGCTGTGCCCTGTGACCTGGTGACCGTCCCGGCCCGGCAGGGGCTGGAGGCCGTCGACATCCTGCGTCGCGGCGCGGGCGAGGCTCCGTCGGTGGGGCCCGTGCTCCTCGACGACAACTGCGACAACCTCGCGTTCCTGGTGCCGCCGGGCACGGCCGCGGCCTGGGACATGCCGGGCAGCGCGTGTACGGGGACGGCCGGGCGGGGACTGCGTATCCCGGCCGAGCCGCCCGTCACCGGCGGCGGCTGGCTGGTGCCGCCGGCCTCCGGCACCGGCGAGGTCACGGACCTGACGGACCCGGCGGTGCTGCGGGAGGCCCTGGGCGAGGCGGCCCGGCTGATCGAGGCGGCGGACGGCCACCGCTAGGGCGCGCCGGGCGGGGCGGGCCGGGCGTCGCGGCCTGCGACGTCGCGGCCTGCGACGTCGCGTGCCGGGCGTCGTGGGCCGGACGGGACTTTCCGGACATGCTCCGGGCCCTGTCGTACGCCGGTGAACGCCGGTGGACGCCGCCGCGCGACAATGGGGCGGTGGCGAAGAACCCGGCGGCGAGGAACAGACGACGTGGCCGGGGCGCCTCCGGGCCCGAGACCGTCGGCGCGCCCGTCGACGGCGGCCTCGCCGAGCTGGTTCCCGACCGCGAGCGCTCCCGTGCCTGGACGCTGCTGATCGACGGCGCCCCGCAGTCCCATGTCGATCTCGCCGACCCGGCCCATCTGGCCTTCGCCTACCAGCGCAGACTCGGTCACTTCGCCGACCTCGTCGCGCCCGGGGGCCGGCCGTTGCGGGTGGTGCATCTCGGCGGCGGCGCGTTCACCCTCGCCCGTTACGTCGCGGCGACCCGCCCCCGGTCCACCCAGCAGATCGTGGAGCTGGACGCGCGGCTGGTCGAACTCGTCCGCGCGGAGCTGCCGCTGGACCCCGGCGCCCGGATCCGGGTCCGCTCCACCGACGCGCGGGCCGGACTCGCCAAGGTGCCCGACGACTGGGCGGACCTGGTGATCACGGACGTCTTCGACGGAGCCCGTACCCCGGCGCATCTCACCAGCGCCGAGTTCCTCGCCGACGTACGGCGCGTGCTCAGGGCCGGCGGCGGTTACGCGGCCAACCTGGCCGACGGGCCGCCGCTCGCGCATCTGCGGTCCCAGATCGCGACGGCCGCCACCGTCTTTCCCGAGCTGGCGCTCGCCGCCGACCCCGCCGTGCTGCGCGGCCGGCGCTTCGGCAACGCCGTACTCCTCGCGTCGGACCGCGAGTTGCCCGTCGCCGAGCTGACGCGCCGGGTCGCGGGCGACCCGCATCCAGGACGCGTCGAACACGGGCGCTCGCTCACGGACTTCACCGGCGGGGCGGCGCCCGTCAGCGACGCGAACGCCAAGCCCTCGCCCGCACCGCCGGCCGGGACCTTCGACTGAGCGCGCCCGCGGGGGAGTTACCGCTCGTCCACCTGCACGCGCGGCGCCGAGTCGTGCCAGGTGCAGAAGACCGAGACCTCCCGGTCGTCCCGGGTGAACGTCACCCGGATCCAGAAGTCCTGCTTCCACACCTGCATCTGCCAGCCCGACTCGGGCGTCGCCGAGACCAACTCGGCCGAGTGGCTGCCGAGATCGAAGACGACCCGCCCGCCGTCCACCGGATAGCCGCGCACCTCGCCGTCCCCGGCGGGGGCCCCGCCCGCGTCCGCCGGGGGCTTCTTCCGCGCCGGCGGCTTCGCGGACGGGGTCGCCGACGGCTTGTCCGCCGCGGACCTGGACGGCTCCGGGGACGCGTCGGCGGACCGCGACGGTGCGGGCGGCGGGCTCGGCGGGCGGTGCGTCGACGAGGACTGCGGACGGGCGCGCTGCGTCGTCACGTTCTCCCCGGTGATCGGCAGCGCGCGCGGCCGGTCGTACACCGTGCCCACCACGACCGTGTGCACGCCCCACCAGGACAGCGTGACCGCCGCCCCGGTCGCCAGCGTCCACGCCATGGCATGTACGAGTCCTCTGCGCATCGGGGCCATACTGCACCACCCGCCCCGCGCGTGTCCCCGGATGGCGTACGGTGCCGCCCATGCCAAGTGTGCTCGTGGTCGAGGACGACCAGTTCGTACGCTCCGCCCTCATCAGGCACTTGACCGACGCGTCCCACACCGTACGCAGCGTCGGTACCGCCCTGGAGGCGCTGCGCGAGGTCGCCCATTTCCGGTTCGACGTGGTCATCCTCGACCTCGGACTGCCCGATCTCGACGGATCGGAGGCGCTGAAGATGCTGCGCGGGATCACCGACGTGCCCGTCATCATCGCCACGGCGCGCGACGACGAGGCGGAGATCGTACGGCTGTTGAACGACGGCGCGGACGACTACCTCACCAAACCGTTCTCGGTGGAGCATCTGTCGGCCCGGATGGCCGCCGTGCTCCGCCGCTCGCGCGCCACCGCCGACGACCCGCCCTCGCGCGTCATCCGGGTCGGCGGTCTCGCCATCGACCCGCTGCGCCGCCAGGCCGAACTCGACGGAGCCCGGCTGGATCTGACGCGGCGTGAGTTCGACCTGCTCGCGTTTCTCGCCGGGCGGCCGGGAGTTGTCGTCGGCCGCAAGGAGCTGCTGGCCGAGGTGTGGCAGCAGGCGTACGGCGACGACCAGACCATCGACGTGCATCTGTCGTGGCTGCGGCGGAAGTTGGGCGAGACCGCGGCCAGGCCCCGCTATCTGCACACCCTGCGCGGCGTCGGCGTGAAGCTGGAGCCGCCGGACTCCCGGGTGCCCGGGTCCGGCCCCGGCGCCCCCGAGCCCTTGTCATGAGATGGGCGCTGGTCAAGGTCTCGCTGGCGGTGACCGCGATGGTCGTGATCGCCTTCGCCGTACCGCTCGGCCTCGTCATCAAGGAGATGGCCAAGGACCGGGCGTTCTCCAACGCCGAACGCCAGGCGGCGAGCCTCGGCCCCGTGCTCTCCATCGCCCAGGGCCGCGAACAGCTGGAGTGGGCCGTCGAGTCCAGCCCCATCGCCGGCACGGGACAGCTGGCCGTCCATGTGCCGGCCTCCGGCGAGCCGGGCAGCGTCCCGATGGAGATCGGCACCCGCCGGGCCGCACAGCGGGACCTGCGCGCCACGGAGCGGCTGGGCCGGGCCTCCATCGCGGAGGTCAGCGGCGGGTCGTCGCTCCTCCAGCCGACCGCGATCTCCACCGGGAAGATCGCCATCATCGAGGTGTTCGTCCCCGAGGACGAGGTCTCCAACGGTGTCACCACCGCCTGGCTGGTCCTCGCGGGCGTCGGGATCGCGCTGATCGTGGGCTCGGTCGCCGTCGCCGACCGCCTCGGCGTACGGATGGTCCAGCCCGCCCAGCGGCTCGCGGGCGCCGCCCACGACCTCGGCGAGGGCCGGCTCGGCGCCCGGGTCCCGGAGGAGGGCCCCACCGAACTGCGCTCGGCGGCCGTCGCCTTCAACTCGATGGCCGACCAGGTCGTCCAACTCCTCGCCAACGAGCGGGAGCTGGCCGCCGACCTGTCCCACCGGCTGCGCACCCCGCTCACCGTGCTGCGTCTCAACGCCGCCTCATTGGGCGAGAGTCCGGCCGCCGACCAGACCCGGGCGGCCGTCGCGCAGCTCGAACGCGAGGTCGACACCATCATCCGTACGGCCCGCAAGGCCAAGCCGCAGACCCGCGCGACGGCGCCCGGCGTGGGCTGCGACGTCTCCGAGGTCATCCGCGAGCGCATGGCCTTCTGGTCGGCGCTGGCCGAGGACGAGGGCCGGAAGGTACGGCTGGCCGGCGTCGGCCGCCCGGTGGGCATCCCGGTCGCCAGGCCCGAACTGGCCGCCGCCCTCGACGCGTTGCTCGGCAACGTCTTCCGGCACACCCCGGAGGGCACCGCCTTCGCCGTCGACGTCCACCACGCCGAGGACGCCGTGATCGTCCTCGTCTCGGACGCGGGCCCCGGCATCGCGGACCCCGAGGCGGCCCTCGTACGCGGCAACAGCGGCGCCGGTGACGGCTCGACGGGGCTCGGGCTCGACATCGTGCGCCGGGTGGCCGAGTCGACCGGCGGCGACGTACGCATCGGACGCTCCGTGCTCGGCGGCACGGAGGTACGGATCTGGATCGGGCTCGACGGCCGGCGCGCCACCCGGCCCGCCGGAAGTCGCCGCGGAAACCGCCCGCGCCGCAGGCGGGCCGAGCATTAATCCGCTCCCAATGGTTCCTTAAGGGGACCTCAAGAACATCAACACCCGCCCGTTATCGGCGACTTGTCTGGAACGGGGCGGCTAGCGTACGAACGCCAGACCGTACCGACCGCAAGGCTGCCGTCCCCCACCGGTCGCCGCCCCGCCCGCGTCCCGGCCGGCCCACCGAACCCCCCACCCGGCCGGGACGCGCCCCGACTGCCAGGTCCGGGCGGGCCTACGCGAGCGGCGGGTCGGGCAGCACGCCCGTCTCCGTCAGCCGCGCGTACCAGCGGGCGCTGGACTTCGGCGTACGCGACTGCGTCCCGTAGTCCACGTGCACCGCGCCGAAGCGCTTCCCGTACCCGCGCTCCCACTCGAAGTTGTCCAGCAGCGACCAGAGGAAGTACCCCCGTACGTCCGCCCCGTCGGCCATCGCGCGGTGCGCCGCCGACAGATGCCCGTGCAGGAAGCGGATCCGGTCCGGGTCGTGCACGACGCCCGCCGCGTCGGGCGTGTCGTCGTAGGCCGCGCCGTTCTCGGTGATCACCAGTGGTACGTCGGGCGCCTCGCGGGTGAAGCGCATCAGCACGTCGTACAGCCCGGTCGGATCGACCGACCAGCCCATCTCCGTGATCTCGCCCGGCGGTTGATGGAACGTCACGGACTCGGCGCCCGGCCAGGGGGACTTCTCACCCGCGCCGTGCGCGTGCCCGTGGCTGTCGCGGCGGGCGGCGTCCGCGCCGGTGCCGGTCGCGGCCGACACCAGATGAGGGGTGTAGTAGTTGATGCCCAGCCAGTCCAGCGGCTGGTTGATCGTCGCCGTGTCGTCCGCCTGCACGAAGGACCAGTCCGTGATCCGCGCGGTGTCCTTGAACAGGTCCTCGGGGTAGGCGCCCGCCAGCATCGGCCCGGTGAAGATCCGGTTCGCCAGCGCGTCGATACGGCGCTGCGCGTCCAGATCGTCCGGCGACTGCGAACGGGCCCGTACCGCCGCCGCGTTGTGGCAGACGGTCACCTGCGCCCGTCTGGGCAGCACGGTCCGCAGCGCCTGCGTCGCCAGCCCGTGGCCGAGGTTGAGATGGTGCGCGGCCTTCAGCGCCAGCACCGGATCCGTCCGGCCCGGCGCGTGCACACCGGAGGCGTACCCCAGGAACGCGCTGCACCAGGGCTCGTTGAGGGTGACCCAGCGGTCGACACGGTCGCCGAGCGCGTCACCGAGGATCCGCGCGTACTCCGCGAACCGGAACGCCGTCTCACGCACCGGCCAGCCGCCCGCCGTCTCCAGATCGTGCGGCAGGTCCCAGTGGTAGAGGGTCAGCACGGGCCGGATACCGCGCTCCAGCAGGTCGTCGACGAGCTTGCGGTAGAAGTCCAGCCCGCGCTGCACGGCAGGGCCGCGCCCGATGGGCTGGACCCGCGACCAGGAGACCGAGAAGCGGTACGCGTTCACCCCGAGGTCCGCCATCAGGCGCACGTCCTCGGCCCGCCGGTGGATGTGGTCGGCGGCGGTGTCACCGGTGTCGCCGTTCTCGACCTTGCCCGGCGTGTGGCTGAAGGTGTCCCAGATCGACGGGGTACGGCCGATCTCCCGCGCGCCGCCCTCGATCTGGTAGGCGGCGGTGGCGGTGCCCCATATGAAGTCGGACGGAAAACTGAGGGACATGGGTGCGCTCCGGGTCGGGGAGTGGGCGGTCGGTCGTGGGTCGGCGGACCGGGAGAAACGGGCGGTCAGCCCTTGACCGCACCAGTCATGATGCCACCGACGATGTGTCTGCCGAAGATCACGAAGGCCAGCAGCAGCGGCAGCGTACCGAGCAGGGCACCGGCCATGATCACCGACTGGTCGGGAATGTAACCGCGGCCCAGCCCCGTCAGGGCCACCTGCACCGTGGGGTTGCCGCTCTGGGTGAGCGCGATGATCGGCCAGAAGAAATCGTTCCAGGCCAGCACGAAGGTCAGCATCCCCAGCACCGCCATCGCGGGCCGCGCCGCCGGGAAGACGACGTGCCACACCACGCGCCAACTGCTCGCGCCGTCCACCCGAGCCGCCTCCACCAGCTCCGTCGGCAGCGCCTGGAGCAGATACTGCCGCATGAAGAACACCCCGAACGCGCTGACCAGCGTGGGCAGGACGACGGACTGGAGCCGGTCGGTCCAGGACAGCTCGGCGATCAGCATGTACAGCGGTACGACGCCGAGCTGCGGCGGCACCATCATCGTGCCGATCACCAGCAGCAGAAGCAGATTCTTCAGCCGGAAGCGGAGCTTGGCGAAGGCGAAGCCCGCGAGCGTCGAGAAGAGGACCGTCCCGGCGGCCACCGTGCCCGCCACCAGGACCGTGTTGAACAGCGCCGTACCCATGTTGGCGTCGGTCCAGGCGATACGGAGATTGCGGACCAGATTCCCGCCGAACCAGAACGGCGGCGGAGTCTGCGCCAGGCGCGTGGTGTTACGTGACGCGGCGATCGCCGTCCATACGAGGGGGAACAGCGAGCCGGCGGCGAACACTGCCAGTACGGCGTAGGTGAGCCATCCGGCGCGGCGCCCCGGTGTCCCGCTCGGCATCACACACTCCTCCGCAGCCGGCGCGCGATCAGCCAGTTCACCGCGCCGATGATCAGCAGGATCAGGAACATCGCCCAGGCGATCGCCGAGGCCCGGCCGAGGTGCAGATTCACCCAGCCCTGCTCGTACAGATACAGCCCCAGCGTCTGGAACTGGTGGTCCGCGCCGCCCGTCGCCCCCGCGCCGCCGTTGAACAGCAGCGGCTCACCGAACAGCTGGGTCGCGCCGATCGTCGACACGACACAGGTGAAGAGGATCGTGGGCCGCAAACACGGCACCGTCACATGCAGGAACTGCTGCCGCGCCGATGCCCCGTCGAGGGCCGCCGACTCGTACAGCTCGTCCGGGATCGACTGCATCGCCGCCAGATAGATCAGCGCGTTGTAGCCCGTCCACCGCCACACGACGATGGTGGAGACGGCCAGTTGGGACGTCCAGGTGCCGTTCTGCCAGTCGACGGCGTCGAAACCGGCCAGCCCCAGCCCCCAGTTGATCATTCCGTGGTCCCGGCCGAAGAGCAGCACGAAGACCAGCGTGGCCGCGGCGACACTCGTCGCGTACGGCGTGAGGACGGCCACCCGGAAGAACATCGAGCCGCGCAGCCGCTGGTTGAGCAGATGCGCGACGCCCAGCGCGATCAGCAGCTGCGGGACGGTCGACAGCAGCCCGATGGTCACGGTGTTCGTCAGGGCGTTCCAGAAGAACTCGTCACCGAGCAGCCGGGAGAAGTTGCGCAGGCCCACCCACTCCATGTCGTCGGGCGCGGTGAGTTCGACCCGGTGCAGCGAGGCCCAGCCGGTGTAGAGGAGCGGGAAGAGCCCGAAGACGGCGAAGAAGAGGAAGAAGGGGGCGACGAAGGCGTACGGGCTCCACCGCAGGTCCCAGCGGTGCCACCGGCTCGCCCGCCGCCCCCGCCCGCGCCCCCGCTTGCCGTCGGCCGGCTCCGGGAACGGCGCCGCGCCCTCCCGCCACTCGGAGGGCGCCACCGTGGTGGTGTCGCCTGCCATGTCGCTCACTGGTCCAGCGCGTTGTCGATCGCCTTCACGGCGGCGTCCCAGCCCTGCTTCGACGACCGCCCCTTCTGATCGACCTGGAGCATGCCGACGTCCGCCAGGTTCTGGGCGATGATCAGATCCTTCGGGCCCACGATCTGGACCGGTACGCCTCGCGCCGCGCCCGCGAAGATCCGCCCCATGGGCGCGTTGCCGAAGTACGCGTGCCGGGCGCGGGAGACGGCCGGGAGGTCGTACGCCGCGCGGGCGCTCGGGAAGCTGCCGCGCCTCTCGAACAGCTTCGCCTGCTGCTCGGGCGCGGTCAGCCAGGCGACGAGCCTGGCAGCCTCGGCCCGGTGCCGCCCGGCCGTCGGCACCGTCAGGAACGAACCGCCCCAGTTGCTCGGCCGGGGCGCCGCCGCCACGTCCCACTTGCCCCTTCCCGCGGCGCCCGCCTTGTCCTGGATGTAGCCGAGCATCCAGGCGGGACAGGAGACGGTGGCGAACCGCGCGTTGGCGAAGCCCTGGTCCCACGCGGGCGTGAACTGCTGGAGCCGGCCGGTCAGCCCCGCACGGGCGAACTCGGCCGCGGTGTCCCAGGCCTGCCGTACGGCCGGGTTGGTCTTGTAGACGACCTTGCCCCTCGCGTCGTAGAACCGCGTCGCGTGCCCGCCGGTGATCGCCGCCATCACCCCCGCCGCCGAGTCGACGAAGACCGTCCCCCTGGGCGCCCGCGCCTGGTACCGCTTCCCCGCCGCCAGATACTTCCGCCAGTCGCCCGCCCACAGCTT
Organism: Streptomyces sp. NPDC006643; assembly: GCF_042870175.1. Classification (NCBI taxonomy): domain Bacteria; kingdom Bacillati; phylum Actinomycetota; class Actinomycetes; order Kitasatosporales; family Streptomycetaceae; genus Streptomyces; species Streptomyces sp. NPDC006643. Next base: position 387,749 of record NZ_JBIAHA010000001.1, on the reverse strand, counting down.
CCCGACGGCCGTACGGTCCGTGGGCAGCCCGGCCTTGGCGAAGAGGTCCCGGCGGTAGCAGATGCCCTGCGGCCCGATGTCCGTGCCGAGGCCGACGGTCCTCCCGTCGGCGGTGGTGGCCTGCGACCACTTCCAGGGCAGGAAGCTGTCCTTCCGCACGCCTTCGGTGCGGCCCAGATCCACCAGCTTGTCCGCCTGGGTGGCGGTGATCTCGGCGATGTTGTTGACCTCGACGGCCTGGATGTCGGCGAGCCCGCTGCCGCTGCCGAGATGGGTGAGGAGCTGCGGGTAGTAGTTCTCGTTCCGCTCGATGGACGTCTGCTTGATCACGACGTCCTTGTTGAGCTTCATGTACTCGTCGTACAACCCGGCCTCCTTGAGACCGAACGCCCCGAAGACCCCCACGGTGAGCGTGGTCCCGCCGGCACGGCCGACACCCTCGCGGTTCACACCGCCCGCGGTCGCGACGCCAGCCGCGGGCTCGGCGGGGTCCTCGGCACATCCGGCGACCGCCCCGACCCCGAGCACGACGACGACCGCGAGGCCCACCAGCCGACGGGACGCACGGGAATGTGTGCGCATGACGTCCTTCCTGGGACAGGTCTTGGAGAGGCAGGCACGGGAGGCATGGGAGCGCTCCCATGGAACGGGTCGAGCGTCCCCGCTCACATGGGAGGTGTCAAGGGACCGGGCGGCGACACGACGAAGGGCCGGTCCGCTCGCGCGAACCGGCCCTTCATTCGTCAGGGTGAGTAACGGGACTTGAACCCGCGACATCCTGGACCACAACCAGGTGCTCTACCAGCTGAGCTATACCCACCATGCCCGGTCAATCCGTGCCCGACCGGCCGAGAAAAAGTGTACAGGGTCCGCGAGGGTGCTCGCGCCCGAGTTATCGGGGGCGCCGGGGGACCCGTACGCCCGTCACAGGACGTGCTTCGCCGCGATCGCCTTCGCGGTGTCCGAGTCCGGGCCGGGCTGGGGCACGAAGACCGCCTCGCGGTAGTAGCGCAGCTCCGCGATGGACTCGCGGATGTCGGCCAGCGCCCGGTGGTTGCCGCTCTTCTCCGGGCTGTTGAAGTAGGCGCGCGGATACCAGCGGCGGGCCAGCTCCTTGACCGACGAGACGTCCACGATCCGGTAGTGGAGGTAGCCCTCCAGCTCCGGCATGTCCCGCAGCAGGAAGCCGCGGTCGGTGCCGACCGTGTTTCCGCACAGCGGCGCCTTCCCCGGCTCCTTGACGTGCTCGCGTACGTACGCCAGCACCCGCTCCTCGGCCTCGGCCAGGGTGGTGCCGGCGGCCAGCTCGTCGAGCAGGCCCGAGGCGGTGTGCATCTGCCGCACCACCTCGGGCATGGTCTCCAGCGCCGCGTCCGGGGGACGCACGACGATGTCGACCCCTTCGCCGAGCACGTTCAGCTCCGAGTCGGTGACCAGCGCGGCCACCTCGATGAGTGCGTCCTCCGTCAGCGAGAGCCCGGTCATCTCGCAGTCGATCCACACCATTCGATCGTTCATGCGCCTTACCCTACGGTGCGCTCCGCTGGCCGGGCAGGCTCGGGCGGCCCTGACCCGAGGCGAAGGCCTCGGAGTAGGACTTGACCGGCTCCGGCACCGCCGACGAGGCCGTCGCGGAGCCGGACGGGGCGGCTGCCGCCGCTGTCCGCCGGACCTGCGGGGAGGCCTGCGCCGGTACGACCTGCTCCACCGGAGCCGAGGCGAGCTGGTCCCCGTGCGGACGGCGGGCCCGGTAGGCGGCCCGGTACGCGGCGGGGGACGAGCCCAGCTGGCGCCGGAAGTGCCCGCGCAATGCCACCGGCGAGCGGAAGCCGCAGCGGCCGGCGACCTCGTCGACCGAGTAGTCGGAGGTCTCCAGCAGCCGCTGTGCCTGAAGCACGCGCTGCGTGATCAGCCACTGGAGCGGCGCGCTGCCGGTGAGCGAACGGAAGCGGCGGTCGAACGTCCTGCGGCTCATATAGGCGCGGGCCGCCAGAGTCTCCACGTCGAACTGCTCGTGCAGATGCTCCAGCGCCCAGGCCACGACCTCGGCGAGCGGGTCGGAGCCGATTTCCTCTGGTAAAGACCTGTCCAGATAGCGCTCCTGACCGCCACTGCGCCGCGGCGGGACGACGAGCCTGCGCGCCAGTGCCCCGGCGGCCTCGGTCCCGTGATCCGTACGCACTATGTGCAGGCACAGATCGATTCCGGCCGCGGTCCCGGCGGAGGTGAGCACATCGCCGTCGTCGACGAACAGTTCACGCGGATCCACATGGACGGACGGATACCGCTTGGCCAGCGTCGGCGCGTACATCCAGTGCGTGGTCGCCGGGCGGCCGTCCAGCAGACCGGCCGCGGCGAGCACGAACGCGCCGGTGCACAGTCCGACGATCCGGGCGCCTTCCTCGTGCGCCCGGCGCAGCGCGTCGAGCGCCTCCGGTGGCGGCGGCGAGGTGATCGACCGCCAGGCGGGGACCACCACCGTGCCCGCTCTGCCGATCGCCTCCAGGCCGTAGGGCGTGGTGAGTTCGAGCCCGCCGGTGGTGCGGAGCGGGCCTTCCTCCCCACCGCACACGAGCAGCCGGTAGCGCGGAACCCCGGCGTCCTGGCGGTCGATGCCGAACACCGAGAGCGGAATGGAGCTCTCGAAGATGGGCCCACCACTGAACAGCAGCACGGCGACGACTTCCCGGCGGCGACGGCCGGAAAGCTTCCGTGCTGACTCCGGTGCGGCAATGGAGTCCTGGCTCATGGCGCTAAGCCCCCCTCGGTGTTCGCGTCTCCCCGTTCGTGTCGGGTCTTTCGCTCCTGCACGATTCCCCTCGGTTTTGCACGGGACCCCAGTCTTCGCTACTCATGATCGAATCTACTGTGTCCCGTGGTGCCGGCGTGACAAGTTCTCCATCCGGCGCTATGTCGACAAGGCAACCTGGCGCGAAGCATTCGATCACGAAGCGTTCCACCCGCACGGCCCACAGGGAAGTACGCCTCACGCGCATGGCCCGTCCCCGTAGGCTCTTCGCGGCCGGAAAGGGCCTCTCTGCCCTGGTGACAAGGGGGTTGGCAGGCCATTTCGCCAAGGATGGGTCGCAGGGGTGAAGTTGGCTGAAAACTTACGGGTGTGCGGACCGCGAAGCCTCAGTCTCCCGGCGCGCTTCAGTCCCGAGTTCGCACGCCTCGATGCGCCCCCTGGGGCCTGGTGTTACCCGCCGTACGTTGGGCACGCAGCGACTGCTCCGAGCGACGCAGCAGAAGCCGGCAGACGGCCGTCACGGCGAGAAGTCCGAGTGCGGGCACCGCGGCTCCGCCGACGGAAGTGCCGAAAACGACAAGCACCACCGGGACGAGCACACAGCTGAACGCGGCCCACCGGACCACGTCGCTCGCGGACTCGGCCGACGCCGCCGACGCGGACTCCGGCCCCGAGGGGGAGGCGTGGTGGTGCGGTCGTACGGACACGTGAGCTCCCTGGTGACGGGGGTGGCTGTGGTGACTGGAGTGACTGTGTCGACTACGGGGGACCCATGATCAACGAGACGTCCGGCCGTCCGGTCACTCAGCACCCCCCGGGTGGCCCGCCCCACGCGCCCCCGTTCCCGTCCCCGTCCGTGCCGCCGTCATGTCCCGGTGTACGTGCCATCCGGCGTTGCGATCCCCGACAGGCTCGGGCATGCTCCCCAAGGACGCCGCGTCCGTGGCGGCTGTCCCTGGGCAGAAAAGAGGAGTGTCGCCGTACCCTTGCGGGTAAGGGGTTGGGAAGATGATTCCCAGACACAGCTCCGTTGCCCCGTCAATTGTTGCTCCTTCACACAAGGACCTTCCTCGCCGAGACATCGATGGCCGGTCACGAAATCCCCGAACCCGCTGACCGCGAGCAGTTGACCGACCCCGCGTCGGACCTGCAAGCGGCCGAAGAGACGCGCCACTCCTGTGATCCCGCATTCAGGCACGGAGTGGTCGTCGGCTTCGACGGCTCGACATCGAGCGAGCGCGCCCTCGCGTACGCCATCGGCATGGCCCGCAGGCTCGGGTCGGCCCTGATCATCGTGCATGTGGCCAACCGGCTGCCCACCACCGTCTGGGCGGGCTGCGAACCCCCGGTCTTCGTCGATGTGCCGGACCACCGCACCGAGGTGCTCGGTCTCGAACTCGCCTGCGCCGACTACCTGGCGGAGGTGCCGTGGATCCTCGTCGAGCGCGGCGGCGACATCTGCCACGAACTCGAAGAGGTCGGCCAGGAGTACTCGGCGGACGCGATCGTCGTCGGCTCCACGCACGGCATCGTCGGACGGATCTTCGGCACGGTGGCGGGGCGCCTGGCACGACGGGCCCAACGGCCCGTCGTCGTCATTCCGTAGGCCCCGCCACATCCCGTAGGCCCGCCACCGCGCCGGTCGGCGCCTACTCCACCGTCACGGACTTCGCGAGGTTGCGCGGCTTGTCGATGTCCCGGCCCAGCGCCAACGCCGTGTGATAGGCGAGCAGTTGGAGCGGAATCCCCAGCAGGATCGGGTCCAGCTCCGTCTCGTTCTTCGGCACCACGATCGTCTGGTCCGCCTTCGGCTGCTCCTGGTGCGCGACCGCCAGGATCCGGCCGCTGCGCGCCTTGATCTCCTCCAGCGCCGCGCGGTTCTTCTCCAGCAGATCGTCGTCCGGCACGATCGCCACCGTCGGCAGCGCAGGCTCGATGAGCGCGAGAGGACCGTGCTTCAACTCCGAGGCCGGATACGCCTCGGCGTGGATGTACGAGATCTCCTTGAGCTTCAACGAGGCCTCAAGTGCCACCGGATAGCCGCGTACCCGGCCGATGAACATCATCGACTTCGCGTCCGCGTACTCCTCCGCGACCTTCTTGATCTCCGCCTCCGTCCGAAGGATCTCCGCGATCTGCTCGGGCAGCCTGCGCAGCCCCGCGATGATCCGCCGGCCGTCGGCGACCGACAGATCGCGGATCCGGCCGAGGTGCAGCGCGAGCAGCGCGAAGGACACCACCGTGTTGGTGAAGCACTTGGTGGAGACGACGCAGACCTCGGGGCCCGCGTGCACGTACACACCGCCGTCGGTCTCGCGGGCGATCGCCGAGCCGACGACATTGACCACGCCGAGCACCCGGGCGCCCTTGCGCTTCAGCTCCTGCACGGCGGCCAGGACGTCGTACGTCTCGCCCGACTGCGACACGGCGATGTAGAGCGTGTCGGGGTCCACCACCGGGTTGCGGTAACGGAATTCGGACGCGGGCTCCGCGTCCGCCGGGATCCGCGCCAGCGACTCGATCAGCCCGGCGCCGATGAGACCCGCGTGGTACGAGGTGCCGCAGCCGAGGATCTTGATGCGCCGCACCCCGCGCGCCTCGCGCGCGTCCAGGTTCAGACCGCCCAGGTGCACGGTCGAGAACCGGTCGTCGATCCGGCCGCGCAGCACCCGGTCCACGGCCTCGGCCTGCTCGGAGATCTCCTTGTGCATGTACGTGTCGTGGCCGCCCATGTCGTACGACTCGGCCTCCCACTCCACGGTGGTCGGCGTCGCCGAGGTGCGCGAGCCCTCGGTGGTGTACGTACGGAAGTCGTCGGCCTTGATGGTGGCCATCTCGCCGTCGTCGAGCGTGACGACCTGGCGGGTGTGGGAGACGAGCGCGGCGACGTCGGAGGCGACGAACATCTCCTTCTCGCCGATGCCGAGGACGACGGGCGAGCCGTTGCGGGCGACGACGATACGGTCCGCGAAGTCGGCGTGCAGGACCGCGATGCCGTACGTGCCCTCGACCAGCTTCAGCGACTGGCGGACCTTCTCCTCCAGCGTCTCGGCCGACGAGCGCGCGATGAGATGGGTCAGGACCTCGGTGTCGGTCTCGGAGAGGAACACGACACCGTCGGCCTCCAGCTTCGCGCGCAGCTCGGTGGCGTTGTCGATGATGCCGTTGTGGACGAGGGCGACCTTGTTCTCGGGGTCGAGGTGCGGGTGCGCGTTCTCGTCGCTCGGGGCGCCGTGGGTGGCCCAGCGGGTGTGCGCGATGCCGGTGGTGCCGGCGAAGCGCTTGGGGACACGGGACTCCAGCTCGCGCACGCGGCCCTTGGCCTTGACCATCTTCAGACTCGCGGTCTTGCCCGCGGTCGCCTTGCCGGTGATGACCAGCCCCGCCGAGTCGTAACCCCGGTACTCCAGCCGCTGCAAGCCCTCAAGCAGCAGTGGAGCGACGTCGCGCCGTCCGATGTAACCGACGATCCCGCACATATCAGTCTCCGCCCCTCCGTCGATCCGCGTTCAGTGGTGTGCTCAGCCGTAGACGATGCGCCGGAGCTGTCTGAGGGACAGCTCCGGCGGTGCCACCGCGCGGTGCGGCAGCTCGGCCGCGATCCGCTCGAAGATCCGCGGGTTCGTGGCGCCGTCGGCCTGTAGCTCGCGGTGCCTGCGCCGGACGAATTCCTCGGTGGTCTCGTCGAAGTACGCCAGAACGTCCAGGATCACCCGGGCCGCCTCGCCGCGCGGGAGCGCGGTGCTGCGGACCAGATGGTCGACGAGGTCGTCGTGGGACGAGGGTGAACGGCGTTCGAGCACCCGTAGATACTGCGGGCGCAGGAGGCTCTTTGCAAGAATCCTGCCCGATTCCGGGCAGAAGTGTCCATGATCTCGGTCATGATCTCGGTCATGATCTCGGCCGTGATCTCGGTCGTGATCTCGGCGGGATCCGATCCGGGACGTCGGTCGGGATCCGATCCGGGACGTCGGCCGGGATCCGATCCGGGACGTCGGCCGGGGTGGTACCGGGACGTCGGCAGGGGTGCCGCTCAGAGGCGCTTCAGTACGGCCTGCTTCGCGGTGGTGAACTCCTCCGCCGTCAGGATCCCGGCCTGGTGCAGCTCGCCCAGCTCCCGCAGCCTGCGCAGCAGCGCGTCATGATCGTCGCCGGCCGCGGGCGCGGGGTCCGACGCGGCGGCTGCGTCGGCGGGCTCGGGCGCCTTGGCCAGGGGGACGGCCGCGGTGGGCGGCGCGGCGTTCGGGTGCGGCAGCCGGGCGACCACTGCCGCCGCGACCAGCGCCATCAGCGGGTCCTTCTTGAAGCCGTACAGCTCCACGGCGTGCGGGTCGTGCTTCGGCGCCGGGACATTGCCCCTGCCGACCCGGAAGCGCAGGAAGCCGTTCTCCAGCCCCGCGCTCGGCCGCCACTCCACGCTCTCCACGTCGGCGAGCGTGAGCGTGGTGGTGCCCTGCGAGGACTTGTGCTCGTCGGTCTTCCAGTTCCACTCCAGCGTGATCCGCTCGCCGTCGAAGGTGGCCGTCCCGTCGCCGGCGCCCATCGTGACCGGCAGCGAGGGGCCGGGCAGCAGATAGCGGTCGGTGGGACCGGCGTCGACCTCGTCGAGCAGCAGGGAGTTGCGCACCTCGTCGACGAAGTACTCGGCGACGCCCGTGCGGTCGTTCTCCACCGACAGCTGATACGGGTCGGAGGCGTCGTTCAGCCTGCCCCCGGCGACGCGCGTCAGCGGGTCGGCGCCGTCGCGCAGCCGCAGCCTGAGCCGCCCCGACTTACGGCCCGGCTCGAAGGTGATACCCGCCAACGCCCGGAGCGGCACGGCGACTTCGCCGAGGGACTTGCGGAGCAGACCCACCCGCTTGTCACTGCCGGGCACTATGCGCACCGTGTCGCCGTCGAAGGTCCAGGTGCCGTCCGTCTGGATGATTTCCGCCATGGGGCGATTGTTCCATCGGGGCGCCCGAGACGGTGTCGAAGAAGTGGTCTACACCTTGACCGCGGCCGGTGCCCGGGGTCCGATGGAGGGGTTCGGTCGCTCTGCGGCACAGTCGTGGATCCACAGTCGTGAACTCCGTCGAAGGGGCAAACCTGTGAGACAGCACGGAACACCCCCCACCTTCCCCCGGCTCTCCGGCACACTGCTCGTCGCCGTCGCCCTGTTCTCCTGCGTGGCCGCCTCCGGGGCCGTCGCGGCTCCCGGACCCTCGGGCACGGGAGCCGGATCCGCCCCGGCCGCCCGGCCACTGGGCGATGTCGTCCCCGTACCCGCCTCGGTGCGGCCGGGCGGTACGCCGTACTCCCTCACCGCCTCGACCCGGATCCGGGTCGACGACGACTCCCGCGAGGTACGGCGGGTCGGCACCTATCTGGCGGGGCTGCTGCGGCCCTCCACCGGCTACGACCTGCGGATCACCGACGACGACCGGGGCCGTGGGCACGGCCGGGGCGACGACGGAATCCGGCTGCGGCTCTCGTCCAAGGACCGCGCGCTCGGCGACGAGGGCTACCGGCTGGAGTCGGACCGCCGCGGGGTCACCCTCACCGCGCGTAAGCCCGCCGGGCTCTTCCACGCCGTCCAGACACTGCGCCAGCTCCTCCCGGCCGCCGTGGAGCGCGACAGCCGGCAGCGCGGCCCCTGGCGGGTCGCCGGCGGCACCATCACCGACACGCCGCGCTACGCCTACCGCGCCGCGATGCTCGACGTCTCACGGCACTTCTTCACCGTCGACCAAGTCAAGCGCTATATCGACCAGTTGGCCCTCTACAAGATCAACACCCTGCATCTGCACCTCTCCGACGACCAGGGCTGGCGCATCGCGATCGACTCCTGGCCTCGGCTGGCGACGTACGGCGGCTCGACCCAGGTCGGCGGCGGCCCCGGCGGGTACTACACGAAGGCCCAGTACCGCGATCTGGTGCGGTACGCCGCGTCCCGCCATCTCGAAGTCGTCCCGGAGATCGACATGCCGGGCCACACCAACGCGGCACTCGCCTCGTACGCCGAGCTGAACTGCGACGGCGTCGCGCCACCGCTCTACACGGGCACGGCCGTCGGCTTCAGCTCGCTGTGCGCGCCGAAGGAGATCACCTACGACTTCGTGGACGACGTGGTGCGTGAGCTGGCCGCGCTGACGCCGGGCAGATATCTGCACATCGGCGGCGACGAGGCGCACTCCACCAGCCACGCGGACTATGTGGAGTTCATGCGGCGCACGCAGGCGGTCGTGGCCAAGTACGGGAAGACCGTGGTGGGTTGGCACCAGCTGACCGGCGCCGATCCGGTGAAGGGCGCGGTCGCGCAGTACTGGGGGTACGACGCCACCGGCGCCGCCGAGCGCGCGCAGGTGGCCGAGGCGACCAGGGCGGGTACGAAGCTGATCCTGTCGCCGGCCGACCGGACGTATCTCGACATGAAGTACGACCGGAACACCGACCTCGGCCAGAGCTGGGCCGGTCTGGTGGAGGTGGACCGCTCCTACGACTGGGATCCGGCGGCCTATCTCGCGGGCGCCGGGGTCGACCCCGGGGCGGTGCTGGGCGTGGAGGCGCCGCTGTGGTCGGAGACCCTGTCGACCAGCGACCACATCGAGAAGATGGCGTTCCCGAGACTGCCGGGGGTCGCGGAGATCGGCTGGTCCCCGCAGTCGGCGCGGGACTGGGACACGTACAAGGTACGGCTCGCGGCGCAGGGGCCGCGGCTGACGGCGCTGGGGATCGACTACTACCGCTCACCGGTGGTGCCGTGGCCCGCGGGGTGATCCGGCGTCATCGGTGATGCGGGTCCGTTGCCGGTGCGGGACCACCCCGCACTGGGCAACGGACCCGCGCCGCCAGGGCACTTGGCCCTCGGTAGGGTGCCGGGCATGTCTGTGAACATTCACTTCACGCTGCGCGTCGACAAGCTCCGATCGCTCGACGAGGCGGCGTCCGTAAGAGAGGCGCTGGCGAAGATCCTTCGGGAACAGGGGATCGAACGCGAGGTGACGCTCCGGAAGTTCCGGGAGCCGATATCGGTCAAGGCGACAACGGGCAAGTGGCCGTTGAGCGTTCGGCGGTTCGGTGATTGGAGCAAGGCGTTCGAGCGCGAGGTGACGGAGGCGGTACGGGGCGTGGCACCGTCGGCCGCGGTGGGCCTGGACTGGGGCTACCCGGACTGATGCGGCGGGTCCGCCCGGTGGGCGGCAACGGGCGTGCGGCGCGGCTCGGTCGAGCCGGACCGGCCGTACGCCGACGGCGGTGGGCCCGGGCGTACACCCGGGTCCGTCGTCGGCGTACGCCCGCCCGTTCGTCCGTCGGTCCGTTCGTTCGCCCGCCCGTGCCGCGGCTCGGCACGGTGTCAGTGGCGTCCGTTTCCATCGACGCACGGATGAACAGGTTCCGGGCGTCCGGGGGTTGAGTACGCGTACTCACGCCGTCGGACGTGCTCCCGGCGACCATGAGAGCCACCGCTCGTCGTCCCGCGCGTCCGCACTCGGAGGACCTCAGATGCTCAGCCGCACAGCCGCCGCCCTGGTACCCCTCTTCGGGCGCCTCACGGTCACGCTGGACACGGACGCCGAGTTGGCGCCCGGGAGCGTCGTCGTCGCGAACCACACGTCGCTCAGCGACCCGGCGATCGTGCTCGCCGCGCTGCGTCGGCTGGGTGTCGAGCCGGTCGTCATGGCGGCGGCGGGGCTGTGGCGCATACCGCTCCTCGGGCGCGCGCTCGCCCATGACGGGCACGTCCCCGTCCGCCGCGCCGACCCCCGGGCCGCCGGCTGCCTCGAAGACGCCGCCGCCGCGCTCGCCCGTGGCCGGCTCGTCCTGATCTACGGCGAGGGCGGCATACCGGACTTCGCGAGCGCCACCGAGACACCTCCCCACCCGTTCCGCAGCGGCCTCGCCCGCCTCGTGGCCGCCACCGGAGCCCCGGTCGTCCCGCTCGGCCAGACCGGAGCCCGGCGCGTCATGTCGGGCTCCGGCCTGAGGCAGTTCACGAGCCTGGCGAGCGCGCCGCTGCGCCGCCCCGCTCTGCGGGTGCACATCGGCGCCCCGGTGCGGCTGACGGGCGATCTGCCGGCCGCCTCCGCCCAGGCCCGGCGCGCGGTGACCGAGGCGTGGCTGACCGCGTCGGGCCGGACCGAGGAGCCGATGGCCGAGGAGCCCGTGGCCGAGGAGCCCGTGGCCGAGGCGGCGGCGGCCCTCACGACCGTCTGACGGCTCGTCGACGGCGAACGGCCTTGCGGTTACGACTCCTTCGCCGCCTCGTCCCGCAACTGCTCCTCGCTCAGCCCCCGCCGCCAGTAGCCGACGAACGTGACGTGCCGCCGGTCCAGCCGGCGCTCCCGTACGAGATGGCGGCGCAGCTCCTTCACCGTCCCGGCCTCGCCCGCCAGCCACGCGTACGGCGCGCCGCCGGGCAGCTCGGCGGCGCGTACCGCCTCCAGGGCCGAGGGGGCGTCCTCGTCGCGCGCCAGCCAGTGGACGGTGGCGTCGGCCGCCGTCGGCAGCTCCATCCGGTCGGCGGCGTACGGCACCTCCAGCCACACCCGCGCCTTCGTCCCGGCGGGCAGCCACTCCAGGATGGCGGCCGCTGCGGGCAGGGACGTCTCGTCGGCCCAGATCAGTACGGAGTCGGTGTCGGACGGGGGCCGGAAACGGACCGCGGTGTTGTCCGCGACGGCCGGTCCGAGGACGAGGACACGGTCGCCGGGCGCCGCCTCGCCCGCCCAGCGGCAGGCCGGGCCGCCGTCGGGGTGCAGGGCGAAGTCGATGTCCAACTCGTCCGGGTCGTGGCGCTGTTCGCGTACCGTGTACGAGCGCATCACGGCCCGCACGTCGGCGGGCAGCGCCCGCCAGGCCGCCCACCAGCCGTCGCCCTCCTCGACAGGGACGACGGGCGCCTCCTGCCCCGGCAGGGGCAGGAAGAGCGACAGGCTCTGGTCGCGCCCGCCGGAGATGAGACCGGTGAGGCCGGAGAGACCGGTGCGGCCGGTGAGGCCCGCGCCGGTCTCACCTCGGGCCGACCGGGTGTCGCCCCCGAAGGTGACGCGGACGAGGGACGGTCCGAGCCGCCGAGTCCGCAGCACCTGAAGCGCGAAGAAGCGGAACGGCGCGGTGTCGGCCGTCGCCCCGGGCGTCACGGTCGGCATGGGTCAGGCGACCTTCCTGGCCTTCTCGATGGCCGCCGCGAGATCGTCCAGGATCGGCGCGCACTTGTCGTACGAGTAGATGGGCTCCGTGACGCGGGGGACGACCTGTCCGGCCTTGACGGCGGGCAGCCGCGCCCAGGTCGGCTTCGAGGCGAGGGCGTCCGGCTGGAGGGCGGAGGAGCGGTTGTCCATCATGATGATGTCGGCCGGGTACTTGTCGATGTTCTCCCAGCTCAACTCCTCGAAGAAGCCCTGGGCGTTCACCTTCGGCTCCACGAACCGCACGCCCAGTTCCTGGAAGTAGAGGGTGTCGGCGGACATCTTCGCGAGCGAGACGTAGAACAGGTCCTGGCTGGCCGAGCCGATCAGTACCCGGACGTCCGGCTTCGACTTCGCGGCGGCCCGCAGCCGGCCCGCCGCCTTCTCGAACCTGGCCTTGGCGTCGGTGACCTTCGCGGCCCCCAGATCCGCGCCCAGGGACTCGGCGAGGTCCGCGTGGCGCTGGACCGCCTTGGGAATGGTGGTCTCCGCCGCCAGGAGCGCCACGCTGGGGGCCAGCGTGAGGATCTTGTCCTTGGACTGCTCGGGGACGTACCAGAGTTCGCCCTTGACCCACTGCGCGGTGACGAGCAGGTCCGGGGCGAGCGCCGCGTACTTCTCGACGTTGAACTCGCCCCAGACGTTGCCGAGTATCTCGACCTTCGTGACATCGAGGTCGCCCGCCTGGATGTCCGGCTTGCCGTCCTTGGTGGTGGTCGGCCCGAAGACGCCCTTGACCTCGATCCCGTAGTCGTGGAGCGCGGCGGCGGTGCCGGTGAAGGCGACGATGCTCTTCGGGACGCTGTCGGCCTTCGCCGTCTCGCCGCGGTCGTCCTTGAAGGTCCAGGGCCCGGCCTTCGCGTCGCCGCCCGCGCCGGCGTCCTGCTTGTCGTCGCCGCTCCCGCAGGCGGCGAGCGCGACTCCGAGACCGACAGCGCCGCCTGCGGCGAGGACGCCGCGACGGCTGAGGGGCGAGCTGAGGGCGTTGGGCATGTCGATGTCCGCTTTCGTACGCGTCGGAGACCGGCCGATGGGCTGGTTCAGGTAGGTTAGCCTAACCTTGCTTACCGTTACGTACGGGGGCGAGTGTCAGTGGCCCGGGGCAGAGTGGGTGTTGTTGTCACCACTCACGCACGGGAGCCAGCGATGTCCGTCCACCGCGTCGTCCCCAATGTCCATGTGCCGCCCGAAGGGCTTGAGCGGAACCGGGAGTTCTACGGTCTGCTGGGTCTGGAGGAGGTCATGAACCAGGGCTGGATCATGACGCTCGCCTCACCGTCCGCCCCCACCGCGCAGATCAGCTTCCTGACCGAGGACGCGACCGGGCCCGTCGTCCCCGACATGAGCATCGAGGTGGCCGACGTGGACGCGGCGTACGAGGCCGTGCGCGCGAGCGGCGCGGAGATCGTGCACACCCTGCGGGACGAGGAGTGGGGCGTGCGCCGCTTCTTCGTCCGCGATCCCGGTGGGCGGGTCGTCAACGTGCTGGGCCACCGCTGACGACCCGCCCTCCGGCGTGTCCCTGTCGGGAGTTACGGCGTGGCCTGCCGACGGCGCACCATCTCGGTGATCCAGACAGGGGCGTACGGGGACGTGCACCCCGGCGACGTCGGGTAGTCCTTGAGCACCTCCAGGCGCTCACCGATGTCGATCGCGCGGGCACGGTGCTCGGGATGCTCGATCCCGATCTGCGCCAGACAGTGGTTCATCGCCCACTGCAAACGGTCCGGCGCTTCCTTCATCCGTGCCTCGATGACATCGACCAGCCCCGCGAGGTCGAGACCGTCCGGCTTCTTCACCACGCGATCGGCGGTCAGCGCCCAGCCGGCGCTCGCGACCACCGGATCCGGGTCGGCGGACCAGGCCGGCCGTAGCGCTTCGCGGTGGGGGCTCTTCTTCACCACGTAGTTCACGAGCCAGTCCTGCACCTTCGCCGCGCGCGCCTCGCGCAGCATGGCGTCCAACTCGGCCTGCCCGAACGCCTTCGGGCGGCAGATGAGCAGGGCCAGCAGCCTCGCCGCGGTGTCGTCCGTGTCCCAGAGCTGCCGGGCGAGTTCCTGCTGTGTCCTCAGCCGCTTCGCGAGGGCGCGCAGCTTGCCGAGGTTCACCCCGTGATCGTCACCGTGCTTCTCGTTCACCGCCCGCGCCTTGGGGTCCTCAAGGGCTGCCAGCTCGGCCATGACCTCGGCCACGCTCGTGCCGGTCACCGTCGTGCCGGCCGCCGTCGTGCCGGCCGCCGCCGTGTCGCTCACCTCGGCCTCCTGTCCGTCGCGTGCGCGTGCGCGTGCGGGTGCGAGTTCGGTTCGGGACTTCAGCGTACGACGGGAGCCGGGCGCGGCCGACGGGCCGGTCAGGGGTGGTCGCCCTGCCTGCCGAGGGTCGTCTCGGGGCCCGCGCCGGGGCGGGTCCACTGCGGTACGGGGCGGCCGGTCGGACCCCAGGTGGCGTTGCCGTCCGCGTCCGAGCGCCAGTACCAGCACGCGTGCTGTCCCTCGGGCCGGCCCGCCGGGTTGTCCTCCCACACCTCGCCGCGGCCGTACGGCGTCGAGTCGAGCAGGGCGAAGGACCCGCTGAACCGCTCGTTGCCCCGGCCGGTCGTGGAGTAGGTGAGGAACGCGCGGTCGCCGTCGCGCAGGAAGGAGGTCAGATATCCCATGTCGCCGCCGACCGGCTCCGCCACGCCGCGCACCGAGTACCAGGGCTGGGTGTAGCCCATGAACTCGACGAAGGGGGCGACCTCGTCCCACACGCCCGTGGTCACGATGGCCAGGGAGACACCGCGGGCGTTGGGGTAGACGGCGTCCCGCAGGTGCCAGGCGCTGACCGTGCAGCCCTCGCACTGTCCCTGGTGCGGCGCGCCGTCCCACCACATGTGCTTGTAGACGAGCAGCTCGTCGCGGCCCTGGAAGAGATCGAGGAACGGGACCGGTCCGTCGGGTCCGACGACCTCGACCGTCGGGTCGAACTCCACCATCGGCAGCCGGCGGCGGGCCGCGGCGATGGCGTCGCCCTCGTGGGTGTGTGCCTTCTCGCGGACCAGCAGCTCGTCACGGGCGGCCTGCCAGGTCGCCAGGTCGGTGATGGGCGGGCGGCCGGGGAGCGCGGTGTTCGGGTCGCTGGGCGGGGTCGTCATGGTGTACTCCGTGGGGTCAGGTGCCGGGCACCGTCGTACGGCGTCGTACGACGGTCACCAATTCAGACTCCCGACATGGCCGGAACTCATCGCGGCTCGGGCTCGGAGTGCCCTTTTCACCCATGAGGCCGCGCACGGCGCGGCACCCACGTACGGCAGCACTCGCGTACGACCGCACCGCCGCGACGACCGCCCCGTGTCAGAGACCCAGCTCCCGCGCGATCAGCATCCGCTGGACCTCGCTCGTGCCCTCGCCGATCTCCAGGATCTTGGAATCCCGCCACATCCGGGCCACCGGATACTCGTTCATGAAGCCGTAGCCGCCATGGATCTGGGTGGCCTCGCGGGCGTTGTCCACCGCGACCGTGGAGGAGTACAGCTTCGCCAGCGCGGCCTCCTTCTTGAACGGCTCGCCGTGCACCAGACGGGACGCCGCGTCGCGCCAGCCGAGGCGCGCCGTGTGGGCCCGCATCTCCATGTCGGCGATCTTGAACTGGATGGCCTGGTTCGCGCCGATCGGGCGGCCGAAGGCGTGGCGCTCCTTCGCGTACTTCACCGACTCGTCCACACAGCCCTGCGCCAGACCCGTCGCCAGCGCGGAGATCGCGATACGGCCCTCGTCCAGGATGCGCAGGAACTGGGCGTACCCCCGGCCCTCCGCCCCGACCAGGTTCGCCAGGGGCACGCGGACGTCGGAGAAGGACAGCTCGCGGGTGTCCGACGCGTTCCAGCCGACCTTCGAGTACGGGGCGGCGACCGTGAATCCCGGGGTGCCGGACGGGACGAGGATCGAGGAGATCTCCGGGCGGCCGTCCTCTTTACGACCGGTGACCGCCGTGACCGTGACCAGGCCGGTGATGTCCGTGCCCGAGTTGGTGATGAAGCACTTCGAGCCGTTGATGACCCACTCGTCGCCGTCCCGCACGGCCGTCGTGCGCGTGCCGCCCGCGTCCGAGCCCGCCTCGGGCTCGGTCAGACCGAAGGCGCCCAGGACCTCGCCCGAGCACAGGCGCGGCAGCCACTGGCGCTTCTGCTCCTCCGTACCGAAGAGATACAGCGGCATCGCGCCGAGCGAGACCCCGGCTTCGAGGGTGATGGCCACGGACGAGTCGACGCGGGCCAGCTCCTCCAGCGCGATGCCGAGCGCCAGATAGTCGCCGCCCATACCGCCGTACTCCTCCGGGAAGGGCAGGCCGAACAGGCCCATCCGGCCCATCTCGCGCACGATCTCGTACGGGAACTCGTGCCGCTCGTAGAAGTCGCCGATCTTGGGTGCGACGACGTCCTGCGCGAACGCCTCGACGGTACGGCGCAGTTCGTCGTGCTCCGCGGACAGCCGGTGGTCCAGGGACATGGCTAGGACTCCTTGTGGGAGAGGGCGCTGACGGTGCGGGAGGGGCTGGGTCGCCCCAACTGTTCGGCCATCCACACGCTGGTGGCGGTCAGGAGGCCGAGATCGACCCCGGTGTCGATACCGAGGCCTTGCAACATCCACAGGAGGTCTTCGGTGGCGAGATTCCCCGTGGCGCTCTTCGCGAACGGGCAGCCGCCCAGGCCGCCCGCGGACGCGTCGACGGTGGTCACTCCGAGCTGGAGCGCGGCGAGGGTGTTGGCGAGCGCCTGGCCGTACGTGTCGTGGAAGTGCACCCCGACCTTCGAGACATGCACGCCCTCCTCGATGAGCGTGGCGAGCAGGCTCTGCACATGGCCGGGGGTCGCCACCCCGATCGTGTCGCCGAGGCTCACCTCGTCGCAGCCCATGTCGACCAGGGCGCGCACGATCCGGGCGACCTGGTCGACGGGGACGGGCCCCTCCCACGGGTCGCCGAAGCACATCGAGAGATAGCCCCGGACATGGAGCCTTTCGGCGCGGGCGCGGGCGACGACCGGCTCGAACATGGCCAGCGACTCGTCCAGGGACCGGTTGAGATTGGCCTTGGCGAAGGACTCGGTCGCGCTGGCGAAGACGGCCACCTGGCGCACGCCGAGGGCGAGCGCCCGGTCGAGACCGCGGTCGTTCGGTACGAGGACGGGCAGCCGTACGCTCTCCAGGTCGCGCACCATCGGGAACAGCTGCTCGGCGTCGGCCAGTTGGGGCACCCACTTGGGGTGGACGAAGCTGGTCGCCTCGATGGTGGTGAGCCCGGCGGCGGCCAGGCGGTGGATGAACTCGGCCTTGATCTCGGTCGGGACGATCGTCGCCTCGTTCTGGAGGCCGTCGCGCGCGCCCACCTCATGGATGCGGATCCGGGTCGGCAGGCCCTCGTCCATGACGGTCATCGGGAGTGTCATCTCTTCTCCTCCTCGGGAGCCTCGGGAGCCTCGGGGGCCTCGGCGGAGGCGGCCGGGGCGACGACGGCCAGCACCTGGTCCATGGCGACGGTGGAGCCCGGCGTGACGTCCAGCTCCGTGACGGTGCCGTCGTGCGGGGCGGAGATGACGTGCTCCATCTTCATCGCCTCGACCACCAACAGGCCCTGCCCCGCGACCACTTCGTCGCCGACCGTCACCTTGACCACCGTGACCGTGCCGGGCATCGGGGCCGTGAGCGCGTCCAGGCCGCCCGCGCCGGCGGCGCCGAGCAGCGCCGCCTCGACCGGATCGTGGTCCTGTACGTGCCAGCTGTCGCCGTCCCTGCCGAGCCAGTCGTCCGCGCGGTGGAAGGTGTGCGTCACCCCGTCGACCGTGACGGTCACCCGGCCGGGCTCCACCCGCGCCGGCGGGCCGGAGGCGAGCAGTTGGTGAGCAACGGGTTCATGTCCCGTCACTCGCAGATGGTGCGTGACGGGGACGGGCGCGGCGCCCATCCGCCAGCCGTTCGGTACGGAGAAGGGGTCGGTCCAGCCGGTGACCGGGCTCGGAGCGGGGGCCAGGGCCGACTCCCGTACCGCCGCCGCCGCTTCGTACACCTCCGGCGGCACCTGGGCCGGTACCAGCGACTCCGCGTCTCGCTCCACCAGGCCCGTGTCCAAATCGCCCGCCACCACGGCGGGGTGGGCCAGCAGCCTCCGTAGGAAGCCGGCGTTCGTCGGGACGCCCAGCGTCACCGTCTGCGCCAGCGCCGCCCGCAGCCGGCGCAGCGCCGTCGCCCGGTCCGGGGCGTGCACGATCACCTTCGACAGCATCGGGTCGTACAGGCTGCCGACCTCGGTGCCCTCGCTCAGGCCCGAGTCCGTACGGACACCGTCGCCCTCTGGCTCCCGCAGCGACAGCACCCGGCCGCCCGACGGCAGGAAGCCGCGCGCGGGGTCCTCCGCGCAGATCCGGGCCTCGATCGCGTGCCCGGTGAGGGTGATGTCGTCCTGGGTGAACGGGAGCCGCTCGCCGGCGGCGACGCGCAGCTGCCACTCGACCAGATCCAGGCCGGTGACCAGCTCGGTGACGGGATGCTCCACCTGGAGGCGGGTGTTCATCTCCATGAAGAAATACGACGCCGGGTCGTCGCCCGGGACGATGAACTCGACCGTCCCCGCGCCCCGGTAGCCGCAGGAGCGCGCCGCCTGCACGGCGGCCTCGCCCATCGCCGCGCGCGTCTTCTCGTCGAGCAGGACGGACGGCGCCTCCTCGATGATCTTCTGATGGCGGCGCTGCAACGAGCATTCGCGCTCGCCGAGATGGACCACATTGCCGTGTCCGTCCGCCAGCACCTGGATCTCGATGTGGCGCGGCCGGTCGATCCACCGCTCGACCAGGAGCGTGTCGTCGCCGAAGGACGCGCGGGCCTCGCGCCGGGCCGCCGCGATCTCGTCGCGCAGGGCCGACTCCAGGCGGGTGAGCCGCATGCCCTTGCCGCCGCCGCCCGCCGACGGCTTCAGCAGCACCGGCATGCCGATCTCCCGGGCCGCGTCGGCGAGTTGGTCGTCGGTCAGTCCGCTGCCCGAGGAGCCGGGCACCACCGGCACACCGGCCGTCGCCACGGTCTCCTTGGCGCGGATCTTGTCTCCCATCAGGGAGATGGCGGAGGCGCTCGGCCCGATGAAGACCAGCCCGGCGTCCGCGCACGCCTGCGCGAACGCCGCGTTCTCCGCGAGGAAGCCGTAGCCCGGGTGGACCGCCTGCGCGCCCGTACGGGCCGCCGCCTCCAGCAGCCGCTCGCTCACCAGATAGCTCTCGGAGGCGGGCGCCGGTCCGATCCGGACGGCGGTGTCCGCCTCCCGTACATGCCGGGCGTCCGCGTCGGCGTCGCTGAAGACAGCGACCGAACGGATGCCGAGCGCGCGCAGCGTACGGATGACGCGGACCGCGATCTCGCCGCGGTTCGCGACGAGGACCGTGTCGAACACGCCGGTCGTGGAAGGGGTGGTCATGGTGGTCATCTGTCACTCACATCCGGAAGACGCCGAAGCCGGGGGCGGTGCTGTCCTTCTGGGGAAGCGGGGCGTTCGCACAGGCCGTCAGCGCCAGACCGACCACCTGGCGGGTCTCCAGCGGATCGATCACCCCGTCGTCCCAGAGCCGCGCCGTCGCGTAGTAGGCGTTGCCCTGCGACTCGTACTGCGCGCGCACCGGGTCCTTGAAGGCCTCTTCCTCCTCGGCCGGCCACTGCTCGCCGCGCCCCTCGATCTGGTCGCGCTTGACCGTCGCGAGCACGGAGGCGGCCTGCTCGCCGCCCATCACCGAGATCTTGGCGTTGGGCCACATCCACAGGAAGCGGGGGGAGTAGGCCCGGCCGCACATCGAGTAGTTCCCCGCGCCGTACGAACCGCCGACCACGACGGTGAGCTTCGGCACGCGCGCGCACGCCACGGCCGTCACCATCTTCGCGCCGTGCTTGGCGATACCGCCCGCCTCGTACGCCTTGCCGACCATGAAACCCGAGATGTTCTGAAGGAAGAGCAACGGGATGCCCCGCTGGTCGCACAGCTCGATGAAGTGCGCGCCCTTCTGGGCCGATTCGGAGAACAGGATGCCGTTGTTCGCGACGATCCCCACCGGGTGGCCGTGGATCCGCGCGAAGCCGGTGACCAGCGTCGTACCGAACTCGGACTTGAACTCCGCGAACCGCGAGCCGTCCACCAGCCGGGCGATGACCTCGCGGACGTCGTACGGCGTGCGCGAGTCGACCGGCACCGCCCCGTACAGCCCAGCCGGGTCGACCTTCGGCTCCTCCGCCGGCTCGACCCGCCAGGGCAGCGGGCCGCGCCCGGGGAGCGTCGAGACGATCGTGCGCACGATCCGCAGCGCGTGCGCGTCGTCCTCGGCGAGATGGTCGGTCACCCCCGACGTACGCGAGTGGACCTCGCCGCCGCCCAGCTCCTCGGCGGTGACGACCTCGCCGGTCGCCGCCTTCACCAGCGGCGGGCCGCCCAGGAAGATCGTGCCCTGGTCGCGGACGATCACGGCCTCGTCGCTCATCGCCGGCACATACGCGCCGCCCGCCGTGCAGGAGCCGAGGACGGCCGCGATCTGCGGGATGCCGGCGCCGGACATCCGCGCCTGGTTGTAGAAGATCCGGCCGAAGTGGTCACGGTCGGGGAAGACCTCGTCCTGCATCGGCAGGAAGGCGCCGCCCGAGTCCACGAGATAGACGCACGGCAGCCTGTTCTCCAGCGCGACCTCCTGGGCGCGCAGATGCTTCTTCACTGTCATCGGGTAATACGTGCCGCCCTTGACCGTGGCGTCATTGGCGACCACGACCACCTCACGGCCGCCGACCCGGCCGATCCCGGCGATCACCCCGGCCGCCGGCGCCTGGCCCCCGTACATGTCCTCGGCCGCCAGCGGGGCCAGCTCCAGGAAGGGCGAGCCCGGGTCCAGCAGGGTGTCCACGCGGTCGCGGGGCAGCAGCTTCCCGCGCGCCACATGGCGGGCGCGGGACTTCTCACCGCCGCCGAGCCGGGCGGCGGCGAGCCGGCCGCGCAGCGCGTCGGAGAGCTCCTGATGCGCCGCCTCGTTGGCGCGCCAGGCCTCCGACGCCGGGTCCGCGGCGCTCGCCAGCACGGGTGCCTGCTGCATCGGTCGAGCTCCCTCGCTCGGTTAATAAGCGTTAACGTGACGCTCTCAGGTTAACGACCGCTAACCGTCCTGTCTAGAATGGATTTCCATGAGCACCAGGACCGCGGCACCGACGCGCCGCGAGCAGATCCTCAACGAGGCCGCCAGGCTCTTCGCCGAGCGCGGTTTCCACGGGGTGGGCGTCGATGAGATAGGGGCCGCCGTCGGCATCAGCGGGCCGGGCCTGTACCGCCATTTCGCGGGCAAGGACGCCATGCTCGCCGAACTGCTCGTCGGCATCAGCGGCCGGCTGCTGGACGGCGGCAGGAAGCGCGTGGCGGCCTCGACGGGCGACCCGGCGGCCGTGCTCGCCTCGCTGATCGACGGCCATATCGACTTCGCCCTCGACGACCGCCCGCTGATCACCCTGCACGACCGCGAACTGGACCGCCTCAGGGACAGCGACCGCAAGCTCGTACGGCAGCTCCAGCGGCAGTACGTGGAGCTGTGGGTGGGTGTCGTACGCGAGATCCACCAGGATCTGCCCGAGCCGGTCGCGCGGGGCGCCGTGCACGCCGTCTTCGGCCTGCTGAACTCGACGCCCCATCTGAGCCCCACCGGGCGCGGTACCCCTCCGCGCGCCGTGGCTGAAACGCTCCTGCGGCGCCTCGCGCACGGCGCGTTCGCCGCCCTCGGCGACACCGACTCCTAGTCCGGCACCGAGTCCTGGTCCTGATCCGGCGCCGAGCCCTGGTCCTGGTCCTGGTCCGGCGCCGAGAACGTCAGGTTCTGAGCCCGGCCAGCTCCCTGGCCAGTGTCTGAACCGGCTGGAAGGTCGCGCCGAGCAGCGCCACGTGCTTCCAGTGCACCGTCCCGTCCGGCGCGATCAGAAAGACCGCGCGACGCAGCCCGATCCCGGGCGCGGCGATCCCGAACGCCCGCGCCACCGCCCGGTCGGTGTCCGCGAGCAGCGGGATCCGCAGGCCGTACTTACGGGCGAACGCCTCGTGGCTGTCGAGATCCTGCGGGCTGATGCCCCACACCTCCGCGCCCAGCTCGGTGAAGGTCTCCAGACCGCTGGAGTACGAGCACAACTGCTTGGTGCAGACGCTCGTGTCGTCACCGGGGTAGAAGGCGAGGACCAGCGGGTGGCCCCGCCGCTCGTCGAGGCTGTACTCCCTCCGTACGAAGGTGTCGTCCCCGCGGACTTCCCCGTCGGCCGCCCTTTCGAGCACCCCGCCGGGCAGGGTGAAGCTCGCGACGGGACCGCCGAGATCGGGTGATGCTGCCACAAGAGGCTCCTTCGCTGATTCGGGTGCGCCGCGGACCGGGCACTCCGTGCTCTCCGTCGTCCCCCCGTGCTGTTCCCGTCCTGTTCCCGCCCTGTTCCCGTCCGGTCTCCGGGACGATCGCGGGGACGAGCGGCACCGCGCGTACATCTGACGGCACAATGGGCTCATGCCGATACCCAGCCGCGAAGCTCTCGTCGACCACCTCGTCCGCACGCGTATCGCCGGAGACGTGGCCACACCCAGGGACAACAACCTCTCCCACTATCGCAAGCTCGCCAACGGCGACCGCCACTTCTGGCTGGGCCTGGAGCTCGGAGACCGCTGGACCGACGAGCAGGACGTGCTCGCGGTGATGGCCGAGCGGTGCGGGGTCAACGACGATCCGGAGCACCGGCACGGCCAGGACACCATCGACCCCGAGCTGACCGTCGACGCCCTGGGACGGATGGCCACGCGGCTGCGCAAGGCGGCGGAGGGCCGTGAGAGCGTGCTGTTCGCCACCGGCCACCCCGGCGGCCTGCTCGACGTGCACCGGCAGACGGCGGACGCGCTGCGACTGGCGGGCTGCGAGATCATCCGGATCCCCGGCGGCCTCACGGCCGACGAGGGCATGCTCTTCCAGTTCGCGGGCGTCGCGATGCTGGAGCGCGGGGCGACGCTCTGGCACACCCACTCGCCCGAACCGATGCGGGCCATCCTGGACGGCCTGGAGCGCGACGGCAGACCGCAGCCGGACCTGGTGCTCGCCGACCACGGCTGGGCGGGCTGCGCGGGCCAGCGGGGGCTCGACTCCATCGGGTACGCGGACTGCAACGACCCGGCCCTGTTCATCGGCGAGGCGGAGGGCACGCTCCAGGTGACGGTCCCGCTGGACGACCACGTCACGGACCCGCGCTTCTACGACCCGATGACGGAGTACCTGCTGCACGAGGCCGGCCTCACGAACACCGTCTGAGCCGTCCGAGCCGTCTGAGCACGGACGAGCGGCACCACGGCACCACAGCGGCCCGGCGCTGAGGAGATGAACAGCGGCCGGGCTCAGTCGCGCCCCGCCCCGGAGCCGTCCCGCGTTCCCCGGTCCCGGCCCCTGGGTACGCGCATGACGCCCTCCTGGATCACCGAGATCGCCAGTTGCCCGTCCCGCGTGTAGATCCGCGCCTGGCCGAGCCCCCGGCCGCCGGACGAGGACGGCGACGTCTGGTCGTACAGCAGCCATTCGTCCGCGCGGAAGGGACGGTGGAACCACATGGCGTGGTCCAGACTCGCCCCGACGATGTCCCCGCTCGCCCAGCCGCCCCGGCCGTGCGCGAGCAGCACCGAGTCGAGCAGCGTCATGTCGGAGACGTACGTCGCCAGACAGACGTGCAGCAGCGGGTCGTCGGCGAGCTTGCCGACGGTACGGAACCACACCTGCGAGCGGGCCTCGCGCACCTGCCCGGCCGTGGCGTACGGCGGGTCGTCCACGTACCGCAGATCCACCGCGGCGCGTGTCTCGAGCAGCCGGTCGACCACGGACGGGTCGACGAAGCGGTCCGTGTGGCGGGGCAGCAGTTCGGCCGCCGTGGGAAGCGACTCCGGGTCCGGCGCGGGCGGCATCCCCGCCTGGTGCTCCAGGCCCTCCTCGTACGTCTGGAACGACGCCGACAGATGGAAGATCGGCCGGCCGTGCTGGACGGCCACGACCCGGCGCGTGGTGAAGGACCGGCCGTCGCGGATGCGGTCGACGGTGTAGACGATCGGCGCCCCCGGATCGCCCGCGCGCAGGAAGTACGCGTGCAGGGAGTGGGCGGGGCGGTCGGCGGGGACGGTACGGCCCGCGGCGACCAGGGCCTGCGCGGCGACCTGGCCGCCGTAGACGCGCGGGACCACCGTCGGGCGGCTGAGGCCGCGGAAGATGTCCTCCTCGATCCGCTCCAGGTCGAGCAGATCGAGGAGGGACTCCAGTGCGTTCATGGTGGCTCTGATCGCTTGCGCTTGTGTGTGCGGGACTTCCGCACCTGAGATGCTGCGGAGCTTGAGATTGAGCTTGAGCGAGCCTGCGGTGTCGCGGCCCTTGCGACCCCGCGGCCTTACAGGCCCATGGACTTGGCGATGATCATCTTCATGACCTCGCTCGTGCCGCCGTAGATGCGGTTGACGCGGTTGTCCGCGTACAGGCGGGCGATCGGGTACTCGTTCATGTAGCCGTAGCCGCCGTGCAGCTGAAGGCACTTGTCGATCACGCGGTGCGCGACCTCCGTACAGAAGAGCTTCGCCGACGCGGCCTCGGCTGCCGACAGCTCGCCCGCGTCGTGGGCTTCGAGTGCGCGGTCGCAGACGGCCTCGGCGGCGTCGACCTCGGCCTTGCAGGCGGCCAGTTCGAACTTGGTGTTCTGGAACGAGGCGACGGTCTTGCCGAAGACGGTGCGGTCCTGGACATAGTTCTGGGCGAACCGGACGGCGGCCGACGCCTGCGCGTACGCGCCGACGGCGATGCCCAGGCGCTCCTGCGGCAGATTCTGGCCCAGGTAGGAGAAGCCCTTGTTCTCCTCGCCGAGCAGGTCGTCGAGGGGCACCTTGACGTCGCTGAAGGACAGTTCGGCGGTGTCCGAGGACTTCAGCCCCAGCTTGTCGAGCTTGCGGCCGACCGCGTACCCCTCGGACTTGGTGTCCACGACGAAGAGCGAGATGCCGTGCCTGCGGTCCTCCGGGCTCGGCGGGGCGGTCCGGGCGCAGACGATGACGCGGTCGGCGTGCACGCCGCCGGTGATGAAGGTCTTCGCGCCGTTGAGGACGTAGTGCGAACCGTCGGCGGAGAGCTTCGCCGTGGTCTTCATGCCCGCGAGGTCGGACCCGGTGCCGGGCTCGGTCATGGCGATGGCGTACATGCTCTCGCCGGTCACGAAGCCGGGCAGCCAGCGCTTCTTCTGCTCCTCGGTGGCGTACGCCTTCACATACGGCAGGCAGAGCGCGACATGCACACTCGACCCTCCGAAGGAGACGCCCGCGCGGGCGCACTCCTCGGAGACGATCGCCTGGAACTTGAAGGACTCCTCACCCGCGCCGCCGTACTCCTCCGGCACCTCGATACCGAAGATGCCCAGCTCACCGAGCTTGTAGTAGAACTCCCGGGGCACCAGGCCCTCGGCGTACCACTCGTCGTAGACGGGGACGACCTCGGCCTCGATGAAGGCGCGGAGGGTCTCCCGGAACGCCTCGTGGTCCTCGTTGTAAACGCTACGGCGCACGGAAGCCCTCTCCTTCGGTCTGAGCGGTCTGAGCGGTCTGAAGCGGTCTGAAGCGATCCGAGTCGCGGATGGCTAAGCGCTTGCTCAGTTCAAGTTACCGGGGGGTTCGCAAGGGTGTCCAGAGAGGTGCGGTGTCAGCGGCGTCACAGCCTCCTTGGGATGAGGCGATCGGTGGCGGAGCAACAAGCCCATGGGGCAGGGTGATTGCCACAGCAGCCGACAGAGGGTGGGCAAGGGTGAGGGTTCGGATCTTCATCGAGGGTGACGCGCTGTCCGTCGCTCATCTGCGGTCCTGGCTGGGACGGGATCCGGGCACACGCCGCATTCCGGTGGCGGTGGAGTCGTCGGCGAGTGGCGGGATGAGCACGTTCGATGTGCTCGACGTGCTGCTCAGCAACGGCGTCGCGGTGGCGAACCTGGCTGTGGCGATCGCCGCCTGGCGTACGGCGCGGGGAGCCGCGCTCAACGGCCGTACGGTGCGCCTGGAGCACGGGGACACGGTTGTGACCGTCACGGACGCGTCGGCCGAGGAGATCGAGCGAATTCTGCGCGCGCTTCGAGAGGGTGCCGGCGAAGGTGCGGATCCGGAGAGCGATGGCGGGGATCCGGCGGGGGACGCCGGGTGAAACCGGCGGATCCGGATTCGTCAAGGGCTGTCCTGATCGGCGCGCATACGTTCCGGCACCTGCCACCGCTCGGACCCGTCGAAGGGAACGTGACCAGGCTCGGCCAGTTGCTGACCAGCGACGACGTAGGCGGCCTGACCCCGGACCACTGTGTGGAGCGGCTGCAACCCGCCGACCCCGGCAGCCTGCTGGACGATCTGCATCGCGCGGCGGAGGAGGCCACGGATCTGCTGGTGGTCTACTACGCCGGACACGGCATCACCGACCCGGGCGACGAACGGCAGTTGTATCTGGCACTGCCGGAATCGGAGCCGACGGGGAAGTGGTACCGGACGCTGCGGTACGCCGACATCCGCGAAGCCGTGAGTCGCTCACCGGCCGTGCACAAGGTCGTCGTCATCGACTGCTGCTTCAGCGGTATCGCACTGGCCGGCGGCATGAGCGCCGCCGAGCCGGCGAAGGCGGCTCCTCAAGTCCTGGCCACCCGCGCCGAGATCGACAAGACATGCGTACTGACCGCCTCCGCCGAAACGGCCACGGCCTTCTGCCCGCCGTCCGGCCCTTACAGCGCCTTCACCGGTGAACTGATCGCGCTGCTGGAGGGCGGGCTGGCCGGCCCCGTACCGGGCGACGAGGACGGCCTGCCGGGCGAACACCGCCCGGTCCTCGATCTCAACGTCGTCTACCGGAGCCTGCACGCCGGCCTCCGTGCGAAGGGACTGCCGCTGCCCCAGGTCGGCAGCCGCAACCTCGGCGGCGACATCCCGCTGGCCCGCAACAGGGCGTACGTCGGACCGGGGAGGGGAGTGCCGGACCTGGCGTCCCGGCTCAACACCCTGTCGGCCGTCCGGGACGTCTTCATCGGCCGCGAGACGGAGATCGGCCGCCTCACGGCTGCTGCCCGACAGACGGCCGAGGCGGGCGGCGGCCCGGGGGTGTGCGTGGTCCACGGCATGGGCGGTGTCGGCAAGTCGGAACTGCTGCGCCAGGTCGCCGCGCGAGTGGCGCCGCTCTTCGACGCCGCGCACTTCGAGATCGACCTGGCGGGCTTCACACCGCAACGGGAGCCCCGCGATCCCGACCAGATCATCATCGAACACCTTCAGCTGATCGGCTTCCAGCCCGCCGAGATCCCCCAGGACCCCGCCGGACGCGCCGAAGCCTGGCGCTCCTGGCTGTCGGGCCGCCGCGCACTGCTGCTCCTGGACAACGCCCGTGACGCGCACCAGTTGCGGACGTTGCTGCCGGGTCCCAAGTCGCCCTCGCTGGCGCTGATTTCGAGCAGGGACAGGCTGGGCGACATCGACGCGGACATACGTCTGGGCGTGGCCGGGCTCAGCCGTACCGAATCGATCGCCCTGCTCCACAAGGTCGGTGAAGGTGACGGCGCGGGCGCGGGCGCGGAGCGCGGCGATCTCGCGGAGATCGCGGCCCGGTGCCACGACATCCCGGTCGCGCTGCGTCCTGTCGGTGTACTGCTGCGGGACATGCCGGTGGCGGAAGTGCTGACGAGCATGCGGCGTGACGATCCGCTGGTGCACGTCCTGGACGGCTACGAGGCGGTACGCCTGGCTTTCACCACCTCGTACGACGCCTTGCCGGAGGCGCTGCGGACGCTGCTGTGGCACTGCGCGTGGCACCCGGGGGACGACTTCGGCCGGGACTCGATCGCCGTCATGGTAGGCGAGCCCGGGGCGGGTGTCGGCCTCACCCAACTGGTCCAGCGGAACCTGCTGTTGGCGGACGGGGACCGGCTCTCCTTCCACGACCTGTTCCGGCGCCACGCGTCGGCGGCGGCGGAGCCGCGTGCGGCGGCCGTACGAACAGAGGCCAGGGCGCGGCTGTACGGCCATCTCGCCGATCGGCTGCACGCGGCGTCGACCAGTGTCTACGGCGTGGCCGTCCACGGCGAGGAGACCGCCGACGGCCCGGAGTTCACGGATCCGCGGGCCGCGCGGGCCTGGCTCGAACAGCGGTCGGGCGAGTTGCGGGCGGCCGCCTTCGAGGCCCTGGCCGAGGGATGGCCGGGATCAGGGCTGCTGGCTCTGCGACTGGCGGGCTGGCTGCGCCTGATCGGTGTCGTCGAGCAGGCCCGCGCGCTGTCGAGCGCGCTCCTGGCGGCAGCCGAGGACAGCGGCAATCGCCTCCGCCAGATCGACGCCCTCATCATCGTCGCGCACACCTACCGCACGCAGTACGACTACGGCCGGGCGAGGGACTTCTTCCGCAAGGCTCTGGATCTCGCCGAGACCACCGGCGACCGTGCCCGTCGGTCCGGTGTGCTCACCGGCATCGCCGACATCCACCACATGCGGCACGACCACGATCGGGCGCGCGAACTCTACCGCGAGGCACGGACTCTCGCCGAAGCCTGCGGTGACCACCACCGCCGGGCCGAAGTCCTCACCGGTATCGCCCACACCCACCGCATGCAGGACGACTACGGCCGGGCGGGCGATCTCTTCCGCGAGGCACTGGCCCTCGCCGAGGACATCGGCGACCGCGTCCGTCAAGTGGCGGCCCTCACCGGCATCGCTCACAGCCACTTCATGCAGGACGACTTCGACGGGTCGCGTGGCTTCTTCCGCCGGGCCCTCGGTATGGCGGAGGCTCTCGGCGACCGGCTCCACCAGGGCAGTTCGCTCACCGGTATCGCTCAGACCTTCCGTATGCAGGGCGATTACGAGCGGTCGCGACGGTTCTTCCGTGAAGCCCTCGGTATCGCGGAGGCTCTCGGTGATCGGCTCCGTCAGACCGTCGCACTCATCGGTATCGCCCACACGTACCGTGCGCAGGGTGACGACGAGCGGTCGCGCGGCTTCTTCCGCAAGGCTCTGGATCTCGCCGAGGCCATCGACAACCGCTACCAACAAGCCGAGGCCCTCACCGGAATCGCTCGCTCCTACCGCGTGCGGGGGGACTACGACCAAGCGGAAGACCTTTACCGCAAGGCCCTGGAGCTCGCCGACGACATCGGCGACCGCTACCGCCGTGCCGAGGCCCTCACCGGTATCGGTCACACCTACCGTGCACAGGGCGACGACGAGCGAGCCGGCGGATTCTTCCGCGAGGCTCTGACCCTTGCCGAGGCCATCGGCGAGCGCACTCAACTCGCGGACGTCCTCACCGGTATTGGCCTCGTCTGTCAGCGGGCGGGGGACGCGGACCAGGCGCGTGCCCACTACCAACGGGCGCTCTCCCTGTCACACACGGGCGGCGCCGAACTCACGGTCGCCTACATCCAGGACCGGCTCCGGCTCCTGGAGGACGACCAGGTGTGAGAGTCCGGGGCACGTCGGCGCCGGGCCCCGCCCTGCCCCCAACCCCGCCCTGCCCCGAACCAACCTCTTGATCCTTCGGAATTGAGCTGCCTCCCGCGCTACGCTCCGGTCTCGTGCAGCAGACGCGTCTCGACACCGCACGGATCCGGGCGGCACGCCGGGTGATCGACCCGGTCTTCCTCGACACTCCGCTCTACCGCTGCGAGGCGCTGGAGCCCGGCCTCGGGTGCGCCGTGAGTGTCAAGCTCGAAACGGCGAATCCCGTGCGCAGCTTCAAGGGGCGCGGCACCGAGGTGGTCGCGAGTCTGCTCGCCGAGAAGGGGGCGCGGGACGTGGTGTGTGCCAGCGCGGGCAATCTCGGGCAGGCCCTCGCCTGGTCCGGGCGTGGCCGGGGGCTGGCTGTGACCGTCGTCGCGTCGCGCTTCGCGACCGTGGCCAAGCTCGACCGTATCCGCGCGCTGGGCGCCAGGCTGGAACTGGTGGACGGCGACCACGAGTCGGCCCGTGAGCGGGCGGCGGAGATCGCGCGGTACGACGGGATCCGCCTGGTCGAGGACAGTCTGGACATCGAGACCTGCGAGGGCGCGGCGACCGTCGGACTGGAACTGGCCGACGCCGCCGCGTCGTTCGACGCCGTACTGATCGCTCTCGGCGGCGGGGCGCTGGCCACCGGGGTGGGGCATGTGCTGAAGGCCCTGGCGCCCGGCGTCGAGGTGATCTGTGTCCAGCCGCTGGGCGCACCGGCGATGACGCGTTCGTGGCGCCAACGGCGCGTGGTCACCACCGAATCGACCGACACCATCGCCGACGGCGTCGCCGGCCGGTACCCCATTCCGGCCGTCCTGGACGATCTCCTGCTGGTCGCCGACGACGCCGTCCTGGTCAAGGAGGCGTCGATCGTCGCGGGTGTGCGGATGCTCCACGACCACGCCGGGCTCGTCGTCGAACCGTCGGCCGCGCTCGGCATCGCGGCGATCCTCGAAGACCGCGACCGCTTCGCGGGCCGGCACGTCGCCACCGTCGTGTGCGGCGGTAACGTCGACCTGGACGCGTACCGCCGCTGGGTCGGTACGGCCGAGGACGCGAAGTGACGGACGGAGAGCGGGACTTGGGCGCCACGCGCGCGTGGGTTGAGGAGTGGCTGCGTCCGTCGGAGCGCGTCGAGGACGTCGTACGCCTGCGTGGGGGCTGGACATCGCGGATGCGCCGTCTCGACATCCGGGGGCCGCGAGGCCGGCGTTCGCTGGTGCTCCGGTCCTTCGTCAAGCCCTTCTACCTCAGGCACGCCGAAGGGCTGCTGACCCGCGAGGCGGACATCCAGCGGCTGCTCGACCACACCGAGGTGCCCGCCGCCCGGCTCGTGGCCGTCGACGCCACGGCGGAGCGGTGCGACCACCCCTCGCTGCTCATGACCCTGCTGCCCGGCACGGTCCGGCTGGCGGACGAGGGAGCGGAGCGGCGTGCCGCGCTGCTGGCCCGTCAGTTGCTGAGCGTGCACCGCGTACGAGTGAGCGAGGAGACCCGGCCGCGCGTGTACCAGGCATGGACCGGACCGGAGCGGGTGAGAGTGCCGGAGACCACCCGGCGGCCCGAGCTGTGGCGGCGCGCCGTGGACGTCATCCGGCGCGAGCCTCCCGACTGCCGACCCTGCTTCCTGCACCGTGACTTCCACCCCGGCAACGTCCTCTTCGACGGCGCGGGCGACGACCTGCGGATCAGCGGCGTGGTCGACTGGGTGGAGACCTCCTGGGGACCGGCCGACCTGGACGTGGCGCACTGCTCGACCGCCCTGGCGCTGCTGCACGGCGTTCCCGCCGGCATGAGTTTCGCCGACCGTTATACGGAGGCGGGCGGTTCACTGGCCGAGGACCGCGCGGCGCATCTGTACTGGCGCCTGTTGGACGCGTTGGCGTTCGCGCCGGACGCCGAGAAGGTCGCCGTCCCCTGGCGGGAGCTGGGACGGACCGACCTGACCCCGGCCGTGCTGGCCGGCAGGCTGGAGGAGTACGTCCAGGCCCTGCTGGACCGGTACGTGTGAGGCCACGGGCCCGCCACCGGCGAGGGGGCGGCCCTACTCCAGCCACACCCCGTCGCGCATGACGACGCGCCCGCGCAGCTCCGGCTCGCCGCGCCAGGCGCGCACGGTCGTCGGGACCACGCGTATGTAAAGAAACGAGCCTTCCTCCGCGCGTGGATCCCACCCGAACCTGCCGGCGAACGCCTCCGCCGCGCCCGCGGGCACCTCCTGGTCCAAGAAGCACTCCGCCTCACCCTGGAGGAGCACCACGTCGGAGGTGTCCGGCAGCGACAGGCGTACGCGCGGCTCCTCGCGGACGTTGCGCGCGGTCACCGAAGCGGCGCCGGTGCACATCCACACCGCTCGCCCGTCCCACAGGAACCACAGCGGCACCTGGTGCGGCCCGTGTTCGGGGTGAGCCGTCGACACCCAGAGGTCCCGCTCGGCGACGAGCCGCGCCAGGGTCTCGCGTACACGCTCCGCCGTCCGGCGGCCGGCATTCCCTGTGGTCTCCATGAGGACCGACCCTAGACAGGCATCACCGGGCGCGCCTGAGGCGCGGGACCTACTCCCAGCGACCGACGACCCCTTCCCATTCACAGCGACCGCAGCGCGAACCACAGCTCCATCCGTACGTCCGCCTCGTCCAGGTCCGCCTCCAGCAGCGTCGCGCAGCGGGCGATGCGTTGGCGCACGGTGTTGCGGTGGACCGTCAGCGCCACCGCCGTACGGTCCCAACTGCCGTGCAGGGAAAGCCAGGTGCGCAGGGTCTCCGTCAGCGCGGGGGAGCCGGCGAGCGGGGCCAGCCGGGAACGGGCGTGCGCCGCCGCCTCTTCAGGAGGCACGAGCGCGGTCAGGGCGCCCGGACCCGGCTCGTGGTGGTGTACGAGCGCGGCGCGGGTGGCTTCCGCGCGGCGCAGCGCCCGGTCCGCCTGGGCGTCGGCCTCCGGCAGGGCGGCGGGGGCGGCCGGCGCGCTCACCCCCAGCGTCCAGCCGGGCTGCGCGGTGACCGGGCGGTCGGTGAGGACACGGACGGTGGTGCCGTCCGACTCGGCCAGCGCGCTGCCGAGTGCCGCCGCCAGCGCCGACGCGGCGAAGGGCGTGTCGCCGCCGTGCGCGTGCACCACCGTCCAGGGGCCGGGGCCGAGGAGCGGCGCCGCCTCGGTGGGCGCGGCGCCCAGCAGGAGCCGTACGAGCGCCGCCGAGCGCGCCGCCTCCGCCGCGCCCTGGTGCGGGGCCGTGAGCAGCGACAGCAGGACGACGGCGACGCCCGTGACGGTGTGGTCGCCGGCCTCCCGGCGGCCGGCGGCGACGCCGAGGACCAGGCCCTGGCCGCCGCCCAGCGCGTACGCGGCCAGACGGGCGCCGCCCACCGTGTCGGCGGCGGTGCCGTGCGGCGGGTTCACCAGGCGTGAGAGCCGGGCCAGCGCCGTACGGGATCCCGGCGCCGGGTCGTGGCCCGTGGCGTGCAGCTCCGCGCCGTCCGGGGCGAACAGCACCGCGCGTCCGCCGAGCCGCACCGCGAGCTGGCGCAGCACCGCCGGTACCGGGTCGGGGCGGGCGGCAGCCGCCGCGAGGCCCTGCTGGGCCTCGGTGACCCGGCGCAACTCGTGGTGGCGGGCCTCGGCCATCAGCCGCCACACCCCGCGCGCCACGGTGGTGAACGGGGTGCGCGGGGGGATCTCCAGCAGCGGCAGCCCATGGCGGTCGCACGCCTCGACCAGGCCCGCGGGGACCGTGTCGTACACCGGGGCGACCCCGAAGCCGAGCGCCGTCGCGCCCGCCTCGACGACCCTCCTCACATAGGTGTCGGCGTGCGCGTCCGTCAGCTGCACGCCCGCCGTCAGCAGCAGCTCACCGCCGAGCAGATACGGGTACGGGTCGGCCATCTCGGAGGTGTGCACCCAGTGGACGGCGACACCCGCGGCTCCGGCGTCCGGCAGCCCCGCGATCAGGCGCAGACCGAGCGTGCCGTCCGCGAGCAGCGCGGCCAGCGGGACCGGCGGGGTGGGCGGAGCGGAGGGTTCCGGCATGGACGATCCATCCATCGACAGTGAGAAGAATGGATGAAACGTACACTTCAGCGTTGCTTTCCGGCCACCTACCGTCGACTCGCACAAGGCAGCACCCCGGAGTTGACCAGTAGCAGGAGGAAGCCCCATGGCTGTGGACTACGCGGTGATCGTCGTCTATCTCGCCGGCATGCTCGCCATGGGCTGGTGGGGCATGCGCCGCGCCAAGTCCAAGTCCGAGTTCCTGGTGGCGGGCCGCCGGCTCGGCCCCTGGATGTACTCGGGCACCATGGCCGCCATCGTCCTCGGCGGCGCCTCCACCATCGGCGGTGTCGGCCTCGGCTACCAGTACGGACTCTCCGGCGCCTGGATGGTCTTCACCATCGGCCTCGGACTCCTGGCCCTGTCGGTGTTCTTCTCCGCGCGCATCGCCCGGCTGAAGGTCTACACCGTCTCCGAGATGCTCGACCTTCGGTACGGAGGACGCGCCGGCATCATCTCCGGGCTCGTCATGTGGGCCTACACCCTCATGCTCGCGGTCACCTCGACCATCGCGTACGCCACGATCTTCGACGTCCTGTTCGACATGCACCGCACCGTCGCGATCATCCTGGGCGGCGCCATCGTGGTGGCGTACTCGACGCTCGGCGGCATGTGGTCGATCACGCTCACGGACATGGTGCAGTTCGTCGTCAAGACGATCGGTGTGCTGCTGCTCCTGCTGCCCATCGCCGTCGTGAAGGCGGGCGGCTTCAGCGAGATGAAGGCGAAGCTTCCCACGGAGTACTTCGACCCGCTGGGCATCGGCGGCGAGACGATCTTCACGTACGTGCTGATCTACACCTTCGGCATGCTGATCGGGCAGGACATCTGGCAGCGCGTGTTCACCGCGCGCGGCGACAGGACGGCCCGCTGGGGCGGCACCGTCGCCGGTACCTACTGTCTCCTCTACGCGATAGCCGGAGCCGTCATCGGCACCGCCGCCAAGGTCCTCTACCCGAAGCTGCCGAGCGCCGACGACGCGTTCGCCACCATCGTCAAGGACGAACTCCCGCCCGGCGTACGGGGACTGGTGCTGGCCGCCGCCCTCGCCGCCGTCATGTCGACGTCGTCCGGTGCGCTCATCGCCTGCGCCACCGTCGCCAACAACGACATCTGGGCGCGGCTGCGGAGCCTCGTCGGACAGCGCGAGGGACGGGCGGACACGGTGGGGGAGCGGGACGAGGTCAAGGACAACCGCGCCTTCATCCTGGTCATGGGCCTCGCCGTCATCTGCATCGCCATCGCGCTCAACGACGTCGTCGGGGCGCTGACCGTCGCGTACAACCTCCTCGTCGGCGGACTGCTGGTGCCCATCCTCGGCGGCCTCCTGTGGAAGCGCGGCACCGTGCAGGGCGCGCTCGCCGCGATGGTCGTCGGCGGTCTCTCGGTGATCGGCCTGATGACCGCGTACGGCATCCTCGCCAACGAGCCCATCTACTACGGGCTGATCGCCTCGCTGGTGGTGTACGTCGTCGTCAGCCTGGCGACGAAGCCGACGGACGCCGCCGTGCTGGCCGCGTGGCGCCGCCGCCTCGCGGGCGAGGGCGGCCCGGACGGCGAAGGCCCGGACGGGAGCGGGGACGCCGCCCGGCCCGGACCCGTCCCGGCCGGCAACGCGGGCTGAACCGGCGCCCGGCGGCGCCCGGCGGGAGGGCGCCGCACCCATTGTCAGTGGCCAGGGTCATGCTGGACACGTACACGCACCACGAGAGGGCTCGACAGCGATGAGCAGCGCAGCAGGACCCGACACCACCGGCGGCGGCACCGGCCGGGAAGGCGGCCCGCGAGGGCCCGTCGACTCCTCCCGCGTGCCCCGGTTCGCCGGACCCGCCACCTTCGCCCGCCTCCCCCGGCTGGACGAGGTCGGGGCCGCCGATGTCGCCGTCGTCGGGGTCCCCTTCGACAGCGGCGTGTCCTACCGGCCGGGCGCCCGCTTCGGCGGCAACGCGATCCGCGAGGCGTCCCGGCTGCTGCGCCCGTACAACCCCGCCCAGGACGCCTCACCGTTCGCCCTCGCGCAGGTCGCCGACGCCGGCGACATCGCCGCCAACCCGTTCAACATCAACGAGGCCGTCGACACCATCGAGGCGGCGGCCGACGACCTCATCGGCACCGGCGCCCGTCTGATGACCCTCGGCGGCGACCACACCATCGCCCTGCCCCTGCTGCGCTCGGTCGCCAAGAAGCACGGACCGGTCGCGCTGCTCCACTTCGACGCGCACCTCGACACCTGGGACACCTACTTCGGCGCCGAGTACACCCACGGCACCCCGTTCCGCCGGGCCGTCGAGGAAGGCATCCTCGACACGGAGGCGCTGTCGCACGTCGGCACCCGCGGCCCGCTCTACGGCAAGAAGGACCTGGACGACGACCACCGGATGGGCTTCGGCATCGTCACGTCCGCCGACGTCATGCGGCGCGGCGTGGACGAGGTCGCCGACCAGTTGCGGCAGCGCATCGGGGACCGCCCTCTGTACATCTCCATCGACATCGACGTGCTCGACCCGGCCCACGCGCCCGGCACCGGCACCCCCGAGGCCGGCGGGCTCACCTCGCGCGAACTCCTCGAAATCCTCCGGGGACTGGCCTCCTGCCACCTCGTCTCCGCCGACGTGGTCGAGGTCGCCCCGGCGTACGACCACGCGGAGATCACCTCCGTCGCCGCCTCCCACACGGCGTACGAACTGACCACGATCATGTCCCGCCAGATCGCGGAGGACCGCGCGAAGTGACTCACGACCACCACCACGAGACCCCCCGCTACACCCCCGAGCAGACCGCGCGGGCACTCAACCCGCCCCCGGGGCGCAACGGCGGCGACCTCGTCGTGGAGACCCTGCACGGCCTCGGCGCCACCACCGTCTTCGGTCTGCCCGGCCAGCACGCGCTGGGCATGTTCGACGCGCTGCGCCGCTCCGACCTGGACTACGTGGGGCTGCGCGTCGAGAACAACGCCGGATTCGCCGCCGACGCCTACGGCCGTGTCACCGGCGAGGTCGCGCCCCTGCTGCTCTCCACCGGGCCGGGCGCGCTGACCTCCCTCGCCGCGCTCCAGGAGGCCGCCGCCGGCTCCTCGCCCGTGCTCGCGATCTCCAGCCAGATCCCGTCGGCCGGCCTCGGCGGCGGCCGGCACGGCTATCTCCACGAACTGCGCGACCAGCAGGCCTCGTTCCGCGACATCGTCAAATCCGTGCACCTCGTCCGTACGGCCTCCCAGATCCCGTCCGCCGTCGCCGCCGCCTGGGAGTCCGCGCTCACCGCGCCGCACGGACCCGTCTGGGTCGAGATCCCGCAGGACGTCCTCCTGAAGGAGACGACGCTGCCGCTGGTCACCGCCGTCGACGCCACCCCGCGCGAACTGCTGCCGCGCCCCGAGCTGATCGCCGTGGCGGCGCACGCCCTCTCGCACGCGGAGCGCCCCGTGATCATCGCGGGCGGCGGAGTCGTACGGGCGGACGCGGCCGGCAAGCTGCGCGCCCTCGCGGAGAAGCTGACCGCCCCCGTCGTCACCACCTTCGGCGGCAAGGGCGCCTTCCCGTGGGAGCACCCGCTCTCGCTCCAGTCCTGGCTGGAGGACCGGCACACCACCGACTTCCTGGAGGACGCCGACGTCGTGCTGGTCGTCGGCTCCGGCCTCGGCGAGCTGTCCTCCAACTACCACACGTTCCGCCCACGCGGCCGGGTGATCCAGATCGAGGCCGACCTCGGCAAGCTGGAGTCCAACCTCCCGGCGCTCGGCATCCACGCCGACGCGCGCGAGGCGCTGTCCGCGCTCCTGGAGTCGGTGACGGAGCGCACCGACCCGGCCACCGCCGAGGCCGCCCGGTCCGCCCACGACGCCGTCGCCACGGTCCTGAGGAAGGTACGGACACGGATCGACGCCCAGGGCCTGGAGCTGGAGCAGCGGGTCCTCGCCGCCGTACGCGACGCCCTGCCCGCCACCGCGCCCAGCTTCTGGGACATGACGATCCTCGCCTACTGGGCCTGGTCGGCCTGGCCGGGCGCGATGCACTCCGGCCAGGGCGCCGGCGGGCTCGGCTACGGCTTCCCGGCGGCCATCGGCGCGGCGGCGGCCGACCGCACGAAGCCCGTCCTCGCCGTCTCCGGCGACGGCGGGGCGATGTACTCGATCGCCGAGCTGGCCACCGCCCGGCAGTACGACCTCCCCGTCACCTGGCTGATCGTCGACGACGGCGGCTACGGCATCCTCCGCGAGTACATGACGGACTCCTTCGGCGAGACGACCGGCACCGAGCTGGCCCGCCCGGACTTCGTGGCGCTCGCCGAGTCCTTCGGGGTCCCCGCGGTCCGTACGAGCCCCGAGTCGCTGCGCGAGGACCTGTCGAAGGCCCTGGCGGCCCCCGGCCCCTCGGTGGTGGTGCTCCCGGCCCTCCTCAAACTGTTCGCCCCCACCCACCTGCCCTAGCGCCGAGTCCGGAAAGCCCCGCCCGGAAAGCCCCGCCCGGCCAGCCCCGCCCGGCTCTGGTTCGCTCGGTCATCAGTCCTAGGTCTCACGACGCGCGACTGGGACCAGCGACGGGTATTTGTTGCGGTGGGATGAAATCCGCACGTGGACGCGTTGATGCCTTCCGGCAGGGGGTCCACGGGGGACGCCCGCGTACCGACAAACGGCAGGGCAACGGAGGGCGGCGACAGTGGCGGCGGAGCGGACAGACCCGCGGGGCGACGAGGCGGCGGAAGCCGGGGCGAGCGGCGGGGACGCCGGTTGGGCCCGGCGGCTGATCGGCTACGCCTGGCGCTACCGGCGCAATGTGATCCTCGCCCTCGGCTCGTCCCTGGGCGGCATGGCCGTCATGGCGCTCGTCCCACTGATCACCAAAGTCGTCATCGACGACGTCATCGGCACCGGCACCCGGTCCATCGCCGTCTGGACCGGCCTGCTGATAGCCGCGGCCGTCGTCATCTACGCCATGACGTACATCCGCCGCTACTACGGCGGACGCCTCGCCCTGGACGTCCAGCACGACCTCCGTACGGAGATGTACGGCACCATCGCCAAGCTCGACGGCCGCCGCCAGGACGAGCTGTCCACCGGACAGGTCATCGGCCGCGCCACCAGCGACCTCCAGCTCATCCAGGGCCTGCTCTTCATGCTGCCGATGACCATCGGCAACGTCCTGCTGTTCATCATCTCCCTCGTGATCATGGCGTGGCTGTCGCTGCCCCTGACCCTCGTCGCCCTCGCCGTCGCCCCCGCCCTCTGGTACATCGCCCGCCGCAGCCGTACCCGGCTGCACCCCGCCACCTGGTACGCCCAGTCGCAGGCCGCCACCGTCGCGGGAGTCGTCGACGGGTCCGTCTCCGGCGTACGCGTCGTCAAGGGCTTCGGCCAGGAGGAGCAGGAGACCGGCAAGCTGCGCGCCGCCGGCCGCAAACTGTTCGCCGGCCGGCTCCGTACGATCAAGCTCAACTCCCGCTACACCCCCGCCCTCCAGGCCGTCCCGGCCTTCGGGCAGGTCGCGATGCTCGCGCTCGGCGGCTGGCTCGCCACCCGGGGCCAGATCACCCTCGGCACGTTCGTCGCCTTCTCCACCTACCTCGCGCAGCTCATCGGCCCCGTCCGGATGCTCGCCATGGTCCTGACCGTCGGCCAGCAGGCCCGCGCCGGCGTCGAGCGGGTCCTCGAACTCATCGACACCGAACCGTCCATCCAGGACGGCACGAAGGACCTCCCCGCCGACGCCGAGGCATCCGTCGAGTTCGACGACGTGACGTTCTCCTACGGAGACGGCCGCACCGTCCTGGACGGCTTCTCGCTGGAGATCCGCCCCGGCGAGACCGTCGCCGTCGTCGGATCGTCCGGCAGCGGCAAGTCCACCGTGTCGCTGCTCCTGCCGCGCTTCTACGACGTCACGCACGGCGCCGTCCTCGTCGGCGGCCACGACGTACGCGAACTGACCCTCGACTCCCTGCGCGCCGCCATCGGACTCGTCCCCGAGGACAGCTTCCTCTTCTCCGACACCGTCCGCGCCAACATCGCCTACGGCAAACCCGACGCCACCGACGAGGAGATCGAACGCGCCGTCCGCGCCGCCCAGGCCGACCGCTTCATCGCCGACCTCCCCGCCGGATACGACACCACCGTCGGCGAACAGGGCCTGACCCTCTCCGGCGGCCAGCGCCAGCGCATCGCCCTGGCCCGCGCCATCCTCACCGACCCCCGGCTGCTGCTCCTGGACGACGCCACGTCCGCCGTCGACGCCCGCGTCGAGCACGAGATCCACGAGGCGCTGCGCTCGGTCATGGCCGGCCGTACGACGCTGCTCATCGCCCACCGCCGCTCCACCCTCGGCCTCGCCGACCGCATCGCCGTCCTGGACGAGGGACGCCTCGCCGACATCGGCACCCACGACGAACTCCAGGAACGGTCCGCCCTCTACCGCCGGCTGCTCACCGACCCGGACGAGCTGGGCGGCGTGTCCCCCGGCCATGTCCCGGCCGTCGTGGGCGCCGCGGCGGCGGAGGACGACCGGACCGTCCAGGAGGAACTGGACGCCGAGTTCGACGCCGAACGCGGCATCACCCCCACCCTGTGGGAGCGTGCGGAGGCACCCGCCGAGGAGTCCGCCGCGCCCGGCGCGACACCCGAACTCCTCGCACAGGTCGAGGCGTTGCCCCCGGCCACCGACGTCCCGTCGATAGACGAGGCGCGCGCCGTCGCCGCCGAGTCGTCGTACGGGCTGCGCCGGCTGCTGCGCGGCTTCGGACCGCCCCTGGCGGTCAGCCTCGCGCTCGTCGCCGTCGACGCCGGAATGGGCCTGCTGCTGCCGGTCCTGATCAGGCACGGCATCGACAACGGAGTGGAACAGGTCGCGCTCGGCGCGGTGTGGGCGGCGTCCCTGCTCGGTCTGCTGGTCGTGTCCGTCCAGTGGATCGCCCAGATCGGCGAGACACGGATGACCGGCCGCACCGGCGAACGCGTCCTGTACTCACTGCGCCTGAAGATCTTCGCCCAGCTCCAGCGGCTCGGACTCGACTACTACGAACGCGAGTTGACCGGCCGCATCATGACCCGCATGACGACGGACGTCGACGCGCTGTCGACGTTCCTCCAGACGGGGCTCGTCACCGCCTTCGTCTCCGTCGTCACGTTCTTCGG
The DNA here is from genome assembly GCF_042870175.1 of Streptomyces sp. NPDC006643. Taxonomy (NCBI): domain Bacteria; kingdom Bacillati; phylum Actinomycetota; class Actinomycetes; order Kitasatosporales; family Streptomycetaceae; genus Streptomyces; species Streptomyces sp. NPDC006643. The sequence continues at coordinate 347,146 of NZ_JBIAHA010000001.1, read as the reverse complement.
CATCCTCGTCGTACTGCTCGTCATCGACGTCGGCCTGGCACTGGTCGTCTTCGCGACACTGCCGGTGCTGATCGTCGGCACCGTCTTCTTCCGGCGCAAGAGCGTCAAGGCGTACGAGCTGGCGCGCGAACGCATCAGCGTCGTCAACGCCGACCTCCAGGAGTCCGTGTCCGGGCTGCGCGTCGTCCAGGCATTCGGCCGGGAGAAGGACGGCGCGCAGCGCTTCGCGGGCCGCAGCGACCACTACCGGCAGGCGCGGGTACGCGGCCAGTGGCTGATCTCCGTGTACTTCCCCTTCGTCCAGCTGCTGTCCTCGGTGGCCGCGGCGGCCGTACTGATCGTCGGCGCGGGCCGGGTGGAGGCGGGGACGCTGACGACCGGCGCACTCGTCGCGTATCTGCTGTACATCGAGCTGTTCTTCGCCCCCGTGCAGCAGCTGTCGCAGGTCTTCGACGGCTACCAGCAGGCCACGGTCTCGCTGGGGCGCATCCAGGAACTGCTGCGCGAGCCGACCTCCACGGAGGCCGCCGGGAAGCCGCTCGCCGTCGAGTCGCTGCGCGGTGAGATCGCCTTCGAGGACGTGCACTTCGCGTACGGGACCCTGGAGAGTGGCCTGGTGGAGGGCGGCGGCGCGGGAGACCCGGACGAGGCCGTCGTACGGGAGATGGCCGTGGAACGGGAGAAGGCCGTCGTACTGACGAAGGCCCCGGTCAAGGAGGAGACCGCCCTCATGGGCGTCAACCTCCGTATACCGGCGGGTCAGACCGTCGCCTTCGTCGGCGAGACGGGCGCGGGCAAGTCCACGCTCGTCAAGCTCGTCGCCCGCTTCTACGACCCGACGTCCGGCCGCGTCACGGCGGACGGCACCGACCTGCGGGACCTGGACATGACCAGCTACCGGCACCGGCTCGGCGTCGTCCCTCAGGAGGCGTACCTCTTCGCCGGTACGGTGCGCGACGCCATCGCCTACGGGCGGCCGGGCGCCACCGACGCGGAGGTCGAGGCGGCGGCCCGCGCGGTCGGCGCGCACGAGATGATCGCCACGCTGGAGGGCGGCTATCTGCACGAGGTCGCCGAGCGGGGCCGCAATCTCTCCGCCGGCCAGCGGCAGTTGATCGCGCTGGCCCGCGCGGAGCTGGTCGACCCGGACGTGCTGCTCCTGGACGAGGCGACCGCCGCGCTCGACCTGGCCTCCGAGGCGCTGGTCAACCAGGCGACGGACCGGCTGTCGGGGCGGCGCACGACGCTGGTCGTGGCGCACCGGCTGACGACGGCGGCGCGCGCGGACCGGGTGGTCGTGCTGGACCACGGCCGGGTCGTCGAGGACGGTACGCACAGTGAACTGCTCGCGCTGGACGGCTCGTACGCGCGACTGTGGCGCAGCTTCATCGGCGAGCGGCAGCCCGAGGGGGAGCCGGAGGAGGAGCGCGCGACGGTCGCGGGCGCGTGAGGGCCTGGGGCGGGTCCGGAAAGTCCCGCCTGGCCCGCAGCGCCTGGCGCGGCGCCTCTCCCCCGTGGGCCCCAGGGGGCCACGGGAGGTGCCCCCGGTGTCGGAGTCGGCCGAGTACGCCCGGTACGAGGCCGATCCTCCGCCTTGCGATGCACCGCACCAGCCGCCGCGGGCCCCGCCCTGCGGGCGGACGACGCTACTTCCCGGACCCGCCCCAGGACGGGGTGACCCTCCGGGCGCGCGCCTACCACTGAAGGGTGGGCGCGCCGTCCGTGTCGAGGGTTTCCGCCAGCAGGTCGGCGTAGCGGCGCAGATCCTCGTGCCAGCCCACGAAGGACGCGAAGTCCCGCATATGGATGGCGAGTCGGAGGGTGGCGGCGCGGGCGGTGCCCGGGGGGAGCGCTTCGGCGGCGTCCCCGGAGGCATTCGCGGCGGTGTTCGTGGCGTCCTCCTTACGGAGGTAGCCGGCCAGCAGGGCACGGGCCGCGGCCGGATAGTCCACCGGCGGGGCCTGGCCGGCCGCGCCGAGACCGCGGGTCGCGGCGGAACGCAGCTCGTGCAGTTCACCGAGCACCCAGCCGAGGTCGAGCGCCGGGTCGCCGCCGGTGACCTCCTCGCCGGTGAGCAGGACGCTGTGGTCACCGGCAGGGGAGGGGACCAGCCAGCCGGTGCTGGGCGCACCGTGCAGCAGGACCGCTCCTCCCCTGCCGGGTGGTTCCTGGGCGGCCACGGCCCAGTCGGTCAGCCGGGTCCACAGGCGGGCGCCCAGCCGGTCGTGGGCCAGGGCGCGCAGCCGCGCGCCGTCCCCGTCGGGAGCCGCTCCGGAGATCCAGGCCAGGAGCCGGCCGACGCCATGGTGCGGCGGCGCGGGCTCCTGGAACGTCCACGGCACGTCGTGCAGCTGCCGCAGCGTCCGGCCCAGGTCCGCCAACGCCCGTACGGAGAGCCGGTAGGCGGTGTCGTCACCGGAGGGCAGCAGCCGGGCGACCGAGACGGCGCCGGGCACCCGGTACACCACTCCGCCACGCTCCCCGGCCTCGGACGCCGCGGCCCGCTCACCGAGCGCGAGCCGCGCGCCGCGCCCCGCACCGGCGTCCGTACCCGTGCCCGTACTCGTACCCGTGCCCGTGGCGGCGTTCGCCTCGGCGACGGCGGCGTCCACCCGGCGCAGCGCCACGCCGGCCGCAGGCGACGGAGGTGCCTGCGGCCGGTCGTGGGCCGGTCCGGGGACGCGCAGCCAGCTGAAGCGGGCGTCGCCGTGGTAGCGCACGCTGATCCGCAGATACCGGGTGCCGTACTCGCGTACGGTCACGGAGCCGGCGGCCCCCGCGGGCCGTACCGCCGCGGGGACCGCCGGGGCGTCGGTGGCTGCCACGGATTCAGCGGCGCGTGCGGCTCCGCCGGCGGATTCAGCCATGGCCGTCCCGTCGCCGGACCGCCGCGACGATCTCCCGGGCGTCCGTGAGCGCGGCGGCCTCGCCCTCCGTGAAGAGGACTCCGCCGCAGTTGAGGATCACCTCGTCCACACCGGCGTCCTTGTACGTGCCGAGCACGCCCGCGATGTGGTCGGCGGAGCCGTACACATAGGTCCCGCTGTCCACCAGCGCTCGGGCACCGGCCTGCGGATCGGCGGGGTCGGCCGCGACGCCGGCCCGGCGCAGCATGTCCGTGTAGTGGTCGGCGGAGAGATGCCCGGCGGCGGCGGTGTGCGCGAGGACGTACGGGTCGCGCCCGGGGCGGTCGACGGCGACATGGACGACGGTCGCGACCCGGCACCGGGAGTCCCTTGCCTTGGCGCCCTCGTCCAGCGCGGGGACCAGGGTCTCGGCGACATAACCGGGAGGCGTCATCCAGGTGATGGCGACGTCGGCGACACCGCCCGCCGTACGCGCCATGTTGGGGCGCAGCACCCCCACCCCGACCTCCACGCGCGGGTGTTCCATCGGCATCAGGCGTCCGCGCAGGGCGTGGTAGTCACCGGCGTGGTCGACGATCTCGCCGTCGAGCAGGGAGCGGACCGTACGCAGATACTCGGCGGCCATGGTGCGGGGGCTGTCGTACGGCCGCCCCTCCAGGCTCCGTACGAAGGCGGGCGCGCCGACGCCGTAGCCGGCCACCACCGGGTGACCCGTCGTCAGGGCCAGCGAACGGGCCTGGAGAGCGGCCTCGTACGGATGGCGCAGCGGCATCAGGGTCACGCTGGTGCCGACCGGGACGCGTACCCCCGCGCCGGCGAGATGCGCGAACACCTGGTGTGTCTCCACCTTGAGCGACTGGCCCATCCACACGCGTCGCGCGTCGCCGTCGCGCACCAGCTCGGCGTAGGGACGGACGGTCTCGGTGGTGTCCGGCATGCTCGGTACGAGGATGCTCGGCAGCGTGGACCGGTCGGAGGCGTCGGTGGTCACGAGGCAGCACACCTTCCCTGATTGCTGTGGCTCCGGCTGTGGCTGGGGCTCTAGTTGTGGCTCTGGCTCTGGCTCTGGCTCTGGTCTCTGGCTGTAGCTGTGGCGATTGCTCTGGCTCTGGACGTGCGTGTTGCTGACTGTATCTGTTGTCATTCCTTGACGGAATGTTGTGTTTCCCTTACCTTCTTCGTATGAGCCCAGTGAGCCATCGCGAGGGATCGCCGATCTACAACCAGCTGAGAGTCCTGCGCGCGGAGCGCGGGCTCAGCAGGGTCGCGCTCGCCAACTCGGTGGAGGTCCACCCGCAGACGATCGGCGCCATCGAGCGGGGTGACTACTTCCCGAGTCTCGATCTGGCATTCCGGCTCAGCGACGTGTTCGGGCTTCCGGTCGAGGCGATCTTCAGTCGTAAGCCCTTCGTCCCGCTCTCCGCCCAGCTGTACAACAAGGAGGAACGCCCGTGACGCCGCAACAAGGTTCCGACGAGACGACGACAGTGGCCCGGGGCCCCCTGCGGCCGATGGCGATCGCGCTCGGCGCGCTCAGCGCGGTGATGGTGGTGCTGTCCCAGATCTCGGACGGCAACGCCTTCTCAGACTCCTGGTGGCTCGTGGCCTTCGTCGTCTGGCTGATGCTGTGGGGCATGCTCCGCTCGATGACTCGGGGCCTCGGCGAACGGCCGGTGGCCGGACTCGACGAGCGCGAGCGGGTCGTACGCAACCGGGTCGTGTTCATCGGATACCAGTGCGCGGTCGGCGCCGGCATGGCGGTCGTACTGGTCATGGTCGCCTTCCAGAACGAGCCCGATGTGATCGAACGGATTCCCGCGCTGCTCACCACGCTGATGCTGACCGCCGCGGCGATGCCCTCGATCCTCCTGGGGCTGTCCGGCATGGACGGCGAGGAGAGCGAGAGCTTCCGGGACGAGTGAGCCGGGTAACACGATGAGGCGGGTGCCCACCGATTGCGGCGGTGGGCACCCGCCCTTTTCGCGTCGTGCGTGGTGCTCGTCGTGCTCAGGGGGTTACGCGGTGGAGCGGATTCAGCGGGTTCAGCAGGAGTGGTCGAACGTGTTGTCGATCGACACCGCCGAGATCGCGGACGCGGCGGAGATGCACGCGGCCGACGAGGTCGTGATGGTGACGGTGGCGGCCGGGGCGTCGACCGCGGGGACGAGCTCGTCGGCGTCGGCGTAGCTGGTGTAACCGCTGATCAGGGACTGGGTGTTCATTGCGACTCCTAGAGTGATTCGAACGGTTGTGAGCGTTCGGATGAACGAGGGTTCAGCAGGAGTGGTCGAAGGTGTTGTCGATCGACACGGCCGAGATGGCGGACGCGGCGGAGATGCACGCCTGCGACGAGGTCACCGTGACGGTGATGGTGCCGCCCGGGGCGTCGACCGCGGGGACGAGCTCGTCGGCGTCGGCGTAGCTGGCGTAGCCGCTGATCAGGGACTGAGTGTTCATGGCAACTCCCTTGGACGATTACGAGAATGAACGGTGTGGCCGGATCGGCAATTGGTGAATCACGTTCTCCGGCTGTGCCAGCACCATTCCGCTCCCGGTGCCGCGCTGGCAATGGAGTTGACCGGTTTCGGACACTGGCCGCTTTCGGTCAACGAGTGCCGTTGAGGCCGTAGTTGACCCCGTCTATGCTCGCCGGGATGACCCGAAATCAACTGCGCCGCCTGGTATTGGACAACGGCCTGCGGGTGCTGCTCGCACCCAATCCGACCGGCGCGTCAATCGGTGTCGCCGTGCACTACGGAGTGGGTTTCCGGACCGAACCCAGTGGGCACACGGGCCTTGCCCATCTCTTCGAACATCTCATGGTCCAGGGCGGCCACGGCGCCCCACCCGGTGGATACCTGCCCCAGGTACAGCGGGCCGGCGGCCTCGCGGACGCCAAGACCAGACAGGACCTGACGGTCTATTACGCCGCCGCTCCCGCCTCCGCGTTGGAAATGCTCCTCGGTCTTGAAGTGGATCGAATGCGTTCACCGCGTATTTCCCCGCAGAATCTGCGCACGCAGACCGCGGTGATTGACGAAGAGATACGTCTCATGGTGCGCAATCGTCCCTACGGCGCTTTTCCCTGGGTGCTGCCGCGTGCCCTGCACAGCCGCGCCGAAAACGCGCGGGACGGATACGGCGAGACCGTCGATCTCGCAGCCCTTGACATCCCGCTGTGCGAGCGGTTTTTCCTCGACCACTACAGTCCGGGAAATGCCCAGGTGACGCTGACCGGCGCGTTCGACCCGGACGAGGCGCAGCGCCTCGTACGCCGGTACTTCGAACCCCTCCCGGGACGCCCGGTGGTGGCCGCGCCCGACGGGCCCGAGCCCGAACCCCGCGCGGAGACCCGGATCTCGGTCACCGACCCGCACGCCGGGCTGCCCGCCGTGGCCGTCGGCTACCGGCTGCCGGACCCCGTCACCGAACGCGCCGACTACCTCGCGCACCTCGTCCTCGCGGCGCTGCTGGGGCAGGGCAGACACGCCCTGCTGCGCCGGGGGCCGGCGGCGCCGGCCGGGGTGACGAGCCTGTCCGTGGGCTGCGGCCTGTTCGGGCTGCCGCTGGACACGGCGGGGCCCGATCTGCTGACGCTGTTCGCCGTGTACGGAAGCGCGGTCGGGGACGGGAGCGGGAATGGGGACGGGGGCGGCGGGCGGGTCACGGACGCGCTCGACACCGTACTGACGACACTCGCCGAGAACGAGGTCGACGCCGGGCTGCTGCGCGCCACCACCGCCCGCTGGGCATCCGGGGCGCTGCGCGAACTGGGCGACCCCAGCACCCGCGCCCAGCTCCTTGGCGCGCGCGAAATGCTCTTCGGCGAGGCCGAGTTGACCGAACGGCTGCCCGAGCTGATACGCACCGGAGTGACCGGCGAGCAGGTGAGCCGCGCCGCCGCCCGGCTGCGCGACTCGCACCGGGCGGTCGTACGTTTCCAACCGCGCAGGCGGCACACGGCACCCACGCACCACACGCCCGCCACCGCCGACGGGAAGGCACTGGCATGAGAGGCCCGAACAGCGACACGCGGCTGCCGCTCCCCGACCTCGACACCACCCTCCCCAACGGGCTGCGGGTGGTGCTCTGTTCGGCCCCCGTCGTCCCCCTCGTCGAGATCCGCCTCACCGTCCCGTACGCCACCACGGGGCCGGGGGAGGTCGCGCTGCGCCAACTCCTCGCCGGAATCCTGCTCCAGGGCACCGCACACCGCGACGCCGACGCCTTCGACACGGCCCTCGCCACGCACGGCGCGACCCTCGGCGCCGGGGCCGACGCCCGCAGATTCACCCTCACCGGTCACACCCTCGCCGACTCCCTGCCCGCCGTACTCGCCCTGCTGGCCGAGACCGTGCTCGAACCCCGGCTGACGGAGGACGTCGTCGCCCCCGAACGGACCAGGCTGGCGCGCGGTATCGAACTCACCTCCCACCAGCCGGCGGCCGTCGCCCAGCGGGCGCTGCTGCGCCGGCGGTACGGCGAGGAGGCCGCCGCCCGTCTGGAGCCCGCGCCGCAACTGGCCGCCGCCTGCACACCCGGGGAGCTGGCCGAGCTGCACGCGCGGCATCTCGGCGCGGCCGGCGCAGTACTCGTCCTGGTCGGCGATCTGCGACCCGAGGACGCGCTCGCGGCGGTCACCGACGCGTTCGGGGCGTGGCGCGCCGGGGCGGCCGACGACATACCCCGGCCACCGGCGCCGTTCGTCGGCGGACCTCCGCTGTGGGTGGACCGGCCGGGCGCCGTACAGAGCATGATCCGGCTGGCGACCCCGGCGCTGCCGCGTACGGATCCGGGCTATCCGGCCCTGCATCTGGCCCAGTTGGTCTTCGGCGGGTCGTTCGCTTCGCGGCTGGTCGCGCATCTGCGCGAGGAGAAGGGATACGCGTACCAGCTCGGTTCCGGCATGGAGTCCGTACCGGGCGCCGGCACGCTCATGGTCGAGGCCGACACCGCCGCCGAACACACGGCCGCCGCCCTCGGGGTGATCCGCGACGAATTGGCGCGGATGGCGACCGAGCCTCCGTCGGAGGAAGAGGTCGACGCGGCCAGGAGCTACGCGATCGGCTCCCTCACCACGGCGATGTCCTCCCCGGCGTCCCTCGCCTCCGGCCTGTCGAACCTGCTGCACATCGGGGTCGGCGCCGACTGGCTGCACGGGTGGGGGCCGATGCTGGACGGGGTGCCGTACGAGGCGGTCGCGGAGGCGGCGCGCCGGTTCTTCCGGCCCGGGGACTTCACGGGCGTGGTGCTCGCCGACGAGTCGGCGGTCGCGCCGCTGCGGCGCGGGGGATCGGCCGAACTCGACTTCTGACACACGGTCGTTCGCCAGGCGCGCGAAGAGGGGCCGGTGTTCCCGGGAGCCACCCGGGAACACCGGCCCCTCAGTCACTGTGCGGGGCGGGCGGGGATCAGCGCCGGCTCTTGCTGATCCCGGCGAAGACGGCGACGAGGAGGGCGATGCCGATGGCGATCCAGACTGCGGTGCTCATGAGTACTCCCGTTGAGTGAGATGAGGGTTGGGTGTGGGGGGTTGAAGGGGATCGGCTGATTCGGTGGCTTGCTGGTTCGGTGGTTCGGTGGTTCGTCGCGGTGGCCAGGAGGTTTGGTGGTTCGGTGGTTCGGGCGCGCGGCCGGGTGCCTAGCGCAGGCGAAGTGATTCGGCGAGCGGGACTCTGGAGCCGCTGCGCAGCACACTGTTGGCGTACATCCGCCCGGCGATACGGGTCAGCCCCGCCAGCGCGGCCACCGCCAGCACCAGCGACACCGCCACCTGCCACGCGGGCGCGATACCCAGCAGCATGCGCGCCGGCATCAGGATCGGGCTGAGCGGCGGCAGGAGCGACAGCCACTCGATCACCGGGTCGTGGGCGTTCTTGCTCAGCAGGGATATGCCCAGCACGAACGGTGTGGTGATCAGCACCATCACCGGCTGCACCACCGCCTGGAGGTCCTCCTGGCGCGAGACCCGCGCCGCGGCGGCGGCCAGCATCGCCGCGAAGAGGAAGAAGCCGAGCAGGAACCAGACGCCCATCGTCACCAGCGTGCCCGCCACCGCCGTCGGCAGCGAGATCGCTCCGGTGCCCTCGGCGAGTACGACCGCCGCCCCGCCGAGCAGGACGAGCTGGGTCACGCCCACCACGGCCACACCGATCAGCTTGCCCGCGAGGAGCTGCCAGGGCCGGATGCTGGAGAGCAGCAGCTCCACGACGCGGCTGGTCTTCTCCTCCACGACGCCCTGCGCCAGCATGATTCCGTAGACGATGAAGAAGAAGTACAGCAGTCCGGTGGAGGAGAGAATCAGCGCGAACTGTTCGGCCGCGCTGTTCCCCGACGGCTCCAGCGCCTTGGTCTCCGTGGCCGACGACGCCACACGCTGCGCGAAGTCCACGGGGTCCACGCCCTCGCGTTCCAGCTCCTGTGTCGTGCGCACCTCGGCCACGGCGGCGTTCACGACGGCGAGGAGGTCCTCGTCCGTCTCGCGCTCCACGGTCATCGTGGGGTTGGCCGTGCCGCCGCCGATCACGGCGGAGACGTCCCCGTCGCGCAGCAGTTCCTCGGTGCGGTCACCGTCGACGGTCACGAACTCGAAGTCGAGGTCCGTCGCCCGCTCGGCGACGGCGGTGAGCATCGGGCGCAGCGCGGCGGCGTCCCGGTCGAGACCGACCTTGGTCGGCCCTTCCTTGGAGAAGAGGATGATCAGGGTGTAGACGCCGAGTGCGAGCACCAGGCCCAGCGTGCTCAGTACGAAGGACTTCGTCCGCATCCGGCTGTTGATCTCGCGCCCGGCGACGAGGCCGACCGCGCGGCGGGCCGAGAGCGCGCCGGGATCGGGGGCCGGTGGCTGTGCGTCCGTGTCCGTCCGCGCCGTTGTACTCATCGCCCGCCTCCCTTGGTGCCCGCCGTGACCGCTCCGGCTCCCGCTTCCGTTCCGGCTGCCGCTTCCGCTCCGGCTCCCGCTTCCGCGTCGGTCGCGGACGAGGCGGACGCCGTGGTCGCGGTCGCAGCCGCGCCTTCCGGCTCTGCCTTCGCCTCCGCCTCCGCCTCGGCCTCGTCTCTGGTCACCAGATCGCGGTACAGCTCGGTCAGCGGCGGCCGTTCGGACACGAAGGTGGCGACCGGGCCCGTCGCGAGCGCCGCGTGCAGCACCTGCTGGTCGTCCGCGCCCTTCGTCAGCCGGAGCCGGGTCCGGGTGCCCTCGCGGCTCACGACCTCCACGCCGGCCAGCCCCGCCGCCCAGTGCACGCCCGTCTCGGGCGCCCCGGGCGCGTCGACCAGCAGCCGGCGCTCGGCGCTCTCGCTCAGCTCCTGGACCGTGCCGCAGGCGATGAGCCGTCCGCCGCCGACGATGCCGACGCGGTGGCAGACCCGTTCGACGAGGGCCAGTTGATGGCTGGAGAAGATGACGGGCACGCCGGCGGCGGCCCTCTCCGCGAGCACGTCGCGCATCACGTCCACGGCCACCGGGTCGAGCCCGGAGAACGGTTCGTCCAGCACCAGTGCCTTCGGCTCGTGCACCAGGGCCGCGGCGAGCTGGACGCGCTGCTGGTTGCCGAGGCTGAGGTTCTGGACCTCCTCGGAGGCGTACGACGAGACCTCCAGCCGCTCGATCCACCGGTCGGCGGCGGCACGCGCGGCGGCGCGTGACATGCCGTGCAACTCGCCCAGATACCGCAGGTGTTCGGCGACCTTCATCCGTGGATACAGTCCGCGTTCCTCGGGCATGTAGCCGAACTGCCTGCGGGCCGCGAAGTCGACGGGGCGGCCCAGCCAGCGGACCTCCCCGGCGTCGGGTGTCAGGACTCCGAGGATGATCCGCATCGTGGTGGTCTTGCCCGCCCCGTTGCTTCCCACGAAGCCGAACAGCTCACCGGCGCGGATGTCGAACGTCATGTCGTCGACGGCCCGGCGCTTGCCGTAGCTCTTCCGTACGCGGTCGACCTCCAGCGCTGCCGCAGCCATGTGCCGCACCTTCCGATGGTGAGAACAGTGAAGAACAGTGATGTGTTAACTCGTTGGAGTATTGCGTTAACACATCACTTCGTCAAGGTTGTCATGCGTCTTGACGCTCCACCACGACAATGTGCTTCTCCGTCAGCTCCGACAGCGGGCTCCGGTCCCAGCCGGACCAGCGGCCGGTGACACGCAGTCCGGTGAGCCTGGCCATCACGTCGAACTCGGCGGGCCACGCGTACCGGCTGACCTCGGGCACCTTCCGCAGCCCGCCGGGGCCCAGGATCGTGTGCACGACCAGCGCCGACTGGAGCTGGCGGTTGACCTGGATCGTGTCCAACAGCAGCGCGTCGGCCGCCAGATGACCGATCTGCGTCGTCGCCTCGGAGAGACGGTGGTAGTTCTGCGGGTTGTACGTCTCGAAGACCGCGACCCCGCCGTCGGCGAGCGCGTCGTGGATCCCGCGCAGACAGCTGATCTGCAACTCCTGCGTGGGCAGCATGAAGAACGTGTTCAGGGCGGTGAGGACGATGTCGTACCGCTCCGCCACCTTCAGCTCGCTGAAGTCGGCGACGGCGCTGGTGATGGTGCCCGTGGGGTCGTTCTCGTGGAGCTTCGCCAGCATCGCGGGGGAGGCGTCCACGCCGTGCACCCGGTAGCCGTGCTTGGCCAGCGGGACGGCCAACCGGCCCGTACCCACGCCCAGTTCGAGCAGCGAGGCCGGTGCCGGGCGCAGCTCCTCCAGGAACGTGATCATGGAGTCGATGGCCGGGCCGGAGGTGGGGTAGAGCGAGTCGTAGACATCGGCGAGCGCCTCGCCGTACGCGCTGCTGCCGGCTGCTCCCCCGGAGGGCTTGGAGCCGTTCGTACGGTCCTCGGTCTGCTGCGGTGCTTCGGTGGTCATGCTCTCTCCCTCTGCCTTTCCTGCTCCTGCTGCTCTTCCTGCCGCTGCTCTTCCTGCCGCTGCTCTTCCTGCTGCGGCTTCCCCGGCCCGCTCCCCTGCTGGTTCCCCTGCGGCTGCTCGTGCTGGTTCCCCTGCCGGTTCTGGTGCGGCTCCTCGCGCGCCGTCGCCAACTCCGCCCGCAACGTGTCAGCCGCGGCGAGCACGTCGGGGAACGACGCGGGCGCCCACGCCTCGCGCAGGCCACTGGTCGTACTGCGGCCGGGATGGGGCGGGACGACGACCACGTTGTGGCGGCCGGCGAGCTTCGCGGAGTGCTCCTCGTACGCCGCGCTCCGCACACCACCGGGCGGCAGCGCGGGCGCCAGCGCGATCGCGGCCTGCGTGCACTGGAGCGCGAGCATCGACGGCGAGTCACCGAGCCCAAGCGCCAGCCGGGCCAGATAGTTCAGCGTCGCGGGCAGCACCACCACCGCGTCCGGCCACTGCGCCAGATCCACATGGCGGGCGCGCGGCTCGGGCTCCTGCGGCCAGCGGTCCTCAAGGACGTCGCAGCCGCCGATGGCCACCAGCGCCTCGCGCGTGACGAACCGGGTGGCCGCCCCCGTAAGGACGTAACGCACCTCCACCCCGGGCTGCCCCATCTTCAGCCAGCTCGCCCAGAACGGCAGATGGGCGGCGGTCACCGACCCCGTACCGACGACCAACAGTCGTTCGATACCGACCGGTCCGGGCACTGCGGCGCCGGCGGTCACCGGGCCGCCGCCCCCGCTTCCGAACCCGCCACGGGCGCGGGTTCGGAAGCGGGCGCGGGCTCCGGCGCGAGCGCCGGGTCCATGGGAGGAGCCGTGGGCGCCGGCGTGACGGCGGTCGCGCCGCCCTGCCCCCGGCCGCCGTCCTGTCCCCGTTCGCCGTCCTGTCCCCGGCCGCCGCGCAGCGTCTGGCCGTGCACCAGCTCCTGGTAGAGCGCGGAGCGCGTCAGCAACTCCTCGTGCGTACCCCGGTCGACGATCTTGCCCTCGTCCACCACCACGATCAGATCGGCGTCCTGGACGGTCGAGATACGGTGCGCGACGGCGATCACCGCACGTTCGGCGGCGAGTTCACGCATCAACGCCCGCAGCCGCTCCTCGTTCTCGCTGTCGAGCTGGGACGTCGGCTCGTCGAACAGGACGATGCGCGTGTCACGCAGCAGTACACGGGCCGCCGCCAGCCGCTGACGCTGGCCACCCGACAGGTCCTCGGCGCGCCCCAGTTCGGTGTCCAGACCGTCCGGCAGCGCCTCCACGGCACCGCGCAGCCCGAGCGTCTCCAGTGCCCGCCACAGCTCCGCCTCCGGTACGTCGCCGTCCCGGCCGAGCTGGAGATTCTGCCGCACCGTGCCCTCGACCAGGGTGAAGCTCTGGTCGACGTAACTGATCTCACCGCGCAGCTGCCGCAGCGGCCACTGCTCGACCGGCGAGCCGCACAGCGAGATCCGGCCCGAGTCCGGCAGCAGGAAACGCTCCGTCAGACCGAGCAGCGTCGTCTTCCCGGCACCCGAGGGACCGACGATGGCCGTCAGCCCGCGCGCCGGCGCCGCGAAGGACGCCGCGTGGATGATGGTGCGGTCGCCGTCCACGTAGGTGACCTGGTCGAACTCCACGGCCGGCGCGGTCGCGGACGGCACGACCGCGGCGGCGGCGCCGGAGTCCTCCGACGGGATCGTCAGCACGCTGTTCAGCCGGCCACGCGCCGCCAGACCCGCCTGCATCCGGGCGAAACCCGACACCAACAAGGTCAGCGGCGACACCAGTTGGAGCAGATAGACGATGAACGCGGCGAACTCGCCGATGTTCAGATCCCCCGACGTCAGCCGCGCCCCGCTGACGACCATCACCGCCACGATCGACAGCTGCTGGCCGAACTGCATCGTGGGACCGACCAGCGCGCTGACCTTCGCCACCGACACGGCGGCCTTGCGCGCGTCGTCGACACTGTGCCCGAGCGACGACGCCACCTGGCGCTCCGCCAGGAACGCCTTGACCGTCGGCAGCGACAGCACCGCGGCCGTCATCTGCTGGGACATCGAACCGATGGCGTTCTGCTGCCGCTCCACCCCGCTGCGGATCGCCCGTACGCACGCGAAGATGCCCAGGCCGGCGATGGTGAACGTCGCCAGGACCACCAGCAGCAGCACCCAGTCCAGCACCCCCATCGCGATCAGCGTGCCGACCGCCAGGAACAGCGACGACGGGATCTGCGCCACACCGACGTCCACCACCGAGCGCAGCTGCGAACTGTCGGAGCTGGCGCGGGCGACCAGATTGCCGGCCCCCTCGCGCCGTACCCGGCGCAGCGGCAGGGTCAGGATGTGCGCGGCGATCCGGAACCGCGCCTCGGAGACCAGGGCCTCACCGGCGCGGGCGAGCAGGAACGAGCCGATCGCCGACGTGAGACCCGCGCCGAGCGCGAGACCGGCCATCAGGAGCATCGGGCGGATCGGCCGCTCGTCCTGGCCGAGGGCGATCACCAGATCGCGGACCTGGAGAGGGAGCAGGAGCGTGGCGACGGCGGAGAGCATGCTCATCACCACCGCACCGGCGACGGCGGTCTTGCGGCCCTCCAGGAGCTGGGCGAAGACACGCAGTTCGTCGGTGCCGGCCGGACGTGGTTCTGCCTTGGCCATGGTGGTGGTTCTCCTCAAGCTTGCGGTTGCATCCGGTCACTTTCGGTCGTCGCACGGCCGACGTGGTCAGGGGGCGGCGGCCTCTGCCTCGGTCTGAGGGCTGGGCTCGGGCTTGGGTTTGGGCGCGGCTTCGGGCTCGGGCTCGGGCTTCCGTTCGGTCTTGGCCTCGGGCTTGGCCTCGGTCTTTCCGGCCGGCGCGGGCGTCCACGGCCAGGGCGCCGAGTCCAGATTCCGGGCGGGGTCGGCGGGGTCCACGTTCGCCGCGGCGCAGGCCGCCGACAGCTCGGCGACGGACGGGCGCTCGCGCCCCTGCTCCGCCGCGGCCACGAACGCGCGCGCCACGACATGCGCGCGGTGCTCACCGAAACTGAGCCCGCGCATACCGGTACGGTCGTCCTTCGGCTCCCACGCGGCCGTCACACCCGGCGCCACGACATGCGCGAACGCGGGGGACGGGCCGTCCGGCAGCCCGGTGGCCACGGCGCTCTCGGTCAACGCGTCGACCACACCCCAGGATTCGGCACTGAGATAGACCACCATGCCGTCGTTACGCGGCAGACTGGCCGGGTTCGAGATGATCTTCGCCCGGTAGATCGCCGACCGGCTCTCCAGCGTGCTCAGCACGGCGTTCCACAGGGCCGGCCCCTGCTCGGCGTCGGCCACCCGCAGATACATGCGCAGCAGATCACCACCGCCGGTGCGGCCCTTGCCGCTGTCCACCAGGAAGAAGCCCGGCGAGATCAGCGGGCGGGCGGCCGGGAGGGTCATCAGGACCACGGGGCGCGCCGGATCGCCGACCGTACGGCCGGTCTCCGCCAGCGACACCGAGTCGGGCACGCCCAGCCGCAGACCGTCGATCTCCACCACGCGGCGTCCGGCGGCTGTCCGCCGCCCGGTGAGAACGGCGGGCGCGAGGGTCGTCGGGTGCGGGGTCGCCTCGGCGATCCGCGCCTCGTACTCCGGCGCGCGCAGCGTCTTGGGGGCCTTGCGGTCGCGTATGCCACGTCCGGTGTGCAGCACCTCGTACAGGGTGCGGGCGAGCGTGAAGCGCATCGCCGGCGGGGACTCGGCCGTGATCTCGTCGTCGCCGACCCAGGCGGTCCTGCCGTCGGGCGCGATCCGGACCGTGTCCAGCGCGTCGCGCAGACCGGCGGAGAGAAGCGGCGTCGCCGGTTCGCCAGGTTCGGCGCGGGCGGTGTCCGGGGCCAAGTCCGAGGCCCCGTCCGTGGTCCCGTCCGTGACCGTGCCTGCGACCGTGCTCATGCGGCCTCCCCGAGTCCCACCGTGGAGACGAAGCTCCGCGGATCAAGTAGCGCTGTCCTGCCGATCCCCGCCGCCGCCCGGACGATGGCCGACAGCCGGCCGCTCTCCCTGGTCGAGGCGATCAGCCGGTCGATCAGATGCCAGCCGGCGTACGACGTGGCCCGCACGACGAGCCCGTCGTCGTCGGGGCCCCCGCCCTCGCGGTAACCCCGGTGGAACGCGGCGATCAGCGGCAGCACACGGTTCAGCTCCTCGCTGCCGCGCGCCACGACCTCCTCGTGGGTGAGCGTCGCCGAGAAGGCGTCGTCCGCCTCCTGGGAGGGGATCCGCAGCACCGCGCGGTGCAGCCACTCGCCCACGTACGCGCCCACGTCACGCGCCGGATCGCCGAGCCGGAACTCCTCCCAGTCGTTCACGTACAACGCCGAATCGGTGACCAGGAACTGATCGAGCCTCAGATCCCCGTGGATCGGCACGAGCGCGGCGTCGGACTCGGTCGCCCGGAGCCGTTCGAGACCGTCGAGCAGCGCGGCGTCGCGCTGCAACAGTCCCCAGCCCTGGATGAACGCGCCGGTGGCGGTGACGTAGTGCTCCAGCGGCAGCGAGCGCAGGTCCTCGACGGGCGGGTACGGGTGCGGGTCCGGCTCGGGGAAGTCCTCGGGCAGGAAGGGCAGTCGGTGCAGGGCGGCCAGCGTCCGGCCGGCCTCGGCGGATGTCGCCTCGGTGAACTCTTCCTCCGCCGCCAGCTCGCTGCCCGACCTGATGTCGTCGAGCATCCCGAAGACCAGCAGACGCTGTTCCTCGTCGCCGCCCAGGAATTCCGGGCGGGGGAAGGGGGATTGGCCGCGATTCATCAGGCGCTCGAATGACATCAGGCGCCGGTAGCGCTTCAGGGATTCCTTGGGATTTCCCTTGAGGCGCTTCACGAATACGGCGTTGCCGGTGTCGGTCACGCCGGACCAGTTGTCGTTGCGGCCCGGATAGGAGAAGACCTCCGAGGCGTCGAGTGAACCCAAGTCGAGCTGGACGAGTAGCTGTTCGACCGATGCGTCCACGGGACTGTCGACAGCCGACGCGGAAGACCGGCCCTGCGGGTATTGAATCTTTTCGCCTGCCACAGCCGTTTTCTATCGCGGGAAGCCGTCGGCGGACAACGAATTGACCGCCATCGGCCACCCTCCGTCCGGGCGGGGCGCGGTGGGGGCGCGGCGAGGCGCCACGGCGCGCTGTGGGCGGCCCGCGGGACCGCCGTCCCGGCCCGTCACGGGCGGGCGCTCGGCCGCCCCCCGGGGCCCGTCGGTACGACCGACGCGGGTGCCGACGCGTGTGCCGACGCAAGGCCGGCGCATGCCCGCCGTACGCCCACCGCGTGCCCGCCGCGTCCTCGGGGGAGAAGCGCTTCCATGCGGGTCAGCAGGGAAAACCGACCCGCGTGGAAGCGGGCCGGACGGTGTCGTTCGGGCGGTGCCGTTCGGGCGGTGCTCGGGCGGTGCTCGGACGGTGCGGTTCAGGTGGAGCGGTTTCCGGCGAAGCGGTTCAGCCCGACGAACGGCGGCCGGTGACGATTCCTCCGCTAACCGTCACGCGACACCGCCGCTCGTGGAACTCTCCGCGTCCGAACCGGAATTCCGTTGTCTCCTGGCCGTTTACACCGGCCGATCCCGGGTTACGGAACCAACTGGATTCGACGGCCTGGAACGGGCGGCTCGGGTGGGACTCAGACGATTCTTCTCCGTACGGCCCACACGACCGCTTCGATCGGCGTTTCGACGTCGACGCGATCGCATATGGTCCGCAGTTTTCGGCGCAGTGTGCGGTCGCTCATTCCCATCCGGCGTGCGACCTGCGCCATGGTGCAGCCCTGCGAGACAAGTTGAAGGATTCTCAAGTGATCGTTTTCCAGTCCGAGGTGGGGGGCTCTGAGGACACTTCGTGGATTCACCTGTATCAACCTCACGGTTGTCCGGCGGTGAGGCGCCGGATTCCGAGGTGCTCGACGGCCTGAAACAACAAGCTCGTTCACAGTGCTGCCGCCGGAAGAGCTGCTTTCTCCGGTTCGGTCGAGCGCGGTCCGGGAAGTACGGATTTCCGGTCTATGAATCAGTCAGTTCCTGCCCCCGTTCCAGTCATCGGATCGGAGTGGTCGTCCGATCCGTCCGTCCATGACGCGGGAGTTGTCTCCTCCCGTGTCCGAGGTGGGCGGGACGTCGGCCACCCGCGGCCATGACACCCCTCCATCTCGCCTCCACTTCGTATGTTCAAACGGTCGGGTGGGTGGGGTGAACAGGGCGGGATGTGATCGCCCTGTGCTGTCGACTCGTCACCGGTCGGTCCTGAGGGTGCCCGCACGGTCTCTCAGCTTCGGGTTTCCGCCCTTTCGCGGGCCCTCGGGGGGTGGTGCGACACGCCCGGAATATGTGACGCAGATCACAGCATCCATTTGAGGTTCTCATGAGTCTTCGCGAGACGGCCATGTCCGGAACGTCATGACTGGATACCTCGGCAGGGTGTCCGCCGGACACGTCGCACACGCGCGACGAGCCCTGCCGAGAGCAGTCGCGCGGGTCGTCCGCGCCGCTCGGAGGCCGGTTCCCGCGACGGAGGAAGCGATCCCGGGGCGACCAATTCAGGCCGTCGTGAGCCTGGTTGATAAACAGCCGAATGGCCGGAAGGAAGGTGCCCGAGACGCCTGCGGGAAGGCGGTATTCCGGGCAGATCAAGGCGCCGCGCCGGTTACACCGGGGAAAGGCCATGCCCTTGTTGTGTCGGCCGTGTTAAGCGTCGGTGGAGGCGGTCGGGTCACTCCGGCAGGTCGCCCGCAATTACGCCCCGAAGAGCGGGCAACCGGTTCCGCTTTCACCACCGGGCCTCGTTCACGTCCTCTCCGCACCCTCTCCGCCCCTTCGTCGCCCTGTCGCCGCCCCGTCACCGGCCGTTCTCCGCGCCCCCTTCATGCCACGCCCACACCTCCACCACGCCCACCGTTTCCCCTCCGCGGGGGGCGGGTACGCGGCGCACGGGAAGCGCCATCCGGAGTACGAGCGGCCCGTAGGGGCTGGCGGCAGCGGTACCTCCCCGGCTAGGTTCGCGGGCGTCTGTCATGAACACAGGGAGTGTGAATGCGCAAGGCGCTGAGATGGCTGCTGTCGCTCGTGCTGCTCGTCGGCACGCTGGGCGCGGCCGGTGCGGCAACCGCCGCCGACGGGAACGCGGGATCCGCGGCCCCCGACATCAAGGACCAGATCCTCGCCATCCCGGGGATGAGCCTGATCGAGGAGAAGCCGTACCCCGGTTACCGATACTTCGTCCTCAACTACACCCAGCCGGTCGACCACAAACGACCGTCGAAGGGCACCTTCAAGCAGCGCCTCACGCTGCTGCACAAGGACACCAGCCGCCCCACCGTGTTCTTCACGAGCGGCTACGGCGTGTCCACCAACCCCGGCCGCAGTGAGCCCACACGGATCATCGACGGCAACCAGGTCTCGCTCGAATACCGCTTCTTCACCCCGTCCCGGCCCGAGCCGGCCGACTGGTCCAAGCTCGACTACGAGCAGGCCGCGGCCGACCAGCACCGGATCTTCGGCGCGCTGAAGAAGATCTACCCGAAGAAGTGGCTCGCCACCGGCGGCTCCAAGGGCGGCATGACCGCCACGTACTACGAGCGCTTCCACCCGCGGGACATGGACGGCGTCGTCGCCTACGTCGCGCCCAACGACGTGGTGAACAACGAGGACTCCGCCTACGACCGCTTCTTCGAGCAGGTCGGCACCGAGGAGTGCCGCGCCAAGCTCAACGCCGTACAGCGCGAGGCGCTCGTCAGGCGTGAGCCGCTGGAGAAGATGTACGAGACGTGGGCCAAGGCCGAAGGCGCCACCTTCACCACCGTCGGCACCCTCGACAAGGCGTACGAGGCCGTGGTGCTCGACTTCGTCTGGGCCTTCTGGCAGTACAGCCTGGAAGCCGACTGCGCGGACATCCCGCCGGCCACCGCGTCGGACGAGGAGATCTACAACATCATCGACGCGATCTCCGGCTTCTCCTTCTACACCGACCAGGGCCTCGCCGGGTACACCCCGTACTACTACCAGGCGGGCACCGAACTCGGCGCGCCCACTGTCAAGTTGCCCCACCTCGGCAACCTGAGCCGCTACGGCTACCAGCCGCCGCGGAACTTCGTCCCCCGGGACATCCCCATGAAGTTCCGGCCGTGGGAGATGCCGTCCGTCGACAAGTGGGTCCGCCACCACGCGAACCGCATGATGTTCGTCTACGGCGAGAACGACCCGTGGGGCGCCGAACGCTTCCGTCCCGGCCGCGGCACCAAGGACACCCATGTGTTCACCGCGCCGGGCGCCAACCACGGCGCCAACGTCGCCGGTCTGGTGCCCGAGGAGAACGCGAAGGCCACGGCCAGGATCCTCGACTGGGCGGGCGTCGCACCGGCGGCCGTGCAGCAGGACGCCGCGAAGGCGAAGCCGCTGGCCGCGTACGACTCGAAGCTCGACAAGCGGGACCTGGAACGGATGCCGACGCTCCGTCAGTAGTCCGCGAACTCCCGCAAGCCTCCCGGGCTCGTGGGTCCACGATCCGTGGACCCACGAGCCCGGGAGGCCGTGAGCACGGGACCGCCACCGGCGCAAAAAGGGGGGCGCACCGGTGGCGGTGTGCTGCCCGGCCGCAGACGGCCTGGAGAGGGGAGTCAGCGATCGTAGCCAGTGAGCACGAGGGCCGACACCGCGCTGCGGAAAGTCGACGGGAGCACATGAAGTAGGACGAATGGGCGAGGCGTGAGGTTCCCGGCAACACTCCGGGGGCCCCACCCCCCCTCCCCACCCCCCTTGTTCGTAGTCGTGAGGCGGGAGCTAATCTCCTCGCCCATGACCGCACCCGAACCCGACTTCATCCGGGACACCCGAGCCGGCTACGACGCCATCGCCAACGACTACGCCGAGCTCAGCAAGTCGCAGCCGGAGGCCGACCCGCTGGGGCGCGCGATGCTCGGCACCTTCGCCGAATACGTTCGGGCGGACGGCGGCGGTCCGGTCGTCGAGGTCGGCAGCGGTCCCGGCCAGATGACCGCCCATCTGCGCACGCTCGGCCTCGACATCTCCGGCATCGACCTGTCACCCGTGATGGTCGCGATGGCCCGCCGGACCTATCCGGAGCTGCGGTTCGAGGAAGGGTCCATGACCGACCTGGACCTGCCGGACGGCGCCCTCGCCGGCCTCGTCGCCTGGTACTCGATCATCCACATCGCCCCGGAACAACTGCCCCACGTCTTCGCGCAGTTTCACCGGGTCCTCGCGCCCGGCGGCCGACTGCTGCTCGCCTTCCAGGTCGGCGACGAGCCCCGGCACTACGACGAGGCCTTCGGCCACCGCGTCCGCCTCGACTTCCGCAGGCTGTCTCCCGACCGGATCGCCGACCTGCTGAAGCAGGCCGGATTCCAGCCGGGCGCCCAACTCCTGCGCGAGCCCTACGACGACGAGCCGACCCCGCACGCCCAGATCCTCGCCCGGAAGCCCCCGCGGCCCCAGGCGTAGCCCGGAACCCGGGCCTCCCCGCCTTCCGTCACTGCCCCCGCGTCAGCAGCGCCTCCAGATGCTCACGCCCGGGGACGAGCAGATCGGGGAGGTCCGCCGCGTCCGGATACCAGCGCTTCTCGTACTCCCAGCAGAGCCACCCCTCGTGCCCGTCGCCGGCGAACAGACCCACGCACTCGCCCAGCGGCAGCACTCCCGCGCCCAGCGCCAACGGCGTGGTGTCCTCCGCCGACGCGATGTCCTTGACCTGCACATAGCCGAGGTGCGGCGACAGCGAGGCATGGCTGGTGACGGGGCGCTCGCCACCGAGCCAGGTGTGCATCACGTCCCAGAGCGCGCCTACCTGCGGATGGCCGACAAGACCGAGGACGCGCATCGCGTCGGCGCCCGTGCGATGGGAGTCATGGGTCTCCAGCAGGATCCGCACCCCCGACTCGGCGGCGAGCGGCGCCGCCGCTGCCAGCCGCCGGGCGGCCGTGGCGTCGGCGGCCTCGGGGTCCTGCTCGCCGCCGCCGGGGAAGACACGTATGTACGGGGCACCCAGGTCGCGCGCCAGCCGGATGAGTTCGTCGAGCTCCTGGCTCAACTGGTCCTCGTCACCGCCTTCGGCGGCCACCCGTGCGTAGCCGGCGACCGTCAGGATCTCGATCCCGCCACGCTTGAACTCGTCCACCACCGCGGCCCGTTCCCGCTCGTCGATGCCGGGGTGCACGGGCTCCTCCGGATGGGCGCGCAACTCCACGCCCTGGTAGCCGGTCCTCTGGGCGAGGGCGACGACCTCGGGGATGGGAAGGCCAGGGACACCGAGGGTCGAGAAGGCGAATTTCATTCCGTGTTTCCTTTCATGAGGCAGCACCCGCGACGGGCCGGTCGACCAGCGGGAGCCGCCAGTCCTGGCCGACCAGGTCCGCTCCGTAGGAACGGTGCGGTTTCTCGGCGACGAGGGTGAACCCCGCCCGTACGTACAGCTTCCGCGCGGCGGCCAGGACGTCGTTGGTCCACAGCACCACCTCCCGATACCCCGCATCGCGCGCGAAATCCACCACCGCGTCGACCATTCGCTCACCCAGGCCGTGCCCCCGCGCCTCCGGCTCGACAAGCAGGAGCCGCAGGCGCGCGGTGTCGGGCGCCTCGTCCCGTACACACATCACCGAGCCCACCGGCCGTCCGTCGAGCTCGGCCACCCACACCCGCTCCAGCCGCTCGTCGTGGTCCGCGGCGAAGTCGGCGACGATCCTGGCGACCAGGCCCTCGAACGTGGCGTCCCACCCGTACTCCGCCGCGTACACCGCGCCGTGCCGCTGCACCATCCAGCCCAGATCGCCGGGGACCGGTCCACGCAGCACGGGCCCGTCGCGACGGGCGGAGGCCCGAGGGGTGTCGGGGGGCGTCTCGCCGACGCTCAGTATCTCCCTGGCCGTCCGCAACGCCTCCACCAGGCGCGGGCGTTCGTCCGGATCCACCCGGTCCAGCAGGGAGCCGACGGCCTCGCGCGACCGCTCGTCGAGCAGCGCGGCGGTCCCGTGCCCCTGCGGTGTCAGCGTGACCCGCTGCCGCCGGGCGTCGCGCTCCGACGGGGCGCGCTCCACCAGTCCTTCCCGTTCGAACTTGGTGAGCATTCTGCTCAGATAGCCCGCGTCCAGCGACAGTTCGGCGCGGAGCTCGGCGGCGTCCGTGCCCGGCGTGTGCGCCAGCTCGTACAGCAGCCGGGACTCGGTCAGCGTGTACGGCGTGTAGAGGTGCTTGCTGTAATTCAGCGCGCCGATGAGGTTGGTGTAGAAGCGGTTGAACGCGCGGATCTCCTGAATGGTCATGGCCCCCCGACCCTTCGCCTTCGCTCGGACCTTTTGCTTGACTGAGTCAAAGGTAAGCCTGGGTCGCCAAGATCGGCAAGACGCTCGATCGGGTGAACGGGCCTCGCCCCGCCCGGCCCCGCCCTGGCCTGGCCCCCGGCCCCAGGTCCCCGCTCGCGCACGGACGCGCCCGCGCGCGTACGTGCGCGAGCCCTCATCCGCGCGCCCGGGATTCCCCTTCAGCCCCGCGGCGGCGCCGTCGAGGCCCGCGCCATCAATTCCGCCGCGATCGTCGTGATCCCGCCGGGCGGCGGAGCCTCCGACCCCATGGCCAGCCGCCCGGCCCGCGCCCCCGCCTCGTACAGGGGCAGCCGCACCGTCGTCAGCGCCGGCACCGCGTCGACCGAGAACGGCAGATCGTCGAAGCCCGCCACCGAGATGTCCTGCGGAATGCGCAGGCCCTGGTCGCGTACCGCCGCGCACGCGCCCAGCGCCACCGTGTCGTTCGCGGCCACCACCGCCGTCAGATCCGGCGCTCGCCGCAGCAGTTCGAGCGTCGCCTCGTAGCCCGAGCGCCGGTCGTACGGGCCGTGGACCGTCAGCGGGCCCTGGTCGTCCGTCACCCCTGCGGCGGTCAGCGCCACCCGGTGGCCCTCCAGCCGGTGCCGGGTCGTGGTGCGCTCCGCCGGCCCCGCGACGTAGCCGATCCTGCGGTGCCCCAGTGCCAGCAGATGCTCGGTGAGCCGGCGCCCGCCACCCCGGTTGTCGAAGGCCAGCGACGCCACGACCGCGCTGCTGCCCGGCAGCGGGGGCCGCCCGCACAGCACCACATGCGTCCCCGCGTCGGCGAGCTTGGTCAGCTTGGCCGACATCGCCGCGATATGGGTGGGGTCTTCGAGGGCGCCGCCGGTGAGGATCACGGCGGCTGCGCGCTGGCGCTGGAGAAGGGTGAGATAGGTCAGTTCCCGCTCGGGGGAGCCGCCCGTGTTGCAGACGACGGCGAGCTTCTCGCCACCCGCCCGGCCCGTCCCCTCCTGGCCGCCGATCTCGGTCTGCGCGGCCCCCGCCATGATCCCGAAGAACGGGTCGGCGATGTCGTTGACCAGGATTCCGACCAGGTCGGAGGTGGCGGCGGCGAGCGAGCTGGCCGGTCCGTTGAGCACGTAGTCCAGCTCGTCGACGGCCCGCAGCACCCGCTCCCTGGTGGACGCGGCCACCGGGTAGTTGCCGTTCAGCACGCGGGAGACGGTGGCCGGTGACACCCGGGCGCGCGCCGCCACATCGGCCAGGGTGACTGTCATCGGCGGTTCCTCCGAAAGATGGGTGTGGGAGTGGATCGGCGCCGGACCCTTGTCCGGTCGCTTTCGGCAGGCTAGCTTCATACCCTATAGAAAGCGCTTGCTACGGCCGTATGGAGGGAACTTCGTGACACGCAGGACAGTGCGGATCGCCATGAACGGCGTCACGGGGCGGATGGGGTACCGACAGCACCTGGTGCGTTCCATCCTCGCGATCCGCGAACAGGGCGGACTGGACCTCGGCGACGGAGAGGTGCTGTGGCCCGAACCCGTTCTCGTCGGCCGCCGCGAGCACGCCCTCAGAGAGGTCGCCGAACGGCACGGACTCACCGAGTGGTCCACCGACCTCGACACCGTCCTCGCCGACGACAGCGTGGACATCTACTTCGACGCACAGGTCACCTCCGCGCGCGTGGAGGCCATCAAGAAAGCCGTTGCCGCCGGGAAGCACATCTACACGGAGAAGCCGACCGCGACCGACCTCGAAGGCGCGCTCGACCTGGCCCGCCTCGCCCAGAGCGCCGGCGTCAAGCACGGCGTCGTCCAGGACAAGATCTTCCTTCCTGGGCTGCTGAAGCTGAAGCGCCTCATCGACGGCGGCTTCTTCGGCGAGATCCTCTCCGTACGAGGAGAGTTCGGCTACTGGGTCTTCGAAGGCGACTGGCAGGAGTCGCAGCGCCCGTCCTGGAACTACCGGGCCGAGGACGGCGGCGGCATCGCCGTGGACATGTTCCCGCACTGGGAGTACGTCCTGCACGAGCTGTTCGGCAAGGTCAACTCCGTCTCGGCGCACATCACCACCCACATCCCGCGCCGCTGGGACGAGCAGGGCAAGCCGTACGAGGCGACCGCCGACGACGCCGCCTACGGCATCTTCGAGCTGGCGGGCGGCATCGTCGCGCAGATCAACTCCTCCTGGGCGGTACGGGTCAACCGGGACGAGCTCGTCGAGTTCCAGGTCGACGGCACACACGGCTCCGCGGTCGCCGGACTGCGCCGCTGCCGTGTCCAGCACCGCAGCGCCACCCCCAAGCCCGTCTGGAACCCGGACCTGGCCGCCACGGAGTCCTTCCGCGACCAGTGGCAGGAGATCCCGGACAACACCGAGTTCGACAACGGCTTCAAGGCCCAGTGGGAGCTGTTCCTGCGCCACATCACGCTCGGCGAGCCGTACCGCTGGGACCTGCTCGCCGGCGCGCGCGGCGTACAGCTCGCGGAACTCGGCCTCAAGTCCTCGGCGCAGGGACGCCGCTTCGACGTACCGGAGCTCTCACTGTGACCACCCGGACCACACCCCCCGCGGCGCCCGGCGCACCTGCGGTAAAGAAGCCGGGGCAAGGACTGCGGCTCCCGGACGCGGACGGCCGGCTGCGCATCTACCAACCACGCCGTGAACCGGCCGCCTTCATCACCAAGGGCGCCGACGCCGCCCCTCTCGTCTCCCGCACGGTCCTCGCAGCCGCGCACGTCGTCGCCGACCCGTACGCCGACAGCAGCCCCGGCGCACCGGTCGTCGTCGACTGGGACACCACGCTCGCCTTCCGCCGCCATCTGTGGTCGCACGGCCTCGGGGTCGCGGAGGCCATGGACACCGCGCAGCGCGGCATGGGCCTGGACTGGGCGGGCGCGGCCGAGCTGATCCGCCGTTCGGCGGCGGAGGCACGGTCCACCGGCGGCCGGATCGCGTGCGGGCTGGGCACCGACCAACTCGCGCCGGGACAGCATTCTTTGGAGGCGGTGCGGGCGGCGTACGAGGAACAGCTCGCGCTGGTCGAGGAGACCGGCTCCCAGGCCATCCTGATGGCCTCCCGCGCGCTCGCGGCGGCGGCGAAGGGCCCCGAGGACTATCTCGCCGTCTACGCCCATCTGCTGCGGCAGGCGGACGAGCCCGTGGTGCTGCACTGGCTGGGCCCGATGTTCGACCCGGCCCTGGACGGTTACTGGGGCAGCACCGACCTCGACGCGGCCACCGAGACGTTCCTCCAGGTCATCTCCGAACACCCCGACAAGATCGACGGGATCAAGGTCTCGCTCCTGGACGCGCGTCGCGAGGTGGAGCTGCGCCGACGGCTCCCGCAGGGCGTGCGCTGCTACACGGGTGACGACTTCAACTACCCCGAGCTGATCGCGGGCGACGAACGCGGCTTCAGCCACGCGCTGCTCGGCATCTTCGACCCGCTCGGGCCGGTGGCCGCCGAAGCGGTACGCGTCCTGGACACCGGCGACGGAAAGGGCTTCCGGGAACTGCTCGACCCCACGGTCGAACTCTCCCGCCATCTCTTCCAGGCACCGACCCGCTTCTACAAGACAGGCGTCGTGTTCCTGGCCTGGCTGGCCGGACACCAGGACCATTTCGCCATGGTCGGCGGCCTCCAGTCGGCCCGTTCGCTTCCGCATCTGGCGCGGGCGTACGAACTGGCCGACGGACTCGGTCTGTTCCCGGACCCGGCGGTGGCCGAGGCCCGGATGAGGTCGCTGCTCGGCGTGTACGGGGTGGACCAGTGACGGACGGGAACGAGGCGATCGACGTGACCGGAGCGACTCAGCCGTCCGACGGGACGGGCACGCGCGCGAGAGACACGCGCGTGACCCGATTGCCCGGCGACCTCGGCCGCTTCAGCATCAATCAGATGACGGTCAAACAGCTCACCCTCCCCGAGCTGACCGAGGCGTGCGTGCGACTCGGCGTACCGGGCGTGGGGCTGTGGCGGGAGCCGGTGCGGGCGTACGGAACGGAGGCCGCCGCCAAGCTCGTGCGCGACGCCGGGCTCGCCGTCACCACCCTGTGCCGGGGCGGCTTCCTCACGGCGAGCGAGCCCGCGGCACGGGCCGACGCCCTGGACGACAACCGCGCGGCGATCGACGAGGCCGTGACCCTGGGTACCGACACCCTGGTCCTGGTGTCGGGCGGGCTGCCGGCCGGCAGCCGCGATCTGTACGGGGCACGTGAACGGATCGCGGAGGCGCTCGCGGTCCTGGCTCCGTACGCGGGGGAGCGCGGGGTACGGCTGGCGATCGAGCCGCTGCACCCGATGTTCGCCTCCGACCGCTGTGTCGTCTCCACGCTCGACCAGGCGCTGGAACTCGCGGAGCGCTTCCCCGCCGAACAGGTCGGGGTCGTCGTGGACACGTACCACGTGTGGTGGGACGACCGGGCCCCGGCGGCGATCACCAGGGCGGCGGACCGGATCCACTCCTTCCAACTGGCCGACTGGACGACCCCGTTGCCCGCCGGGGTGCTGAACGGCCGCGGCCTGATCGGTGACGGCGCGATCGATCTGCGGGCCTGGCGTGAACGGGTCGACGCGGCCGGGTACGACGGCCCGATCGAGGTCGAACTCTTCAACGACACCCTGTGGGTGAGGGACGGCGCGGAGCTGCTGGCCGATGTCGCGGAGCGGTATGTGAGGCATGCCCTCTGAGCGGGGCACGTCTGTCGCGACGAAGTCTCCCTCATAGGGAAATGGGGAGTTCTGTCATCCTCTGTCACCATTTACTGGTGGCGGAAAAATAACTGCCCGCAATCGTGCAACCCTTTCGCGGTGATGTCTGTCGTACATGGCGTCAAAGCTTCCGGGGAGGGATCCGGGGGGATCGGGAAGCTTGACGTTGGAGGGGGGAGTGCGTGGGGCCCGGTCCGGTGGACCGGGCCCCTAGAGCTTTCCGGGTATCCCCTCGAAGCCCTGTGCGACCCGGAGTTGTCCACAGGGCGGGCCGGGTGTCGTACCCGGGCGGTAGCGTCGGATCATGTCCAATCTGGCCGTGCTCGAAGGCGTTCTTGAGCGGATCACGTACAGCAACGAGGAGAACGGCTACACGGTCGCCCGCGTCGACACCGGCCGGGGCGCCGATCTGCTCACCGTGGTCGGCTCGCTCCTCGGCGCGCAGCCGGGGGAGTCCCTGCGCATGGAGGGCCGTTGGGCCTCGCACCCCCAGTACGGCAAGCAGTTCACGGTGGAGAACTACACGACGGTCCTGCCCGCGACCATCCAGGGCATCCGCCGCTATCTCGGCTCCGGTCTGATCAAGGGCATCGGCCCGCGCATCGCCGAGCGCATCGTCGACCATTTCGGCGTCGACACCCTGGAGATCATCGAGAAGGAGCCCAAGCGGCTCGTCGAGGTGCCCGGCCTCGGCCCCAAGCGGACGAAGATGATCGGCGCCGCCTGGGAGGAGCAGAAGGCCATCAAGGAGGTCATGATCTTCCTCCAGGGTGTCGGTGTGTCCACCTCGATCGCCGTCCGCATCTACAAGAAGTACGACGACGCCTCGATCTCCGTCGTGAAGAACGAGCCCTACCGGCTGGCGGCCGACGTCTGGGGCATCGGCTTCCTCACCGCCGACCGCATCGCGCAGGCCGTCGGCATCCCGCACGACAGCCCGGACCGCGCCAAGGCCGGGCTTCAGTACGCGCTCTCCCAGTCCACCGACCAGGGTCACTGCTTCCTGCCCGAGGAACAGCTCATCTCCGACGCGGTGAAGCTTCTCCAGGTCGACACCGGACTGGTCATCGACTGCCTCGCCGAGCTGGCCGCCGAGGACGAGGGCGTGGTCCGGGAGAAGGTGCCGGGCCCCGACGGGGGAGAGCCGGTCACCGCCGTCTATCTGGTGCCCTTCCACCGCGCCGAGCTGTCGCTCTCCGCCCAGCTGCTGCGGCTCCTGCGCGCCGGGGAGGACCGGATGCCCGCCTTCCAGGACGTGGTCTGGGAGAAGGCCCTGCCGTGGCTCGCGGGCCGCACAGGAGCCGACCTGGCCCCCGAGCAGGAGGCAGCCGTGCGGCTCGCCCTCACCCGTAAGGTCGCCGTCCTGACCGGCGGACCGGGCTGCGGAAAGTCCTTCACGGTCCGCTCGATCGTGGAGCTGGCCAAGGCCAAGAAGGCGAAGGTGGTGCTCGCGGCGCCCACCGGCCGCGCCGCCAAACGCCTCGCCGAGCTGACCGGCGCCGAGGCGTCGACCGTCCACCGGCTGCTGGAGCTGAAGCCGGGCGGGGACGCCGCGTACGACAGGGACCGGCCCCTCGACGCCGATCTGGTCGTCGTCGACGAGGCGTCCATGCTGGACCTGCTCCTCGCCAACAAGCTTGTGAAGGCGGTGGCACCCGGTGCACATCTGCTGCTCGTCGGTGACGTCGACCAGCTGCCCTCGGTGGGGGCGGGGGAGGTGCTGCGGGATCTGCTCGCCGACGGCGGGCCCGTGCCGCAGGTGCGGCTGACGCGGATCTTCCGGCAGGCCCAGCAGTCGGGCGTGGTGACCAACGCCCACCGCATCAACTCCGGGGTCCAGCCCATCACCCAGGGCCTGCGCGACTTCTTCCTCTTCGTGGAGGACGAGACGGAGGAGGCCGGGAAGCTCACGGTCGACGTCGCGGCCCGCCGTATCCCGGCCACCTTCGGCCTCGACCCCCGGCGCGACATCCAGGTGCTGGCCCCGATGCACCGCGGCCCGGCCGGCGCGGGCACCCTCAACGGGCTGCTCCAGCAGGCCATCACCCCCGCCCGGCCCGAGCTGCCCGAGAAGCGGCTCGGCGGCCGGGTCTTCCGCGTCGGCGACAAGGTCACCCAGATCCGCAACAACTACGACAAGGGGCAGAACGGGGTCTTCAACGGCACGGTGGGGGTCGTGACCTCGCTGAACCTGGACGACCAGCGCCTGACGGTACGCACCGACGAGGACGAGGAGGTGCCGTACGACTTCGACGAGCTGGACGAGCTGGCGCACGCCTACGCGGTGACGATCCACCGCTCACAGGGCAGCGAGTACCCGGCCGTGGTCATCCCGGTCACCACCGGCGCCTGGATGATGCTCCAGCGGAATCTGCTCTACACGGCGGTCACCCGGGCGAAGAAACTCGTCGTCCTGGTCGGCTCCCGGAAGGCGATAGGCCAGGCTGTCCGTACGGTCTCCGCCGGCCGCCGCTTCACCGCCCTCGACCACCGGCTGTCGGGCAGCCTCCAGGCCGGCGGCTTCTAGGTCCCGGCCCCGGCCCCGCGCCCGGTCCGGACTTGGGGTCGGACCTGCGGTCGGACCTGGTGGGGCCCCTCCAGGGGAGTGTCCGGGAGAGGGAATGCCCACCCCGGACTTTCGGAACCGGGGCGAAGGGGGCAGGATGTGGAAGTTGGCGGCACTCAGTGCCGCGAATAGGCCTAATGGTCGACCCCGAGTGCACTCTCCTGAGCCAAATGGGGGATGGTGGAGTCAGTCAGGGCACCTCGAAGAAGAGGCACTACGTCGGTGAGGGATGACGTGAGCGACAACTCTGTAGTACTGCGGTACGGCGATGGCGAGTACACCTACCCGGTGATCGACAGCACCGTCGGCGACAAGGGCTTCGACATCGGGAAGCTGCGGGCCCAGACCGGCCTGGTGACCCTGGACAGCGGCTACGGCAATACCGCCGCCTATAAATCCGCCGTCACCTATCTCGACGGCGAGCAGGGCATCCTCCGGTACCGCGGCTACCCCATCGAGCAGCTCGCCGAAAGCTCGACGTTCCTCGAAGTGGGCTACCTGCTCATCAACGGTGAACTTCCCAAGGTCGACGAGCTGGCGTCCTTCAAGAACGAGATCACCCAGCACACGCTGCTGCACGAGGACGTGAAGCGGTTCTTCGACGGCTTCCCGCGTGACGCGCACCCGATGGCCATGCTGTCCTCCGTGGTCAGCGCGCTGTCGACGTTCTACCAGGACAGCCACAACCCGTTCGACGAGCAGCAGCGCCACCTCTCGACGATCCGGCTGCTGGCCAAGCTGCCGACGATCGCCGCGTACGCGTACAAGAAGTCGATCGGTCACCCCTTCGTCTACCCGCGCAACGACCTCGGGTACGTGGAGAACTTCCTGCGCATGACCTTCTCGGTCCCCGCCCAGGAGTACGAGCTGGACCCGGTGGTGGTCTCCGCCCTCGACAAGCTGCTGATCCTGCACGCGGACCACGAGCAGAACTGTTCGACCTCCACCGTGCGGCTGGTCGGCTCGTCGCAGGCGAACATGTTCGCCTCGATCTCCGCCGGCATCAGCGCCCTGTGGGGCCCGCTGCACGGTGGCGCCAACCAGTCGGTGCTGGAGATGCTCGAGGGCATCCAGGCCAACGGCGGCGATGTCGACTCCTTCATCCGCAAGGTGAAGAACAAGGAGGACGGCGTCCGTCTGATGGGCTTCGGCCACCGCGTCTACAAGAGCTTCGACCCCCGGGCGAAGATCATCAAGGCGGCGGCGCACGATGTCCTCTCGGCGCTCGGCAAGTCCGACGAGCTGCTCGACATCGCGCTGAAGCTGGAGGAGCACGCGCTCTCCGACGACTACTTCGTCTCGCGCAACCTCTACCCGAACGTGGACTTCTACACGGGTCTGATCTACCGGGCCATGGGCTTCCCGACCGAGATGTTCACCGTGCTCTTCGCGATCGGCCGGCTGCCCGGCTGGATCGCCCAGTGGCACGAGATGATCAAGGAGCCCGGCTCCCGTATCGGCCGCCCCCGCCAGATCTACACCGGCGAGGTCCTGCGTGACTTCGTCCCTGTCGAGAGCCGCTGAGCCTCGACGGACGGGCGTCGCCCGAGCGCAACAGAAAGCGCCCCGCTTCCCGATCCCCCCACGGGTCGGTATAGCGGGGCGCTTCCCATATCCCCGGTGCGGATTCCCCCCACGGGATCCGGGCCGGGCGTCTGCGGTTGCCGGCAGAAGCCAGTTTCACGCGGTCTGCCGGGGTCCGTACGAACCAGGGGGGCCGCTCAAAGCTCCCCAGTTGCACGTCCCCCGGCCAACGCTTGCCTGAGACATCCCCCAAGACATCTCATGAACGTCCCCCAAGACGTTCTCGGCATCGCCTCTTAGACTCGCGAGCTGCCCGGATGGTTACCCCTAAATCTATGTGATCTAGATCTCTTTGTGAAGGTCCTGTGCCTCATGTGAAGGAGGCGGACCGCAAATTGTTGGTTACTACGAAAACAGATGAAACAGCCGTCGCCAAGTCCGCCGATCACGCCGCTGAGCGGGGGCGTTGTGGCGCGGGGTGGCCGGAACGACGGAGGGGCCGCACGTCGCCGAGGTGAAACCCGGTCGCGTACGGCCCCGAGGCGAGGTCGCTCAGGCCTGGCCGGCCAGCTCGTAACCCGCCTCGTCGACCGCCGCGCGCACGTCGCTCTCGTCGAGCGGGGCCTCGGAGAGCACGGTCACCCGGCCGGTGGCGGCCTCGGCCGTCACCGACGTGACGCCCTTGATCGCGGAGATCTCGCCCGAGACCGCGCCTTCGCAGTGGCCACAGGTCATGCCGGTGACCGCGTACACCGTCGTGACGGCGCCCGTCGCGGTCCCGGCGGCGCCGTCGTGGCAGGAGCCGGTCGGCGAGCAGCAGGAGCCTGCGGCCTGTGCGGTCTCCGTCTCGGTCTTCGTCTCTGCGGTCATGGCGTTCTCCTCCGGGGCGGGCGTGCGGAACAAGGAAGGGATGCCAGGGGGCGACGGAAACGCCGCGACGCCCTGACCTACGGCAGACTATACCCCTAGGGGGTATGAATGCGAGTCCGGGCCGCGGCGTGCGGGTCTCGTGCTCGGTCAGGAGTCGGTCGGTGCCGCCTCCTGCTGCGGCCGGCAGAGGGGGAGCGCGTCGCCGACGAGGGGTTCCAGGTAGCGGAACATCGCGTTCTTCAGCTCCCCGATGTAGGCCTCCCGCTCCTCGCCCTCGTGCGACAGGATCAGGTCCAGTCCGCCCTTGAACAGGACGAAGACGAACTCCGCCGTCCTGGTGCGCTCGGCCCGCGGGGTGTCGGGGAGGTAGCTGCCCAGGATCTCCTCGACCCGGGTGAGCATCGTGTCGTGCAGGACGTCGTGCTTCTCCGTCACCTGGCCCGGGATCTCGGAGCCGTGCATCAGGACGGCGAACGCCGGATTCTCGAAGTTGAACGTGATCAGCGGATCGAGGACGGCGTCCAGCATCTCGGGGAGCGGCAGCTCCATGTGGGCGGGTGTGAACGCCTGGCCGTACGTCGTGCGCCAGCGATTGAGGAGTACGTCGCCCAGCTCGACGGCGATGGCTTCCTTGTTCGGGAAGAACTGGTAGAGCGTGCCGGGTGAGACGCCGGCCTCCCGGGCGATGGAGTTGGTGCTCGCCGCCGTGTAGCCGGTCGTGCAGAAGACGCGGCCCGCGGCTTCGAGGAGCTGGGCGATACGCCGCTCGCCGCGGGCCTGACGGCGGCGTGGCCTGCCCGTGTCGTCGGCGGAGGCCCCGCTCTTGGCCGCGCCGCTCTTGGCCGTACCGCCCTCGGCCGCACCGCCCTGGATGCCTTGTCCCACGGCTCCGCCTCTCCTCGCTTCCGGCACGTGAACTCCCAGGATCCCTCGATCGGTTGACTGCGATTGACAAATGCGAGCCATCGCTCGCATTCTTGATTTATGCGAGCGATCGCTCGTGTTTGTCATTCCATGGCAGTCGTCGACCCATGCTCTGGGTCACGGTGAAGGGGACACCGCACTATGTCCGAAGTCAACAGGGGGTCGCGAACGGGCGGCTGGACCCGGTTCGTCACGGCGCGCCCACGGCTTTCGCTGCTGGTCGCCCTGGTGATCACGGCGCTGGCGGTCTTCGCGGGGAGCGGAGTCGGCGACCGGATGGGCAGCGGCGGCTGGGAGGACCCCGCCGCCTCGTCGACCTACGCCACGAAGGCGCTGGAGCGTGAGTTCCCGGCCTCCCAGCCGAATCTCCTGCTGCTCGTCGACGCGGGCGACAGAAAGGTGGACGACCCGGCCGTCGCCGCCGAGGCCCGGCGGCTCACCGAGCGGCTGGCCGCCGAGGAAGGTGTCGTGGGCGTCGGGTCGTACTGGCAGACGCGGGCGCCCGCGCTGCGCGCCGAGGACGGCGGCGAGGCACTGATCGCCGCCAGGATCGTGGGCACGGAGAAGGAGGCCGGCGAGACCCTGGAGCGGATAGCGCCCGAATTCCGCGGCACCCAGGGGTCCCTGGACGTCTCGGTCGGCGGGCCCGTCGCCGTACGGCACGAGATGCAGGCCATCATCCAGGAGGACCTGCTGCGGGCCGAGCTGATCGCCCTGCCGGTCACACTCGTCCTGCTCGTGATGGTCTTCGGCAGCGCGATCGCCGCCCTGCTGCCGCTGGGGATCGGCATCGTCGCCATCCTCGGGACCAACGCCGTGCTGCGGGGGATCACCGAGATCACGGACGTCTCGGTCTTCGCGCAGAATCTCACCACGGCCCTCGGGCTCGGACTGGCCGTGGACTACGCCCTGTTCATCGTGCGCAGATTCCGGGAGGAGCTGGCCGAGGGCGTCGAGGTGCGGGACGCGGTGGGCACCACGCTCCGTACCGCCGGGCGGACGGTGCTGTTCTCCGCGCTGACGGTGGCGGTGTCGCTCGCCGCGATGATGGTCTTCCCGCAGTACTTCCTGCGCTCGTTCGCATACGCCGGGATAGCGGTGGTGCTGCTCGCCGCAGCCGCCGCGCTGATCCTGCTGCCGGCCGCGCTGATGCTGCTCGGCCACCGGGTCAACTCCCTCGATCTGCGGCGGCTGTTCAGCAGGGGACGGAAGAAGCCGGCGCCCGGCGACGGGACGGCGGACCGGACGGCGGACGCGGCGAGCGGCGGCTGGGGGCGTACGGCGGCGCTGGTGATGCGCAGGGCGCCGCTCTTCGCCGTCGCGACGGCCGCGGGCCTGGTGCTGCTCGGACTGCCGTTCCTGGGCGTCAAGTTCGGCACGGCCGACGACCGGCAGCTGCCGTCGAGCGCGGAGTCCCGAGTGGTCCAGGAGGACATCAGGAGCGGTTTCCCGGGCAGCCCCGGGGGTGGGCTCGAAGTGCTCGGCGAGGGTGGGGCGACCGCCGCCGAGTACGCCGACTACCGCGACCGGGTGGCCGCACTGCCGGATGTGCTGCGGGTCGACGGTCCGGTCGTCTCCGGCGACCACGCGTACTTCACCGTGCTGCCGCGCGGCGAGGCGGTGGACCAGGACACGCAGCGGCTCGTCCGTGAACTCCGCGCCGAACCGGCCGCGTTCGACACCTCGGTCACCGGCACCGCCGCCGTACTGGTCGATTCGAAGGACGCCATCGCGGACCGGCTGCCGCTGGCCGCGGGCATCATCGTCGTGGTGACGCTGCTGCTGGTCTTCCTGCTCACCGGCAGCGTCCTCATCCCGGTGCAGGCGGTGGCGCTCAACGCGCTCAGTCTCACGGCGATGTTCGGAGCGGTCGTCTGGGTCTTCCAGGACGGCCATCTCTCCGGGCTGCTCGGATTCACCCCCACGGGGGACATCGAGACGACGCTTCCGGTGCTGATGTTCTGTGTCGCCTTCGGACTCTCCATGGACTACGGGGTCTTCCTGATATCGCGGATCAAGGAGGAGTACGACCGGAGCGGGGACCACGAGCGGTCCGTCATATTCGGGCTTCAGCGCACCGGGGGCCTGATCACGGCGGCGGCGGTGATCCTCGCGGTGGTCATGGTCGCCATCGGCACCTCGCGGGTGACCAACACCATGATGCTCGGGCTCGGTATCGCGCTCGCGGTGGTCATGGACGCGATGGTCGTACGCAGTCTGCTCGTCCCGGCGGTGATGAAGCTGACGGGCCGGGCGACCTGGTGGGCGCCGGGACCGCTGCGCCGCTTCCACGACCGGTTCGGGGTGAGCGAGGGCGAGGCGCGTCCCGCGGCTGCGACGGGCGCCGCGGACGGCGCCGGCGGGCCCGGCGGCGCCGTGTCCGGGGCGGACGAGCGGGACAAGGTCGGGGTCTGAGCCGGACCTTGGACCGCGAGGGCCCCGTGTATCCACCGCCGGTGGATACACGGGGCCCCGTGAGCCCGCCGGGGTGCGGACCCGGCGCGGGGATCAGCTCCCGCGGCTCACTCTCTGCGGCCTCTGTTGCCCGGGCGCTTGGCCACCCAGGCGCGGACGGTGTCCGCGTACCAGTAGGGCTTGCCGTTCTCCACGTGGTCCGGCGGCGGAAGCAGACCGTGCTTGCGATAGGAACGGACGGTGTCCGGCTGTACCCGGATGTGCGCGGCAATCTCCTTGTAGGACCAGAGACTTCTGTCCGTCATGAGTGGCACCTCCCTGCGTCCGCCGCAGCGGCGGCCGGGGGGCCGTCTGGAGGGCTGCGACTGAGACGCTGGTGATCACTGAGCCTGTGCCCGTTGAACGACTCACAGTGACGGAGAGGGAGCGGCTGTCGCGCCACTGTGACGTAAAACCCGCGTAATGGAGATATGCGTGACGTTAAGCGGATCTCTGTGACAGAAGCAACGCATTGGAGAGGAGTGTGGCGATGGCCCAACTGTTCGACAGGGGGCCCGGGTTACGCCCCGCACGAGCGGAGGAAACGGCGCGTCCGTTCGGCGATCGGATAGGGCTTGTCGGGCGGGCAGGGATACATGTCCTGCTCGACGATGGCGAAGAGATCGACGTCCAGCTTCTGGGCCGCCGTCAGCACCGGTCCCAGCGCGGGCACTCCGCCCGGCGGCTCGCACATCACGCCCCGCGCGACGGCCGGACCGAACGGCACCCCGTCCGCGACGACATCCGCGAGGATCTCCGGATCGACCTGCTTGAGATGCAGATAGCCGATCCGCTCGCCGTAGGTCTCGATCAGCTTGACGCTGTCGCCGCCGCAGTAGGCGTAGTGCCCCGTGTCCAGACACAGTGACACCAGGTCGGGATCGGTGGCGTCGAGGAACCGGCCGACGTTCTCCTCGGTGTCGACATGGGTGTCGGCGTGCGGGTGGACCACGATGTTCAGCCCGAAGCGGTCGAGCACCTCACGGCCGAGCCGTTCGGTCTGAGTCGTCAGGTCCTTCCACTGCGCCGCGGTGAGGGTCCGCTCCTCCAGCACCTGGCCCGTCTTGTCGTCACGCCAGAACGACGGGATGACGACCAGATGGTCCGCGCCCATCTCCCTGGTGAGCGCCGCGATGTCGGCGACATGCGCCCAGGTCCTGTCCCACACGGCGGGCCCGTGGTGCAGCCCGGTGAACACGGTGCCGGCCGAGACCTTCAGACCGCGCGCGGCCGTCTCGTCGGCCAGCCGGGCCGGATCGGTCGGGAGGTAGCCGTACGGGCCGAGTTCGATCCACTCGTATCCGGCCAGGGCCACTTCGTCGAGGAAACGCCGCCAGGGAACCTGCTGGGGGTCGTCGGGAAACCAGACGCCCCAGGAATCGGGTGCCGACCCGACCCTGATGCGGTTCAGCGGGGGTACGGAGGAGGTCATACCGGTCAGCCTCGCGGCCGTCCGAGAAGAGTGTCAAGCGTTCGTCCGAATGTAAGGACAAAACGTTGACAGAGGTCGGGACAGAGCACTAGACCTGGCACTGGCCGTCGAAACGAGGGGACGCGTATGCCTGAGCCGTACGACGTGATCACCATGGGGCGGATCGGCGTGGACCTCTATCCGCTGCGTACCGGAGTCCCGTTGGCGCAGGTCGACACCTTCGGGAAGTTCCTCGGCGGCTCCGCGACGAATGTCGCCGTGGCCGCCGCCCGGCTCGGCCGCCGTACCGCCGTCATCACCCGCACCGGACGGGACGCGTTCGGGGACTATCTCCACCACGCCCTGCGGGAGTTCGAGGTGGACGACCGGTGGGTGACACCGGTCGACCGGTGGCCCACACCGGTGACGTTCTGCGAGATCTTCCCCCCGGACGACTTCCCGCTCTACTTCTACCGGCAGCCCACGGCACCCGATCTGCAGATCCGCCCCGACGAGTTGGACCTCGACGCCATCAGGTCCGCACGGATCTTCTGGATGACGGGCACCGGACTGTGCGAGGAGCCCAGCAGGGAGGCCACGCTGACGGCCCTGCGCACACGCGGCGAGGCGCGGGCACCCGGCCCCGAGCAGCGGCCCTCCGGGCGCCGGCCCGGGACCGCCATCACCGTCTTCGACCTCGACTGGCGCCCGATGTTCTGGACGGCGCCGGCCGAGGCCCGCGACGCCCCGGAGAACGGCGGCGACCCCGACGGACCGGCGGCCCTCATGGCGGCGGCCCGGCCCCTGTACGCGCGGGCGCTGCGCCACGCCACCGTCGCCGTGGGCAATCTGGACGAGTGCGAAGTCGCCGTCGGGCAGCGCGAACCGTACGCCGCCGCCCGCGCGCTCCTGGCCGCCGGACCCGAACTGGCCGTCGTCAAACAGGGCCCCAAGGGCGTCCTCGCCATGCACCGCGACGGCACCGTCGCCGAGGTGCCGCCCGTCCCCGTCGAGGTCGTCAACGGCCTCGGCGCCGGGGACGCCTTCGGCGGCGCCCTCTGCCACGGACTGCTGGCCGGCTGGGACCTGGAGCGCGTCATGCGGTACGCCAACGCCGCCGGCGCCATCGTCGCCGCCCGGCTCGCCTGCTCCTCCGCCATGCCGTACGCCCGGGAAGTCGTCCAGGTCCTCGGCGGCGGCCCCGTCCCCACACCGGGAACGCTGCCACCGGAGGCCGCCCTGTGACCCGTGTCGACGTCGCCGAACTCGTACGGATCCGTACGCACCACCCCGAGGCGATCGCCGAGGCCGCCGCCCGCCGCACCCGCCGCCCCCTGCTGCGCCCCGGCGGACGGCTGATGATCGTCGCGGCCGACCACCCGGCCCGGGGTGCCCTCGCCGTCGGCAACCGCCGCCTGGCCATGGCCAACCGCGTCGACCTGCTGGAGCGGCTCTGCCTCGCGCTGTCCCGCCCCGGTGTGGACGGCGTCCTCGCGACCGCCGACATACTCGACGACCTGCTGCTCCTCGGCGCCCTGGAGGACCGTGTCGTCGTCGGCTCCATGAACCGCGGCGGCCTCGCCGGCGCCGCCTTCGAACTGGACGACCGTTTCACCGGCCACCGCGCCGAGGACATCGCCCGACTCGGCTTCGACGCGGGCAAGTTGCTGCTCCGCGTCGACTACGAGGACGACCGCTCGGCCGGCACCCTCCTGTCGGCCGCGCGCGCCGTCGACGCCATGGCGGAGCGACGGCTGCCCGTGTTCGTCGAGCCGTTCATCTGCCGCCGTACGGACGGACGGCTCGGCAACGACCTGTCGGCCGAGGCCGTGACCCGCTCCATCGCCATCGCCTCCGGCCTCGGCGGCACCTCGGCGTACACCTGGCTGAAGCTGCCCGTCACCGCCAATCCGGACGACATGGCCCGGGTGATGGAGACCTCCACCCTGCCCGCCGTCCTGCTCGGCGGCGAGATCGGCGACGACCAGGAGGGCACGTACGAGAAGTGGCGCAAGGCGCTGCGGCTGCCCACAGTGCGGGGACTGGTCGTGGGGCGTTCGCTCCTCTACCCGGTGGACGGGGACGTCGCGACGGCCGTCGACACCGCCGTGGGTCTGTTGTAGGGCGCGTGGCCGCTCTGGTGGCGGCATTTGTAGGGGGCACGGGGAGAGTAGGCACAGGCGCGGAAGGATACGGAACGACCATGACGACGGACACCGGCACCGGCACCGACACGGGCTCCGACGGTGAATTCCTGGAACGGCACGTGCGCGCGGGCGCCGCGGCGAGCGGACCGTACACGCTCGACATCGCACCGAGGCGGGCCGGCTGGCTGCACAGCGCCCTGCGCGTCCTCGACCTGCCGCCCGGCGGTACACACACGCTGGACAGCGGGGACAGTGAGTGGATCGTGCTTCCGCTGAGCGGCGGTTGTACGGTGCACACGCAAGGCGAGATCTTTGAACTGCTGGGCAGAGAAAGCGTGTTCAGCTCCGTCACGGACTTCGCGTACGTTCCGCGTGACGCCCACGCCCAGATCGCCTCCGGTGCGGGAGGCCGCTTCGCCCTGGCAGGAGCGAAGTGCGAGCGACGACTCCCCGCTCGCTACGGCTCCGCACCGGAGGTTCCGGTCGAACTGCGGGGCAGTGGCAACTGCTCCCGCCAGGTCAACAACTTCGCCGCCGCCGACACGTTCGACTGCGACCGGCTGATCGCCGTCGAAGTCCTCACGCCCGGCGGCAACTGGTCGTCGTACCCGCCGCACAAGCACGACGAGCACCACCCCGGCGTCGAGTCCGAGCTGGAGGAGATCTACTACTTCGAGATCGAGGACGACGGCCTCGGCTACCACCGTGTCTCGCCCTCCAGGCCCGGCGGTACGGACGTCATCGCCGAGGTCCGCACCGGCGACACCGTCCTCATCCCCGACGGCTGGCACGGACCGTCCATCGCCGCCCCCGGCCGCACCATGTACTACCTGAACGTGATGGCCGGGCCGGGCGAGACCAGACAGTGGCTGATCCGCGACCACCCCGACCACGGCTGGATCCGCGACACCTGGCCCGGCCAGGCCGTCGATCCCCGGCTGCCGATGTACGAGGCCCCCCGGGCGGACACCCGTCCCGACACCGGGTCCGACACGGCCCGCGACACGGACAAGGAGACCCACCGATGAGTACGCGCCGCCTCACCGTGGCCCAGGCACTGATCGCCTTCCTGTCCCGCCAGTTCACCGAACGCGACGGCAACCGCCACCGGCTCATCGACGCCACCTGGGGCATCTTCGGCCATGGGAACGTGGCGGGCATCGGCCAGGCACTCGTCCAGGCGGGCCCCGAGATGCCGTACTTCCAGGGCCGCAGCGAACAGGCCATGGTCCACGCCGCCGTCGGCTTCGCCCGCCAGAGCAACCGCCTCTCCACCCACGCCGTGACCACTTCCATCGGCCCCGGCGCCACCAACCTCGTCACGGGCGCCGCCCTCGCCACCATCAACCGGCTGCCCGTGCTGCTGCTCCCCGGCGACATCTTCGCCACGCACCCCGCCGACCCCGTCCTCCAGCAGCTCGAAGTGCCCCACGCGGGCGACGTCTCCGTCAACGACGCGCTGCGCCCCGTGTCGAAGTACTTCGACCGCGTCTCACGCCCCGAGGCACTCGTCCCGGCCGCGCTCGCCGCCATGCGGGTCCTCGCCGACCCCGCCGAGACGGGCGCGGTGACCCTCGCGCTGCCCCAGGACGTCCAGGCGGAGGCGTACGACTGGCCGGAGGAGTTCTTCGCCGAGCGCGTCTGGCGGGTGCGCAGGCAGGGCCCCGATCCGTACGAACTCGCCGACGCCGCCGCGGCCGTCCGCGCGGCCCGCCGTCCGCTGCTCGTCGCCGGCGGCGGAGTCCACCACAGCGCGGCCGAGGACGCGCTGGCCGCCCTGGCGACGGCGACCGGCATCCCCGTCGCCTCCACCCAGGCCGGGAAGGGCTCGCTGCGCCACGACCACCCGGCGGACGTCGGCGGCATCGGCCACACCGGTACCGCCACCGCCGACGAACTCGCCCGCACCGCCGACCTGGTGATCGGTGTCGGCACCCGCTGGTCCGACTTCTCCACGGCGTCGGCGACGCTCTTCTCGCACCCGTCCGTCCGCTTCCTCAACATCAACATCACCGGTTTCGACGCCCACAAGCTCGCCGCCGCGCCCCTGGTCGCCGACGCCCGCACGGCCCTGGAAGAACTCGCCACGGCTCTCACGGGCCACCGTGTCGACGCCGCCTACGCCGCCGAGTACACACAGGACAAGGAGCGCTGGGAGGAGCGGGTCGACGCCGCGTTCGACACCTCCGAAGACCTTCTGCGGCCCACCCAGCCGCAGGTCCTCGGCCTTCTCGACGCGCTCGTCACCGACGAGGACATCGTCATCAACGCGGCCGGCTCGCTCCCCGGCGACCTCCACAAGCTGTGGCGGTCCCGCGCCCGCGACCAGTACCACGTCGAGTACGGCTACTCGTGCATGGGCTACGAGATCCCGGCCGCCATCGGCGTCCTGCTGGCCGATCCGGGGCGGCCCGTCTGGGCGCTGGTCGGCGACGGAACCTATCTGATGAACCCCACCGAGATCGTCACCGCCGTCCAGGAACGCCTCCCGCTGAAGCTGGTGATCCTCCAGAACCACGGCTACGCGTCGATCGGCGGCCTCTCCGAGTCCGTCGGCGCGGAGCGGTTCGGTACGGCGTACCGCTACCGGGAGGCCGACACGATCGGCTCGCCGACCTACACGGGCGACCCGCTGCCCGTCGACCTCGCCGCCAACGCCGCCTCGCTCGGGATGCGTGTCATCCGCGCCAAAACCATCCGTGACCTGCGTGAAGCCCTCGCCGTCGCGCGCGAGTCCGACGTCCCCACATGTGTCTACGCGGAGACCGAAACGGCAGACACTGTGTCGGGCGCGCCTCCCGCCCAGGCGTGGTGGGATGTTCCCGTGGCCGAGACGGCGACCCGCCCGTCCGCGGTCACGGCACGCGAGGAGTACGACCGGAAGGCGGCGGCCCGCCG
Organism: Streptomyces sp. NPDC006643; assembly: GCF_042870175.1. Classification (NCBI taxonomy): domain Bacteria; kingdom Bacillati; phylum Actinomycetota; class Actinomycetes; order Kitasatosporales; family Streptomycetaceae; genus Streptomyces; species Streptomyces sp. NPDC006643. Next base: position 304,620 of record NZ_JBIAHA010000001.1, on the reverse strand, counting down.
GCGCCACCTCTGACGCACGCACGCACCGCCACGGACCGCACGCACGGACCGCGCGCACACCGCACGGACCGCGCACGCACCGCACGCATCGACCGCGCCGCTGGACCCGATGGACCCGAAGGAGCAGGTAATGAAGACCGTCAACCACTGGATCGGTGGCAAGACCGTCGAGGGCGCGTCGGGCAACCGGGGCCCGGTCACCGACCCGGCGACCGGCGCGGTCACCACACAGGTCGCGCTCGCCTCGCCGGAGGAGGTGGACGCGGCCGTGACGGCGGCGAAGACGGCGTACGGCACCTGGGGCACGTCCTCGCTCTCCACCCGCACCGGCATCCTGTTCCGTTACCGCGCGCTGCTCGACGCGCACCGGGACGAGATCGCCGCGCTGATCACCGCCGAGCACGGCAAGGTCCACTCCGACGCCCTCGGCGAGGTCGCGCGCGGGCTGGAGATCGTCGAGCTGGCCTGCGGGATCACCACCCAGCTGAAGGGCGAGCTGTCGACGCAGGTGTCCCAGCGGGTCGACGTCTCGTCGATCAGGCAGCCGGTGGGCGTCGTCGCCGGCATCACGCCGTTCAACTTCCCCGCGATGGTGCCGATGTGGATGTTCCCGCTGGCCATCGCCTGCGGCAACACCTTCGTACTGAAGCCGAGCGAGAAGGACCCCTCGCCGGCGAATCTGCTGGCCGAACTCGCCGCCGAGGCGGGGCTGCCGGACGGTGTCCTCAACGTCGTCCACGGCGACAAGGTGGCCGTCGACTCCCTCCTGGCCCACCCGGACGTCGCTGCGGTCTCCTTCGTCGGCTCCACGCCGATCGCCCGCTACATCCACGCCACCGCGTCCGCCAACGGCAAGCGCGTACAGGCGCTCGGCGGCGCCAAGAACCACATGCTGGTCCTGCCGGACGCCGACCTGGACGCGGCGGCCGACGCGGCCGTCTCGGCGGCGTACGGCTCCGCCGGTGAGCGCTGCATGGCGATCTCGGCGGTCGTGGCGGTCGGCGCGATCGGCGACGAACTCGTCAACAAGATCCGCGAGCGCGCCGAGAAGATCAAGATCGGCCCCGGCACCGACCCGGCGTCCGAGATGGGCCCGCTGATCACCGCGGCCCACCGCGACAAGGTCGCGTCCTACGTGACGGGAGCCGCCGCCCAGGGCGCCGAGGTCGTCCTGGACGGCACCGGCCTGCGCGTCGACGGCTACGAGGACGGCCACTGGATCGGTCTGTCCCTCCTCGACCATGTCCCGACCGACTCCGACGCCTACCGCGACGAGATCTTCGGCCCGGTGCTGTGCGTGCTGCGCACCGAGACGTACGACGAGGGCGTCGCCCTCATGAACGCCTCCCCCTTCGGCAACGGCACGGCGATCTTCACCCGCGACGGCGGCGCGGCCCGCCGCTTCCAGCTGGAGATCGAGGCGGGCATGGTCGGTGTGAACGTGCCGATCCCGGTGCCGGTGGGCTACCACTCCTTCGGTGGCTGGAAGGACTCGCTCTTCGGCGACCACCACATCTACGGCAACGACGGCGTGCACTTCTACACGCGCGGCAAGGTCGTCACGACCCGCTGGCCGGACCCGGCGGACGCCCCGGCCGGTGTGGACCTGGGCTTCCCCCGCAACCACTGACCGCGGCGGCCCACCCCTGACCGCGACGGCCCGCACGGTACCCCTATTCCGCGCGGGCCGTCGCACCTCCCGGGTGACGTGTGTGAATCAGGGAACGAGGTGGCCCGCGGCGCGGAACAGCTCGTACCACTCGGCCCGGGTGAGGGGCAGTTCGGAGCCCTGGGCGGCGCCCGCGACGCGCTCCGGGCTGGTGGTGCCGAGCACGACCTGCATCCGGGCGGGGTGGCGGGTGATCCAGGCGGTCGCGATCGCGATGGCGGGGACGTCGTACTTGCCGGCGAGGCGGTCGATGACGGCGTTCAGCTCCGGGTGGTCGGGCGAGCCGAGGAAGACACCCGTGAAGAAGCCGGCCTGGAAGGGCGACCAGGCCTGGACGGTGATGTCGTTCAGCCGGCAGTAGTCGACGATCCCTCCGCCGTCGAGGGTGACCGCCTGCCGCTCCGCGAGCATGTTCGCGGCGACCCCCTCGGCGACGATCGGCGCGTGTGTGATCGAGAGCTGAAGCTGGTTGGCCACGATGGGCTGACGCACGTACTTGCGCAGCAGGTCGATCTGGCGCGGGGTGTGGTTCGAGACACCGAAGGCCCGCACCTTGCCGGAGGATTCGAGCTCGTCGAAGGCGCGGGCCACCTCTTCGGGCTCGACCAGCGCGTCGGGGCGGTGCAGCAGGAGGATGTCGACGCGGTCGGTGCGCAGGGCCGCGAGTGAGCCCTCGACCGACTTGACGATGTGTTCGTACGAGAAGTCGTAGTACGGCCCGTCCGTCACGATTCCCGCCTTGGTCTGGATCGTGAGCCCGTCGCGCTGGGACGGGCTCAGCGCCATCGCGTCGGCGAAGCGGCGTTCACAGTCGTGCAGCTCGGCGCCGTAGACGTCGGCGTGGTCGACGAAGTCGATGCCCGCGTCACGCGCGGTGCGGACGAGTTCGCGGACCTCCTCGTCCGTCTTGTCGCCGATACGCATCAGGCCGAGCACGAGGTTCGGGGCGAGGATGTCGGTACCGGGCAAGGTGAAGGTCTTCACGACGTTTTCCTTCCAGATGTTCGGGCCCGCACAGGACAGACGGGGGCACTGCGCACTTTAGGGCGCGGAGGGTCGCGCCCGAACCTTGGCGCGGCTGCTCTCCCTCCGGGGAGGCCGTCGCCGTCGCGACGAGCGGTGATGTGTGTCTGTGGACCCGCCGTCCTTCCTTCGGAAGATGCGTCGCCGCCGCGGCGGTGCCCGGAGCGGCGCTTCAGGATCCCCTCGTCACAGCTCGTGAAACCGACGCGCCGGGCGCGTCGAGTTCTCGCCATGCTATGGGCGCAAGACGGGAGGAGCGGCAGTATGGAAGGCATGACGGACATGGTGAATTCAGCCCAGGCCGAGGCGTGGAACGGCTATGAGGGCAGGCACTGGGCGGAGCACCAAGATCGGTACGACAATCTGAACGACGCCGCCAATGCCCCGCTGCTCGAAGCGGCCGGCATAAAGGAAGGCGACCGGCTTCTCGATGTCGGATGTGGGAACGGGCGGGTCACCCGGCTCGCGGCGCGGCAGGGCGCGCGGGCCGTCGGGATCGATCTGTCGGCGCCGATGCTGACGCGGGCCAGGGAGTCCGCGGTGGCGGAGGAGATCGAGGACGTCACGTTCGTACGGGGCGACGCGCAGGTGTACGACTTCGAGGAGGCGTCCTTCGACATCGCGGTGAGCCGCTTCGGGGTGATGTTCTTCGCCGATCCCGCCGCCGCGTTCCGCAACATCGGACGTGCGTTACGGCCCGGTGGGCGGCTCGCCTTCGTCTGCCCGCAGTCGTTCAGCCTCATGGACCAGGCGGTGATCTTCGCGGCCATCGGCACCCAGGTCACGCTGCCCGCCGTCAACGAGGACGCCAAGCACCAGCCCGCCTCCTTCGCCGACCCGGCGCACACCGAACGCGTCCTGAGCGAGGCGGGTTTCAAGGGGATCGGGCTGCGGGCCCTGGCGCTGAGCCAGCACTGGGGCAAGGACGCCTCGGACGCGTCCGCCTTCCTGATGGGCTGGGGGCCGCTCCAGCACTGGCTCACCCTCGCCGACGCCGACGAGCGGACACGCACCCGCGCCCACGACGCCGCCACCGAGGCCTTCCACGCCTTCGAGACCCGTCAGGGCGTACGGCTGACCAGCCGGCTCTGGCTCGTCACCGCCGAGTGGCCCTAGTCCCGGCCCGTTGTCGGGAACTCCCACGTCAGCATCGCGAAGCGGCCCTCGTCGCGCGCGCCGGCGGAGCGGTACGTCGCCAGTGCCGGGTCGTTGTCGGTGTCCACGCCCACCCACATGTCGTAGCAGCCGCCTTCGCGCGCGACGGTCGCCAGAGCCTCGGTCAGTGCCCGGCCGATGCCCCGGCGGCGGTACGGCTCGTCGACGGACAGCTCGTACAGGCACATCTCGACGCCCTTGTCCGGATGCAGCATCTCGATGCCGGAGACGAATCCGGCCGGGACACCGCCGACATAGGCGATCAGCAGCAGATGTCCGGGAGCGGCGAGAAAGCGTTCCGCCCACTCCGGGCGGGCCGGGCCGTCGTACAGATGCTGGGCCGCGACGAGTTCGCCGACCGTCGTCGCCCGACGGATCTCCATGCCGGTCATATGGGTCGTCTCTCCTCGTACGTCGCCGGGCGCGTACCACGGCTGGTGTACGGCGACGTTATCCCGTACTCCTCAAGGAGGCCTGTGAGTTCCGACCGGTGTCAGTGCGGGCGCCGCGCGGGGCCGTTTAGGGTTCAAGCATGGAGATCCCCACCCCCCGACGGCTACGGCTGCGCACACGATGGCTCGCGGGTGCGGCCGTGGCCGCCGTGCTCGTCGGTGCCGGTACCTGGACCGCCGTCGCCTCGGACAGCACACCCACCGTGCACCGGGCCGACCAGACGATGGAGATGCCCGGCGCCCGGATCGACACCTCGTACTTCACCACCGGTGACGGCGACAGGCGCAGGCCCGCCGTCCTGCTCGGCCACGGCTTCGGCGGCAGCAAGAACGACGTACGCGCCCAGGCCGAGAAGCTCGCGCGCGACGGCTACGCCGTACTGACCTGGTCGGCACGGGGGTTCGGCGAGTCCACCGGCAAGATCGGGCTCAACGACCCCGCCTACGAGGTCAAGGACGTCTCCCGGCTGATCGACTGGCTCGCCGGGCGGCCCGAGGTCCAGCTCGACGGAGACGGCGACCCACGCGTCGGTATGAGCGGGGCCTCCTACGGAGGGGCGATCGCGCTGCTCGGCGCGGGCCACGACCCGCGCGTCGACGCGATCGCACCCGTGATCACCTACTGGAACCTCGCCGACTCGCTCTTCCCCGACGGTGTCTTCAAGAAGCTCTGGGCCGGGATCTTCTTCTCCACCGGTGGCGGCTGCGACACCTTCGAGAAGCAGCTCTGCGAGATGTACGACCGGGTCGCCGTCGCCGGGAAGCCCGACGCGGCGGCCGGTGAACTCCTCGCGGAGCGCAGCCCGTCCGCGGTCGGCGACCGCATCAAGGTGCCCTCGCTGATCATCCAGGGGCAGACCGACTCGCTCTTCCCGCTCAGCCAGTCCGACGCCATGGCGAAGGCGATCAAGAGCAACGGCGCGCCCGTCGCCGTCGACTGGATGGCCGGCGGCCACGACGGCGGGAACGCCGAGACCGGCCGTATCGAGAGCCGTATCTCGTCCTGGTTCGACCACTACCTCAAGAAGGACACGAGCGCCGACACCGGACCCGCCTTCCGGGTCAGCCGGACCGGCGGTGTCGACTCCACCGACGGGCAGGCGCTGCTCCGGGGCGCGAGCAGCGACAGCTACCCGGGTCTGCGGAGCGGCATAACGAACGTCCCGCTCTCCGGCCGCCCGCAGTCCTTCGACAACCCCGCGGGCGCCAGCCCGCCCGCCATCTCCACCGTGCCGGGCGTCGGCGGCGGACTGTCCCAGCTGTCCTCGTTCGGCATGGGACTCGCCCTCGACTTCCCCGGTCAGTTCGCCCGCTTCGACTCGCGCCCGCTCGACCGGTCGCTCCAGATCACGGGCTCACCGACCGTCCGGGTCACCGTCAAGGCCGACACCGATGACGCCGTGCTCTTCGGCAAGGTCTACGACGTCGGACCCGACGGCCGCCAGGTCCTGCCCTCCCAACTCGTCGCCCCCATGCGCCTCGAAGGCGTCAAGACGGGCAACGGCCGGACCGTCGAACTGACCCTGCCGGCCGTCGACCATAAACTGGAGGCCGGGCACCGGCTGCGTGTCGTCCTCGCGTCGACCGACCTCGCCTACGCCTCACCTCTCGCCCCCGCCGGCTACACCGTCACCCCGGCCGGCGACCTGTCCGTACCCACGGCGCCCGCCCTCACCACCGCCGCGCCCACGCTCGCCTGGTGGGTCTGGGGCCTGCCGTCGGCGGGTGTGCTGATCGCCGCCGCGCTGCTGTTCACCGCGCGCCGCCGCGTCAGCGCACCGGCGCCCGATCCGGCGCTGGCCGATGTGCCGCTCCAGATCACGGACCTGTCGAAGCGCTACGCCAAGTCCGCCGACCGCTATGCCGTACGGGACCTCTCCTTCCGGGTCGAGAAGGGGCAGGTGCTCGGGCTCCTCGGCCCGAACGGCGCGGGCAAGACCACGACCCTGCGCATGCTGATGGGCCTCATCACCCCCGACGCGGGAGACATCCGGGTCTTCGGGCACTCCATCAGGCCCGGCGCACCCGTCCTGTCCCATGTCGGTTCCTTCGTCGAGGGCGCGGGCTTCCTGCCGCACCTGTCCGGGCGGGACAACCTGGAGCTGTACTGGCGGGCCACCGGCCGCCCCGCCGAGGACTCGCACATCGAGGAGGCCCTGGAGATCGCCGGGCTCGGCGACGCCCTCGCCCGCGCCGTGCGCACCTACTCGCAGGGCATGCGGCAGCGCCTCGCCATCGCCCAGGCCATGCTCGGTCTGCCGGACCTCCTCATCCTGGACGAGCCGACCAACGGCCTCGACCCGCCGCAGATCCGTGAGATGCGCGACGTGATGATCCGTTACGCGGCCAACGGCCGGACCGTGATCGTCTCCAGCCATCTCCTCTCCGAGGTCGAACAGACCTGTACGCATCTGGTGGTCATGGACCGCGGCCGGCTCGTACAGGCCGGTCCCGTCGCCGAGATCACCGGCTCCGGCGACACCGTGCTCGTCACCACGGCCGGACAGGTGCCCGAACCGGTCGTCGACAAGATCGCCGCGCTGGCCGGGATCGGATCCGCGATCCGTACGGACGAGGGTCTGCTCGTACGGCTCGACGGCGCCAGCACCAACACCCTGGTCACCGAACTCATCCGGCTGGATGTGGCGTTGACCGGTGTCGGGCCGCACCGCCGCCTGGAGGACGCCTTCCTCACCCTCATCTCAGGAGCCTCCGCATGAGCGCGCTGACCGAATCGGCTCCGGGCTACCGGGCGGGCCGCACCCTCCCGCTCCGTGTCGAACTCCTGCGACAGCTCAAGCGCAGGCGGACGATGGCGATGGGCGGAGTGCTCGCGATCCTGCCGTTCGTCCTGATCGTCGCCTTCGCCATCGGCGGGACGCCCGGCAGCGACGAGGACGGCGACGGCGGGGGCGGCAGCCGGCTGAACCTGATGGACACCGCGACCGCGTCCGGGGCCAACTTCGCCGCCGTCTGTCTCTTCGTCTCGGCGGGCTTCCTGCTGGTCGTGCCCGTCGCGCTGTTCTGCGGGGACACCGTGGCCTCCGAGGCGAGCTGGTCCTCCCTGCGCTATCTGCTGGCCGCGCCGGTGCCGCGCGCCCGGCTGCTGTGGAGCAAGCTGGCCGTGGCGCTCGCCATGAGCCTGGCGGCGATGGTGCTGCTGCCGGTCGTCGGACTGGCGGCGGGCACGGCCGCGTACGGCTGGGGGCCGCTGGAGCTGCCCACCGGCGGGTCCCTCGGGACGGCCGACACCGTACCGCGCCTGGCGCTCGTGATCGCGTACATCTTCGTCTCCCAACTGGTCACGGCGGGGCTCGCCTTCTGGCTCTCCACCAAGACCGACGCGCCGCTCGGCGCGGTGGGCGGCGCGGTCGGGCTGACGATCATCGGCAATGTGCTGGACCAGGTGACGGCGCTGGGGGACTGGCGCGAATTCCTGCCCGCGCACTGGCAGTTCGCCTGGGCGGACGCCGTCCAGCCCCAGCTGGAGTGGACCGGCATGCTGAAGGGCTCGGCGATCTCCGTCACCTACGCCCTGATCCTCTTCGCGCTCGCCTTCCGGAACTTCTCCCGCAAGGACATCGTGAGTTGAGCCCCTGACGGCGGGGCGCGCCCCGCTCACAGCCAGCCCCGACGAGCCGCTTCCGCCCCCGCGCGGAAGCGGCTCGTCGTGCCGAGGGCCGTGAGCAGCTGGCCGACCCGTCTGCTGTAGGTGCGGGGTGACATGCCGAGGCGCGCCGCCGCGGCCTCGTCGGTGAGCCCGCACAGCATCGCTTCGAGCACCGGACGTAAGTGGGGCGGCAGGACGTCGGTCTCAAGGCCGCCTCCCACCGCGGCGCCGGAGCCCGCACCGGTCTCCGTGTCTGCCGGTGCCGGGCCCGTCGCCGGGTCCCACAGGGCGCCGTCCGACGCGTACCCCCGGGCGGGATACTCCTCGCCGCTGTCCCACCAGTGCTGATGGATACGGACCAGGGCGCCGACGACGACGGGGTCCTGGACCAACAGCAGCCCGTTGAAATGGAGATCGAGGTCGAGGGGGAGTGCGGCCGTCGTACGGTCCACGAGGACCATCTTGAACGGGATCGACTCCGTCTGCCGTGCCCCGCGCGCGAGCGCCCGCAGCTCGTACGGCAGCGCCGCCAGGCCCCGGCGCGGCACGATCCGGCGGACCGTGAGCGGAACGGCGGGCAGGGGAGCGGTCCTGGCATCGGATCCCGCTCCGGCGCCTGCGCCGTTGCCCGCTCCCGCCCCGGCACCTGAGCCACCGCCGGCGCCCGCTCCCGGCTCCGCGCGCGCCTCGGGATCGGCCCGTTCCGCCACGGCGCGCACGCACGACGTGGCGAACTCCAGGAACGGCAACGGCAGACCCTTGCCCAGGGAGTTGCCCGGATCGTCGAACGTCAGCAACTCGTGACGCGCGGAACGGACGAGCGCCGCCAGCGTGGCGGCCACCTGATGGGTGCCGCGGACCGGCCGGCTCGCCGGTCGGAGACTCTCCACCGCGTCCCCCCGCAGTGCGCTTCTCGGCAGCGCCGACCTGTTGAGCACGGAGCCCGGAACATGTGCCACGGCTGACCACCCCCGCCATCCCCTCGGAGCCGTACGCCACTCCATGTACTCATGAGACTGCACACCGTGACAAGTGCAGTTCAGGGAGTGGCGACTCCTTGCCAAAACGGTGTGGAGGCGGAGAACTGCCTCCGCCCGTTGCCGCATTGAGATTCATCCGCAACCTCCGGCGCCGGTCCTGCCGGCCGTCTCGAACGTCAGATTCACAAGTGCCGGTGATTCCAGGGGGGACCGTGACTCAGCGCGACACAAGGACAAGGCTCCGCACGACGACATACCGGGGTGCGGTGGCCGCCCTGCTGGCGGGCGGCCTGCTGCTCACCGGCTGCTCGGGCGGCGGTACGGGGGAGACGAGCCACAGCGCCGACGGACCGGCCCGCGCGGGCGGGCCCGGCACCGGAGCGGGTTCGGGGTCGGGGACCGGGGGCCCGGCCGACGGTCTCGCACAGGACGAGGGGCAGCGGGACGGCGAACAGAAGCAGGACCGGGAACCGGGGAGCGACTTCGCGCCGGAGCCGGACTACCTGTCGACCTTCGCACTGGACGTGGACACCGCCTCCTACGGATACGCGCTCCGCACCCTGGGCGAGGGACGGCTGCCGGATCCCGGCACCGTACGGCCCGAGGAGTTCGTCAACAGCTTCCGCCAGGACTACCCGCGCCCCGAGTCGGACGGCTTCTCCGTCACGGTGGACGGCGCGGCGGCGCCCGGCGCGGCCGACGACTGGTCCCTCGTACGCGTCGGCCTCGCCACCCGGCAGGCCGATCACGGAGGTGAACGCCCGTCGGCCGCGCTCACGTTCGTGATCGACATCTCGGGCTCCATGGCCGAGCGGGGCCGCCTCGACCTCGTCAAGGAATCGCTCGGCATCCTTACGGACGAGCTGCGCGGCGACGACTCGATCGCCCTGGTCACCTTCAGCGCCGAGGCCGAGACCAGGCTGCCGATGACCCGGGTCGGCGACAACCGCTCCCGGATCCACGATGTCGTCGAGGAGTTGGAACCGGCCGCGTCGACCAACCTCGGGGCGGGCGTCGAGCACGGCTACGCGCAGGCCGTCGAGGGGCTGCGCGGCGGCGCCACCAACCGGGTCGTCCTGCTGTCGGACGCGCTGGCCAACACCGGCGAGACACAGGCCGACGCGATCCTCGAACGCATCGCGGACGCCCGTACCGAGCACGGCATCACCCTCTTCGGCGTCGGGGTCGGCAGCGACTACGGCGACGCCCTGATGGAACAGCTGGCCGACCGGGGCGACGGACACACCACCTACGTCTCCGACAGGGAACAGGCCAGGAAGGTCTTCGTCGACCAGCTCCCCACGAACGTCGAACTGCGCGCCAGGGACGCCAAGGCGCAGGTGGCGTTCGACAAGGGCGCGGTCGAGCGGTTCCGGCTGATCGGCTACGAGAACAGGGCCGTCGCGGACGAGGACTTCCGGGACGATCGCGTCGACGGCGGCGAGGTCGGACCGGGGCACACGGTGACGGCGCTGTACGCCGTCAAGCTCCGGCCCGGCGCGAGCGGCGCGGTGGCCAGGGCGACGGTGCGCTGGCTGGATCCCGGGACCCGGGCGCCGCGCGAGCGGTCGGGCTCGGTCGGCGTGGGCGCCGTGGACTCCCCGCTCTGGGGCGAGGCGAGGCCGCGGCTCCAGGTCACCGCCGTCGCCGCGTACTTCGCCGAGGCGCTGCGCGGCGAGTCGGCCGACGACGCGGGCACCGGCGAGGCGTACGGCGCTCCGCCCGGGGCGCCCGATCTCGCCGAACTGGAGAAGCGGGCACGGACGTTGGCCGCCTCCACGGAGGACGAATCGGTGGAAGAGCTGGCGGAGGCGATCGGCCAGGCGGACCGGGCGCGGGGCTGACCGCTTGAGGCCGACCGCGTGAGAGGCCGGCGGTGAGCGGGAGAGCGTGGGGCGGTGCGGCGGGTCCTTCGGGGATCCGGCGCCGAAACGGTGCTGCGCCGCCCCACGTCACGCGCCATGATGTGCGGCATGGCCACTGTCCTGCTCGCGCTCGCCGTCGTCTTCACCGGTCTGTACGCCGGCATCATGCTCATCTTCCTGACCGGGATCATGCCCGCGCTCGCCCGCCTCACGGACGGGCAGTTCGTGACGGCCATGCGCCGGGTCAACGAGGAAGTACCGCGCGGGCTGTTCCTGCTCGTGTTCCTCGCCGAGGTGGCCTTCCCGATCGCCGCGCTCGCCGTCCCCGTCGACGACCGCTCGGACACCCAGTGGTGGCTGCTGCTGGCGGGCCTGATCTGCGTCGTCGTCAACCACCTCGTCACCGTCGCGGGCAACATCCCGCTCAACAACGCCCTGGCGTCCTCCGAGGCGTCGCCGGAGGCGAACCCCGACAGCGCCGTCCGCGCGGCCTTCGAGAGCCGCTGGAACCGCTTCCACGCCGTCCGTACGCTCTTCGCCGTCGCGGGGTTCGCGCTGATCGTCAGCGCCTCGCTGTCGTGACGGTGAACAGCCCCACGGACTCCCGCCGGCTCGCCACCTCCGTGAACCCGGCCCGGGCGGCCCACCGTTCGGCGAGCTCCACCGGGCGGCACCTCATCTGCCACAGGACGCCCTCGCGGTTCGGCAGGACGTTCGCGATGAACTCCAGCTGAGGGTGGTGGGTCTGGGTCGTGAAGACCAGCACTCCGCCGGGCGCGAGCATGTCGCGCAGCCGCGCCACGGACGCCTCGATGACGGTGTCGTCCAGCAGCAGTTCGTAGAGCCCCGACACGACGATGATGTCGGGGGCTTCGGGGGACGGCGCGGGGTCGAGGGCGTCCCCGTACGCGTACGAGATCCCCGTCAGTCCTCGCTCGGCCGCCTGGCGCTCGCCCTGGGCGAGGCCCGCGCGGTCCATGTCGCGGCACTCGACGTGGACGGCGCCGGGCGGATACTCCGTGAGGAGGTCCTGGAGATACCGTCCGGGCCCCGACGCCACGTCCAGGACCCGCGCCCCGCCGCCGCGCCGCGCGATCTCCTTGACGAGGACGTCCTTCAGCAGGTCGCGGCGGGCCCGGATGGCACGCCATCCGACGGCGTTCAGATACACGCGGTCGATGACATGCCCCACGAGGGGGAAGCCGCCCGCCTTGTTGACGTACACGTAGTCCAGCATCGATCCGCTGTCGAACCCGTGCCGGTACCCGACGCGGATCCCGGCGCTCGCGCGGCCGACGGTCTTCAGGAGGGCGCGCATCGCCGCCCAGCGCGCGCGGTTCAGGGCGCCCGTGCGGCGCGGACGGTTCAGAGGGCGTGAGGTCGTGCTCGTCTTCGTCATGCGCATCAGCGTCGGTCCGGAGCGCGGGACCCGGTATCCGCGCGGCTACTCGGGCGGCGTCTGAGTAGGTCCGCGTACGCTCCGTCGGAGACCGCCCCGACCGGCCCAGGAGGACAAGGAAGCCATGGCTGAAGCGGACGACGCGCCCGTGATCGTGAGCAGCGCACCCGGTTCGTTCGCGCGGAGCGTGCTGGCCGAGCGCCATCCCGCCCTCATCCAGCAGGTGAGGGACGCCGTCCCGTGGTCACCGGACCGGCACCGGGCGCTCGACGCGTTGCTCCGCTCCTCCACAGAAGGCGTCATTGAACCGCTGGGTCCGGACGCGCACGACCGTGAGCAGTGGGACGCGTGGGGCGCGGAGTACTTCGGCCGGTCGTGGTTCGACGTGCCGTTCCTCTGGTCCGAGAGCTACTTCTACCGCCTGCTCCTCGAAGCCGTCGGCCACTTCGCGCCGGGCCCCTGGCAGGGCATCGACCCGTTCGCGCCTTTCAAAGAGGCCGAGTTGCGCGGGTCGCTCGTGGACGACGAACTCGCCGCGCTCGACGTGCTCGCCCGCCGGCCCGCCCGGGAGCGGGCCGCCGCCTACCTCCAGGGCTCGCTCTGGGGCAACCGCGCGGACCTGGGCTTCACCGTCGGTGCGCAGGGCACCGGCGAGGGCTCGGAGGCGCGTTCCGGCGAGGACCCGCCGCCCCTCGTCGCGGACGACAGCGAGGCGCTGTGGTCGCTGCTGCCCGGCGTGGGCTCGCCGGGCACCGCGCGGACCGTCCACCTCGTCGCCGACAACTCCGGCCGCGAGCTGATCCCCGACCTCGTCCTCATCGATTACCTCCTCGACTCGGGCCGCGCCGACGGTGTCGTCCTGCATGTGAAGCCGTATCCGTACTACGTCTCCGACGCCACCATGGCCGACGTCGTCGACTGCGCGCGCCGCCTCGCCCAGGCGTCCGGCGGTGCGGGCGAGGCCGGGAAGCGCCTCTGGGCCGCGATGGGTGACGGGCGGCTGGACGTCCGCGCGCACGGGTTCTTCTGCGCGCCGTTCGGATACGGCGAGATGCCCGCCGATCTGCGGGAGCAGTTCGCCGGTGCCGTCCTGACGATCGTGAAGGGCGACCTCAACTACCGGCGCCTCGTGGGTGATCGGCTCTGGTCGCCGACCACGCCGTTCGCCGGGCGGACCGCGTACTTCCCGGGGCCGGTGGCCGCCTTGCGTACCCTGAAGTCCGATGTGATCGTCGGCCTCGAACCGCGCACCGTGGCGCGGCTCGAAGAGACGGCCGACGGCGGTACGGACCAGGCATGGCGTACGAGCGGGACGCACGGGCTCGTACAGGTCAGGACCTGATGGCACGGCATCGAGTGATGAACAGACGTCGGAGGCGAGCCGTATGGCGCTCCAGATCAGCGCGACCAACCCGGAGCAGCCGGCCGTGCTCCTCGACCTGCCCTGGGGCATCCCGCTCGAAGAGTGGCTGGAGGACCGCCTGGTGGCGCTGCCGCGCGGCATCTCGCGCCATGTCGTGCGCTTCGCCGACGCCGGTTCCGAGGTGCTGGCGGTCAAGGAGATCGCGGAGCGTCCGGCGGTGCGCGAGTTCGGGCTGCTCAGGGATCTGCACCGGCTGGGCATACCGGCGGTCGACCCGGTCGCGGTGGTCACGGGCCGGGTCGACGCGGACGGCAGACCGCTGTCGTCCGCGCTGATCACGCGACACCTCAAGGGCTCGCTGCCGTACCGCTCGATGTTCGAGTCGACCATGCGCCCCAGCACGGTGAAGCGCCTCATGGACGCGCTCGCCGTCCTCCTGGTGAGGTTGCATCTGACGGGGTTCGCGTGGGGCGACTGCTCGTTGTCCAACGCGCTCTTCCGGCGCGACGCGGGCGCCTACGCCGCGTATCTGGTGGACGCCGAGACCGGTCAGATCCAGCCCGCGCTCAGCCGTGGCCAGCGCGACTACGACATAGAGCTGGCACGCGTGAACATCGCCGGCGAGCTGATGGACCTGGAAGCCTCCGGCTCGCTGCATCCGTCGGTCGACCCGGTGCCGTTCGGGGCGGCGATCGTGCGGCGCTACGAAGACCTGTGGCACGAGCTGACGCGGGAGTCCGTCTACCCCGTCGACAAGGGCCACTACATCGACCGCCGGATCCGCCGGCTCAACGAACTCGGTTTCGACGTTGCGGAGATGCAGATAGAGCGGTCGCCGGTGGGCGACACGGTCACCTTCCTGCCCAAGGTGGTGGACGCGGGTCACCACCAGCGCCAACTGCTGCGGCTGACCGGCCTGGACGCGGAGGAGAACCAGGCACGGCGGCTGCTCAACGACCTGGAGAGCTGGATGGCCGGCCAGGACGACTACGCGCCTGGCGACCCGCTGGGCGCGCGCCCCGAGGTCCTGGCGCACCGCTGGGTCCGGGATGTGTTCCGGCCGACCGTACGGGCCGTACCGCTGGAGCTGCGGAGCCGGACGGACGCGGCGCAGACCTACCACGAGGTGCTGGAGCACCGGTGGTATCTGTCCGAGAGGGCCGGGCACGACATAGGTCTCGACGCGGCCATCGAGGACTACGTCGCCCACATAGCGCCGTGCACCCAGCCGGACTCGGTGGCCGGCACCGGAGCCCACGACGCGTGACCGGGCCCGCCTGATCGACTCCGCCGGGCCGGCGCAGAGCTGTGCGGCCCCGCCGCGACGGGGGAAACGCGGCGGGACCTGGAGAGCGAATGCCCGGCGCTCCGGCGGTTACACATACCACTTCGTGTGGCGTGGACCACTGCCGAATCCGGCGGTCGACCCCCACCGGACGATCACCCTCCGTGACTGAAATGTGCTGAATGTGCGCGTCGGCGTGGAGCAGGGGAAAATTCCGGTCCATGAGTGAAAGAGGCGATTCCTCCACCACTGGCGCGCCGAATCAGACGGTGGCCCTCGCGGCCATGCTGTTCGCCGTCTCGATGACGTTCATCGACCAGACGATCGTCTCCATCGCCGCGCCGGACATCGTCGACGAGCTGGGGCTCTCGTCCTCCGGGATGCAGTGGGTGATCAACGCCTATCTGCTGACGCTGGCCGCGTTCTTCGCGCTCGGCGGGCGGCTGGCCGACATCGTGGGGCATCGCCGGATCATGGTGATCGGCACCCTCGTCTTCGTGATCTCGTCCGTGCTGTGCGGATGCGTGCCGGCCGGGAGCTACGCGCAGAGCTGGCTCATCATCTTCCGGGCCTGCCAGGGCCTCGGCGCCGCCCTGATGTTTCCCGCCGCGCTCGCCGTGGTCATCGCCGTGTTCCCGGTCGAGCGGCGCGGCCGGGCGCTGGCGCTGTTCTTCGGACTCTCCGGCGCCCTCACCGCCGTGGGCCCGCTCCTCGGCGGCTGGCTCACCGGCTGGACCTGGCGGGCGATCTTCTGGGTCAACGTCCCGGTCGCCGTCATCGCCCTCGTACTGACCGCCAGGGCGCACATCAGGAACACCCCGCGCCGTGACCGGCTCGACGTGCCCGGTGCCGTGCTGGTGGCCGTCGGCATGGGGCTGAGCGTGCTGGGCTTCCAGCAGGCGTCCGCGTGGGGGTGGGGCAGCGCGGCCACCTGGGGATGCATCGTCGGCGGCGTACTCGTCCTGGTCTGCTTCTGCCTCTTCGAACTCCGCGTCCGGGAACCGCTCGTCAAGCTCCAGGTCTTCAAGGACAGGGCCTTCGCGGTGGACAGCGCGGTGCTGTTCTTCGCCATGCTCGCGTTCGTCCCGGTGTTCTTCTTCGCGTCCGTCTACGCGCAGGTCTCGCTGAGCTCGTCGCCGAACCAGGCCGCGCTCTTCCTGCTGTACTTTTTCGTGGGCTTCGCCCTCGCGTCGCAGTGGGGCGGGCGCGTCCTGGACAAGCGGGGCGCCAGACCGGCGATGAGGCTCGGCACGGCGGTCGGGGCGGTCGGATTCGCCCTGTGGGCGTCAAAGCTGACGGACCTCTCCGCGCACGACCAGTGGCCGTACGTGGCGCTGGCCGGCGCGGGGATCGGTCTGCTCCTCTCCCCGGCCTCCACCGACGCGGTCAACCGGGCGATCGGCGCCTCCTACGGAGAGGTCACCGGCATCACACAGACCATCAGATACTTCGCGGCGAGCGTGGGACTGGCGGTCTTCGGCACCGTACTGACGCATGTCACCACCGACCGGGTCGTGGAGACCCTCCGGTCGAAGGGCGTACCGGCCGGTGAGGCGCGGGACGCGGCCCGGAGCGTCGCGGAGGCCGTGTCCGGGCAGGCCGACACGCGGCAGCCCGGCGGCGGGAGCGAGGTCGCGCGGACCATGCGGGACTCGATGGACGCGATCCGGCTGGACTTCGCGGAGGCCAACCGGTGGGTGTTCTACGGGATGGCCATCGCGCTCGGGCTGGCGTTCGTCTGCTCGCTGTTCCATCCCGGGACGCGGGTGACGGGGACCACGCCGCAGCCCGGTGGGTCCGAGGACGCGGGCGGGCCGGGGGAGCCGGGGAAGCCGGAGGGGTCGGGAGAGCCAGGGAAGCCAGGGAAGCCAGGGAAGCCGGGGAGGCCCGCGGGGGTCTAGCGGTCCCGGCCCGTTGTCGTACCCCTGTGGCAGGGTGTTTTCAGGTGCTGAACGACGCGCACTTTCCTACCTCGTTGACCCCTGCCCACCGAAGGAGCACATCCATGTCCGGTCCCGGACCCGGCGACGCCCCCGACAGAGTGCTCGACTCCCTGAACGCCGTCGCGTCACTGCTGGCGCCCGACCACCCGGCCGTCGCCGAACAGGTGCGGCACGCCCACCAGGACCCCGAGGGCTATGTGCGTACGTACGCGGTCCGGCTGGAGGACCGCGGCATCGACGAGCCGTTCCCGGGGCTCGCGTGGATCGCCCTCGTCGACGCGCTGCACGAGCACAAGCTGCTCGCGGAGCTCGACTGGAAGGAGAGCGCCGAGGAGATCCGGTGGCGGATGGGCGGCCTGGCCTCACGTCCCTCCGTGGATCCCTGGGTGCTGTTCGAGGACGCCGAGATGCGACTGACGACCCATGACTTCCTTGAGGCGTGCGGCCGGCACTACCGAGAGGTCGGCACCGCCCTGGTGATCCTGGATATCGAGTCGGACTGCTATCCGGTGGCGTGCCTGAGCCCCCGGCGGGTGGACGAACTGATATCCCACGCCAAGGCCGCCGGCTTCGCGGCGTGGCCCCTCGGTGTCTAGGCCCTGTCCCCCGTACAGGACCTAGACACCGGATCGGGGAGCGGCGTCGAGCGTGTGCCGCAGTCGGTCGAGCGCGGGTCGCGCGCCGCCGTCCGTGCCCGGCCGTTGCCGGGCGGTCCTGAGGTCGACCAGGCGCGCCAGGATGCCCATGACGACGTGGAGGGGCGGCCCGCTGGTCGTCAGACCGGCCGTCCCCGACTCCTGCTCCGGCTCCTGTGGCACACGGGCGGCGGGAGCCTGGAGAAAGGGGACGACGAGCCGGTGGTGGTGGAAGGCTGACGCGGCGCCGTGCAGACGGCACACGGCGAGGAACAGCTCGGCGTTGTCGCGCAGTTGGGGCGTGAGCGGGTCGGCCGCGGTCTCCCGGAGGAAGGCGTCGAGCAGCGGCTCGGCCGTCACGGTGGCCCGTAGCGTGGCCTGGTCCTCCGGCGGCATGTACGGGTACTTCTCCGTCAACAGGGCCTGGTAGAAGGGGTCGTACGGCGAGCAGAGGCCGAGCAGCACATCGATCGAGTTGATCGCCGCGAAGTCACCCGCGTTCACGCCCCGGTACTCCACGGCGCCGACGTGGTGCCCCGAGAAGTACGGCCTGATGTTGAGGAAGAACCGGTCGATGTCGAGTGTCTTGCTCAGCGTTCTGCCCAGGTCCAGTACGTCCTCCAGGCCCGACCGCGCCTCCCGCAGCAGATACGCCGTCAGCGGGCTGGAGACGCCGAGCGTCGGGACACGTCGCAGCGCGGCGGCCGTGCGCTGGTACGCCAGTACCGACAGGCCGTTGTACAGGATGAAGGCGCGTTCGTCCTCAAGCGTGGTGAAGGTACGGAAGGCGTCCCCGACCGCCCGGTTGTACAGGGCCTGGTGCGCGAAGACGAAGCGCGGCACGACACCGAGCGACGACGCCAGCAGTTGGGCGAGCGGCCAGGCGGCGGACTGCGGCCCCTCGATCTCGTGACGGCGGCAGGCACCGAGGTAGAGCCCGACCGAGCCCAGGAGTTCGTACCGCTCGTCGTCCCCCGCGGGCAGCGAGTGCGGCGCGCCGCCGTCCGTGACGCGCCCGACCAGTTCGGCGCCCTCACGGCCGATCCGAAGCCTGGCCGCCGCGACGTCCGGCAGGTCGTACGGAATCCGGCCCTCGGCCGCGAAGTACACCTCCTCCAGGCGGGTGTTGAGGGCGACGAAGTCGTTCCTGATCCACCGGTCGAAGTCGTCAGCGGCAGTGGCAGTGGTCACGGCGTAACTGCTCCAGTGCGGTGCGGGGGAGAGGAGGACGGGCGCGGAAGGGGGGCGCTCGCACCATCCCATCCTCCGCGCGGCCCGGTCTCCAGGACCAATGACGCTCTCCTATAGAGGTCCAATCGGGACGGAGGTCCGACCGGGCGCACCTGCCACTGGGCTTACGCCTGGTCGAGGCGGTCGCGCTGGTCCTGGGTGAGCCGCAGATCCAGCGCGTCCAGGGACTCGTCCAGCTGGGCGACCCCGCTGGCGCCGATCACCGGGATGACCGGCAGCTCGCCGCCGAGCAGCCAGGCCAGCACGACCTGCCCGCCGGTGGCGCCGGTTTCCCGTGCGACGTCACGCAGTACGGCGAGCTGCGCGTCGGCGCCCGGGTGGTCGAACGGGGCCGGCACGGGCTTGGCCGGGTCGGAGTAGGCGCCGCCGAGCAGCGGCGTGTACGCGAGCAGGGTGAGGTCGTCCCGCTCGGCACGCGCGTAGTCGAGGAGTTCCGGGGTGGCGTGCTCACCCGTACCGAAGGTCGCGCCCGGTCTGGGCCGCAGATAGGTGTACTGCTGCTGGACACAGGTGTATCCGGCCAGCCCGCGTGCGCGCGCCAGTGAGCGGGCGCGTTCGATGCGCCAGGTCAGCTGGTTGCTGGCGCCCACGAGGCCGACGGTGCCGTCGGCGACGAGCGCGCCGAACCCCTCGACGGTGTCGCTCTGCGGGGTCGTACGGTCCTCGATGTGTCCGAACAGGACATCGACCCGGTCCGTGCCGAGCCGGCGCAGGCTGCCCTCGACGCCGGCGCGCAGGGCCTTCGCTGACAGCCCTTCGGCGTTCCCGGGCCAGCTGCCCGGACCCGCCGGGCGGGCGCCGGCCTTGGTGGCGAGCACGATCTCGTCCCGGTTGCCGCGCGCCGCCATCCAGCGCCCGATCACTTCCTCGCTGTCGCCGCCGTGGGCGCCGTCCTCCCAGAACGCGTAGCAGTTGGCGGTGTCGACGAAGGTGCCGCCGCGCGCCACGAACCGGTCCAGGATCGCGAAGCACGTGGCTTCGTCGACCCGGGTTCCGAACGGCATGGTGCCCAGACAGAGCGTGCTGACGAGAGGGCCGGGCGCGGCGTCGTGACGGCGGCCGAGGGTGCGAAAACGCATGGGTGCTCCGCGAGTTGGAGAGGGGCTGGAGTGGGTACGCCGGGAACTCTCCCGGTTGGCGTGCACTTCAAGTCAAGGCCGGGCGGAAGCGCCGGCCGGGCCGCGCCCGTACCTCCGCCCGCGTTTTAATGCCGCGTGCGATGCGGGCCGCGCTGGTTAGGGTGACCAGCGTGATCGATGCGATGTACCGAACGCTTCTGCGGGCCGGGCACGACAGCGGCGACTGGGAGCCCGTCACGGACGGGGAGTCCGGGGCCGGTGTCTTCCGGTCCCAGGACGGCTCGCGGTACGCCAAGTGTGTGCCCGCAGGCTCCGCGAACTCCCTCGCGGACGAGCGCGATCGTGTCGACTGGCTCAGCGGGCAGGGCGTCCCCGGGCCGCGCGTGCTCGACTGGCGGGTCACCCCCGATGCGGTCTGTCTGATGACCAGTACCGTCGCGGGGATTCCCGCCGACCAGGTCGACGCCCCTCGGCTCCGGGCGGCGTGGGAGCGGATCGCGGACGCCGTACGGCATCTGCACGAACTGCCCGTGGAGCGGTGCCCGTTCAGCCGGGATCTCTCGCGGATGTTCGCCACCGCCCGCGACGTCGTCGCGCGAGGCGCGGTCAATCCGGAGTTCCTGCCCGAGGACCAGCAGGGGACGCCCGCCGACGAACTGCTCGCGCGCCTCGATCCGCAGCTCGACCAGCGGCTCGCCCAGGAGGACGGCGAGAGCGTCGTCTGTCACGGGGACCTGTGCCTGCCCAACATCGTCCTCGACCCGCAGACCCTGGGCGTGGCGGGCTTCATCGATCTGGGCCGCCTCGGCCGGGCCGACCCGTACGCCGACATCGCCCTCCTCCTCGCCAACTCGCGCGAGACATGGGCCGACGAGGGGCGGGCGGAGGACGCGGACGAGGCGTTCGCCCGGCGGTACGGCATCGAGCTGGACCGTGAGCGCGAGATGTTCTATCTCCATCTCGACCCGCTCACCTGGGGCTGACACCTGATCCGGGCCAACGCCCCAACCCCGTTCGTTCACCGGTGAGTTCCCGACAGCACCTGACGAGTCCGGAGGAGTGGAGATGCCCGGTCACCACAGCACGCGTTGACGTCGTAGGCCACGACCGGCCCGTCATCGCGTGCCGCCCTTCGAGCTGCGGCACAGCGAACCCTTCCCCGCCCCGTTTCGGCGGTTTCGTTCCCGGCAACTCAAGGGGTCTCCCATGCCCACCGTTCCTCCGTCGAGCCTCTGGCGCGATCACGATTTCCGCCGTCTCTGGCTCGGCCAGACCGCCTCCCAGTTCGGGGCGCAGGCAGGTCAGGTCACCCTGCCGCTCCTCGCCGTGGTGGCGCTCAACGCCGACGCCGCGCAACTCGGCGCCCTGCGCGCCGCCCAGCAGATACCCATCCTGCTGTTCTCTCTCTTCGTCGGTGTGTGGGTGGACCGCCGGCGGTCCCGCAACGTGATGGTGCTCGCCGATCTCGGCCGGGCCGTGGCCCTGGGCGTCATCCCGCTCGCGTTTCTCTTCGGCGTACTCGGCATTCCGGTGCTGCTCGTACTCGCCTTCCTCGTCGGCGTACTCACGGTGTTCTTCGACGTGGCCTACCAGGCCGCTCTCGTACGACTGGTGAGACGCGACTGGTTGGCGCAGGGCAACAGCGCCCTGGAGGGCAGCCGGTCGGCCGCGCAGGTCGGCGGTCCCGCGCTCGGCGGCGCGCTCGTGTCGCTGCTCTCGGCGCCGGTCGCCGTCGTCACGGGCGCGTTCTTCTTCACCGTGTCCTGCCTCTCGATCCGGCGGATACGTCACCGCGAGAAGCTGCCCACGCCTCCGTACGGAGAGCTGCCGGGCCGTCCCGGCGGAGAGTTGCCGACGTCTCCGTACGGAGGGCGATCCGCACCCCGGATGGGACGGCAGATCCTTGAGGGGCTCCGCTTCGTCGCCCGCGATCCCTCCCTGCGGGCCGTCGGTATCGCCTCCGCCCTCTTCCACTTCTTCTTCGCGGCGATGATGACGGTCTATCTGCTCTTCCTGCCCCGCACGCTGCAACTGTCGGGCGCGGGTGTGGGCCTGGTGCTCGCGGCCATGGGGCCGGGCGCGGTCGTGGGCTCACTCCTGGCGGCCGGCCTGCCGAGGCGGCTCGGCCACGGGGTGGTGCTGGTGTCATCGGCGGTGCTCGCCGAGGGCGTGCTGCTGTGCGTACCCGCGCTGCGCGGCTCCGGCGGCCCGACGATCGCCGCCCTGATGGTGGTCAACTTCCTGTTCGGTGTGTTCAGTCAGCTGGTCGATGTGACGGTGATGGCCGTACGTCAGGCGATCACGCCCCTGCCGATCCAGGGCCGGGTCGTGGCGACCCTCAACTTCGTCGGTATGGGGCTGACCCCGCTCGGCTCGCTCCTCGGCGGATTCCTGGCGACTGGGTGGGACCCGCGAACGAGCCTGCTGCTGACCGTAGTCGGGCTCTTCCTGTCCCCGGTGTTCATGGCGCTCTCACCTCTCGCGCGCCTCGGGAAGGAGCTTCCGGCGCCCGGCGGCACCGCCTAGAACCTGTCAGGATCCGGGCGGTGCCGCCGGGCGGTGCCGCGAGGTGCGCCGCCTGGCGCGCCACCGGCGTCAGACGAACAGC
This sequence comes from Streptomyces sp. NPDC006643, assembly GCF_042870175.1. Lineage (NCBI taxonomy): Bacteria > Bacillati > Actinomycetota > Actinomycetes > Kitasatosporales > Streptomycetaceae > Streptomyces > Streptomyces sp. NPDC006643. The sequence goes on along the minus strand of NZ_JBIAHA010000001.1, from coordinate 282,303 downwards.
GGGACCGGATTCAGTTCCTCGTACGGCGTGGGCGCGTCCAGCCGGCCCAGCTGTACCGGTACGTCGAAGAGTCGCCCCGGTGCGTACCTGGCCCAGAAGTGCCGCAGACCCGGCACGATCACCTTGACCACCGGGAGCCCGACGTCCGGCCTCGTCTGGTCGAGGACCAGCAGCTCCAGGCCCTTGCCCCGGACCAGGTCCGTGATCGCCCGTACGTCGTCCAGCAGATCGGCGCGCCGGGGTACGGCCCAGTGCCCCGGAGCCCGCGGCGCGGTGTGCGGATCGGGCGTGAGCCACGGCCGTCCGGCGGCCGTGGCGCCGCGCCACCAGGAGAGCGGTTCCGGATCGTCGATGAGATATCCGGTGCCGTCGGGCCGGGCCCCGCCGACCGCGGGCAGCAGCTGGCCCATCTCCGTCAGCGCCCGGCGCAGGGCGATCCGCGGATCGAAATGGCAGCCGAAGCCGAAGATCACGTCCTGCGCAGGCTTGTCCGTACGCCGGGACAGCGCGGCCAGCACCGGTATCCCGAAGTCGGACGTCAGGTCCAGGACCCACAACTCCCGCCCCACCCGCCGGTATCCGGCGCGCAGCCGCTCCACGTACGGCTCACCGAAGGTGTCGAGGTCCACCCCCGGCTGCCGGGTGCGGTTGTACCACCACAACGCCACGGCGTCCCGCTCGACCAGTTCGAGGAAGCCCTGGACCAGGGCGTCCTCGGGGCTGCTGCCCGCCGCGTTCCCGTTGGAGTCGGCCCACAGGCCGTCCACCGGGCCGCGCGGCTGACCGGGGCCCGCGAAGTACAGCAGCGACGTGGGCAGCAGCCGTTGGGTGCCGCCGGTCAGCGACCAGACCGGAGTCCACCGGGTCGGCCGTGTCTCGTCGAACGGGGCGGAGACATGCTGGAAGCGCGAGTGCCGGGCGTTCCACCTCTGCCGCTCCTCGAACTGCCGAGTCGCGTACAGCTGGGAGGAGTTGGGGTGCACCGCGTCGGCGCCGAGCGAGCGGTAGGTGTCCAGCACGGTGGGTTCGTCCCCGTGCAGGGTGCCGCTGTGCCGCTCCACCGCCTCGCACAGCGCGCTGACCCTGGCCTCCGTCTCGGTGAGTCCCTTCCCGCCGCTGAGCGCCCGCAGCCCGGCCTTGAGCCCGGCGAGTGTCGCCGACTCCATGGCCAGGTTCTGCCCCGACAGATAGCTGTGGACGAAGTCCGGGGTGCCGGGTGCCCGGCGGAGTTCCTTGACGATGCCGGTCACCGGATCGACCAGATGCCCGTGGGCCCGGAGCATCTGCGCGGTGGACAGCGCCCGGTGACCGTTGCCCTCCGCCGCCGCCTTCGGACGGGAGGCCGGCACGAACGGCTCCCGCACCCGCCGGGCGACGATCCCGGGGTCCCCGCAGTGCGCGCACTGCGGGGACCTGCGGACCGGATGGGACGTCGTGCGCAGCCGCGCCGTGTCCAGGGTGCGGATGTGCCGCTGGTCCGTGTGCCGCGCCCCGGCCAGCCACTTCGCCGTTTCCAGCACGGCGATGTCGACGGCCAGCGAGCGTCCCGCCGCCAGCGAGGCGACGGGGCGGGGGAGCGGGCCGGCCAGCCCCAGGGCGCGCTGGGCCGGCAGCTCCGCGCGCCGGTGCCCGCGCAGCCGGACGGCCAGACAGTGCCAGCACGGCCCGGCATCGGGCCGGAAGACCGGGCCCACCCAGGGGTCGGCGCCGCACAGCTTGGCGATGAGCCAGGGCCGTCCCGCCGCGCGATGGGCCCGGTCCACCGCCGCGAGTTGCGGCGACAGATAGTCGTCGCACAGGACGAGCGCGAGATCGGCGCGGGCCCGGTCCTCGGTGACCGTGACGCCCGACGCGCGACAGGCCGCGGCCACGGCGTGCGAACTGGTGCCCGGCAACGCCTCGATCAGGACGGTGGCGCCCGCGAGCCGCGCCGCCGCCGGGCCGCTGTCGAGACCGATCAGGTCCCAGTACGCCTCGGCGGCCGGATCGGCGGGCCCGCCGCCGGCCGGAGCCGCGGCGCGGCAGCGCAGCAGCCCCGCGGTCTCCAGCGAGTCGAGCGACGCGTCGACCTCCTCGGTGCTCAGGAAGCGGCCGGCCTCCCGCAGGATCGCACTACGGGTGCGGGTCCCGTCCAACAGTGGTACGAGGATGTCCACTTGAGCGCCTTGGAGGGCCGTGACCCCTCGCCTGGACACCAGATAGGTGGCGTCGCCCAGCGACACGGCCGGGCGCAGATGGCTCTTGAATCCCAGCAGGACGTCGTCGTCCCGCGTCGTCGCCGACAAGGAAAGCTCTCTCCGGCCGTCGGGCCCGGTCACTGCGTGAGTCCGCCCGCGTTGCGCGCGCCGGTGGACAGGGCCGAGTCGGTGGAGGCGATGCAGAAGCTGGCCAGGGCGACGGCGTGCTCGGACGGCGCGTCGAGGTGCTCGATGGTCAGACCGCCACGGGCGGGGCCGGCGAGGGCGCCGGTGCCGGAGAGCTGGACGAAGGAGGGGCGCACGCTGGAAATAACGGGATTCATGACAGGAAAGTCCTCTGCTTCAAGGGAGGCTGATGATGTGGTTGCACTGTGTTGACGCAGTGGGGGGTCGGTGTTTCCCGTGGTGCTGATGGGAGATTCTGCAAGGGGTCACGATCCGATGACAGTGCGCCGGTCACCACTGCGGGGTGAAGTTTTCACGTCCGGTGATGGTGCGCTTTTAAGCCACCGCTTGACCTTGGTGTTTGCCGGACGCGGCGTCATTACGCTCATGGGCTCAGGGGGACACACCCTCGATCCGCACGCGCAGACCTCTTTCATCTGCGAGGAAGAAGGCCCTTGTGAGTAGTGCGACCGCCACCTTGCCCGCGACCGCCTCACCGACCTACGGGAAGCTGCTCAGACTCGACGAAGTCCTGGAAGCCGCGTGCGTCCACGACGACGACATGGACCGGATCCTGTTCCTGTCCACCCATCAGTCGTGCGAGATCTTCTTCGCCGTCCTGCTGAGGCATCTGGAGGAGGTCCGCGCGGCCCTCGACGCGGACGACGCGGCCATGGCCGTTCGCAGAGCGGCTCCGCTGCCCGCCATCATGTCCACGCTGACCAAGCACTTCGACGGCCTCGCGACCATGGCCGACGACGGCTTCAACGCCATCAGGGAGGAGGTCGGGGAGGCCAGCGGTTTTCAGTCGGTGCAGTTCCGGGAGATCGAGTTCCTCTGCGGGCTGCGCGACACCCGCTATCTGACCACTCCCGGCTTCACCGAACGGGACCGCGCCCGCCTGACGAAGCGCCTTGAGGAGCGCTCGGTCCAGGACGCCTACCGCGGCTATGTGGACCGCTGCGCGGACCGGGAGGCCGGCGGACGGGTGCGCGAGGCGCTGCTCGCGTTCGACGAGGCCGTCACCGTGTGGCGGGCCAGGCACGCCGTACTCGCGGAGCGGTTCATCGGGAACAGCGCCGGTACGGCGGGGTCCGCCGGGGCGGCCTATCTGTGGCGGGCCGCGCTCCGCAGGGTCCTGCCCGATGTGTGGAAGCCACTGACCTGAGTCCACCGTGATCCAGGAACTGTTGCCGTACGGCGTCGTGGGGGCCGACGTCCTCACCGCCCCCGGCCCCGGCCCTCGCCCTGGTCCCGGCGCTCGCCCCGGCCCTCCCCCCGGCCCCGGGACGGACCGGCCGGGTGACGGACTCCTGCCGGCGGAACGGGCCGCCCTGGGCGAGGTGGCCGAAGGACGGCGCGCGGAGTTCACCGACGTCCGCCGGTGCGCACGGCGCGCCCTCGGCGAACTCGGCCTCGGCGCCGTGCCGTTGATACCGGACCCGGACGGCGTGCCCGGCTGGCCGCCCGGAGTGCTCGGCAGCATGACGCACTGTGCGGGCTATCGCGCGGCCGTGGTCGCCCTGACCCGGTCCGCGCACGCGCTCGGCGTCGACGCCGAACCCTGCCGACCGCTGCGCGACGGTGTGCTGCTCACCGTCTCCCTGCCCGAGGAGCGGGCCCGGCACGCGGACCTCGCGCGTGAGCGACCGGGACCGTGCTGGGACCGGTTGCTGTTCTGCGCCAAGGAGGCCGTCTACAAGGCGTGGTTCCCGCCCACCCGGATCCCGCTCGGCTTCCGGGACGTCGAGGTGACGTTCGCCCCCGACGGGCACACCTTCGGCGCGACGGTGCTGCGCCCCGCCCCTGCGGGAGGGCGGCGGGAGTTCACGGGGCGGTGGCTGTCGCGGCACGGAGTGCTGGTCGCGGCCGTCGTCGTCGCCGGCGAAGGACCGGGCCGGCCCGGCTGACCGGTGAGTTTCGGCTCGTACTTAAGAGTGTGGCCGCGGTAGGGGAGCGCTCCTAGGCTTCCCGGCGTGCGCCGCCCGACCTCAGGAGTAGCCATGCGCCCAGCGCCCCACCCCAGTTCGCTCGCCGGCCCCGAGCGTCCCGTCGGTGTCGCCTCCCTCGTACGGATGGTGCGCCGGCACGCGCGGGCGACGCCCGACGCCGTCGCGGTGGAGTCCGCCGGAGCGACCCTGACGTACGGGCGGTTGTGGCACCGGGTGCTCGGCGTCGCCGCGGTCCTCGACGAGGCGGGCGTCGAGCCCGGTGACCGGGTCGCGGTGCTCGCCGACCGGACTGCGGGCACCGTGGTGGCCGCGCTCGCGGTGATGGCCGTCGGCGCGGCCTATGTGCCGATCGACCCGACGCACCCGGCGGACCGGACCTCGGCGATCCTGTCCGTCGCCGGGCCGGTCGCGCTGGTCCACGACGCGACGGCCACCCCCGCGCCGCCGTCGCGGCCCGGCATGGCCGTCATCGACGTGTCGGCGCTACCGGAGGGCCCCGTACCGTCGCGGAGCTTCCTGCCGGGACCCGAGGACATCGCGTACGTCGTCTTCACCTCCGGCTCCACCGGCACCCCCAAGGGCGTCATGGTGCCGCACGGCGCGCTCGCCAACTACGTGTCCTGGTGCGGCGATCTCGTCGGCGTCGGCGGCGGGGGAAGCCCGCTGTTCGCCAGCCTCGGCTTCGACCTCGCCATGACCTCCCTGTGGGTGCCGCTCGCGCAGGGGCGCCGCGTGGTGACGGTCGCCGGACTGTGGGACCAGGCCACGCTGTTCGGCGAACGCGCGCGGAAGTACACCTTCGTGAAGATGACGCCCTCACACGCGCGGTTCTTCGACGTCCTGGCCGAGCCGCCGCGCTACGACCGGGCGACCCGGCTGCTCATGTTCGGCGGCGAGGGGCTCGACCCCGCCCTCGTCGCCGCTCTGGGCTCCCGCGTCGACGGGGTACGCCTCGTCAATCACTACGGACCGACCGAGACGACGATCGGCTGCTGCGCGCACCGGTTCGACAACACCGCCATCCCGACGACCCCGACCGTGCCCATCGGACGGCCGGCCTGGAACACCCGGGCCTATGTCGTGGACGAGCACCTGGAGCCGGCCGGGGCCGGCCGGCCCGGCGAGCTGGTGATCGCGGGGCGTGCCGTCGCGGCCGGATATCTGGGGCAGCCGTCCGCGGACCGGTTCATCGACGAGAAGGACCTCGGCGGTCCCGCCGGCCGCGCCTATCGCACCGGGGACATGGTCGAACTCCTGCCGGAGGGCGCCCTGTTGTATCTCGGGCGCCGCGACGACCAGTTGAAGGTGAACGGCCACCGCGTCGAGCCGGGCGAGCTGCGCCATCATGTGCTGGCCGTGCCGGGTGTCGCCGACGCGGTGTTCGACGTGGTGCGGGGCCCCGTCGACAGCCTGGAGCTGTTCGTACGGCCCGACGCGACGGCCGCCGGGCGCCCGGAGCTGGCCGACGCGGTACGTGACGCGCTCGCCGCGGTGCTGCCCTCCGCGCTCGTGCCCGAGACCGTCCACACGGTCGACGAGATCGTCACCAACGCCAACGGCAAGCGTGACGTCGCCGCCACCCGGGACAGGGCCGTGGCACTGCCGGGGTGACGTGACGGCACGTCAAGAGCCTTTCCACGTACGCCACTTCACCCGCCCTCGCGCGTCAGCCGTACGTCCCGTGCATCCCGCACGCCCCCGCAGTTCTCGCGTCAGCGTCCGCTCAGCGTTGTGTCAGCGCGGCCAGGCAGCATCGAAGGTGCCCGGACGACCGGCCGGGCCATCCGACGACCTGGACACGGAGTGTGTGACGTGGCGAATCCCTTTGACGACGCGGACGGCGGCTTCCTGGTGCTGGTGAACGACGAAGGCCAGTACTCCCTGTGGCCCTCCTTCGCCGAACAGCCCGCGGGCTGGACGGTCGCCCTCGGCGAGAGCTCGCGCGACGTCGCGCTCGCCCATATCGAGGAGCACTGGACGGACATGCGCCCGCGCGGCCTGCGCGAGGCCGCGGACACGCCGGCCGCCTGAGCCGGCGCCGGTCCACCAGGGGGGCGGAGGAACAGCTGTGAACATGGCTATTCAGGCCGAGGGCCTGTACAAGCACTACGGGCAGGCCCGCGCGATCGACGGCGTCGACCTGGCGGTCCCGGCCGGCACCGTGCTCGGACTGCTCGGCCCGAACGGGGCCGGCAAGACGACAACGGTACGGATGCTGTCGACCCTGCTCGAACCCGACGGCGGGTACGCCCGGGTGGCGGGCTTCGACGTGGTGCGGCAGGCCGCGGAGGTACGCCGGCGCATCGGACTGGCCGGGCAGTACGCGGCGGTGGACGACGTGCTCACCGGGCGCGAGAACCTCGTCCTCATCGGCACCCTGGTGCATCTGGGCAGGCGCGCCGCCCGCGACCGGGCGGCGCACCTGCTCGATCTGCTGGATCTGGCCGGTGCCGCCGACCGGCCGGCCCGTACGTACTCCGGCGGCATGCGGCGCCGCCTCGACCTGGCCGCCTGTCTGGTCGCAACGCCGTCGGTGCTCTTCCTCGACGAACCCACCACCGGGCTCGACCCGGTGAGCCGGATGGCTCTGTGGTCGGTGGTACGGGAGTTGGTCTCCGACGGTGTCACGGTGCTGCTGACCACGCAGTATCTGGAGGAGGCCGACTTCCTGGCCGACCGGATCGCCGTGATCGAGTCCGGCCGGGTGATCGCCGAGGGCACGTCCGACGAGCTGAAGCGGAAGGTCGGCGAGGAGAGGCTGGAGGTGTCCGTGGCGCGCGTGGAGGGCATCGCGGGCGCGGTCGCCGCGCTGGGCAGGGCTGCGACCGGCGAGCCGACCGTCGACACCGGCAGGCGCACCGTCTCCGTCGCGCTCGACGGCGGCATGGAGAGCATCGCGTCCGTGGCGAAGGAGCTGCATCACGAGGGCGTGGACGTCGCGGACTTCGCGCTGCGCAGGCCCACGCTCGACGACGTCTTCGTCACCCTCACCGGCAAGTCGACCTGACCGGACGGCAGTTGCGGCTTCCCCTTCCGGGCCCGAGCACGAAGGCATCCCCATGCAGAGAATCCATTTCACCGCCGCCGACCTCTCCCGGGTACGACTGAAGATCACCGCCGGGCCGCTGGTGGAGTCGGCCTTCGCCCACGGACTGCTCGGGCGCGGCGTCGGCCCGCCGTTCGCGAACTGGCGCGGCCAGGTGAGCGAACGTCTGGCGCAACGGCCGCTGCCGCTGTCCGGCGGCAGCGACTTCCCCGGTCTCGACGAACTGCTGCTGCGGATCGAGCGCAACACCCGGTGGGGGAGCGCCGCCGCGACGCGGCAGGCGCCCTTCCATCCGTCGACGGGCGACCTGTCGCGGATCTGGCGGGCGACCGTGGCGCCGTACTGGGAGAACATGCTCGTCCATCTGGAGGCCGAGTGCGAGACGCGCGGCCGGGTGCTGATGACCGGCGGGGTGGAGCAGTTGTTGTCGACGCTGCACTCCCGGATCGTCTGGAAGGCGCCGGTCCTGGAGATCCAGGACGGGCCCGACGAGACCGTCCGGCTCGACGGGCGCGGACTGGTGCTGACCCCCTCGGTGTTCCTGAACCACCGGCCCGGCCGGGTGGTCAGACGGCTGGCGGAGAGCGGGCCGGTCACCGTGGCGTTCGCCGCACCGCCCGACATCCACCAGGCGGCGACCCTGTGGGGAGCCTCCGACGACGAGTCGGGCCAGTCGCTCGGGGCGCTCGTCGGACAGACCCGCGCGGCGGCCCTGCATGTCCTGCGCGCCAGCTGCACCACCGGCCAACTGGCCGACCAGCTCAGCATTTCCGCCGCCGGCGCCAGTCAGCACACCGCCGTGCTCCGCAGGAGCGGTCTGATCACCACGCGCCGGATCCGCAACACCGTCCTGCACACCCTGACCCCGCTCGGCCTGGCCCTGCTCCGGGGCATGTCCCCGCTGCCGGCCGCCGAGCGCCCGGTGGGCGATCTCTCCCGTATCGGAGTCACCCGCGCCCGGCCGGCCGCCTCGGCTCCGGCCGTGCCGCTGCCGGCCGCCCGCCGGGTCTCGTAGGCCCAGTCGTCGAAGCCGTAGCAGTCTTCGAAGTCCCGCCCTTGTCCGGCACCCTCGGCCAACGCCCCTCGTCCGTCGCCCCGCACTCCGGAGCGGCGGACGCCGACGTGTGTGCGCCGGGGCACGCGAGCGCCCCGGGACGCGGCGCCGATGGCACCGGTCCCGGGGCGGGGACGTACACCGTCCGTCCGTCACTCGCGCAGGGTCGCCGCGCTTCCCGGGTTGCCCCGCAGCACCGCCGCGCCGGCGACCAGCGTCGTCGCCAGGGTCAGGCCCGTGGTGATGCCGACGACCGAGACGAAGATCCAGGGCGAGCCCTCGGGGAGCACCGAGCCCTGGATGCTCAGGCTCAGTGGAACGAGCGTCGCCGCCGCCACCAGGAAGCCGAGCACGAGCCCCGCGAGCGACACCAGAAGCGCCTCCACCGTCATCATCTGCATGACCTGACGGCGCGTCGACCCGATGAGCCGCTGGAGCATCAGCTCCCTGCGCCGCTCGGTGGTGGCCAGCACCTGGGTGTTGACCAGCGAGATGGCCGCGTAGCCGACGACCACCCCGAGCACCAGATACGCCATCCGCGTCTGCTTGTCGCCGGAGTCCGACCGCATGGCCTTGACCACGTCCTGGTCCGTCACCCGAAGGCCGGGCTGCTCGGCGGCCAACCCCGAGAGGGCACTTGCCAGTTCGGCGCGGTCGGTCCCCGGCGCCGCGCTGACCAGGATCTGCGGGACGAGCCCGCCCTCCGTGTGCCCGACGAGGACCGACGCCGGGACGAGAGCGGTCTCGTAGCCGCGTTCGCCGTCGACGGTCGCCACGAGCTTCAGCCGTACCTGGGTGCCGTCGCCGAGGCGCATCGGGACGGTGTCGCCGATGTCGTGGCCGTGCGTGTAGCGCGACGGCAGGGCGACCGTGTCGCCGCTCAGTCGGCCGAGGTCGCCCGAGGAGGCGCGGAAGGCCGTGGTGCTGTCCAGACCGTCGGCGGTGACTCCCTGGAGCGAGAGCTCGGTGGGCTGGGGGCCCGCCGACTCCTCGCCCTGGCTGGGCCGCAGCGGCTCGTCGGGCTCGACATAGCCGAGGGTGGAGACCTGGGCGGAGGCCGCGGCGACGCCGGGCTGCTCCTTGACGGTGTCCACCAGATCCAGCGGCAGCGCACCGGAGTCGGAGGTGATCACGAGGTCCGCGCGCAGGGACTCGGTGAACGCCTTGTCCGCCCCGTCGTCCTGCGTGGTCTGCATGTAGATCAGACCGATGGCGAGACCGCTGGCCAGCATCACGGGCATCACGGCGGACGCCAGCCGCCCGGTCCTGGCCTGCGCGTTACGGGTGGCGAGATGGCCCGCGAGTCCGGAGAGCCGCCCCACGGGGCCGCGGAGCCAGGACATCATGCCGCGTACGAGGACGGGGCCGAGCAGCCCGAAGGCGACCGCCCACACCATCGCGGCCGGTGTCGCGACGCCGGGCGCGTCCGGTCCCGCCGAGCGGGCCGTGCCGAAGGCGAGCGCGACGCCGCCCGCCAGACAGAGGAGTCCCACGACCAGCCGGAAGCCGCTGAACCACTTGCGTTGCAGCGTGGCCTCCGCCAGCGCCTCGGTCGGGCGGGTGCGGGCCGCGGCCTGGGCGGCGACGTACGCGGCGCCGAGCGCGGTGAGGAGCGCCGTCGCCACCCCGACGATCACCGGTACGGATCCGGAGCGGAAGGCGACGATGTCCGGCACCACCCCGGCGTCCGCGAACGACTCGAACAGCCAGCGCCCGAACCGGGGTCCGGGGTAGCAGGCGAGCGCGGTGGCGACCACGGCGAGCAGCATGGTCTCGCCCAGGATCATTCGGCGCAGCTGGCCGGGTGTGGAGCCGATGGTGCGGAGCAGGGCGAGTTCACGCTGCCGCTGCTGGATCGACAGGCCGAGCGTGCCGGCCACGACGAACACGGTGACCATCGCCGACAGACCGCCGAAGGTCGCGGCGATCGGGATCAGATCGCTGCCGTCGGCGATCACGTCCGGGTCCTCCGCCCGGCCGCGGCTGTCGCCGGTCAGTACGGAGATCGGCCGGCCCTCGACGGCGGTACGGATCCGCTGGGCGACCTCGCCGAGGTCGGCGTCGGCCGCGGGGAACACCCCGAGGTTGTCGGTGGCGCCGCCGCGCCCGGAGACCCGGTCGGCCTCCGGGTCGGAGAGGAAGATGTCGGAGCCCTCGCCGGGACCGGTGGCGGTGCCGGAGACGGTGTAGCTCTTCGAAGCGCCGTGGGCCCGCAGTTCGACACGGTCGCCGGGGCGCAGTCCGGCGCTCTCCGCGAGGCGTGCGCCGAGCACGATCTGCCCGTCCGTCCCCGGCGCGGAGCCGTCGACGAGCCGGTACGGGGAGAGCTTCGCGGACGACCAGCCGTGCCCGGTGGCCTGCTCGCCCGCCCCCGGGGCGCCGTCCTTCGCCAGGGCCGCGGGGAACGAGAGGTCCGGCACCACCGAGTCGACGCCGGGCACCGCGGCGACCTTCTCCGCGACATCGGCGGCCATCCGGCCGCGCTCGGGGAAGACCAGGCCCTCCTGCGTGTCGTGGTAGCGCTGGTCACCGGTGACGACGACCGGCGCCGCCGCGAGGCGCTGCGGCGGGGCCGCGTTGTGGATGCCCGTCTCCAGCACTCCACCGGAGCCGATGATGATCGTGGCGCCCAGGAACAGGGCGACGAACGAGGCGAGGAACCCGGCCTTGTGGTGGCGCAGGGTGGCGAGGGCGAGCCTGATCACCGGCGCACCTCCCGCTCCGGCAGACCGTCGGTGAACCGGCGGCCGTCGGTGGCCCGTCCGCCCCGCTTGCCGATGCTGGTCATGTACTCGGCGACCTGTTCGACGGTCGGCCGCTCCAGCGCGCCGTTGATCCGGCCGTCGGCGAGAAAGACCACCCGGTCCGCGTGCGCGGCGGCCACCGGGTCGTGGGTGACCATCGCGATGGTCTGGCCCGCCCCCTCCACCGCCTGTCGCAGCAGGGCCAGGACATCGGCCGCGGTACGGGTGTCGAGGGCGCCGGTCGGCTCGTCGGCGAAGATCACCGCGGGCCGGGTGATCAGGGCCCGTGCGATGGCGACGCGCTGCTGCTGGCCGCCCGACAGCTCACCGGGCCGGCTCCTGCGCTTCTCGCCCAGTCCCACCCGCTCCAGCACGTCGTCGACCCGGCCCTTCTCGGGGCGGGCGCCGGCCAGCCGCAGGGGCAGCATCACGTTGTCCAGCACGGTGAGCGAGGGCAGCAGGTTGAACGCCTGGAAGATGAAGCCGACCCGCTCGCGGCGCAACTTGGTCAGCGGCCGTTCCTTGAGCGCGCCGACGTCCACGCCGTCGAGGTGCACGGTTCCCGACGTCGGCCTGTCGAGCCCGGCGGCACAGTGCAGGAAGGTGCTCTTGCCCGAACCGGAGGGCCCCATCAGCGCGGTGAAGGTACCTCGCCGCAGATCGATGCTCACCTCGTCGAGGGCGGTCACCCGGTTCTTCGGTCCGCCGTAGAGCTTGGTCACAGCCGAGAGCCGGACCACCGGCTCGGAGTGCGGGTCCTGTGTCCCGATCATGGGTGTCCTTAGGGAGGTCAGGAGGGTGTACGTGGCGAGAACCGCGACCGGGAAATCCTAGGAACAGCCGCGCGCGGGTAACAGATGATTAAGCGCAGGATGAAAGTCACCGGTCGCCGCCGGGCCGCCGCGGAAGGGCGAACAGGGCGGGGGGACCGTCGAGTTCGCCATCATCTCTTCGGGGTGCGAGACCGGCAAGGGTGTAGATCCGGCCATACCATCCGGCGGGTGTGCGGCGGTTCGGATGGTATTTCCCCCGATCGGTGTACCCGGGAGATATTCGGTGCTCCAGCCGGCGAAAACGGGGGCGGGGTTCATGGATATTCAAGTGCTTGGTTCTGTATCGGTGTTGTTCGGCAATCGCGAGTACGCGATGGCGTCGCGGCGGGCCATGGCGATTCTGGCCATGCTGGCGCTGACGCCGCGCCGCACGATCTCCTCCGACCAGTTGGAGGACGAGCTGTGGGAGGGGCGCAAGATGGCCAACGCGCGGAACGCCCTCCAGGTCAACGTCGGGCGGCTGCGCCGATTCCTCGCGTCCATCACGCACGAGAAGGGCGACGAGATCATCCGCACCGTCGGGGGCGGCTATCTCCTGGACGTCTCACCGAACCTGGTCGACGCGCACCGGTTCCAGGAGCAGGCGGACGCGGGCGCGGAGCTGGTCCGTATCTATCCGGCGCAGGCCGTCGTCCAGTTGGAGCAGGCGCTGTCGCTGTGGCGCGGAGCCGCGCTGACGGACGCGCACGACGGTCTGCGGATCCGGATCGCCGCGGCGGACCTGGAGGACCGGCGCGTGACCGCGTACGAGGATCTGATCACCGCCCGGCTGGCGGTGGGCGCGCGGCGCACCTTCGTGTCGGAGCTTCGGCAGATGGCCGCCGAACACCCGGAGCGGGAGCGCCTCAGCGAGCTGCTGATGCTGGCGCTCTACCGCGACGGGCGGCAGTCCGAGGCGCTCGACGTCTTCCACACGCTGCGCCGCAGACTCGCCGGCGACCTCGGTCTGGAGCCGGGCCCCGCACTGCACCGCGCCTATCAGGCCATCCTGGAACAGGACGAGTTGTTGTTCGGCGGCCCCCGGCAGGTGCTCACCTTCGCGGACGGCCGCCGCTGATCCGCCGAAAGGACCGCGCGCCGCGCCCTTCTACAACTTCCCGGTGTGCGGACGCTGAATTTCCACTGAGGAAGCGCTGAAATTTCATATACCGCCCCCCGGGCCCGAGTTAGCGTGCATCCGCGCCTTCGGTTGTGTCTGACAACGGGTCAAGGGTGGGGCGGGATATGGATATCGAACTGAGACACGCTCGAATAGTGGTGACGGTGCACGCCGCGGGGAGCATCTCGCGCGCGGCCGGCGAACTCAATCTTCCGCAGCCGAGCCTCACCGCCCAATTGCAGCGCATCGAGAAGGCGGTGGGCGGCGAGCTGTTCGTACGCTCCCGTACGGGTGTCACACTCACCGACCTCGGCATGCTCCTCATCCCGCGCTTCACCGATCTCGTGTGGCGCGCCGACGACGTGATGGCGGTGGCGAGCGCGGCGTCCGCGCAGCCGCTGCGCCTCGGGAACACGGAGTGGACCCCGCCGAAGCTGCGCGAGGCGCTGCGGGCCGCGCTGTCCGACACCGTCGTACGCACGGAGACACTCGCCCCCGACGCCGCCGTGGCGGCCCTGCGGCAGGGCACCCTGTCCGCCGCGCTCGTGCACGCCGTCGGCCCCACGTCCGCCGTCGGTGTCGACGAACCCGGCCTCGGCCGCGTACTGATCGTGCGGGAACCGGTCCGGGCCGCGCTGGCCCACAGCCACCCGTGGACCGGCCGCGACTCCGTCGACGTGGCGCATCTGGTCCGGCTGCCCTGGGTGCTCCACTCCAGCACCCACTGGTTCCGCGCGGTCGAGGAGGCCCTGCTCTCCGGGGCGGGGCGTCCCGCCCCGGCGGACGTGCTGCACCAGGTCAACAGCCAGCGCGAGGCCATGAAATGGGTCCACGACATGGGTGTGGTGGCGCTGACCACCCCGTCGGGAGTCATCGACGGTGTCACCGCCGTGCCCCTCACCTCGACCGCGCATGTCGAGATGGCGCTGATCTGGCGGCGCGGGTCGATGCCCGAGCGGACGCTGCGCCAACTGGTCGAGACCGTCCGGGCCTACTACCGCGCGTACGATCCCGCGCAGCCCGCGCAGCCCGCTCCCCGGACGGGCCGGCTGGCCGTCTGAGAGCGCTCCCGCGAGCCGCCGGCCCGGGTTCCGCCGATGTCAGCCGGCGGTCAGAACCGTGTCAGCGCGGTCCGCCAGCATCGTCGGCATGACGACCACACAGAACCTGAAGCCCGAGGACCACGCCCGCATCAAGGACCTCATCTGCGACATCCTCGAAATCGAGCCGGCCGACATGACCGCCACCAGCCGGTTCAAGGAGGACCACGAGGTCGACTCGATGGGCGCCATCGAGATCCTCTCCCAGCTGGAGCGCGCCTTCGGCATCGACATCGACCAGAACGAACTGGTCCGCATGGCGAACCTGGAGTCCGTCGTCCTCGTCGTGGAGGAATCCGTCGCGGCCAAGCACGCACCGGCCAACTGACCCGCCCGGCCTGACGATTACGACGGGAGCGCAGGGTGAACTACGACGGACAGCCACCGCGCCGAGTGGTCATCACCGGACTCGGCACGGTCACCAGCATCGGGCTCGGCGCCCCGGACTTCCTCGCCGGACTGCGGTCCGGCCGCAGCGGGGTCAAGCCGATCACCAGCTTCGACACGACAGGATTCACCCACGCCAACGGGTGCGAGGTGACCGGCTTCGACCCGAAGCGGTGGATCCACCGCATCGACCCCGCGGAACTGGGGCGTGCCACCCAGTTCTCCGTCGCGGCGGCCGGCATGGCCGTCGCCGACGCCGGACTGACGCCGCAGGAGCTGAGCGAGCGCCGGGTCCTCATCTCGGTCGGCACCACGGACGCCGAATCCGGCGACCTGGACAACCTCACCCGGATCCAGCTGGAGGAGGGCCCCGAGCGGATGCCCGCCGGCCTGGCGCGCCGCGCCCAGGCCGGCCGGCTCTCCAGCGCCGTCGTCCGCGAACTCGGCCTCGTCGACGTCGAGGCCCTCACCATCCCGACGGCCTGCGCCGCGGGCAACTACGCCATCGGCAGCGGCTTCGACGCCATCCGCAGCGGCGAGGTCGAGGCCGCCCTGTGCGGCGGCGCCGACGCGGTGTGCCGCAAGACGTTCGCCGGCTTCTACCGGGTGGGCACCATCGCCCCCGAGGTCTGCCAGCCCTTCGACAAGGACCGCAAGGGCATCCTCACCGGCGAGGGCGCGGGCATCCTCCTCCTGGAGAGCCTGGACTCGGCCCTGGCGCGCGGCGCGCGGATCTACGCCGAGGTGCTGGGCTACGGCCTCAACTGCGACGCCCACCACCCCGTCGCACCGGACCAGGACAGCCTCGCGCGCTGCATGGAGGTGGCGCACCGCAACGCGGGCGTCAAGGAGTCGGACATCGACTTCATCTCCGCGCACGGCACCGGCACCCGGGCCAACGACGTGACGGAGGCGGGAGCCATCCGGCAGGTCTTCGAGACCCCGCCGCCCACCGTGTCCATCAAGTCGATGATCGGGCACTCCATGGGCGCCGCGAGCGCCCTCGCCGCGGCGGCCTGCGCCCTCGCCATCACCGAGGGCTTCATCCCACCCACGATCAACCACCGCGAGACGGACCCCGAGTGCGGTCTGGACTGCGTACCGAACGAGGCCCGTACGGCCCGCCTCGACGTGGTCCAGAACAACGCGCTCGCCTTCGCGGGCAACAACGCCGTGCTGATCCTCGGCCGCGTCAGGGAGGCAGCGTGATGTCACCGTTGATCATCTCCGCCTGGTCGGCGACCTCGCCGTTCGGGGTGGGCGACGCCGCGTTCCGCGACGGCGTCGCCGCCGGACGCAGCGCGGTGGCCGCCGTGGACCGCGAGACCTACCCCGGGCCGCTCGAACAGGGCGCCCTGGTACCGGAGTTCTCCGCCCGCGAGCACGTCGGCAAGAAGGGCACCCGGACGATGGACCGGCTGTCCGCCCTCGCCGTCGCCACCGTCGGCGGGCTCGTCCCGCACCTCGACGACGAACTCTCCGCCCACCCCGAACAGACCGCCATCGTGCTCGGCACCGGCTCCGGCAGCGTGCAGAGCATCATGGACTTCACCAAGGACTCGTATCTGGGCGAGCGCCCCTACCACGTCGACCCGGCCCGCTTCCCGAACGCCGTGATGAACCGGGCCGCCGGGCAGAGCGCCATCTGGCACCGCATCAAAGGCCCCAACACCACCATCGCGGGCGGCGCCCTGACGGGCCTGCTGGCCCTGAGCTACGCCGTCCGGCTGCTCAAGGGTGGCCACTGCGTCCGCGCGCTGTGCGGAGCGGTCGAGGAGTACTCCACCCAGCGTTCCTGGCTGGAGTGGCACGGCCGTCCCGAGGAGGAGCGCCGAACGCCGCTCGGCGAGGGCAGCGCCGTCTTCCTGGTGGAGAGCGCCGAGGACGCCGCAGCCGCGGGGCGCGTGCCGCTCGCCGAGGTCGCGGCCGTACGCTTCCGGGCGTTCGCCGAGCCGGACTCGGTCCGGCGGACACTCGCCGACTGCCTGCGCGGCGCCCTGGAGGCGGCCGGCGTGAAACCCGGCGAGATACGCACCGTCGTCCCCCTGGGCGGCGGCGGCCCGTACGTCGCCGCGGAGGAGGCGGCCGTGCGGGACGTGCTGGAGGACCTGCCGGACGACGCGGAGCCGCGCTGGATCCGGCTGAGCGCCCTGGTCGGCGACACCTCGGCCGCCGCCACCAGCCTCCAGCTCGCCGCCTCGCTCGCCGTGGCCGGTGACACCGGGCTCGCGCCCGGCGAGGCGGCCCTGGTCACCGCGGTGGAGCGGGACGGCATGGTCGGCTGCGCCGTCCTCGTGGGCGGTGGGTCCCCGCGATGACACCTCCCAAGGAAACCGGCATACCCGCAGCCGGGCGCCGGGTCGCCCTGGTCACCGGCGGCTCCCGGGGCATCGGCCGCCATGTGGTGACCCGGCTCGCCCGGGACGGCCACGACATCGCCTTCTGCTACCAGTCGAACAAGGAGGCGGCGGACGCCGTCGCGCAGGAGGCCGCCGCCGCCGGGGCCCGGGTGTTCACCGCGCGTACCGACGTGGCGGACCACGACGCCGTACGGGACTTCGTCCGCGCGGCGGAACGGGATCTCGGCCCGCTGCACACCGTCGTCTCCTGCGCGGGCGTCGTCCGCGACAACCCGCTCGTGATGCTGGCCCCCGGCGACTGGGACGCGGTGCTCCGGGTCAACCTGGACGGCACGTACAACGTCTGCCGGGCCGCCGTCTTCGCGATGATGAAGCGCCGGACCGGCAGCGTGGTGACCCTCTCGTCCGTCGCCGGTGTGTACGGCAACGCCACCCAGACCAACTACTCGGCGAGCAAGGCCGGGATCATCGGCTTCACCAAGGCGCTCGCCAAGGAGGCGGGCCGCTACGGCATCCGCGCCAACGCCGTCGCACCCGGGTTCATCGAGACCGACATGCTCGCCGGCCTGGACGACACGTACACCGCGAAGGTGACCGAGCGGATCCCGCTCGGCCGGTTCGGCCGCCCCGAGGAGGTCGCCGACCTGGTGTCCTTCCTCGCCTCCGAGCGCGCCTCGTACATCACGGGACAGGTGTTCGGCATCGACGGCGGGCTTGTCGTCTGACCCGGCTTCACCTCCCGCGTCCGCGTCGGCGTCCGAGCGTCCGAGCGTTCGCGTCCACGTCCGCGTCCGAGTCCGAGAAGAAGGGGGCGTCACCATGCCCAGGACCAAGACACCGAAGTTCTACTTCTCCCTGCGCAGCCCGTACTCCTGGCTGGCCTACCGCGAGGTGATGGGCCGGCACCGGGAGCTGGCCGAGAGCCTGGAGTGGATCCCGTTCTTCGAACCCGACCCGCTCACCGCGCGGCTCCTGACCGAACAGGGCGGCCGGTTCCCGTACGCGGAGATGTCACGCGAGAAGAACCGGTACATCCTCCAGGACGTCGGCCGGCTCGCCAAGGCCCGCGGTCTGACCGTGTCCTGGCCGGTGGACCGCGAGCCGGTGTGGGAGGTGCCGCACCTGGCGTACCTCGTCGCCGCCCGGGAGGGCCGCGGCCACGACTACATCGACGCCGTCTACCGGGCCCGCTTCGGGCGCGGCCGGGACGTCTGCGACCGGCAGACGATCGAGGACATCGGCCTGGAGCTGGGTATCGACCCGCTCCGGCTCTCCCGCGCCGCCGACGTGCCCGAACTGCGCGCCGAAGGCATCAAGCTGCTGCTCGACGCCAACAAGGACGGTGTGTTCGGCGTGCCGTTCCTGGTGCACGGCTACCGGCGTTACTGGGGGCTCGACCGGCTCGACGACTTCGTCGCGCATCTGCGCGACCTTCCGCAGACCGCCCGGTCCGAGCCCCCGGCGCTCACCGCCGTCGGCCTCGCCGCGTCCGTCGACGACGGCCACGCCGGCGGCTGCGGCTGACCACTCCGACGGCCTGTCAGCGCCGTCTCAGCCGGCTGTCAGCGCGGGATCCGACGATTACCGGTGTGACAACCGTGACCACTGCCAGGCCGTGTCCGACAAATCACGCCTGGCGCGCGACGCCCGGCACGCACCTTCTCCCCCCGTAGCCCTTCGGGCACGGGAGGCACCCCCCGCGCTGTCGGAGTCGCCCGAGTACGCCCCGTACGAGGCCGATCCTCCGCCTTGCGATCGCACGCATCGACGAATCATCAGCCGCTCCGCAGCGTGGCGCGTGCCCCCGCCCCGCGGGCGGACGGCGCTGTTTGTCAGACACGACCTAAGGGATTGCCATGACGCATGGACAGACGGCCGGCCTCCCGCTGACCGCCGGCCAGAAGGACATCTGGTTCGACGCGAAGCTCTCCGGCGGGGGCGCGACGTACAACACCGCCATCTACTGGGACATCCGGGGGCCGCTCGACCACGACGTGCTGCGCCGCTCGCTCCAGCGGCTCGCCGAGGAGTCCGAGTGCCTGCGCGCCCGGTTCGCCGAAGTGGACGGCGAACCCCGCCAGTTCATCGAGCCGCTCGCCGTGCTGCCGCTGACCGTCACCGATGTCGCCGCGTCCCCCGACCCGGCGGGCGCGGCGCGGCAGGCCATCGGCGCCGACCTGCGCGTGCCCTTCGCCCTCGACGAGGGCGCCGAGCCGCTGTTCCGGTTCAGCGTCTTCCGGCTGGGGCCCGAGCGGGCGGTCTTCTGCCTGCTCAACCACCACCTGGTCTCCGACGGATTCAGTTATGTCATCTACTGGCAGCGCCTCGCCGGGATCTACGAGGCGCTGCTCGCCGGAACCTCCCCCGACGAGGACCGCTTCCCGCCGCTGAGCACCCTCCTCGACGCCGAGACGGCCTATCTCGGATCGGCCCGCGCCGAGCGCGACGCCGCCTACTGGCAGGGGGAGTTCGAGGACCGGCCCGAGCTGATCACCCTCGCCACCCGGGACGCCGAACCCGCGCAGACCTTCCTCCAGGCGGGCACCGTCCTCAGCGCGGCGACCGCCGAGCGGCTGCGTGCCGTCGCGTGGGAGTCCCGCGTGACCTGGCAGACCGCCCTCACCGCCGCCCTCGGCGCGTACACGGCCCGGATGGCGGCCACCGACGATGTCCTGCTCTCCCTGCCGGTCACCGCGCGGGTCGGCGGCAGCACCCAGCAGGTCCCCGGCATGGTGGTCAACTATCTGCCGCTGCGCCTCGCGGTACGGCCCGGCACCAGCCGCGCGGAGCTGCTCGCCCAGACCTACCGGGTGTTCTCCCGGGGGCTGAAGCACCAGCGGCACCGGGTGAGCCGGATCCGCCGCGCCATGGGCCTGTCCAGCGACGACCGGCGCCCGTTCGGCCCGTTCATCAACATGATGCCGCAGGTGGAGAAGCTGGGCATCGGCCCGTGCGAGGCCACCATCCACAGCGCGTCCACCGGCCTCGTAGACGACCTGGAGTTCACCGTCGCCGACCAGGGGGACCTGGGCATCAGCGTCAACCTCAGCGGCAACGAGGCGCGTTACGACATGACGGAGGTACGCGCCCACCTCGACCGCTTCACCGCCTTCCTCGACGCCTTCCTCACCGTGGGCGCCGACCAGCCGCTCGGCGCACTCGACCTGCTCGCCGCCGGCGAGCAACACGCCCTGGAGGCGGCGCTGTTCGGACCCGTACGGCGCACCCCGTACCTCGGAGTGGTCGAGCGGGTACGGGAGCGGGCCGCCCGTACCCCCGGCGCACCCGCCGTCACCGACGACGACGGCACCCTCTCGTACGGACAGCTCGTCGGCCGCGCCTCCGCCGCCGCGCGCAAGCTCGCCGGCGGCGGCCCCGTCGCCGTACTGACCGAACCCGGCGGCGACTTCGTCACCGCCGAACTCGCCGTGCTCGGCGCCGGGCGCGCCTTCGTGCCCCTGGACCCCGGCGCCCCGCACGCCCGGCTCGTCGCACTGCTGCGCGACAGCGGCGCCGCCGGTGTGCTCACCCACGCCGCCCACCACGACACGGCGCTGCGCGCCGCCGCCGAGGCCGGGCACGAGGGCGCCCCGCTGCCCGTGCACCTCCTGGACGGCGCCGAGGACCCCGCGCACGCGCTGGCCCCGGTGCTCGGCGGACCACTCGACCTCGCGTACGTCATCTACACCTCCGGCTCCACCGGCAAGCCCAAGGGCGCCATGGTGCAGCGCGGCGGCATGATCAACCATCTCCTCGCCAAGGTGGAGGAGTTCGGCCTCACCGACGCCGACGCGCTGGTGCACAACGCGCCCGTCACCTTCGACGTCACCGTCTGGCAGACCCTCACCACACTGCTCGTCGGCGGCCGGGTCCGGGCCTTCAGCCGCGCCGACGCCGCCGACCCCGACGCCCTGTTCACCACCATCGGCGCCGAGCGGCTGACCGTACTCGAAGTCGTACCGTCCCTGATGCGGGCGACCCTCGACGTGTGGGACGCGGCGGGCGCGTCCCCCGAACTGCCCGCGCTGCGCTGGATGATCTCCAACGGGGAGGCGCTGCCCGCCGAGCTGTGCACCCGCTGGTTCGCCCGCTACCCGGACATCCCGCTCGCCAACCTGTACGGCCCCACCGAGTGCTCCGACGATGTCACCCACGCCTACGCCGCGTCGGACGCGGACCTCGACGCACCGGTGGTGCCGATCGGCCGGCCCCTGCGCAACACCCGGCTGCACATCCTGGGCGACGACCTGCGGCCCGTGCCGCGCGGTGTCCAGGGCGAGTTGTTCATCGCGGGCGACGGCGTGGGCCGCGGCTACCTCGGCGAGCCGGGCCGCACCGCCACCACCTTCGTACCCGATCCGTTCGCGGCCGACGGCTCACGCATGTACCGCACCGGTGACCATGTCGTCCTGCGGGCCGACGGCCAGCTCGCCTTCGTGGGACGCCGCGACCACCAGGTCAAGATCCGCGGTCAGCGCATCGAGCTGGGCGAGGTCGAGTCGGCGCTGCGCGCCCTGCCCGGCATCGCCGACGCGGTGGCCGTGGCCGTCACCGACCCGGCCGGGCAGCAGCGGCTCGTCGGCTATCTGGTGCCCGAGGGCGATGCCCCCGACACCAGCACCGTGACCGACACCGACACCGCGACCACCGGCGCCCTCGACACCGCCGCCGTACGCGCCGCGCTCGCCGAGCGGCTGCCCGAGGCACTGGTCCCCAGCGCCCTCGTCACCCTCGACCGGCTGCCGCTGACCGCGCACGGCAAGGTCGACCGCAAGTCGCTGCCCGTGCCGGACCTCGCGGTGCCCACCGTGACCCGCACCGCGCGCACCGGCGAGGAGGACATCCTCTGCGCGGTCCTCGCCGAGGTGCTCGGCCTCGGCGCCGTCGGAGTCGAGGACAGCTTCTTCGCCCTCGGCGGCGACAGCATCAGCTCGCTCCAGGTCGTCAGCCGGGCCCGCAAGGCCGGTCTCGTCATCACCGCCCGCGACGTGTTCCGGCACCGCACCCCCGCCGCCATCGCCGCCGTGGCCCGGCGCGCCGCCGACGGACCGGGCACCGCGCTGCTGCCCGAGGACGACGGTGTCGGCGAGATCGAACTCCTCCCCGTCGCCCACCAGCTGCGCGAGTCCCTGGGCCAACTGCCCGAGGAGACGGACGAGTTCGGCCAGTACGTCACGGTGTCCGTGCCCGACGGGCTGCGCCCCGACCTCCTGGAGCGCGCCGTACAGGCACTCCTCGACCGGCACGACGCGCTGCGCCAGCGGCTCACCTCCCCGGTGCCCGGCCTGTGGTCCCTGGACGTCCTGCCGCGCGGCGCCGTGTCCGCGTCCGACGTCGTGGGCGCCGACCCCGGCGGCACCGCCGAGTCCCGACTCGCCCTCGCCCGCGCCGCGTTGCGCCCGCGCGACGGCCTGATGATGCGGGCCGTCCACCACGCGGCGGAGCGGGAGTTGCTGCTGGTGATCCACCATCTCGCCGTCGACGGCGTGTCCTGGCGGATCCTGCTGCCGGACCTGCGGGCGGCCTACGAGGCACTCGCCGAGGGCCGTGAACCGCTCCTCGATCCGGTGCCCGTCTCCTACCGCACCTGGGCCAAGGCCCTGTCCGGCGAGGCCCGCTCCGCCCGCCGGGTGGCCGAACTGCCGCTGTGGACCGGCCAGGGCGCGGCCCCCGCCGCCCGGCTCACCGACCGCCCGCTCGACCCGGCCCGCGACACCCACGCGAGCGCCGGACGACTGCGCGTCGAACTGCCCGCGGGCCCCACCGAGGCCCTGCTCACCCGCGTCCCCGCCGCGTACCGCGCCGAGATCAACGAGGTGCTGCTCACCGCCCTCGCCCTCGCCGTCACCGGCCGGGCGCGGGAAGCGGGTGGCGACGGACCGACCCGCGCGCTGATCGAACTGGAAGGCCACGGCCGCGAACAGCTGGCCGGCGACCTCGATGTGTCCCGTACCGTCGGCTGGTTCACCAGCGTCTTCCCCGTCGCCCTTGAGGTCGGCGCCTTCGACCGGGAGGAGATACGCGGCGGCGGAGCCGTCCTCGGCGCCGCGCTCGGCCGGGTCAAGGAGGCGCTGCGCGCGCTGCCCGACCACGGCGCGGGACACGGACTGCTGCGCCACCTCAACCCGCAGACGGCGGGCGTCCTCGCCCGCGAGGCCGTCCCGCAGCTCAGCTTCAACTACCTGGGCCGGTTCACCACCACCGAGGGCCGGGAGGGCGGCGACTGGACGATACGGGCCGGCGCCTCCGGGCTGACAGCGGCCCCCGGCACCCCGCTGCGCCAGGCCGTGGACCTCGTCGCCGTCACCGAGGACCGCCCGGACGGGCCCGTCCTGGTGGCCGACTGGACCTGGGCCGGCGCGCTGTTGTCCGAGTCCGAGGTCGGCGCGCTCGCCGAGCGCTGGTTCGAGGCGCTCGAAGCACTCGTCGCGCACGCCGGACGGCCCGCCGCCGGACGCCTCACGCCGGCGGAGTTCCCGCTGGTCACCGTCGGGCAGGAGGAGATCGACGCGTACGAGAGCGAACTGGCGGGGATCACCGACATCCTGCCCCTCACACCGCTCCAGCGCGGGCTCCTGTTCCAGAGCGAGTTCGACGGCCGGGGCACGGACGCGTACACCCTCCAGGTCGTCATGGACATCGAGGGCCCCCTCGACCCGGCCGCGCTGCGGGCCGCCGCGACCGCGCTCCTCGATCGCAACCCGGCGCTGCGCGCCTGCTTCCGACGCCGGGCGAACGGCGACCCGGTGCAGGTGATCCCCGCCGCCGTCGAACTCCCCTGGAGCGAGGTCGACCTGACGCACGTCGCGGCGGCGGACACGGCCGCCGAGGTGCGCCGCCGTACCGACGCGGAGTGGCTGCGGCGCTTCGACGCCGCGCACGGGCCGCTGACCCGGTTCACCGTCTACCGCACCGCCGCCGACCGGCACCGCGTCGTGTGGACCACCCACCATCTGCTGGTCGACGGCTGGTCCCTGTCCGCCGTCCTCGCCGACGAACTCGTCACCCTGTGGTCCAACGGCGCCGATGTGACACCGCTGGCCCGCGTCGCCCCCGCCCGCGCCTACCTGGAGTGGTCCGCCGCCCAGGACAAGGACGCCGCACGGGCGGCCTGGCGCGCGGAGCTGGCCGGTGTCGACGGACCGACCCGGCTCGGCCCCGCCGAGCGTGAGCGGGTGTCCGCGCTGCCCGAGACACTGGGCGTGGAACTCCCGGCGGAGCTGACCGCGCGGCTCACCCCGTGGGCCCATGAGCGCGGACTGACCATGAACACCGTCGTGCAGGGCTCCTGGGCCGCCGTGCTCGGCAGTCTCACCGGCAGACGGGACGTCACCTTCGGCGCCGTCGTCTCCGGGCGCCCCGCCGAACTGCCCGACGTCGAGCGGATGGTGGGCGCCTTCCTGCACACCCTGCCGGTACGGGTCACCCTGGACCCGGCGCTGTCCTTCGAGGCGGCCCTCACCGACCTCCAGGACCGGCAGCTCGGTCTGGAGGCCCACCACCACCTGGGCCTGGCCGAGGTCCAGAACTCTGTGGGGACCGGTGAACTCTTCGACACCGTCGTCAGCTTCCACAACTACCCGGCGGGCGTGCTCGACCGGATCGGCGAACACCTGCCCGGCCTGACCATGCGGCACTGGAAGGCCCGCGTCATCGCCGAATACCCGCTCGCCGTAGGGGTGTTCCCGCTGCCCGACGGGCGGCTGCGGGTGGAGGCCGAGTACCGGCCCGACATCTTCGACGAAAGCCAGGCGGCCGGCTTCGTCCAGCGCTTCGTACGCGTCCTGGAAGCGCTCGCCGCCACCCCCGACGCGCCGCTCGCCACCGTCGACACCCTGGGCGACGACGAACGCCACACCCTGCTGCGCGTCTGGTCGGGCGCCGAGGCGGCCCGGACCACCGCGCCCGCCCTCGCCACCGACGCCCTCCAGGCGTGGGCGGCCAACAGGCCCGGCAAGGAGGCCGTCGGACTCGACAGCACCTGGCTGACGTACGCGGAGCTGAACGGCCGCGCCAACCGGCTCGCCCGGCTCCTCCTCGCCCGGGGCGTACGCCCCGAACAGCCCGTCGCCGTGCTGCTGCCGCGCTCCCCGGACCTGGTGGTCGCCGCGCTCGCCGCGATGAAGGCCGGCGCGGTGTTCCTGCCCGTCGACGCCGACTACCCGGCCGACCGGGTGGGCTACCTCCTGGCCGACGCCCGTCCCGCCGCGCTGATCACCGACACCGCCACCGCCCGCGGCACCGCCGCGGTGCCCGGCGCCGGTACGCCCCTGCTGCTGGACGACCCGGAGACCGTACGGGAGTTGGCGGCGCAGCCGGACACCGATCCGACCGACGCCGACCGCAACGGCGCCCTGCACCCCGAGAACGCCGCGTACATGATCTACACCTCCGGCTCCACCGGGCGCCCCAAGGGCGTCACGGTCGCGCACACCGGGCTGATGGCGATGGTCGACAGCTTCACCGAGCGGCTCGGCCTGGACGAGAACGTACGCGCCCTGCAATTCGCCTCGTTCAGCTTCGACGCCTCCGTCTTCGGCATCATGCTGGCCCTCCTCAACGGCGGCACCCTCGTGATCGCCGACGAGGAGCGCCGCACCCCGGGACAGCCGCTGGTCGACCTCATCAACGACGCCCGGATCAATCTGGTGGCCCTGCCGCCCGTCGTCGCGGGCGGACTGCCGCGCGGCAGCACGCTCCCCGCGGACCTGCGGCTCGTGGCGACCGGCGAGGCGGTCCCCGCCGAGGTGGTCGACCGATGGGCCGACCAGGTGCTGATGTTCAACGGCTACGGCCCGACCGAGGCCGTCGTCGGCTGCACCCTCGCCGGCCCGCTGGCCGGCGGCGCCGGACGCCCGCCGATCGGCGGGCCCACCAGCGCCCACCGCGTCTATGTCCTCGACGCGCGCCTGCGGCCGGTGCCGCAGGGCGTGACCGGTGAGCTGTACGTCTCCGGCGGCCTGGCCCGCGGCTACCTGCGCCGGCCCGGACTCACCGCCGAGCGCTTCGTCGCCGACCCCCACGGCCCCGCCGGCTCCCGGATGTACCGCACCGGGGACCTGGTGCGGTGGCTGCCCGACGGCCGGCTCGACTACCTCGACCGCATCGACGACCAGGTCCAGTTGCGCGGCATCCGGATCGAACTCGGCGAGATCGCCTCGGCGTTGCGCTCCGCGCCGGGCGTCGAGCAGGCCGTCGCCGTGCTGCGCGAGGACGCGGCGGGCGAACGCCGCCTGGTCGCCTACGTGGTGCCCGAGGGCGCCGCGCCCGACGCCGAACCCCGGATCAGCGGCGAACTGCGGGACCGGCTCACCGGCGAACTGCCCGACTACATGGTGCCGTCCGCCGTGGTGACACTGCCCGCGCTGCCGCTCACCCCGCACGGCAAGCTGGACCGCGCCGCGCTGCCCGACCCCGACCTCGGCGCCGTGTCGCGGGGACAGGCGCCCCGTACCCCTCTCGAAGGGATCCTGTGCGGCCTGTTCGCCGATGTCCTCGGCATCGAACAGGTCTCGGTGGACGACGACTTCTTCGAGATCGGCGGGCACTCGCTGCTCGCGACCCGGCTCGTCAGCCGGGTCCGCAAGGCGCTCAGCGTCGAACTGCCCATCCGCGCCCTGTTCGAGGCACGGACCGTGGCGGCGCTCGCCGCGCAGGTCGCCGCCGCCGACGAGGCGCGGCCCGCGCTCGTACCCGCGGCGCCCGACGCGCCCCGCGTGCTGTCCTTCAGCCAGCAGCGGCAGTGGTTCCTCAACCGCCGTGAGGGCCGGGGCGACGGCTCGTACAACACCGTCATGGCGTTCCGGCTCACCGGCCGGCTCGACCTGGCCGCCCTCCAGGCCGCCCTGCTCGACGTGACCGACCGGCACGACGTCCTGCGCACCGTCATGCCGGAGACCGACGGGGAGCCGGCGCTGCGCGTCCTGGACGCGGTCGGGGGCGCGCCCACCGTCCAGGTGGTGTCCGTGCCCGCGGACGAACTGGCCGCCGCCCTGGCGGCGGAGGCCGACCAGGGCTTCGACCTCACCGAGGAGACCCCGGTCAGGGTGCGGGTGTTCCCGGCGGGAGCCGACGAGTCCGTCCTGCTGCTGGTGCTGCACCACATCGCCTTCGACGGCTGGTCGATGGGCCCGCTGCTCGGCGACCTCTCCACCGCCTACCGGGCCAGGGCCGAAGGCCGCGTCCCGCAGTGGCAGCCGCCGGCCGTGCGGTACTCCGACTTCGCCGCCTGGCAGCGCGAACTCCTCGGCGGCGCCGACGATCCGGACAGCACGGCGGCACGCCAGCTCGACTTCTGGCGGGACGCCCTGACGGGCCTGCCCGAGGAGCCGGTGCTGCCCACGGACTTCCCGCGCCCGGAGCGGCCCAGCCGCGCCGGAGACGCCGTGATGTTCGACGTCGTGCCCGAACTGCACGACGCGGTCGGCGAGTTGGCGCGTACGACAGGGACCACCGAGTTCATCGTCTTCCAGGCGGCGCTCGCCGCCCTGCTCACCCGGCGCGGCGCGGGCACCGACATCCCGGTCGGGGTGTCCGTGGCGGGCCGGGGCGACGACGCCCTCGCCGACACCGTCGGGATGTTCCTCAACTCGCTGGTGCTGCGCGGCGACACCGGCGGCGACCCGACCTTCCGGGAACTGCTCGCCCGGCTGCGCGAGACCGATCTGGCCGCCTACTCCCACCAGGACGTCCCCTTCGACCAGGTGGTGGACGCGCTCAGGCCGGCCCGCGCCCTGGGCCGGCACCCGCTCTTCCAGGTCTCGCTGACCGTGCAGTACGACGCGGTGCGCGACCTCGATCTGCCGGGCCTCACCGCCCGTCCCGAGTACGTGCCCTCACGGCAGGCCAAGCTGGACCTCGTCGTGGAGCTGATCTCCTGGGCGGGCCAGGGCGGCATGCGCGGTCTGTTCACGTACAGCACCGATCTGTTCACCCGGGAGAGTGTGCGCAGGCTGACCGAGCAGTTCACCCAGGTGCTCAGGGACGCCGTCGCCGACCCGGACGTACGCGTGAGCGGACTGCGGCTGCTCGACGAGGCCGAGGAGGAGCGGGTGCTCCACGGCTTCAACGGCAGCGCCCGCGAGCTGCCGGCCGAGACCGTCGTCGGCCTGTTCGCGGAACGCGCGGCGCACACCCCGGACGTCGTCGCGGCCGGCTCCGGCAAGCGGGCCCTCACCTACGCCCAACTGGACTCCCGTGCGGACGACTTGGCCCGGCGTCTGATCGACGCCGGTGCGGGCCTCGACCGGGTCGTGGCACTCGCCGTACCCCGCGCCGCCGACCAGGCACTCGCGTCGCTCGCCGTCCTCAAGGCGGGCGCGGCCCTGCTGCCGGTGGCCGCCGACGAACCGACGGGGCGGGTACGCGCGCTGTTCGCCGACACCGGCCCCGTCTGTGTGCTGACCACGGCGGGACTCGCCGGGCGGCTGCGGGCGACCGGGGTGCCCGTCGTGGTCCTGGACGGCGCGGCCCCGGGCACCTCGCCCACCGGGCCGGTCACCGACACCGAGCGCGGAGGCGCCCTGACCCCCGGACACGCCGCCTGGCTGGTCCGCGCCACCGGCACGGGGGACCGCCCGTACGCCCACGTCGTGGACCACCGCGCCGCCGCCGCCCATCTGCGGTGGGCGCTCGGCGCCGGCAGGTCCGGCGAGGCCGGACTGTGGGGCGCGCTGCTCGCCGGCAAGGGTGTGGCGGCCGGTGAGCGGCCCGGACCGGAGTGGACGGCGCCCCGGCCCGAACCGGTGGACGACGGGCCCGCCTGGAACGTACGCCGCTATGTCCTGGACGCGTGGCTGCGGCCGGTGCCGCCGGGTGTCACCGGCGAGGTGTATCTCGCCGGGGCCTCGGTGCCGCGCGTCGTCGCGGGCCGGCCCGGCGAGTCCGCCGCGACGATCGTCGCCGACCCCTGGGGCGGCAAGGGCGCGCGGATGCGCAGGACCGGACGGCTCGCCCGCTGGGACACCGGCGGCAACCTCCAGGCGCCACCGTCGAGTTCACCGGGGGAGCCGGAACCGGCGCCCGCCCCGGCCGCGGCGCCTGCCGTGGAGCGGGACCCGGTGACGGTGGCCCTGCTCGGCATCGTCACCGAGATCCTCGGCGTCGAACAGCTCCCCGCCGAGGCCAATTTCTTCGAGGCGGGCATGGACAGCATGAAGTCGATGCGCCTGGTGAGCCGCGCCAAGAAGGCGGGCCTCGACGTGAGCGTCGCGGACGTCTTCGCGCACCAGAACGTCGCGGCGCTCGCGGCGGGCCTCCGGCCCCCGGTCGCCGCGGCGCCCGAGACACCGGCGCCGACACCGGCGTCCGCGCCCAGGGACAGCACCAGGATCATGGCCGAGGCGATCGGGGAGACCGACGCGCTCGACCACGCCGAGACGTTCGGCACGACCCTGTGCATCCGGCCCGGCGGTGACCGGCCGCCCGTGTTCTGCCTGCACAGCGGCGTCGGCTTCGCCCTGTCCTATCTGCCGCTCGCGCCGTACATAGACCGGCAGCACCCCGTCTACGGCATCCAGTCGCCGAGCGTGGTGGGCGACGCCCCGCTGCCCGCGACCGTCGAGGAGAACGCGGCGGCCTACATCCGGCTCATCCGGGAGATACGGCCGAAGGGCCCGTACCACCTGCTCGGCTGGTCGTTCGGCGGACTGCTCGCCTACGAGATCGCGGTCCAGCTGCGCGCGGCGGGCGAGGAGGTCGGACTCCTCGCGGTGCTCGACTCCTACCCGCGCACCGGCGTGGCCGACGTACGCGACGAACAGGGCAGTCTCGCCTGGCTGCTGGAGGGCATCGGCCACAGCCCCGACGAGTACGGCGGCCGTGACCTCACACCCGCCGATCTCATCGACGTGCTGCGCCGCGACAACAACCCGCTGGCCCGCATGGGGGAGGAGCGCATGACCCGCATGGTCGCCCTGATGGCCCGCCACCAGATCCTCAACACCGCGTATCTGCCGGGGAGTTACGACGGCGAGATGCAGCTCTTCGTCGCCGGGCGCTCACCGTGGGGCGAGGTGACGGACAAGGAGGCGCTGTGGCGGCCACAGCACAGCGGCCCCACCACCGTGCACCGGATCGACTGCGCGCACGACGACATGCTCAGCGCCGGACCACTGGCCGAGATCGGTCCGGCCGTCGCCGCCGAACTCGACCGGCTGCACGCCGCGCGCACCGGCCGGGAGCTGTCATGACGACGACCCTGCCGACCCCCCGTCATCCGAAGCCCGTCGACGCGCCCCCGCCCACGGCGGCGGGGACGCCGTACGGCCGGCTGCGCACCGCCGCCGTGGAGATCACCGCCGTGGCCGGCCGCCGGCTGCGCCGGCTCAGCCGCGCCCCCGGCCGGGCCATCGGCGTCGTCCTCAACCCGCTGATCTCGCTCGTGCTGCTCGGCTATCTCTTCCGGGACGCCGTCACCCTGCCGGCGGGCGGCTCGTACATCGAGTACGTCTTCGCGGGCGGCGCCGTCCAGGTCGGACTCGCCTGTGTCGGACCCACGGCGGTGTCGCTCGCCATGGACTTCCAGGGCGGGCTCGTCGACCGGTTCCGGTCCCTGCCCATCAGCCGGCTCGCGGTGCCGATCGGGCACACCAGCGCCGACCTGGTGGTGGGCCTCGCCGGGCTCCTCGTCACGGCCGTCGCCGGGCTGCTGCTCGGCTGGCGCTCGCACACCGGGCTGCTCCCCACCCTCGCGGGGTTCGCCCTGATCGCGGTGTTCGTGTACGTGATGCTGTGGCTCGGGGTGCTGCTCGCCCTGACCCTGCGCAGCGTCGAGACGATCGCCGTGGTCGCCCCGTTCATCGTCATCGTGCTGCCCTTCCTGTCCAGCGCCTTCATCTCACCGCAGTCGATGCCCGGCGCGGTGCGGCCACTGGCCGAGTGGAACCCGGTGAGTTCCGTGATCGCGGCCTGCCGCGAGCTGTGGGGCAACCCGGCCACCACCAGCGGCGGCTTCGTCGGCGAACACCCCCTGCTCGTCGCGGCCGTGACCATGACCGCGCTGTTCGTGACCTGCTGCGTCGTGAGCCTGCGCCGCTTCCGCACCGCGGGCCGCTGACCGGCCCCGGCCCCGAGCCCGCTCCCAGTCCCGAGGACGAAGACCCATGCCCGTAACCGAACTGGCGCACGCGCCGGACCTCGCCTCCCTCGATCTCACCGACCCCCGGACCTTCCTCGACAACGACGCGCCCGCCATGTGGCGCCGCTTCCGCACCGAGAGCCCGGTGCACTGGCACCCGGCCCGCGGGGACAACCCCGGATTCTGGGTGGTGTCCACGTACGCCGACGCCGTGAGCGTCTACCGCGACAACAAGCGGTTCACCTCCGAGCGGGGCACGGTGCTCGCCACCCTGCTCCAGGGCGGCGACTCGGCGGCGGGCAAGATGCTCGCCGTCACCGACGGCAAGCGGCACCGCGAGATCCGCAACCTGATGCTGAAGTCCTTCGCGCCACGCGTCCTCGAACCCGTCGTCGCCGGGGTCCACGAGCACACCCGCCGGCTCCTCGCCGGGATCATCGGCTCGCCCGACGCGGACTTCGTCACCGACGTCGTCGACCACATCCCGATCCACACCATGGGCGACCTGCTGGACATCCCCGACGCCGACCGGCCGCAACTCGTCGAGTGGAACACGCGGACGCTGTCCCGGCACTCCGGCGACGACAGCGAGTTCGAGTCCCTGATGGCCCGCAACGAGATCCTGCTCTACATGTCGCAGCTCGTCGCCGAACGCCGGGCGAACCCCGGTGACGACGTCCTCAGCGTCCTCGCCACCGCGCGGATCGACGGCGAGCCGCTGACCGAGGACGAGATCGTCCTCAACTGCTACAGCCTCATCCTCGGCGGCGACGAGTCGACCCGGATGTCCCTCACCGGCGGCCTCATCGCGCTGGCCGAGAACCCCGAGCAGTGGCGCAGGGTCAAGGCGGGCGAGGTGACCTCGGAGAGCGCCACCGAGGAGGTGCTGCGCTGGGCGACGCCCGCCATGCACTTCGGCCGGCGCGCCCTGACCGACGTACCCCTGCGGGACCGGGTGATCAAGGCGGGCGACGTGGTCACCCTCTGGAACACCTCCGCCAACTTCGACGAGGAGGTCTTCGCCGACGCCCACCGTTTCGACGTGGGACGCAGCCCCAACAAGCATGTGGTGTTCGGCCACGGCCCGCACTTCTGCCTCGGGGCGTTCCTCGGCCGGGTCCATGTGCAGGCCATGGTCGAAGCGGTACGCGACATGGCGGCGGAGGTCGCCCTGCGGGGCCCGGCCGTCCGCCTCTACTCCAACTTCATTCACGGCTACAGCGGCCTGCCCGTGGCACTGCGCGCGGCACCGGCCGGTGAGGAGACCCGCTGACGTGCGACACGAGACCCTGACGACGGGCGGCACCACACTCGCCGTCCTGCACCTGGACAGCCCGGCCGACAGCCCGGCCGGCGGCCCGGCGGATGCCCCGGACGGCACCGGCCTGGGCGACATCCGGCGGCAGGCCGAGGAACTGCTCGACACATACGGCGCGGTGCTGCTGCGGGGCGCCGGCGCCACCGACGCGGAGGCGTTCCACGCCGTGGTCGCCCGCTTCGGCGACCGCCTCATCGACAGCTACCGGGGCGGCAACACCCCGCGCGCC
Organism: Streptomyces sp. NPDC006643; assembly: GCF_042870175.1. Lineage (NCBI taxonomy): Bacteria > Bacillati > Actinomycetota > Actinomycetes > Kitasatosporales > Streptomycetaceae > Streptomyces > Streptomyces sp. NPDC006643. The sequence goes on along the minus strand of NZ_JBIAHA010000001.1, from coordinate 249,741 downwards.
GCCGTCTCCGACGGTGTCTTCACCTCGACCGAGTACCCGGCCCGCTACGACATCACGCTGCACAACGAGCTGTCGTACGCGAAGACCTGGCCGACCCGGCTGTTCTTCGGCTGCTTCGTGGCGGCGGCGACCGGCGGCGCCACCCCGGTCTGCGACGGAGAGGCCCTGCTCGCCGCGCTGCCGGCCGGACTGCGCGACCGGCTGGCGGGCGGGGTCGTCTACCACCAGCATCTGCACGGCGGACACGGGCTCGGCAAGTCGTGGCAGGACACCTTCGAGACCGAGGACCGCGCCGTCGTCGAGGAGTTCCTGACCGATTCCGACGCCGACTTCGAGTGGACCGCCGAGGGCGGTCTGCGCGTACGCCAGCACCGGCCGGCGATCCGCAAGAACCCGCGCACGGGTCGCGACACCTGGTTCAACCAGGCCGACCAGTGGCATCCGTCCAACCTGCCGGGCGACGAGGGCGAGTTGCTGCTCTCGGTGACCGAGTCCGTCCACGATCTGCCGCACTGGATCACCTACGGCGACGGGAGCCCGCTCTCCGACGAGGACCTGGCGCACATGCGCCGGGCCCAGCGCGAGAACAAGCTCGCGGAGCCCTGGCGGGTGGGCGACGTGATGATCGTCGACAACATGTCGGTGCTGCACGGCCGAGAGGCGTTCACCGGCGAGCGCAAGGTCGTCGTCGCCATGACCTGACCGCAGAGCTTCACCAACCCTCCGCCGGGGGGCCCGGGGCCACGCTCCGGGCCCCCCGGCGGTCCAACCGAGGAAGGGGCCCGAGGATGAACGTGCTCGACGGCATCCTGGCCGGCGCACGCGAGGACCTCGCGCTCCGGCGACGCGAGGTGCCACAGCGGGAGTTGGCGGACCGGGCGGCCTCCCGCCCGGCCGGCCGCGACGTCACCGGCCTGCTGCGCGGCGGCGCCGGCGTGCGGGTGATCGCCGAGGTGAAACGGGCGAGCCCCGCGCTCGGCCCCATCGCCGACATCGCCGATCCGGCCGCGCTCGCCGCCGCGTACGAGGCGGGCGGCGCGGCGGCGGTCAGCGTCCTCACCGAGGGCCGCCGGTTCGGCGGCAGCCTCGCCGACCTGGACGCGGTCCGCGCCCGGGTCCGGCTGCCCGTGCTGCGCAAGGACTTCGTCGTCGACCCCTACCAGGTGTGGGAGGCCCGCGCGCACGGCGCCGAGCTGGTCCTCCTGATCGTCGCCGCCCTCGAACAGCCGCTCCTCACCGACCTGTTGGCCCTCGCCGCCGAGGTGGGACTCACCCCGCTGGTGGAGGTGCACGACGCGGCGGAGGCGGTACGGGCGCTGGACGCCGGGGCGCCGGTGATCGGGGTCAACGCCCGCGACCTGCGCACGCTCGACGTCGACCGGGGCACCTTCGCCCGGGTCGCACCGGAGATCCCGGCCGATGTGGTGCGGATCGCCGAGTCGGGTGTACGCGGCCCGGACGACGTCGCCGCGTACGGCGCGCTCGGCGCCGACGCGGTGCTGGTCGGGCGGTCCGTGGTGACGGGCGGCCCCGGCGCGGTGGCCGCGCTGGTGGCCGCGGGACGGGCCTGAGCGGCGGAACGCGGGCGCGTACGGCGTGCTTCTTCGACACTCACTGGGAAGGGCCGACATGGCAGCAGGGAAAAGCAATTCCGGGGACGGGCACGAGGCCGCGAGATCCTGGCGCACACGCCCGGCGGCTCAGCAGCCGCACTGGCCCGACCCCCGGGAGCTGGAGCGCGTCACGGCCGGACTCGCCGTACGGCCGCCGCTGGTGAGCGCCGACGCGTGCGACCGGCTGCGGCAGCGGCTGGCGCGAGTGGCACGCGGCGAGGCGACGCTGCTCCAGGGCGGCGACTGCGCCGAGACCTTCGCGCCCGGCACCGCCGGATCGATCCGCCGCACGGCCACGACGCTGCTGCGGATGGCGGCCGTCCTCGGCCGCGCCAGTGGTCTGCCGGTGGTCACGGTGGGGCGGATGGCGGGGCAGTACGCCAAACCGCGATCGAGCCCCGTCGAGCGGCGGGACGGTGTCACCCTGCCGTCCTACCGGGGCGACGCCGTCAACGGACGGCACTTCGGCGAGCGGGCCCGCAGACCCGACCCCGCCCGGCTGCGCACCATGTACGAGGAGTCGGCGCGCACGCTCGACGTGCTGCGCTCCCTGGCCGCCGAGGGGGCACCGGACGTCCCCGGCCCGGAGTTCTATGTGAGCCACGAGGCGCTGCTGCTGGACTACGAGGCCGCCCTGCTGCGTACCGACCCCGCGACGGGGCGCGTCCACTCGGGCGGCGGACATCTGCTGTGGATCGGTGAACGCACCCGCCAACTCGACGGCGCGCACGTCGAGTTCTGCTCCCGCATCAGCAACCCCGTCGCGGTGAAGCTGGGCCCGAACGCCACCAGCGACGAAATGCTCGGGCTGATGGACCGGCTCGACCCGGGCCGGGAGCCCGGCAGGCTCACCTTCGTCGTGCGGGCCGGCGCCCGACGCGTACGCGACGTCCTGCCCGCCCTCGTCGAGAAGGCCAACGCCGAAGGCTCCGCGGTGTGCTGGGTCAGCGATCCCATGCACGGCAACACGGTCACCGCGCCGAGCGGCCACAAGACCCGGCATGTGGCCGACGTGCTCGACGAGGTACGCGGCTTCGTCGAGGTGCACCGCGCGCTGGGCACGCACCCCGGCGGCGTCCATCTGGAACTCACCGGGGACGACGTCACCGAATGTCTCGGCGCCGGCGGCCCGCTGTTCGCCGAGGAGCTGACACAGCGGTACGAGACGGCGTGCGACCCGCGGCTCAATCGCGCGCAGGCGCTCGGTCTGGCCGACCGGCTCGCCGACTCGTACCGGCGGAGCTGACCGGACGGGCCCGCAGGGCCTGCGCCACGATGTCGAACGGGGGCGCGTCGGCGAGATAGAAGTGCTCGCCCGGGGGCGTGCGGAGTTGGAACGGGCCCCGGGTGGCCTCCTGCCAGGCCGCCGCGTCCGCCCGCGACACCCGGGGATCGGACAGCCCGACGAGCGAGGTGAGCGGGCAGGTGAGCGGGCTGTTGGTACGGCCCGCGTACCGGGCGAGCATCCGGAAGTCGGCGCCGATGTACGGCATCACGAGTTCGACGAAGCCCCGGTTCTCCAGCAACTCCGGCTCGGTACCGCCCAGTTCGACCAGGGTACGGGCGACGGACGCCTCGTCCCAGGTGGTGGCGGCGGCCGGGTCGGCGGTCATCAGCTGCGGGGCACGGGCGCCCGAGACGACCAGGGCGCTCACCTCGGCGCCGGCCTCCGACAGCGCGCACGCCGTCTCGAAGGCGACCGTCGCGCCCATGCTGTGCCCGAACAGGACGGTGGGCCGGGTGTCCCCGGTGGCGAGCAGCTCCTCGGCGACGCTCCGGGCCAGCGCCACGAGATCCGTGGCGCACGGCTCGGTGAAGCGCTCCGCCCGGCCCGGATAGCACACGGTGTGGACCTCGACGCCGTCGAAGGCCCGCGCCCAGCCCCGGAAGAAGTGCGGGGACCCTCCGGCGTGCGGAAAACAGATCAGCCGCCGCGCGGCGAACGGTCTCGGCTCGACGCACTGCGTCCACAGCATGCTGCCCCCCGGATTCGTGCCCCGCGGCTGTCCCGCGGGAACGTGTCGTGCTCGTCGTGATGATCTGTCACGGCCCTGACACGGAGCTGACACCGGCTCCGGCCCCGGCCCGCTGCCGGCCCGCTACCGGTCCGCTGCCTGGCCGCTGTCAGCGGGCTGTCAGGGCGGGGAAGGAAACATGGCCGAACGACAGGTCCTAGGTCGGACGTGGCCCAGGTGTGCCCAGTCGTCGTTCACGATCCACGGGAGACCCCATGCCGGTGACATCGCCCTACCACTCGATCACGGAGGCGCAGATGATGCCGCGCCTCGTCCGGATCGGTCCCCGCCTGTACGGCGCGGTCTTCACCCTGATGAAGCTGCTGCCCGCGCATCACATTCTGCGAGAGGCGCAAGAACGCGGCGAGCTGGAGAGCGACACCGTGGTCGTCGAGACCACGTCGGGCACCTTCGGGCTCGCCCTCGCCATGCAGGCGGCCCTGATGCGGCTCAAGCTGATCCTCGTCAGCGACCCCGCCATCGACGCCAATCTGTACCGCAGGCTCACCGACCTCGGGGCGACCGTCGAGATCTGCCGGGAACCCGCGCCCGTCGGCGGCTACCAGGAGGCCAGGCTGCGCCGGCTCGCCGAGATCCGCGCCGAACTGCCCAAGACCTTCTGCCCCGAGCAGTACACCAACCCCGGCAACCCCCTCTCGTACAAGGTGGTCGCCGATCTGCTCACCCGCCAACTCGGCACGGTCGACTGCCTGGTGGGCCCGGTCGGCTCCGGCGGCTCCATGTGCGGCACCGTGCGCGGCCTGCGCGAGCACACCCCGCACACCCGGGCCATCGGTGTCGACACCCATCGCAGCGTGCTGTTCGGCCTGCCCGACGGAACACGTGAACTGCGCGGCCTCGGCAACAGCCTGTGGCCTGGCAATCTCGACCACTCCGCCTTCGACGAGGTCCACTGGTGCTCGGCCGGCGACGCGTACCGCAGCACGCGCGCGCTGCACGCGGAACACGCGCTGTTCCAGGGACCGACCAGCGGCGCGGCGTATCTCGTCGCCCGCTGGTGGGCCGACCGCAACCCGGACGGTACCTGTGTGGTGATGCTCCCGGACGAGGGTTACCGCTACCAGGCCACCGTGTACGACGACGCCTGGCTGACGTCCCACGGGTACGCGCCGGGCGAGCACCCCTCCGAGCCGGTCGGCGTCGCCGGCCCCGATCTCGTCGGCGAGCGCTGGTCCCGCTACGTCTGGGGCCGCCGACCCTACGAGCAGGTCCCCGGGACCGTGGCGCGCGGCGCCTCGGCCCTCACCGTGCCGGAAGGCGGCCTGTCATGAGCGGCGCACCGACGGCGACCGACGGCGCACCACCGATGACGGCGGGCGCGGCACCGATGACCGCCGGAGAAGCCGCACCGGCGGCCGGCACCGGGCGGCTCACCCGCACCCTCAACCCCCGTACCCGCCGCATCGTCTACGGCGCGCAGGACTTCGACGACATCCGCCGCGAACTGGCGCCCATCAGCACCGTCGACCTCGCCCATGTCGTGATGCTCACCGAGAGCGGACTGCTCCCGGGACCGGTCGCCGCCGCCCTGCTCCACCGGGTCCGGCGGATGCGCGCCGACGGATTCCGCGAACTCGAAGGGCTCGACGCCCCCCGTGGCGCGTATCTGATGTACGAGGGCCATCTGGTGCGGGAACTGGGCGCGGACGTCGGCGGCAAGCTGCACACCGCCCGCTCCCGCAACGACATCAAGGCGACCGTGACCGCGATGCGGCTGCGGGACGAACTCATCGAGCTGACCGGCCAGTTGCTGCGCCAGCAGGCCGTACTGCTGGCCCGCGCCCGCGCCCACGCGCACGTCGTGATGCCCGTGCACACCCACTTCCAGCCCGCCATGCCGATCACCTACGGCTACTACCTGGCGGGCATCGCGTCCGCGCTCGACCGCGATCTGACGGCCCTGCTGCACACACTGGCCGAGGTGGACCGCAGCCCGCTGGGCGCCGGCGCCGTGGCCGGTACGGATCTGCCCATCGACCCGGGCCGCACCGCCGCGCTCCTCGGCTTCTCCGGACCCGCGCCGCACGCCATGGACGCGGTGGCCTCCCGCGACAGCGTGCTGCGCGCGGTCGGCTGCGCCGCATCGGCCGCGGTGACCCTCAGCAGGCTCGCCACGGACCTCCAGCTGTGGAGCACCCAGGAGTTCGGCTTCGTCGCGTTCCCCGAACGGCTCGTCGGCGGCAGCTCCGCCATGCCGCAGAAACGCAACGCGTTCCTCCTCGAACACGTCAAGGCCAAGGCGGCGGTGGCCATCGGCGCGTGGACCGCCGTGGCGTCCGCCATGAAGTCGACACCGTTCACCAACTCCATCGAGGTGGGCACGGAGGCCGTGGCCGCGGCCTGGCCCGCCTTCGACGCCCTCCACGACGCCGTGCTGCTCGGCCAGGTCCTGGTGTCGGGGGCACGGCCGGACGCCGGGCGGATGGACCGACGGGCCCGCGAGGGCTTCGTCACCGCCACCGTCATCGCCAACAGAATGGTCGCCCGGGGTGTCCCCTTCCGCACCGCGCACCACGTGGTGGGCGCCGCCGTACGCGACGCGGTCGCGGCGGGGGAGCACGACCTGACGGCGGTGGCCCGCCCCGAGGAACTGGGCCTCGACCCGCGCGCCGCCTCGCCCACGCCGGGCGAGGTCGTCGCGGACCTGAACAGGGGCGGCGGCCCCGGCGAGTGCGACACGGTCGTGGCCCGGCTCCGCGCGAGCCTCACGGGCCACGGCGAGCGCCTGGCGGAACACCGCCGCCGGCTGCGCGCCGCCCACCGGCGCCTCGACGCCGACTCCGCCGCCGTCGTGACCCGGTACGGAACAGGAGCGTCGTCATGACCGGCCGCTGGTTCGCGTTCGTGGAGAGCAACACCACCGGTACGGGGCGGGAGTTCTGCGCCGCCGCGCGGGCCCGGGGCCTGCGGCCCGTCCTGCTGACCCGCGATCCCGGCCGCTACCCGTACGTCGTCCAGGACGGCATCGAGACCCGGACCCTGGACACCGCGGACCTCACCGCCGTCCTGGCCGCCTGCGCCGCGCTCGCCACGGACGGCGGGCTCGCCGGGATCACCTCCAGCTCCGAGTACTTCGTGGCGTCCGCTGCCCGCGCGGCGGCCCGCCTCGCACTGCCCGCGCCCGACGGCGACGCCGTCGAACGCTGCCGGGCCAAGGACACGCAGCGCGCCGCGCATCTGGCCGCCGGGGTGCCCGTGCCCGCGTTCGCGGTGGCCGACGACGTGGAGTCGGCCGTCGGCGCGGCCGACACCATCGGCCATCCCGTCGTCCTCAAACCGGTGAGCGGATCGGGCTCGGTCGGCGTACGGCTGTGCCGGGACCGCGACGAGACCAGGCGGTGGGCGGCCGGCCTGCTCGCCCGCGGCACCGACGAACGGGGCGCGAGCACGGCGCGCCGCGTCCTCGTGGAGGCGGCCGTGGACGGACCGGAGTTCTCCGTCGAGACGTTCGACGGCGCCGTCGTCGCCGTCGTCGCCAAACACCTCGGCCCACGGCCGTACTTCGTCGAGCACGGACACGACGTACCCGCCCCGGTGGCACCGGACATCGCGACCGCCCTCGGCGACACCGCCCTGCGCGCGCTCGCCGCCCTCGGCCTCGGCTGGGGCGCCGCCCACACCGAACTGCGCCGATCCGCCGGCGGACCCGTCGTCATCGAGGTCAACCCGAGGCTCGCCGGCGGCATGATCCCGGCCGCCGTCCGGGCGGCCACCGGCGTCGACCTGGTCGACGCCGTCGTCGCGCGGGCGGCGGGACTGACCCAGGCGCCGCCGGGGACGGCAGCCGGACACGCGGCCGTCCGGTTCGTGATGGCCGGGCGCGAGGGACGCGTGACGGCCGTCGAAGGGCTCGAAGCGGCGGCGCACGCGCCCGGCGTGGTGGCCGCCGTGGCGGCGAACACCTACGTCGGCCGCGAGGTCACGATCACGCACTCGTTCCAGGACCGCCTCGGCTGCGTGGTCGCCACCGGGTCCGACACCCGGACGGCCGGTCGACGGGCCGAGGCGGCAGCCGAGTTGATCGCCGTCGACATCGCACAGGCGGTACCGGAGGGGGCCCCGAGCAGATGAGCGCGGACACCGAACTCAGCAGGATCCCGCGCCGGCGCGCACCCGGCGACGCACCGGGATACGCGGCGCTGCGCACCCCGCTGCCCCCCGGACTCCCGGAGGCCCTGACCCGCACCGCCGAGGAACTGAACACCTCCGTGGCGGACCTGGTGCTCGCGGCGTACGTCCATGTCCACGCCGCGATCACCTCCGACCGCGACGTGCTCGTCGGCTGTGTACGGTCGACCGCCCACCGGGCCCCGCTCACCCTGCGCCACACCGTGACGGGCTCGTCCTGGGCCGACCTCGTGACCGCCGTCTCGCACACGCCGCTGGCCCACCGCCCCGGCGTACGCCCCGAGGCGACGGTGGACCTGACCGGGCTCACGCGACCGGCGGCGATCCCCGGGGAGAGCCCGGCCGGGGACGGTGTCGTCCTGCACACCGGGTGGGAGCGCGACGAGCACGGCGGACTCACCCTCCGCCTCCACCACGACACCGCGCACATCGACGCCGCGTACGCCGAGCGGCTGGCCGGCTACCAACTGACCGCCCTGCGCCTGCTCACGGCGGACCCCGCCGCCCGCCACGACCGGCAGAGCCTGCTGTCGCCGCAGGAGAGGCGGACCCAGATCTTCGGGCTCGCCGGGCCGCGCGCCGAGCTGCCGGACGCGACGTTCACCGACCTGTTCGAGGAGCAGGCGCGGCGCACTCCCGACGCCCCCGCCGCCCTCCACGGGGAGCTGAGCTGGACGTACCGGCGGCTCGACGAGCGGGCCGGCCGGGTCGCGCGGGCGCTGGCCGAGGCGGGGGCCGGCGCCGAGGACACCGTCGCCGTGGTCATGGAACGCTCCCTCGACTGGATCGCGTCCGCCGTCGGCGTGTTCAAGGCGGGCGCGGTCTATCTGCCGATGCCGCCCGACCTGCCCGTCGAGCGGATGGCGTACCAACTACGGGCCGCCGGCGCGGTGGTGGTGCTCACCGACCACGACAGTGAGGCGTACGCGCGCAAGGCCCTCGCCGAACTGGACTCCCCGCCACCGGTGTTGAACGCGCCGCACCTACAGGACACCGACGGCCCGGCCCCGCCGACGCCCACCGGGCCCGCCCCGCAGGCCTCGCCGGCCCCGGACCGGGCGGCGTACGTCTTCTTCACCTCCGGCTCCACCGGCACCCCCAAGGGCGCCGTGTGCGAGCACGCCGGGATGCTCAACCATCTCCTCGCGAAGGTCGAGGACATGGGCCTCGCGGCGGGCGCCGGCGAGGTCGTGGCACAGACCGCCTCGCAGGGGTTCGACATCTCCCTGTGGCAGTTCGCCGCGCCGCTCCTGACCGGCGCCGCCGTGCGTGTCGTGGACTCCGGTGTCCTGCTCGACCCGGAGGGCTTCCTGGCCGAGATCGCGGGCGGCGGGGTCACCGTCGCGCAGACCGTGCCCGCGCATCTGGACGCGCTGCTGCGCGGTGTGGAGCACGGAACGGCCGCGACCGGGGCGCTGCACACCGTGTGCGTGACCGGGGACGTCCTCGCGCCGGCGCTGGTACGGCGGTGGTTCGCCGCCTTTCCCGGCGTACGCCTCGTCAACGCCTACGGCGCCACCGAGGTGTGCGACGACACGACGCACCACGTCATGGACGCCCCGCCGGACGGCGGCACCGTCCCGCTCGGCCGGCCCCTGCGCAACGTCAACACCTATGTACTGGACGAGAATCTGGAGCCGGTCCCGCTCGGCTCGGTCGGCGAGATCGCCTTCTCCGGGGTGTGCGTGGGGCGTGGCTACCTCAACGACGAGGCGCGCACCCCGCAGTCCTTCGTACCCGATCCCTTCCGGGCGGGCACCCGGATGTACCGCACCGGTGACTTCGGGCGCTGGTTGCCCGGCGGGCGGCTGGAGTATCTGGGGCGCCACGACGAACAGGTCAAGATCCGCGGCTTCCGTATCGAACTCGGCGAGATCGAGCACCGGTTGCGCGCCGTGCCCGGGGTGCGGGAGGCCGCGGTCGTCGTCGACGGCGAGGCCCGGGAGCCCCGTAATCTCGCCGCCTTCTTCACCGCGTGGGACGCGCCGTCGTCGCCCGATCTCGTCGCGGCGGCCCGGGAGTTCCTCGGTGAGCTGCTGCCCCACTACATGGTGCCCGCCCATCTGTACCGACTCGACCGGCTGCCGCTGACCACACACGGAAAGGTCGACAAGGCGGCCCTGGGCGCGCTCGCCGGGACCCTCGGCCACGGCGGCGCCGCGCACACCGCGCCCGCCGGGCCCGGCGAACGGCGCCTCGCCATGGCATGGGCCGAAGTCCTCGGCGCGCCTCTTGAGCGCATCGGCCGGGACGACAACTTCTTCGCGCTCGGCGGCACTTCGCTGGCGGCGGTACGGCTGATCGCCCAGCTCGACCGGCGGCTGACCGTCCGTGAGCTGGTGGCCCACCCGCGCCTCGCCGATCTCGCGGGCGTCCTCGCCGGGCGCGGGCGGGGGGAGACCGGACCCGGCGGCCAGCGGCTGCTGCATCCGCTGCTGCCGGTACGCAGCGTGCACCACACCCTGGTGTGCTTCCCCTACGCGGGCGGGAACGCGGTGAACTTCCGCTCGCTGGCGGCCCAGTTGGAGCCGGAGGGCATCGCCGTCCTCGGCGCCGAACTGCCCGGACACGACTTCGCCGCCGAGGACGAACCGCTCCTGGACGTGCCCACGATCGCGGCGCGGGCGCGGGACGAGATCCTCGCGCACGTCGGCACACCGGTGCTGTTGTGGGGGCACTGCGCGGGATCAGCCGTGGCGCTCGCCACCGCCCGGCTCCTCCAGGAGGCGGGGCGGCCCGTGCGGCGTGTCTTTCTCGGGGCGCAACTCCTGCTGCCCGACGAGGAGTTGCGGGCCGAGGCTGAGCGGGTCGCCGGGGTCGACCGGCGGCTGCTGCTCGACCGGATGCGGGTGGACAACGCGTACGTGGAGCTGGACGCGTACCGGCCGGAGCGGGCCCGTATCGCCGACCGCTCCTACCGGCACGACGTCGGCGTGGCCAACCGCCATCTCGTCCGGGCCCGGCAGGATCCCCGGCGCCACCGGGTGAGCGCGCCGGTGGACGTCGTGGTGGCGCGCGACGACACCGCCACCGCCGACGCGGGGCGTCGCCACCGGGCCTGGCTGGAGCTGTGCGACGAGGTGACGCTGCACGAACTGGACCAGGGCGGCCACTACTTCGTCGGTACGCGGCCGGCCCTGACGGCCGCCTTGGTGCGGGCGGCCTGTGCGCCGCCCGGCGACCGGGGCGACCATGGCGATCGGGACGAGGGGACCGGACCATGACGACGAGCACGAGCACGAGCACGAGCAGCACGACGAGCACGAGCAGCAGGACGGGCGCGGGCAGCGCACGGGACGCGGGCTACCGAAGGGTGGCCGCGACCGGCGTCAGCACCGCCTTCGGCACCTTCGGCGAGCTGCTGCAAGGCGTGCTGCCCGAGGAGGACGGGGACTTCCTGGTGACGCTGCCCGTCGCCCGCTGGTCGCTGGCGCGGTTCGAACTCGGCGCCCCGGGGGACGCGTTGACGGTCTCCCCGGAGCACAAGGCCAAGGCGCTGCGGCTCGCCTCCATGATCCTTGCGGACTCCGGCGGCGGCGCGGGCGGCATGCTGCGCATCGACAGCACCCTGCCCGAGGGCAAGGGCCTGGCAAGCTCGTCCGCCGACCTGGTCGCCACGGCGCGCGCCGTCGCCAACGCGCTCGACGAGCCGATGCCGCCGCGCCGCCTGGAGACGTATCTGGCCAGGATCGAGCCGACCGACGGCGTGCTGTATCCGTCGATCGTCGCTTTCCACCACCGCAGTGTCCGGCTACGGGCCCGGCTCGGGTCGCTGCCGTCCATGGCCGTGGTCGGCATCGACGAGGGCGGCGCGGTGGACACGGTCGCGTTCAACGCCATCCCCAAGCCGTTCACCGAGGCGGACAAGCACCGTTACGCGCGGCTGCTTGAACGCGTCACCGGTGCCATCGCCCGCGGTGATCTCGCCGAGGTCGGCCGGGTGGCGACGGCGAGCGCCCGGATGAATCAAGTCCTGCGGCACAAATGGGCGTTGGAGCCGATGGTGCGTATCTGCGAGGAGGTGGGCGGGCTGGGCGTGGCGGTCGCGCACAGCGGCACCACGCTCGGCGTCCTGCTGGACAGCACGGCCCCCGACTGCCCCGCGCGTCTCGCGGCGGCGGCCCGGCGATGCCAGGAGCTGTCCGGGGATGTGACGGTCTATCACACACTGAGCTTCTGAGCTTCTGAGTCTCTGCCGAGCCGCCCCCGACCTCTTCCCTCTTCCCCTCTGTCCCTCCGACCATCTCCCTCCCCCCCCCCCGCCCCTGGGTGCGCGCGGACCGCGCGTACCCAGGGGCTTTCACATGCCGGGGGACAAGGGGGTCCACCAACTGGTGGACGCCAAGTTCAACCGGGTGAGGCTGTCGGCGGCACACCCCCGCCGATCAGCATGAACGCATGACGAATTCACTGGTACGTATGGCTCGTTGGAGCGCCGGACACCCCTGGCGCGCGATCGTCGGCTGGCTCCTCTTCGTGGTCCTGTGCCTGGGCGCCGGTATCGCGGCGGGCACCAACCAGGCCGCCACGGAGGACTACCGGGTCGGCGAGGCCGGCCGTGGCGAGGCGCTGGCGGCCGAGGGCGGCCTCCAGCAGCGCCCCGTCGAGCGTGTGCTGATCACCGCCGGTCCCGGCGGCGACCGGCTCGACCCGGCAGCCGCCGGCGCCGCCGCCAAGGACGTCGCGACCCGGATGCGCGCCCTGCCCGAGGTCCGCTCGGTGGCCGTACCGGTGACCTCCGCCGACGGCAGCGCCGTACGTGTCGACATCACCATGAACGGCCCCGAGCTGGACGGCAAGAAGCATGTCGACCCGCTCCTCGCGCAGACCGCCGAGGTCCAGAAGGCCAACCCGGACCTGCGGGTGGAGGAGACCGGATCCCCCTCCATCAGCAAGGGGGTGGAGAAGCTGCGCGGCGACGATCTCGCCCGTACCGAGATGATCGCCCTGCCCGTCACACTGATCACGCTGCTCGTCGTCTTCAGCTCCCTGGCGATGGCGCTCGTACCGCTGCTGCTCGCGCTCACCTCGATCGCCGCGGCCATCGGACTGTCGGGACTCGCCTCGCACGTCTTCCCCGACGCCGGCGTCGGCACCAACGTGATCCTGCTCATCGGTCTCGCCGTGGGCGTCGACTACACGCTCTTCTATCTCAAGCGGGAGCGCGAGGAGCGCGCCAAGGCCGGCGGCCATCTCACCCCGCAGGCCGTGGTGGAGCTGGCAGCCGCCACCTCGGGCCGCGCGGTCGTCCTGTCCGGTCTCGCCGTCGCCGTCTCCAGCGCCACGCTGTTCCTCGCCGACGACGTCATCTTCTCCTCGATCGCCGTGGGCGCGATCGTCGTGACCCTGGTCGCCATCATCAGCTCGCTGACCGTGCTGCCCGCCCTGCTGGTGAAGCTGGTCCAGCGCGCGGAGCGGCGCGCCGTACGCAAGGAGGCGAAGGCGACGGCCCGCGGTGAGTCCCCGCGCGCGGCCAAGGAGCGCAAGCCCGGCGGAGGCCGGTTCACCGCCGCCGTACTGCGCCCCGTCGCCAAGCACCCCGCCGCCGCGCTGACCGTCACCCTCGTGGCGATGCTGGCCCTGGCCGCCCCGGCGCTGGGGATGAAGCTGACCGACATGGGCCGCGACACCCACTCGCGCGACATCGTCGCCATGCAGACCTTCGACCGCCTCAACGCGGCCTACCCCGACCTGAAGTCCATGCACCAGATCCTGGTACGCGCGGATGCCGAGCGCTCGCCGGAGGTGACCGCCGCGCTGCGCACGCTCGCCGGGGACATCGAGGGCGACCCGCGGATCGTCGGCACCCCGAAGCTGTCCATCTCCGAGGACAAGCGGATCAGCATGCTCCAGATCCAGGTGCCGCATTACGTGCACACCGAGCAGGCCCAGTCCTCGCTCAAGGACATCCGCGACACCTACCTCCCCGAGACGGTCGGCAAGGTCGCCGGCACCCAGACCGCCGTGACGGGTGACATCGCCCGCTACACCGACTACCCCACCCATCAGAAGCAGAAGCTGCCGCTGATCATCGCCGCCCTGCTGCTCGTCACCTTCGCCATGACGGTGTGGGCCTTCCGCTCCGTGGTCCTCGGTCTCGTCGGCATCCTGCTCAACCTGCTCTCGGCCGCCGCCTCGATCGGCGTCCTGGTCCTCTTCTTCCAGAACACCTGGGCCGAAGGGTTCCTCGACTTCACCTCCACCGGCACGATCGGCTCCCGGGTGCCGCTGTTCCTCTTCGTCATCCTCTTCGGGCTGTCGATGGACTACCAGGTGTTCGTGATCAGCCGGATCAGGGAGGCCGCCATGAACGGCGTACCCACCCGCAAGGCGGTGCTCGACGGGATCAGCAGCTCGGCGGGTGTGGTCACCGGCGCGGCCGTCGTCATGGTGACGGTCTTCGCGAGCTTCGCGGCCCTGCATCTGATCGAGATGAAGCAGATCGGCTTCGTCCTCGCGGTCGCCGTCCTGCTCGACGCCTTCGTCATCCGGATGCTGATCCTCCCCGCCCTGATGCTGCTGCTCGGGGAGGCGAACTGGTGGCCGTCGCGCATGGCCGCCGGGCCGAAGCCGGCCGAGGCGATCACCGCGAACCGTCCGCTCCAAAACGTAAACTGACGCCATGAGCCGGCCGCAGCCCAACGACCGTTCCTTCACCCCCAGGTTCCACTTCTGGAACACCGTCTCGTGGATCGTCTTCGGCCTGGCTCCCACCGCCATCGCCGTGCTGGACGCCCAGGACACCAAGAAATACTGGTCGTTGGGACTGCTGGCCCTGATCTCCGGCTGCTACGCGCTCGTACTGACGGCGCCGAAGAACCGGGTCCTGCGCCCCGAGGTCTATCTGTTCGTCCTCGCCCTCTTCCTCGGAGCGCTCTCGTATCTCCTGGGCGGATCCGCCGCCTTCTACATCGTCTCCCTGCCGCAGTTCTGGGCCTTCGCGCGCAGCCCGCGCTCCGCGATCGTGCTGAGCGCGGTCGGGGCGGTGGCGGCGATCTCCGGCGGCACCCTGCGACAGGGGTGGAGTCCTCAACTCCTCACCGGAAACGTCGTGTTCACAGTCATGGGATGTGTCGGCGGGGCCGCCCTCGGGCTGTGGCTGCACCGCTTCGTCGGGCAGAGCGACGAGCGCACCGAGCGGCTGCGGGTCGAACTCGACGAGGCGCAGCGGCATTTGGTGGAGGCGTATCAGCAGCAGGGCGCCACCGCCGAACGGGAGCGGATCGCCCGCGAGATCCATGACACCCTCGCCCAGGGCTTCGCCTCCATCCTCGTGCTCGCGGAGGCGGCCCGCGGCAGTCTGACCGAGGCGCCGGAGCGCTGCGACCAACAGCTCGTGTCCATCGCGCAGACCGCCCGCGAGAACTTCGCCGAGGCGCGGGTGCTCGTCGGTTCCGCGCCGCAGAGCGGAGTCGCCGCCGGGACGGTCGCCACCACCCTGCGCCGCACACTGGACCGGTTCGTCCAGGACACCGGGCTCACGGTCAGCGCGGAGCTGGCGGACGTCGAGTGCGACCAGACCACCCGGATCGCCCTGCTGCGGTGCGCCCAGGAGTCCCTCGCCAATGTGCGCAAGCACTCGGGCGCGGCCACGGTGGGCATGGTCCTGGCCGAACTGCCCTACGGCATAGAGCTGGAGATCACCGACGACGGCCGGGGCTTCCTGGTCGAGGAGTCCCAGGGCTTCGGCCTGGTCGGTATGAGCAAGCGGCTCGCCGAACTCGACGGAGAGCTGACCGTCACCAGCTCTCCCGGGGCCGGCACCCGCGTCCTAGCCATGATTCCCACGAACAGTCAGGACTGACATGTCCGATCCGAGCACCTCCAGCGCTCCGGCCGCTCCGGCCGCTACGACTTCTCCGGCCGGTCTGGGTTCCTCGCCGGCTCCGGCCGCTCCGGCCGAACAGACCGATGGCCTCCGGGTGATCGTGGTGGACGACCACGCCGTGATGCGCGCCGGAGTCATCGCCCTCCTCGCGCCCGAGCCGTCCATCACCATCGTCGGCGAGGCGGACAACGGCAGGGAGGCCGTCGCGCTGGTCGAGGCCCTCGCCCCCGATGTCGCCCTGGTCGACCTGCGGATGCCCGTGCTCGACGGTGTAGCCGCGACCGAACGCATCATCGCGGGACCCGCCGCGACCCGGGTGCTGATCCTCACCACGTACGACACTGACGTGGAGATCGAACGCGCCGTCGAGGCCGGAGCCATCGGCTATCTCCTCAAGGACACCACCCGCGAACAGCTCGTCGACGCCATCAGGGCGGCGGCCCGCGGCGAGACGGTCCTCGCCCCGAAGGTCGCCGAACGCCTGGTCGCCCGGATGCGCCGGCCCACCCAAGTGGCCCTGACCGGACGGGAGATCGACGTACTGAACGCGGTCGCCGACGGCCTGTCCAACGCCGACATCGGCCGGCGTCTGGTGATCGGCGAGGCCACGGTCAAGACCCATCTGCTGCGGGTCTTCGCCAAGTTGGACGTGAAGGACCGTACGCACGCCGTGATGGTGGCCCTGGAGCGAGGTCTGCTCGTACGGCCATCCAGGGATGCCACCCGCTGAGCCGAAAGCAACAGGTCCGCACGTTTTCCTGTGAAACTCCTGTGAGTTGATGGTCAGGTGTGACGCGTTTGTTTTGGGAACGCACCCTTATGTGATCCACATGTCCCTCGCTTATGCTCCGAGCAGGGGGGCGCAGGTGATCGTGACAAATGGGGGAAGAGATGGCGCGGTTCCGCAGGTTTTTACGCGAATCGGAAGAACGGCGCGAGGAGGGGAGCGCACATCCTCCGGACGCCGGTCATCAGCTGCCCGTGCCCCGCCTGGGCCGGGTGATCCTGCTCGCCGCACTGCTCTGCTACGTCAGCATCACCATGCTCAACATCCTCAGTGCCCACACGTCGGCGGAAGAGGAAGCCGCCGCACTGATCGGTCTCTTCGTCATCTTCGCGCTGCAACTGGTGCATTCCAGACCGGGCGCGAGCACGGTCGCCGTGCGCCGGAAGATCCTCACGCTCGGCATCCAGGCCCTGTTCACCTATCTGCCGCTTCTCGTGTTCAAGTCCCAGTGGGGCTCGATGGCCGGATTCCTGGCCGGGTCGCTCCTGCTGCTGCTTCCCACGAAGTCGGCCTGGATCATGTACGGGGCGGTGGGGGCCAGCATGCTCGTACCGCCGATCCTCACCGAACGCTCGGTGGTCGACACGTTCTACTTCGTACAGTCGACGCTCCTCACCGGGGTCGTCGTCTACGGTCTGACGCGGCTCGTGGACGTGATTCACATGCTGCACGAGACCCGGGGCGAACTGACGCGGGTGGCGGTGACGAAGGAGCGCCTGCGCTTCGCGCGCGACCTGCACGATCTGCTCGGCTACAGCCTCTCCGCGATCACGCTCAAGGGCGAGTTGATCCACCGGCTGCTCCCGGCCCACCCGGCGCGGGCGAAGACGGAGGTGGAGGACGTCCTGGCGATGTCGCGGCAGTCGCTCGCCGACGTCCGCGGGGTCGCGAGCGGATATCGCGACATGTCCCTGCGGGACGAGATCGGTTCGGCGGAGTCGGTGCTGAACTCCGCCGATGTACGGGTCAGCGTCCGGATGCGGATCGGCGCGGTGAGCCAGGACCTGGACACCGTCTTCGCGACCGTGCTGCGTGAGGCGGTCACCAATGTGCTGCGGCACAGCCATGCCTCGCACTGCGAGATCGTCGCCGACCGGGACGGTGAGCTGATGACGCTCTCGGTGAGCAACGACGGTGTACGGCCCGGCTACCGCGATCCGTCGCCGCACAGCGGTTCCGGCCTCGGGAATCTGGGCCGCCGGCTGAGCGCGGTGAACGGCACGCTGGTCGTGGAGCAGCGCGGCGACGCGCGATTCCGGCTGACGGCGTCGGCCCCCCTCGGCGGAGCCGAAGGCGCCTCGCAGCGGCAGGACGGGAATCGGACGGCGGCCTGATTCCGACGCTGTGCGGGCCGGTTGATAGGCTCCGGGTTGTTCGATCGCAACTGCATGGGGGCATGGCAGTGATCCGAATATTGCTGGCCGAGGACATGAACATGGTCCGGGGCGCGCTCGTCGCGCTGCTGAATCTGGAGAGCGACATCGAGGTCGTCGCCGAGCTGGAGCGGGGCGACAAGATCCTTGAGACGGCGCTGACGGTCAAGCCCGATGTCGCCCTCATCGACATCGACCTGCCGGGACTCGACGGGCTGAGCGCCGCCGTCCAGATCCACGAACAGCTGCCGGACTGCCGGACGTTGATGCTCACCAGCCTCGGCAGGCCCGGCGTACTCCAACGGGCCCTGACGGCGGGAGTGTCGGGCTATCTCCTGAAGGACGAGTCGCCGACGGAGCTGGCGCACGCGATCCGGCGGGTCGTCGCGGGCCACCGCGTCATCGACTCACGGCTGGCCCTCGCCTCGTGGAACAGCGCGCAGAACCCGCTGACGGAGCGGGAGACGGAGGTGCTGCGGCTCACCGCCGAGGGTCTGGAGGCGGTCGAGATCGCGGCGGAGCTGCATCTGTCGTCGGGCACCGTACGCAACTACCTCACGACCATCGTTTCGAAGCTCAACGCCCGCAACCGCATCGACGCCATCCGTCTCGCGCGGGACGCCGGCTGGCTGCTCTGACGGCGGCTCGGCCTTCGGGCTCTCGGTTCTCGGGTCTCGGCTCCCGGTCGGCTTCCGGTCCTCAGCCGTCCGCCCAGACCGCCATCCCGGCGGCGGCCAGATAGCACAGGACGGCCTCCGTCACCTGGGGCGGCAGGGGCAGGGCGGCCGAGGCCGCCTCGTGGGTGACGGGCCAGGCGAGGAGCGCCACCACCATGGCGGCCTCCGGCCTGTGCAGTACGACGCGGTGCGCGGAGGTCGTGGCCTCCAGCGAGAATCCGGACGGGAGCGACGTCAGGACGGCGGTGTCCGGCAGACGCATCGGCTTGCCGCCGGTGAGCCGTACCAGCGTGAAACGGGCCGCGGGTTCGACGGGGAACACGGACAGCAGCGGACCGCCCAGGTCGTCCACGCCGAGCGTGCGCACGATCAGATGGGAGAGGCCGGTGAGCACCGGCACGAGTATCGCGGGCGTGTCGTCCTTCGGGCGGTCGTCGGGATGCCCGGGCAGCGCGTTGGCGAGCAGGACGGGGCCGAGTTCCATGCGCCGGAGCGCTTCGAGTACGAGGGGGCCCGGCCGTTCCAGCCGGTTCACGCCCCAGGGGCTGGAGAGGATCAACCGGTCATCGCGAGCGGTGCGATGAAGTACGACGTCCTCGGACAGTGACCAGAGGTGGAGGGTGGCGATCCCCGGGGACAAGGGGCGCATGTCGTGCCTTTCGATCTGAGAACCAGGTCCGGTGCCCAGCCTCGCCTAGGGGGTGTCTTGTCGATCAGGCCGGGCTCGCGTGCCCCGGTGCCGCGCCTCGCCGCGTTGTCGTCGGTCGGCATGGCTCCGCCATGCCTCCCTCCTCCGCCTTGCGATCCACAGCACCGGACCCCGCTCACTGATCCGGCCTGATCGACAAGACACCCCCTAGGCGAGGCTGGGCACCGGCGCGTCCAGGATCGGGTCGCAGGTGAGGACCCAGCGATGCAGTTCCTGAACCCGGCGGGAGGGTTCGATCCCCAGCTCCCGTACGGTGACGTCGCGCAGTTGCCGGAAGACCTTGAGAGCCTGGGACGTCCGACCGCTGCGGTACAGCGCGAGCATCAGCTGGGCGTGCAGATTCTCCTGCAAGGGATGACGACAAGTCAGCGCGGTCAGTTCACTGATGACATGGGCGTGCCGGCCGAGCCGCAGATCCGCCGCGATCCTGGCCTCCACGGCGGCCAGCCGGATCTCGTCCAGCCGCAGGGCCTCGGCACGCAGGACGCCGCCCTCGCGTACGTCGTCAAGGGCGCGCCCGCGCCACATCGCGAGGCCGTCGGTGAGCAGCCGGGTGGCCTCCTCGTCGTCGCCACGAGCCAGCAGATGCGTGGCCCGCGCCACGATCGCCTCGAAGTTCCGCGCGTCCACGTAGAGGTCGGGCGCGCCCAGCCGGTAACCGGTGTGGTCACGGCTGAGGATCTCCTTCGACCCGGCGCCCCCGCCGCCCGGCGCGAGCGACACCGCGCCCGCGATGCGCTGCCGCAGCTGCTTCACATAGGTCTGCACGGCCGCGGCCGGCCCGGTCGGCGGCCGTCCCGCCCACAACTCCTCGGCGATGGCCGACATCCCCACTTCCCGCCCCGCGCTGACGGCGAGCAGGGCCAGCAGCTTCCGCTGCTTCGTGGCACTGGGCACGATCGTGATTCCGTCCACCTTGACGACGAGTGGACCTAGCAGCCCGATCTCCAGACGCGTCATGCTGATTCCTTCCACCGCGAGTGCCATCGAGCCTGGCATTCGGAGCGGGACCGGCGGTAGTGACGACGCCACGAGTACGCGTGAATACACCAGGCCCGGAACATGAGCAGGTCATACGCCGAAGGCGGAACCGCGCCCGGCACCGCTTGCCGAGACTCTTCGAACACGGCGGTTCCGTGGCGTCCGGTCACACCGAAGGCCCCTGAAATGTTCGACCCGTTGACCCGGCCGGTGGCGGTTTCGCCGACGCGGCTCCGGGGATGGCGGCGGTGGCCTCGGTGTGGTGCTGGAGATGGAGCGGCCTGCCTCGCGCGAGATGGCCTGCCGCAGCTCCATCGCCCGCCACATGGGCTGACGGCTAGTCTGATCATGATCACTCCAGCGTGGCCGGGTGCCGCCACCGTCACCGCCGTCCGAGCGGGTACGCGAGGAGTAAGCCCCGGGCCGCCGACGGGGGACGCACCGACCGGGACCGCCTGATCCCCCGCCCGCGGCGCCGCCGCGACACGGACGAGGGAGCCTCAGAGCGCGCGCACCCGCCGAGCAGCAGCCCGATCACCGCGAGGAATCCGAAGCACGACGGTATGGCCAACACGGTCAGGCAGCCACGCTGTTCGGTCACTGCGTCTCGCTCGCGCGGCGTGGCCACTCGTCACGGGTGTAGCAGTCGTAGTGCAGGCCGGCATGGTCAGCGCCTTCAATGCAGCGCTGCACTGAATCCGTGCCCGGCCGGGGGATCCAGCACAGCCCCGGGATGTGCACCCGCTCGGCGGGCATGCCCGGCAGTCGCGTCATCGTCTGCTCCCCCTCTCCTCACGCACCAGGCGTGCCGCCCCCTGGCAGTAACTGCCGTCCGTACGCAGGGCGCACGTGGTGCACGAGTCCGCGTGGGCCAGGAGCGCCTGCCACGGATCCGTACGCGGGAACACGCCGTCAATCGCGTCCACCTCGGCGACCCCAGTGACGGTGACGCGCTGCCGGTACGGGGCGCCCGACGGCCGCGAGCGCACCGACGCAGTCCACGCCGCGCTGCTGGCGCTCCGTCAGGGACTCCACGGGCGGCAGCTCGACGAGCGCCCCCTCGGGCGGCGCGCTCACCGCCCGGTCCTCTGCACGAGGCGGGTGAACGCGGTCAGGCGGGAGGCTAAGAGCGTCTCCTCGGCCGGGCTCACGTCCAGGGGCCGCAGCCGGGAGGCGGGCCAGCCCCAGCCCCGGTAGTAGACCTCGGGGGCAGGCTCAGCAGCAGGGGTGAATGTGCTGGTCGCGGTAGCCATGTCCGTGACCGTACGACTGACTGTTTCTCAGGATCAGGCGTGTTTCGCGATGTTTCTCACTTCGAGTCTCGTGTTGCCACGTGTTGCTCAGGCGGGGGTAACGGCCGTCCTGGCGCGGGCGATTATCCGGTGAGCGTCTCGTCCGCTGACCGCGCTTGAGGCGAGCGTGTCCCAGACCTTCCGGTACAGGGCGATGTCCTCCGGGGAGTCCAGCCACATCTCGGCGTGCCAGGTCTCGGCGACGACCAGGCGGTCGTCGTGGATCCAGAAGTCGTCACCCGCCGCGATTCGTACGGTCGCCCCCAGGGGCACGATGCCCAGCTCCACGGTCGACAGCCCGTTCACGGACATCAGCCGGTCCAACTGGTCAGCGAGGACCATCGGCGAGCAGATACGCACGTGGAGCGCCGATTCCCAGAGGAGCACCTTGTACTGCTTGCCGCGCGCGTACAGGCCCTCCTGACGGCGCATGCGGGACGCCACGCCGCCCTCGACATCCCGTACGGCGCTGTGCAGTTCGGCGTAGCTGGTCAGCACGGCGCGCGCGTACTCCGGGGTCTGGAAGATCCCCGGAACGACGGACGCGGAGATGCCTCGGAGCACCGTGGTCCTCTCATGCTGGGCGCCAAGTGCGTCCTGGACCGCGCGGTGGCCGCCGGCGAGCTGCCGACGCCACGAACGGTACGTCGATTCGAGCCCGGCGAGGCGGCCCTTCAGCTCGGCCGCAGCTTCGGGCCGGCCGACGCCGGTGGCCCACGCTTCCAGGTCCGCAATCGAAGCGGTCTGCTTGCCGTTCTCCAGCTTGCTGACCTTCGAGGGGGCCCACCCACACATCGCGGCGAGCCCGCGGACAGTGAGCCCCGCCTCGGTGCGCAGCTCGCGCAGCCGCGCACCGAGGGCGACCCTGGCCTGCTGGTAGTCAGTGCTCACACACGGAACGTACCCGCGCGGTGAAATCCTTGTGCGTGCGGGCGTGGTGCCAGGCTGCGTCGCGGGCCTGGCACGCTCGTACGACGTCCTCTGGGGTGGTGCTCAGCTCCATGCGGCGTGAGGCGTCATCCCAGTTGAAGCGGGCCAAGACCCGGGAGTCGAACAGCCAGAAGTCGAACTCGGGCAGCCCGTGCTGTACGGCGTCCGATCGCAGCATGAAGCGGATGTCCTCGCCGGCCGCGAGGTTGTCCGGTGTCGTGGCCAGGAGGTACCTCTGCCCGTCCGTCGGCGGCTCGTCAACCAGGCGAACTCGCTCGATCCGCTTGCCCGTTGCTGTCTGCTCGCGCACGTTCACGAACCACGGGCCGTTATCTCGCGGCGGATCGATTCCGGCGAGGAACCGCTGGTACTCCTCGGTGCTCTCGTCGCGAGAACCTCGGGGTCGGTGACCGTGTATCCCTGTACCAGGATTTCGCCTGTCGCCTCGTCCTCGTACAGCGTTGGGCACTCACCGCTCTTGCTGTTGGTTCCGAGCATCCGCAGTTTGCGGGTCATGGGATGCCCCTCTCGGTCGTGAGGCCGGCCGTGTGTGGCGGGTGTGGTGTGACGGTAGCGGTGGGTTCGAGAAACACGCAGCGGCCGGCGGCGGCGTAGAGATCGGCGAGGGTGCGGGTGGGAGGATCGGAGCATGGACACCGCGAAACTCGAACTCGCAGCCCAGCGCTACAGAGAGGCCGAGCAGGCCCTCGAAGCCGCACACACCGACCTCCAGGCCGAAGCCGTCGCAGCACTCCAGCAGCCCGACGCGCAAGCTGCCGTCGTCCACATCACCGGCTGGACACCCGAGTACCTGCGGGGCCTACTGAAGGGCGCAGAAGGGGAAGGCGCATGAACGAGATTGCTGACGGCCTACCGAAGGAGTCGTGACAGTGGCGAAGATCGAACTCACCGACGAGTTGATCGCCCTGGAGCGCGCCGCAGTTACCGTCGTACGGCACCCCGACGCCTGACCCCACTGGACACCCACAGCGTGGACTGCCGCTCCGAGGAGTCGCGGGAACTGGTTGCACGCGCGGAGAAGCGAGCCCGCCAACTCGCCTGATAGCACGCACGACAAAGGCACCCCCTGCTCCGGCCTGAGCCGGAACAGGGGGTGGGCGCCTTCGCAGAGGGTCAGTCTTGACACGGCCGTGCAGGATGCGAGCCAAGGATCTTGAGGATGTTGTGGGCGGCAACGCCGAAACGTTCGGCTTCTTCGCTGCCCGGCTGGACCGCTCGGCCATTAGCGACCCCGGCGATGATCTCAGCTTGAGTCGCGATGGCCCGCAAGACGTTTTCGGCCCCCCGCTGTTGGTCTTCAGTCCACTGCTCATGTTGCCGTCGGTTGCGGAGCGCTGATTTGAGCCTGTCGATTTCGCGCTGCTGCTCCACGATCAGTTGCGTGTTGCCTGCGGCGTGGAAAAGTTGAGTACGGAGGCACTTCTCAGAGCAGTAGACGGTTTCGTGCTGCGGCCCTTTGTTCGCCCCAGGTGCTCTGGCGTCGCCCTGCTCGTGAACTCGCAACCAACCGCGTCGACAGCGTTGGCCGCAGTTGCCGCACATTCTCTCGGTGATCTCAGGCATGGCACCTCACTCGATCGCCCTGAAGCGAGACTACGGCCAGCGACTGACAACGCTGGGGCTTCGTGTTACGGCTCCAGGGGGAAACTCGTGCACGCCGGATCGTCCAGGCACTCACCCAGCTCGTCCCGCGCTTCCTTGTTCGACTGCTGCAATCCCTCGAAGTAGCGATCGGTGTAGTCACTCTCCGGCAACCCCTTGCACGCTTCCGGCTCCGGATCGCTGTCCACCTCCGAATCCCAGTCCGAGGGGCGGGCGCTGATGGTGTCGGCCCACGCCTTTACGCATGCCGCGCGCGCCTCCTCGGTCGACAGTTCCGGAGTCTTCGTCACCGTTACCGTGACTTTTGCCGGTTCCCTGCCATCCGAGCTGGAGCAGGCGGTGAGTGTGGCGAGCAGCAGAACGACGCCTATCGCTGCGGTGGTTGTACGCATGGTCCCCCCCACGGGCATGGATCGTGAGGAGCATCATCCGACCCGTGCAGCCCTCGTGAAGGCGGTGTAGCGGAACGGTGACCTACGGGTACTGGCGTCGTGTTGGGTCCAGACCTAGCGCCTGCGGTTCCGGCCCCGGTTCGGGCGCGCTGTCCCGCCGGCACACCAGCCCGTCCGGGTCACCCGGTGGCGGCTGAAGCGAGTACCGTCAGGGCACGTCTGCCCGTCCGCCCCGTCGCGGCCATCAGCCCCGTCGGCGCTGTCCGCCTCTGGTGGCCCGGCCGGCCCGGGCTCACCCTGCGGACCAGATGGCCCCGGCTCACCCACCCCCGCCGCGCCGTCCTGGCCGGGAGCCCCCGGTTCCCCGGGCTCGCCAGAACCGTCTGCCCCGTCGTCACCGGGCATGCCCTCCGGCCCGGTCGGGCCTGTCGGCCCCTGCTCGCCCTGTTCCCCGGTGGGACCGCGCGGGCCGACCGCACCCACACCGGGCTCGCCGCGAGACCCGGGCGGCCCCGCGACCGGCTTCCCACCGAGCCGCTGCACCTGCGCCGCAAGTTGATGCCGCGCCTCGTTCGCCGTACGCAAGTCGTCCGACATGCCCTGCACCAGGATCACCAGGAACGCGAACCCGGCCATCAACAGGCAGGCCATCAGCCCGTATCCGAGGTCCGCCCGGCGGCGGCGCGTCCTCCCGCCAGCCCCGGTCCTCCGTGGCCCTGCCGGGCGGTGGCCTCGGCATGGTGTCGGACATGGAGCGGCCTCACCCGCGTCTTCGCTGGTGAGGCTATGTGTGCGCCCCCGGCAGGACTCGAACCTGCGGCCAAGCGCTTAGAAGGCGCCTGCTCTATCCACTGAGCTACGGGGGCCGAAACGTGGCCTCGGTGGCCCGGAGTGCCGAGGGGCGCTCCGTGCGGTCCGTGACCTGTGCCGGGACAAGGATAGGGCTCCGTTCACCCTGGCCCGGTTGCTTCACCTGCGTGGCACGATGTGGAGGTTCGGTGAAGCGAACCGATAATCGCAGGCAGGTGCGATTCCCGCAGTGCTTTTCGCGCCTGAAGCTACGGGTGTTGTGCACTCGTTATGCCTGTGCCCCACTCGTCCCGTCTGTCCCCCGCGCCTGACCGGCGCGCAGGAGATGTCTATACGCTTCAAAAAGGCGCCAAAGTTGGGCATTCTTCGCATGTGGTGACCTTGGACGTACGGCCTCAGCTGATCGACGCACTTTCCGCGCTGCGCGACCGTGTCGCCGCCGTGCGTCTTCCACTCCCTCTCGACGGGACTCCGCGTGCCCGGCAGACCAGGGAGGAACTCCTCGCGCAGCTCGACGACTATCTGGTGCCGCGGCTCCGGGACCCCGAAGCGCCGCTGCTCGCCGTGGTGGGCGGTTCCACCGGCGCGGGGAAGTCGACGCTCGTCAACTCCCTTGTGGGGCGGCGGGTCAGCGAAGCGGGCGTGCTGCGGCCCACCACCCGTACCCCCGTACTGGTGTGCCACCCCGACGACTGCCACTGGTTCGACGGCGTACGGGTCCTTCCGCAGCTGACCCGCGTCTGGCTGACCCAGCAGGAGGAGGACGGCGGGGCCGGGGCCTGGAGCGGGGACGACGAGCACGCGCTGCGTATCGACACCGCCGTGGCACTGCCCCGCGGCCTCGCGCTGCTGGACGCGCCCGACATCGACTCGCTCGTCGTCAGGAACCGCGTGCTCGCCGCCGAGTTGATCTGCGCGGCCGACGTGTGGGTGATGGTGACCACCGCGACGCGCTACGCCGACGCGGTGCCCTGGCATCTGCTCCGTACGGCGAAGGAGTACGACGCATCGCTCGTGACCGTCCTGGACCGGGTGCCGCACCAGGTGATTGACGAGGTGTCACGCCAGTACGCGGCGCTGCTCACCAAGGCGGGGCTGGGCGACGTACCCCGCTTCACCATCCCCGAACTGCCCGAGTCGGCGGGCGGCGGCAGCGGACTGCTGCCCACCACCGCCGTCGCGCCGCTGCTCGACTGGCTGACCCACCGGGTGCGGGACCCGGCGGCCCGCCAGCAGGCCGTCGTCCGTACGGCGGCGGGCGTCATCGGCTCGCTCAATGTGCGGATGCCGGAACTCGCGGGCGCCGTCGCCGCGCAGTACGCCGCCGCCGTACGTCTCACGGGCGCCGTCGAGGAGGCGTACGCCGCCGAGCGTGAGCGGGTACGCGGGCGGGTCAAGGCCGGTGCCGTGCTCGCCGGGGACGCGCGGACCCGCTGGCGCGGCCATCCGAGGGACAGCTCGGCGCGCGAACTGCTCGACTCCCTGGTCGAGAGCCTGGCCGCGCTCCTCCAGTGCGCCGTCGCCGCCGCCGACGAGCGGGTCGCCGAGGCGTGGCGGCGCGAGCCGGCGTCGGCGGCGGTCCTGACGCCGGGGCCCGACCGGGAGGTGTCCGAGCGGATCGGGATGGCCGTACGGCGCTGGCGGCGGGTCGTGGAGGAACTCGCCGAGGAGGAGGTTCGGCTCCTCGAACGCAACGCGGCGCCCGACGCCGAGACGGTCGCCGCGCTCCTGGCCGCCGCCCTGCTGGGCGGCCACCGCACCCGGGTCGCGGGGGAGCGGCTCGCCGAGCGGATCGGGGCACAGGGCGCGCTGCGGCTGCGCGACAAGGGCGGCGACCTGGTGGCGACCTACATCGACGACGTACTGCAATTCGAACGGGACCGGCGGCTGGCTCCGCTGGACGCGCTCGACGTGGCGCCGGAGCCGCAGGCGGAACTCATCGCCGCGCTGTCCGTACTTCAGAAGGAGATGTGACCGAGATGGCGGACACGACGGACGTGACGGACGTGACGACACTGCCGGACGGGCCCGGCGGGCCCGCCGGGACCGGGGCGGCGCCCGCGACAGGAGTGGCCGGCGCGAACGCCGAGGCGGACGGTGCGGGGCGGCGCTGGGACGACGGCCTTATCGCCCGGCACGCGGCCGGCCGCAAGGCCGCCGGCGCCTCGGGCGTCACCGTCGGGGTGGCGGCGGTCGACGGCGCCGACGGCACGGCGGCGGACCAGGCCGACCTCCACCAGCCCATCGGCGGCGCCTACGAAGGACCGCTGCGCGTACGGCTCGACGCCCTGCGCGAGTTGGTGGGGCTGTCGCGGACCCGGATCGAGGGAACCACGCTCGCCGAGGCCGGACGGGTGCTGGACGAGGCGTCCACCCGGCAGCGGCTCTCGTCACGGCACACCGTCGTGGCCATCGCGGGTGCCACCGGCAGCGGCAAGTCGACCCTGTTCAACGCCCTCGCGGAGGTGCCGATCTCGGAGACGGGACTGCGCAGGCCGACCACGTCCGCGCCCATCGCCTGCGTCTGGTCCGAGGGCGCCGCCGGGCTGCTCGACCGGCTCGCCATCCCCGGGAGGCTGCGTCGCAGGCCGCTCGCGGGCGGCGACGGGGACGAGGAGCTGAAGGGTCTCGTCCTGGTCGACCTGCCCGACCACGACTCCGCCGTCGTGGCGCACCGCGACCAGGTCGACCGGGTACTGGCCCTGGTCGACGCGGTCATCTGGGTGGTCGACCCGGAGAAGTACGCGGACGCCGCGCTCCACGAGCGCTATCTGCGACCTCTCGCCGGCCACGCGGAGATCACCTTCGTCGTGCTGAACCAGATCGACCGGCTGCCCGGCGAGGCCGCCGACCAGGTGCTGGACGATCTGCGCAGACTGCTGGACGAGGACGGCATGGCGCTCGGCGAGCACGGCGAGCCGGGGGCCACCGTGCTGCCGATCTCCGCGCTCACCGGCCAGGGTGTGGGCGAACTGCGCGAGTTGGTCGGCCGGTTCGTGCAGGAGCGCAACGCCGCGGCCCGGCGGCTGTCGGCCGACGTGGACGCGGCGGCGAGGCGGCTGCGGTCGGTGTACGTCGCCGACGGGCGCACGGGCCTCGGCGAGCGCTCCCGCGAGGAGTTCGGCGAACGGCTCGCGTGGGCGGTCGGCGCGGTGGCCACCGGCGAGGCGGCCGAGCGCGAGTGGCGCAGGAACGCGGGACGCGCGTGCGGGACGCCGTGGCTGCGGCTGTGGCGCTGGTACGAGCGGACCCGGACGCCCGGTGGCACCGCGCCGCGCGCCGAGGTGATCGTGGAGGAGGAACTCACCGCCCGGCAGCGGGTCGAGCAGGCCGTCCGTACGGTCGCGGAGGACGCGGCGGCCGGGCTGCCGAGGCCATGGGCGCAGGCGGTGCGCGAGGCGGCGGTCCGCGGCGCCGTCGGGCTGCCGGAGGCGCTGGACGAGCTGGCCGTGACGGCGGGGCCGCCGAGCGGGCGCCCCGCGCGCCCCGCGTGGTGGCCGGCGGCGGTCCTCGCGCAGGCGTCCATGACACTGCTTCAGATCTACGGCGGGCTGTGGCTGGTCGGCCAGATCATCGGCGTCCTCCAGCCCGGCATCGTGCCGCCCGTGCTGGTGATGCTGGCCGGGATCATCGGCGGGCCGCTGGTGGAGTGGGCGTGCGCGGCGGCGGCGCGGGGACCGGCGAGACGGTACGGGCAGGACGCCGAGCGGCGGTTGCGGGAGGCGGCGGCGGGGTGCGGGCGGGCCAAGGTGCTCGATCCGATCGCGGCGGAGCTGATGCGGTACCGGGAGGTGCGGGAGCAGTACTCGACGGTGTCCGGCCTGACGAGATAGCTCCGCGGGGGCGGCAGGTGGGGGCGGGGCTCGCGGCTTGGGGCTTGCGGCTTGGGGTTGCGACCACGTACGGGTGACGGAGTTGTCCACAACCGGCGAGTAATCCACAGGCGTCGGCGGGGATTTCTTTCCGGGTCCAGCATGAGGGAGTGGTCGGCCGACGGGGCCGGGAGATCGGGAAAACGGGGAATCGGGGGCTGTCATGAACGACACCATGGTGACGCTGGTGGGAAACGCGGCGACGGGGGTGGACTACCGGGAGACACCGACGGGTGGGGTGGCGCGGTTCAGATTCGCGGTGACCCCGCGCCGCTGGGACCGCCGCAATTCGGTCTGGACGGACGGGGGTACGAGCTTCTACACCGTCTGCGCGTGGCGGAGTCTGGGGGCGAATCTCACCGCCTCGGTCAATGTGGGTGATCCGCTGGTCGTGCACGGCAGGCTGCGGGTGCGGGACGAGGCGATCGACGGGCAGCGCAGGACGTTCGTGGACATCGACGCGGTGTCGATCGGTCACGATCTGACGTGGGGGACCTCGGCGTTCAAGCGGGTGGCGCGGGCGAACCCGGCGCTGACGGAGCGTCCGGCGGATCTGTTGGCGGCGACGTCGGCCGCGAAGGCCGCCGGCTCCGGCTCCGGCTCCGGTGCGGGAGCCAGTACGAGTACGAGTACGGGCGCGGTCGGCAAACCGGTGCATACGCAACCGTGGCTGTCCGAACAGGACGAGTCACCGGCGCCGGCCGGGGCGGTCGCCGGGCCGACCGGACCGCTCTGACCGGGGAGTTGTGGAGATTTGTCGATAGTCGAACGACTTCGAAGGTGTGAGCGGTAACGATTCCGATTCGGAACGGTTATCGGAACGCACGAACGGGCATCGGCGGTCTCCTCCATCCATAGGATTCCCGAGTACTCATGGGGCACTTGAGTCTGCTGGCGAGGCAATCCCCCCACGCGTCCCAAGCGGAGGACCTCGCCCGGAGGGATAAATCTGTGTTGTCTGCGTTCTTTGCTCCAACCGCTCGAAGGCGGGGCGCCGCCCGTCTCGCCGCCTCGCTGGCCGTCTCGGGTCTTGTCGTCGCGGGCTCCCTGGCCGGCGCGGGTGCGGCCGTGGCCGACGACACGCTCCAGCACCGGGGCGGCGCCGCCGCCACGCTCGACGGCCTCATGACGTTCGACAAGGCGGTGCTCACCACCGACGGCGAGAAGCGTGAACTGCCCGCCGGGCTCTTCGAGATGACCGTCGACGGCGGCGGCAAGCTCAAGACGTACTGCATCGACATCCACAACCCCACCCAGGACCAGGCGAAATATCTGGAGACCCCCTGGGCGCAGACCTCGCTCGGCGCGAACAAGAACGCCGGGAAGATCCGCTGGATCCTCCAGAACTCCTACCCCCAGGTCGACGACCTCGCGGCGCTCGCCGAGGACGCCGACACCGGGCCGCTCACCGCGCAGACCGCCGCCGCCGGTACGCAGGTCGCCATCTGGCGCCACTCCGACAACGCGGACGTCGACGCCGTGGACCCGCAGGCCGAGAAGCTGGCCGACTGGCTGGAGCGCGGCGCCGACCATGTCGGTGAGCCCAAGGCCTCGCTCACCCTGGAGCCCGGCGCGGTCTCCGGGCGGAGCGGCGAGCGCATCGGCCCGGTCACCGTCCGTACCGACGCCGACAGTGTCGCGGTGTCCCCGCCCGCCGACGCCGCCGCGATGGGCATCGAGATCACCGACAAGGACGGCGAGCCCGTCACCGAGGCGACCGACGGCACACGGCTCTACTTCGACGTCCCTGAGAACGCGGCCGACGGCACGGCCGCGCTGAGCGTGCAGGCCACCACGTCGGTGCCGGTGGGCAGGGCGTTCGCCGGGGTCACCAAGAGCCAGACACAGATCCTGGCCGGCTCCAGCGAGTCCACGGTCTCGGCGGCGGCCACCGCCACCTGGGCCGCGAAGGGCGCGATACCGGCGATCACCGCCGAGAAGAACTGCGCGAAGGGCGGGGTGGACGTCACCGCGGCCAACACGGGCGACGAGCCGTTCTCCTTCACGCTCGCCGGTCAGCAGTACGCGGTCGAGGCCGGCAAGTCCAGGACGGTCACGGTGGCGGTCGCCGAGGACCAGGCGTACGACTTCACGATCACCGGACCCGGTGGCCTCACCAAGAACTTCCAGGGCGTTCTCGACTGCCGCACGACCGGGAACCCCGGCCCGCCGGCCGACGAGACCACCACCCAGCTGGCACCCGCCACGGCGGGGGGCGGCGTGGGCACGGACGGTCTCGACCTGGCCGAGACGGGCACGTCCAACGCCACCCCGATCATCGGGGGCGTCGCGATCGGGCTGGTCCTGATAGGCGGCGCGGCGGTCTTCTTCTTCCGTAAGAAGAACGACCCCTCCACCGAGGACTGACCGGGCCCCTCACGGCCCCTCACGGCCTCTGACCGGCACGGCGCCGGCCCGCGCGGACCGCGCGGGCCGGGACGGTCTGTCCGAGGCCTGGACAACCGGTTTCTCCCCAGGGAGGGACGTGCGGCAAGATGGTTCCATCTGCCCTCACGCGGTGGAGCCGCACATTGGCCCTTCTCGATCTGCCGGACGGTTTCTCTTGGCTGAGTACATCTACACGATGCGCAAGACGCGCAAGGCGCACGGCGACAAGGTCATCCTCGATGACGTGACGCAGAGCTTCCTGCCCGGCGCGAAGATCGGTGTGGTCGGCCCCAACGGCGCCGGTAAGTCCACCGTGCTGAAGATCATGGCCGGGCTGGAGCAGCCGTCCAACGGTGAGGCGTTCCTGACGCCCGGGTACTCGGTCGGGATGCTCCTCCAGGAGCCGCCGCTGGACGAGACCAAGACCGTCCTGGAGAACGTCCAGGACGGCGCCGCCGAGACCATGGGCAAGCTGAAGAGGTTCAACGAGGTCGCCGAACTGATGGCGACCGACTACTCCGACGCCCTGATGGACGAGATGGGCAAGCTCCAGGAGGACCTGGACCACGCCAACGCGTGGGACCTGGACACCCAGCTGGAGCAGGCCATGGACGCGCTGGGCTGCCCGCCCGGCGACTGGGCGGTCACCACCCTGTCCGGTGGTGAGCGCCGCCGTGTCGCGCTCTGCAAGCTGCTGCTCGAAGCGCCCGACCTGCTGCTGCTCGACGAGCCCACCAACCACCTGGACGCCGAGTCCGTGCAGTGGCTGGAGCAGCACCTCGCGAAGTACCCCGGCACCGTCGTCGCCGTCACTCACGACCGGTACTTCCTCGACAACGTGGCCGGCTGGATCTGCGAGGTCGACCGCGGCCGGCTGCACGGCTACGAGGGCAACTACTCCAAGTACCTGGAGACCAAGCAGGCACGTCTCAAGGTCGAGGGCCAGAAGGACGTCAAGCGCGCGAAGCGGCTCAAGGACGAACTCGAATGGGTCCGCTCCAACGCGAAGGGGCGCCAGGCCAAGTCCAAGGCCAGGCTGGCCCGTTACGAGGAGATGGCCGCCGAGGCGGACAAGATGCGGAAGCTGGACTTCGAGGAGATCCAGATCCCGCCGGGGCCGCGGCTCGGCAATGTCGTGGTCGAGGTGGAGAAGCTCTCCAAGGCGTTCGGCGACAAGGTCCTCATCGACGACCTGTCGTTCTCGCTCCCGCGCAACGGCATCGTCGGCGTCATCGGCCCCAACGGCGCGGGCAAGACCACGCTGTTCAAGATGATCCAGGGCCTGGAGCAGCCGGACTCCGGCGAGATCAAGGTCGGCGAGACCGTCGCGATCAGCTACGTCGACCAGGGCCGCGCCAACATCGACCCCAAGAAGTCGCTGTGGGCCGTCGTCTCCGACGAGCTGGACTACATCAACGTCGGCCATGTCGAGATGCCTTCGCGGGCGTACGTCTCCGCGTTCGGCTTCAAGGGCCCCGACCAGCAGAAGCCGGCCGGTGTCCTGTCCGGCGGTGAGCGCAACCGCCTCAACCTGGCGCTGACGCTCAAGCAGGGCGGCAACCTGCTGCTCCTCGACGAACCGACCAACGACCTGGACGTCGAGACCCTGTCGTCGCTGGAGAACGCGCTGCTGGAGTTCTCCGGCGCGGCCGTGATCATCTCTCACGACCGCTGGTTCCTCGACCGCGTCGCCACGCACATCCTGGCGTACGAGGGCGAGTCCAAGTGGTTCTGGTTCGAGGGCAACTTCGAGTCGTACGAGAAGAACAAGGTGGAGCGGCTCGGCGCCGACGCCGCCCGGCCGCACCGCGCCACCTACAAGAAGCTGACGCGAGGCTGACATGGCCCGCCACCACTACAGCTGCCCCATGCGCTGGTCGGACATGGACGCCTTCGGGCACGTCAACAACGTCGTCTTCATCCGCTATCTGGAGGAGGCGCGGATCGACTTCATGTTCCGCCTGGCGCCGGGGGAGGGCTCGCCGTCCTTCTCGGGCGGGTCCGTCGTGGCCCGGCACGAGATCGACTACAAGCTGCCGCTGGTCCACCGGCACGAGCCGGTGGACGTGGAGCTGTGGGTGACGAAGATCGGCGCGGCGACGCTCACGATCGCGTACGAGATCAAGGACGAGGACCAGGTGTACGTACGGGCCTCGACCGTCATCGTGCCGTACGACCTCCAGGCGGGCCGGCCACGGCGGATCACGGCGGAGGAGAAGTCCTTCCTCCTGAAGTACCTGGACGACGCGGAGGCTCTCGCGGCATGACGGCGACGACCGTACGGGCCCTGCGGCTCGCCGACACGGCGGAGGCGGCGGATCTCGCCGCCTTCCTCGGCCGGCTGATCCGCTACGACCGGGCGGCGGCGGTACGTCTCCAGGTGGGCGGCGGGGCCGTGGCGGTGTTCGGGCGGCCCCCGGCGTTCGAGGTCCTGGCGATCCGTACGGGCCGGCTGCGTGCGGACGCCACCTCGGCGGAGCTGGATGTCACCGTGTCGGCCGGTGAACTCCTCGAAGCGATCGACGAGTCGACCGGCGGCTTCGCGCTGCCGGCCGCCGTCACGGGCCCTCCGTGGACGGGGGTGCTGCCGCCACGCGGCGGCTGGCAGCGGATCCCCGGCCTGCCGGGACCCGCCCGGCTGCGCCAGGAGATCGCGGCGGCCGTCGCCGAATTCCGCACCCGCGACGAGGCGTTGCCCGAGGCGCACCGCGACCGCGCCGAACGGGACAGAATCGGCCGCGAGATCTGGTCCCGCCCGGTCGCCGACACCCCCCTCCCCCTGCGCGCGGTCCACGCGGCGCAGTCGGTGGGCTTCCTGCGCCCGATGCCGGAGAACGCACCGGTGGCCCTGCTCGGCACGGCCACATGGCTGCGCCTGCGCACCCCGTACGGCTCGATCGCGGTCCGCCCGGCCGGCACGGCCGGCATCACCGGCCTGAGCGTGACCCCGACCTGAGCGGCCACACGTGCGACGGCCGGGCCCGGGGCGGCTCCGGACCGGCTCGGTAGGACGAACAGCCCCTGGCGGGCCCAACTCCCTTGAGACGCGAGCCTTTCCGCAGATGTCCGGTCGGTGGGACTGCGGCGCGGGGTTGGCGTACCCGGTCCGCCCGGCCGGGCCGTTGCCGGCCTGGGGCCCATCGGGTGCCGGTGGGCCAACTCCCCTGAGGCGTGGGCGTTTTCGCCGGGTGCCGGCCGTGGCGCTACGGGCCGACCGTCCTGGGGCGGGGCTGTCGCCCCGCGAGGCGTGGTCCGCTCCGGCGGGAACTGGTCGTGGCGTGCCGTGCGGTGCGTCGGACGGAGTTGTCCGGGCGGTGAGACTGCTGCGCGGGGTTGGCGTACCCGATGCGCCCGGACGGGCTGTGGCCGGGGGCGGGCCCGCACGGCGGGTGTCGGCGGCCCCGCCCGGCGGGTTAGTCGGGTGGGGTGTCCGGCCAGACTCCTATGTGGTCCTGTTCCAGTTCCAGCATCACCCGGTGTTCCATGCCCAGCGCCTTCGTGTACTCGGCGGGGAGCTGGAGGCGGCCCGCGCGGTCGAGCATCGCGTATTCGCGGGCCACCACCGACTCCTGGCCCGTCGTGGCGTCGACCTCCGTGCGGCGCAGGACCTCCGAGGAGGTGCGGCCGTCGCGGATCGCGACCGTGCGGCGGACCTCGGACGCGACCTCCTGGTCGTGGGTGACGATCACGATCGTCGTGCCCAGCTCCTCGTTCGCGCGCCGGAACGCGGCGAACACCTGCTCCCCGGTCGCCGAGTCCAGCTCACCCGTCGGCTCGTCCGCCAGCAGCACGGAGGGCGAGTTGGCGAGAGCCACGGCTATCGCGACGCGCTGTTGCTGGCCGCCGGACATCTGGTGCGGGCGGCGGTCGCGGCAGTCCGCGACGTCCAGCATCGTCAGCAGCGACTCCGCCCGCGCGGCGCGCTCCGCCCGGCGGCCCCTCCCGCCCGAGCCGCTCAACTGCATCGGCAGCGCGACGTTCTGACCGGCCGTCATGTACGGGAGCAGATTCCGGCCGGTCTCCTGCCAGACGAAGCCCACCGCCTCGCGCCGGTAGCGCAGCCGCGCCTTCGCGTCCATGGCCAGCAGATCGCGGCCGGCGACCTTCGCGGCGCCGGCCGTCGGGACGTCCAGGCCCGCCAGGATGTTCATCAGCGTCGACTTGCCGCTGCCGGACGCGCCCACGAGGGCCATCAACTCGCCCTCGGCAACGAGCAGATCGAGCCCCTGGAGGGCCTGCACCTCCACCCCGTCGGCGGTGAAGATCCGCACCAGCCGGTCGCACGCGATGAGCGCGTCGTGCCCGTACGAAGGGCGGTCGCGGTGGGTGCCCGCGCGCCGCTCCAACTGCTCCAGCGTCACCGGGGACCCCGTCGACGATGTCATCGGCTGTCTCCTGCCCTGAGTTCGTTGATCGATCCCCGCCGTCCCGCCCACCACGCCTGCACGACCGACACCGCCGCGGCGAGCGCCAGCACGCCCACCGCCGGCAGCACCAGCGACCACGGATCGGCGCGGAGCGGTGCCCCGTCCAGTGTCACGTCCGATGTCGCGGTGAGCGCCAGCCGTACGAGATCCACCCCCGGCGCCAGCAGTACGACGGTCGCCCAGCCGACGAACGCCCCGCCCACCGCCGCGAGCAGCGCCTGCGGCAGGACCTCCAGGGCCAGGAGCCGGCGGCCCTGGCGTCTGGTGAGGCCCATGGTGCGCAGCCGCGCCAGCAGCGTGAGGCGTTCGGGGGCCGTCTGCGACAGCGAGAGCAGCAGGGCCAGCAGCGCGTAGCCCGCGCCCGCCGCGATGGCCGCCGCGTAGATCCGCTCGGCGCCCTCCTGCATGGGCGTGTTGACGAACGTCTTCCGCTCCTCGGCGCGCAGCTTCACAGTGAGGGGGGTACGTGTCCGCTCGCCGAATCCGGCGACCGTGCGGCGCAGCGCCGCGCCGTCCAGCTCGGCCCCCGTGACCAGCAGGGTGGTCGGCGCGCGCTGTGTCAGGTCGGCGGCGTTCACCAGGAGGTACTCGGCGCCGGGCGCCGCCGGGGTGTTCGAACGGATCGCCGCCACCCGCACCTTGAAGTCCCCGGCGGGCGACTGGATGTCGCGCGGCCCCTCACCGAGCCGTTCGGCGATGGCGGGCGAGGCGATGGCGGGCAGTACCCGGCCGGCGTCGGACCCGCCGTCGCGTACGCCGCCCCCGCCCACGGACTTCAGCGCGTCGGCCGGGAACTCGCCGAGCCCGGTCTGCCGGGCCAGCTTTGTGTACGCCTTCGGCTCCACGCCGATCATGGTCACGCCGAGCGCCGTCCGGAAGCCCTTGGCGTCGGACGGGAGCGGTACGCCGTACTCGATCCGTACGGCGGTCACCTCCCCGACACCGGCGCTCTTCCGTACGACCGGCGCCAGCCCGTCGGGCAGCACCGGCGACGAGCCGACGACACTGACCCGGGCGTCCGCGCCCGTCGCGAGCACGGCGGCCCGCTCCCGGGCGCCGTCGATCCCGGCGAGCACGGAGCCGCCGAACGCGGCGGTCGTCAGCGCGATGAGCAGGGCGAGCAGCGGCAGCGCGCCCGAGGACGCCGCCCGGCCCGCGCGGGCCAGCGAGAGGAAACCGACGGCGCCGCGCAGCCGTCCCGCCGGGCGGCCGGCCAGACGCAGCGGCAACGGATACAGCCGTACGAGGACGAGCGCCGCGATCAGCCCCACCAGCACCGGCGCGGAGCTGACCAGATAGTCCACGTCGTCGACCCCGCCCGTGCCGCCCGTGCCGCCCGTGCCGCGCCGGCGCAGCGCGACGACCGCGCCGATCGCCAGGGCCAGCAGGGTCAGTTCGGCGATGGTGCGGCGACGCGACGGCCTGGCCTGTACGAGATCGTCGCGGCCCCCGTGCGGCCGGGGCCTGCGGTGCCGTACGACCGCCAGGACCGGCAGCGCCGCGCACGCCGGCAGGCACACACCGCCCGCGGCGGCCACGGCGGGCAGCAGCCGGGCCTCCGGAACGGTCAGCACGGCCAGCAGCAGACCGGCCGCCGCCGCGGGCACGGCGATCACCGCCGTCTCGGCGAGCAGCCGGCCGCCGATCGCGCGCAGCGATCCGCCGCGTGAGCGCAGGAGGGCGAGTTCGGCCTGCCGCCGTACGGCCGACAGACCGCCCGCCATCACCAGCACGACGGCCGCCACGGCGCCGATCCCCAGCGCGGCGACGCTGACGACCGGGGCGATGGCCGACCGCATCGAGCGGTGCGCGGCGACGATCTCGTCAAGTCCCGTCGTCACCACGGCGGAGGGTCCGACCAGCGTCGGCGCGCGCAGCCGGGTCAGCTCGGGGCCGTTCTCCAGGGAGGCGATGCGCGACGCGAGCGCCGGCGCGTCGCGCGCGGTCAGGGCCGCGGCGTCCGGGGCGATCCGCCAGTACGTCTGGGGCTCGCCGGTGGTGCCGAGCAGCACGGGCGCGGCGTCGGGCGCCAGCAGCAGGGAGGCCCGCCAGTAGCGCGGAGGCGGCACGTCGCTGGTCGGCTTGGTGACGAGGACGGGGGAGCCGAGGGTGGTCTCGACGGCCCAGTAGCTGTTCGCCGGGTCCCGGGGGACGATGATCCCGGTGATCCGTACGGCCAGCTCGTCCCGGTCCACGCCCGGTATGTGCACCACCGAACCGACCTTGATGCGCAGCGACTTGGCGGTCTCGGCGGTGACCGCCGCCTCCACCTCCCCGGTGCGCTCCGTCACCGCGCCGTCGGCGCGCGGGAGCCGCCCCTCGCGGAGGGTGGAGTGGCGGTCCAGACGCGCCTGGGCGGCGAGGGTGAACATCGGCGGCAGATTGTCGGGCGCGGGCAGCCAGGCGTCGGTGCCCTCGACCGGCTGGGAGGTCCGTACGCCGTACGCGGAGGCGCCCTCGTCGGCCCGCACCGGCGCCGGCAGACTGCCGGTGATCTTCCGCTGCGCCTGTGCCACCCAGGCGCCGCGCAGGGCCTCCTCACGCTGCGCCTGCGGCACACCGAGGCCGGGCGCGCGGGTGCTGACCTCCAGGACGCTCTCCGTGGCCACGGCCGAACGGATGTCGTGGCGCAGGCCGTTCGTCTCGTAGGCGTCGACGGAACGGGGGAAGGCGGCGGCGAGATACGCGGTCAGCACGACGAGCACGAACATCGCCGCGGCGCCCCCGGGCGCGGTCCGCAGCCGGGTCCGCACCCAGGGCGCGACGATCCGCGCGGGGCGCCGGTCACGATCGGCGGGGACAGGTGCGCTCATCTCAGTTGCCTCCCCGTTCGCGCAGCGTGACCGCCGGGTCGGTGCGGCGCAGGGTGAGATACGCGATCAGCAGCAGCGGCAGCGCGGACACCCCCGCCAGCAGCGCGGCGACCTGGCCTGCGGGCAGTTCGACCAGGACGGCGGGCACCGGCTGGGTGGCCTGGCCGGTCAGCACGACCAGCGGTACGACGGCCCGGGTGAGCACCGAGCCGAGGGCCAGACCGACCAGCAGCGCGACCATGAGCAGCAGACCCTGTTCGGTGGCTATCAGCCGGGCGAGTTGCCGGCGTGGGGTGCCGAGCGCCCGCAACAGGGCGAATTCGGCGGCCCGTTCACGCAGCGACCCCGCCGCGCTCACCGCGAAGCCGACGGCCGCCAGCGCCGCCGCTGCGATCGCGGCGGCCAGCAGCGCGGACTGCGGTCCGACACCCAGCGGATCGCTCAGCAGCTCCGCCGCCGTCTCCTCGCGCACCATGACCTGCGCCGGGTCGACGTCGGACCGCGCGCGCAGGGTCTCGGCGATCTCCGGCGCCCGCCCCGGCGCCGCGCTCAGCCACCACTCGGTGGGGGCCAGCGACGGCTCCCGCCGGTCGGCGAGCACCTGGTTGACGGCGCGCAGATCGAGCAGGAGCCCGCCGCCGTCGCCCGTGCGCGCGCTGTCGGCGCTCTCGCTCGCGGCCTGCGCGCTCAGGGCGCCGGGACCGGTGGTGGGCAACGCGTCGACCGTGCGCACGATCCGCACGCGGAGCCGGTCGCCCGCGACCTCGACGTCCAGGCTCTGCCCGGTCTTCGCCCCGGCGGCGCGCAGGAAGCTGTCGGTGGCTATCGCGGGCAGCACGGCGGGCGGTTCGGGGCGCGGTACGCCCACATGGACGGTGAGCCTGCGGACCGGGTCGAGATAGGCACCGGCCTGCGGGCTGACCCCTGTCTTGTACGAGAGCGCCAGCGGCGCCTTCGAGGGTGCGGCCGGTTTCAGCGGCAGGTCCGGGTCCGACTCGCCGTCCAGCGACGCGAGGAGCGTCGCCCGCCAGCCGAAGTCCGCCGGGACATCCACCGGGCGTACGGCGCCGTCCGCGTCCAGGGACTGGAGCGCGTCCACGCCGACCCGGTGGGTCTCGCTCCTGCCCTGCGGGGCGCTCAGGTCCAGCTCCAGACCGGTCAGGGCGAGCGGCCCGGCGGGGGCGAGCGGCGTGCGCGCCGCCCCGGGGCCGCGCGCGGAGTCCGCGTCGCCGGCCAGATCGAGCGTGACGGTGTGCGGGCGGCCGTCGACGGGCACCTCGCCCGCGAGCAGCCGGTAGCCGATCCCGTACCGGTCCTCGACCAGCACCGTCGTGAACGGGGCGCTGCCGGTCGGCGAGACCCCGTCCGGCGCCGAGGTGTCGGTGAGCCGCAGCGTGACCCGGAGTTGCCGGGTGTCCTCGGGCAGCGGGACGCCGACCCGCGCCGTCTCCGCCGCCTTCGCCCCTGCCGTTCCCTTCGGCGTCCGCGGTGTGTTCGGCGGCTGTACGGCTTCGAGCAGCCGGGCCGCCCCGTCGTCCCCGGAGAGTCCGGACAGATCCTCGCGCAGCAGCATCCGCTCGTCCGCCTGGCCGGTGTCCAGCGCGAGGACGGTCGCCGTCCGGTCGGCCGACAGCTCGGAGGTGGCGCGGTGCGCCGGGGCCGCCGCGCGCACCCCCGGCAGCGCGGCGTAGATGCCCGCCTGGCCCGGATCCCCGGGCCGGTTGGCCAGCACCCGCAGCGACGCGCCCGTCCGGAAATCCGCCTGGTCCTCCTGCGAACGGTCCCACGACGCGCTCTGCCCGATCGCCAGCATCCCCATCGCCACGGCCAGCACCAGCAGCAGCACCGGGCCCGCGCCGCGCAGCGGCCGGCGGCTGAACTGCCAGCCGGCGAGCGCCGACGACAGGCCCGCCCCGCTCGCCGCGCGCCGCTCGGCGAGGCGCGCCACGGGCGGCAGCAGGCGCAGGGTCAGTACGGTGCCGGCCAGCAACGCCAGCGCGGGGGCGGCGACCAGCAGCGGATCGACGCCCAGCTCGCCCCGGCTGTCACCGCTGAGCGCGCCACCGCCGGACGTGGCCGTCTGCCGGTCCAGCTGCCAGTACGCCACGGCGGCGATCAGCAGCAGTCCCACGTCGCCGCCCGCGCGCACCGGGCCGGGCAGTGTCCCCGCCCTGCCGCGCCGCAGCCGGGTCAGCCCGGCCGACGCGAGGGCGGGGGCCACGACGGCGGCGGCGCACGCCAGCGCGACCCCGCCGCCGGTCAGCCACACCTGCGCGGTCGAGGTGTCACCGAGCCGCAGCCCGATGTCGTCGAGCCCGCCGTGCCGCACGAGCAGCCGGGTCAGCGGGCCCGCGAGGAGCGGCGCGCACAGCGCGGCGGGCAGCGCCAGCAGCAGTGCCTCGACGGAGGCGAGCCAGGCGATCCGGCGCCCCGAACCACCGCGGGCCCGCAGCAGTTCGCTCTCACCCGTCCGCTCGGTGCTCAGCAGCCGCGCGACCAGCAGCAGGGCGTAACCGGCCAGCAGGACGAGCTGGACGGCGACGATCAGCAGTGTGGAGCGGGACACGAGCAGCGCGCGTTCGGTCCGGTCGAGTACGCCGGGCAGCGTGGTCCGCGCGGTCACCCCATCGGCGAACACCGGTTGCGCGGCGAGGGACTTGGGCCCGCGCTCGGCGGCGGCGCGCAGCGCGTCGATCCGGCCGGTGGTGACGCTTCGGAAGTCGGCGGCGGCCAGCCAGGACAGGTCGCCGGCCTGGAGCCGCCCGGAGTCGAACAGGGCGGGGTCGGTGAGCAGCGGACCGTAGGTGGTGAAGGTGACCGTCTGGACGCCCTGGCCGCCGAGGGTGTCGAGTTTCCAGTACGGGTCGGTGAGATCGGCCGGCCGGTAGACGCCCGTGACATGGATCGTGAGGGGCTTGCCGCCCAGCCGGTCGACGAGCGTGAGCCGTGTGCCGGCCTTCAGCCCCAGCTCGGTCGCGGCCTCCTCGGGGAACGCCACCCGCACGGGGTCGGCGGCGGAAGTCCCCGTCGCCGTGGGCCAGGAGCCGGTCACCAGTCGTACGCGCGAGCGGTCGAGCGTCGCGAAGTGCGTGAGGTCGGGATCGCCCGCGCGGGCGGCCGGCGGCTGAAGGGCGCGGGGGAGCGCGTACGACCCGGAGCGCTCCAGCTTCCGTACGGTGACGGGCAGTCCGTCGAACGACTCGCGCGCGACCTCGGTCGCCGCCTTGTTCGCGGCCGGCCGGTCACCCGCCGGGACCTGCGCGGTGATCACCAGCGCCGCGGCGGCGGCGTCACGGCCCTGGAGGGTGTGGCGGAGCGCGGCGTCCCCGATGGAACCGGAGAAGGCGGTGAGGGCGGACAGGACGGATGTCGTCAGCAGCACGGCCAGCAGGGCCGCCGCGAGCAGCAGTCGGTGCGCGCGGACGCGCAGGAAGACGAACCCCGTCACACGTCCCCCCGCCGATCCGTTTCCCGCCCCCGGAGCTTTGGATACTTTCAGAGGGCGGGCGCCCGTGGAAACCGCTTACGGGCGGACTTTGATCGGATCGTAACCGTTGTCCGGAACAGGAAGTCCGCATTCCGGAGCGCCGCAGGATGCCGCGGGACGCCACCGGATGCCACGGGACGCCACGGGACGCCACGGGACGCACCGGACCAGGCAGGAGCGTGAGCGGTCAGCTGTTCACCATCGACGCGGCGGCGTACGTCATGTAGTTCCAGAGCTGCGTCTCGTGCTCCTCGGAGAGCCCCAGCTCGTCGATCGCCACCCGCATGTGCCGCAGCCAGGCGTCGTGCGCGGCCCGGTCGACGGTGAACGGCGCGTGCCGCATCCGCAGCCGGGGATGGCCCCGGTTGTCGCTGTAGGTGCGCGGACCGCCCCAGTACTGGATCAGGAACAGCGTGAACCGCTCCTCGGCCGGACCCAGATCCTCCTCCGGATACATCGGCCGCAGCAGCGGATCCTCGGCGACGCCCTGGTAGAAGCGGTGCACCAGGCGCCGGAAGGTCTCCTCGCCGCCGACCTGCTCGTAGAAGGTCTGCTCCGAAAGCGTGCCGCGCGGAATCTCGTTCACCCCTCCATGGTCTCAGACCCACCGGCCGAGGACTTCGGTCCTAGGGCCCGCCGCCGAGCGGGATGCGGCCCTGTCCGACAAGTCCTGACCCGGGACTGCTCGCTTCCGCGCCCGTGACACAGGACAGTGGACCCATGGGCGTTCACCACGAGCACCGCGAGGCGTACGGGCCGGGCGACGACGAAGCCGGTGTCGCGGCCGAGGCGCGTGCCGCCATGGTGCGGGGCATGGCCGCCGACGGGGCGCTGGACGACCCGGCCTGGCGCGCGGCGTTCGAAGAGGTGCCGCGCCATCTGTTCGTCCCGTACTACTTCGTCAGCAGACCCGGCGGCCACGACCGGCTGTGGTGCGACGACCCCGACCCGGTCCGGCGGCTGCGCTGGCTGCGCGGCGCGTACGCGGACGGGGCGCTGGCCACCCGGGTACGGGACGGTGAACTGATCTCCTCCAGCAGCCAGCCCTCCCTGATGGCCCGGATGCTCACGGCGCTGGACGTACGCGACGGGCACACCGTCCTGGAGATCGGCGCCGGCACCGGCTACAACGCGGGTCTGCTCTCGCACCGGCTGGGCGAAGGGCGCGTGACGACTGTCGATCTGGATCCGGAGATCACCGAGTCCGCCCGCGCGCATCTCGCGACGGCCGGCTACCGGCCCGCGGTCGTCACGGGCGACGGCTCGGTCGGTGTCCGGCGGCGGGCGCCCTTCGACCGGATCATCGCGACCTGCACACTGCCCGCAGTGCCGTCCGACTGGCTGGCCCAGTGCGCGGACGGGGCGCGGATCCTGGCGCCGCTGTCGACCGGGCTGATCGCGCTGGATGTCGGCGACGCCCCCCACGGCCGTTACGCGGAAGGGCACTTCCTGCACACGTCGGCCTTCTTCGTGCCGCTGCGGGGCGGTCTGGAGGAGCCCGCGCTGCCCGTTCTCCAGCGGATCGGCGGACTGCCCAGAAGGGCGCTGGAGAACGATCTCTTCCGCTTCATGCTCTCGCTGACGGCGGGCAGCCTCGACCCGCACGAGGCCCTCTCCCTCTGGGAGCGCGAGGGGCGCCCGCAGCGGGAGAGGTTCGGCATCACGGTCGGTCCCGACCGGCAGTGGGCCTGGCTGGACGACCCCTCGGGACCGTACGTCTGGTCGCTCAGCCCCGGCGGATCGTGATCGTCGTCCAGGCGCCGACGTGCACGCGGTCACCGTCCTGGAGCGGGACGGGGACGTACGGCTGGATCGGGTCCTCGGCCCCGTTCAGCGTCGTGCCGTTGGTGGAGTTCTGATCGACCACCGCCCAGCCGCCGTCCGGCTGCTGGACCAGGACCGCGTGCTGGTGCGAGACGCCCGGGTCCTCCGGCGGGACCGACAGGTCGACATCGGGGGACTCGCCGGTGGAGTGGCGCCGGCGGCCGATGGTGATCTGGTTCCCGGTCATCGGAAGGTGCTGTTCCGGTGAGTACGCGGGCAGGTTGAGGCCCGTCGCCTCGGGACCGCTGCGCTGCATCATCGCCATGAAGTAGTCACGGTCCGGTGCGACGACCGCGGTCCAGTTGCCGGGCGGCTGGTACTGGTGCGGCGGCTGTTGCTGCTGCTGTCGCATCGGGTCGTGCTGTTGCTGCTGTTGGTGCTGCGGCGGCTGGTGTTGCTGCTGTTGGTGTTGCTGCGGCGGCGGGCCCTGCTGGAACTGCTGGGGCGGCGCGGACGCCTGCGCCTGCGAGGGCGGCGGCAGCACCCAGTCGTCGCCACCGGTCTGCTGCGGCGGGGCCGG
Source organism: Streptomyces sp. NPDC006643 (assembly GCF_042870175.1). Taxonomy (NCBI): domain Bacteria; kingdom Bacillati; phylum Actinomycetota; class Actinomycetes; order Kitasatosporales; family Streptomycetaceae; genus Streptomyces; species Streptomyces sp. NPDC006643. The sequence continues at coordinate 205,231 of NZ_JBIAHA010000001.1, read as the reverse complement.
CGGCCCCGACTGCTGGAACGAGGGCGGCGACGGCGGACCCTGCTGCTGGTACGGCGGGGGCGGCGGCGGGCCCTGGGGGGAGTACGGTCCGGGCGGTCCGGGAGGACCACCGTCACCGGGCGGTCCGGGAGGCCCGGGAGGTCCGCCCTGCGGGCCGAACCCGCCCGGCCGGCCCTGCTGACCCGGCTGGCTCTGCTGGTCGGGCGAGAGCGGTTCGGCGGGCCGGTTCAGCTGCGAGGGGCGTGAGCCCTGGTAGTCGTACGGCTCCGGCGGCCGGGGCGGCGACTGCTGGGCCTGGAAGCCCGGCGGCAGGTTCAGCCCGGGAGGCGGCGGCCCACCGGGCCCACCGGGGCCGCCCGGCCCACCGGGCTGCTGGTGCTGCGGAGCCAGCGGCGTGTACGAGGTCGCCGTGTTCGTGAGGAAGTTCCACCGGCACTCCTCGCAGAACAGGGCGTTGCCCTCGCGCGGGGTGCGGCACTGCGGGCACAGCTCGGCCTGCGCCGTCGCGTTCGGATCCGGTGGATAGCCGTAACCGGGCGCGGGCGGCGGTGGGGGCGGCGGTGGCACCGAACCGGCGGGAGCGCCGGCTCCGGCCATGCGATGGCCGCAGACCTCGCACCAGTCGTCGGAACCCGACTGGTGTCCGTTCGGGCAAGTCGGCATGTCGGCGCTTCCCCCTCTCCTCGTCCGGCCCGCAGGCCGCAGCTGATCGCTTCTCGCGGTGGTCCGCTATTTCTTGACGCGCACGGTCTTGGTCGAGCGAGTTTCCAGTGTCATCTCGTCCGCGTCCGCGACCTTCGCTTTCAGTCGCACAGTACCTGTCGCCGCGTCCACCACGTCCACCACCTTCGAAAGCAGTTTCGCCGTATCCGCGTTCCCGGAGTCCGAGGCGAGCTGTACCGCGCGGCCCAGTTTGGCGGTCGCGCCGTCGAAGTCCCCCGACTTACGGGCCTGAAGGCCCTGTTGGATGACCTGCGCCAGTTCGGCCTGGCCCGTGTAGTGCGCGACCTGCGGATTGATCGAGGTCGACGCCACCATGTCGTCCGTCCACACCGCCCGTACCAGCCCTTGGGACAGCACCTGCGACGTGCCGTCGGCGGCGGGGAGGATCAGCGAGACCCTGGCCGCCAGCATCTCCTGGCCCACGCCCGCCTCCGGGACCTGGACACATACGTGGTAGTCCCGGGACTCGTCGCCCCAGGAGCCCGTCGGGTAGTCCCCGGCACGGGTGCCCGCCTCCGTACGCCGCTCGGTCAGCTCCTCGACCGTCGGCGCCACCTGCTTGACGAACTTGATCTCCACGCCGACGGGCGTCCAGAGCCGCAGGGCGACGTCCGCGACCTCCTTGCCCATCGCGTTCTCCATCATCGCGGTGAAGTCGGCGGCCAGCCCGGCGGGATCGGCGACGATGTCCGCCGTGCCGAGCATCGCCGAGGCGATCCCTGTGACTTCTTTCACCACCCAGTCCGTGCCGACGCCGCGCGCGTCACAGGTGAAGCGGCCCGCGCAGGCGTCGAGCGCGGCCCGCAGAGCCTCCGCCGTCTCGTGCTCGTTACGGCCGTCGGTGAGCAGGATGCCGTGTCTGATCGACACGTCGGCCGAGGCCAGCAGCCGGTCCGCGAGCCCCAGCCAGGTGCCGATGGCCGTACCGCCGCCCGCGCTCAGTCCGCGCAGGGCGTTCCTGGCCTCCGCGCGGGTGGTGGCGTTCGCGACCGCGAGCGCCCCGTTGCCCGGGTAGACCTCCTTGGCCACATGCGTACCGGCGACCACGGCGAAGGCGACACCGTCGCGCAGTGTGTCGATGGCGGCGGACGTGGCGTCGCGCGCGTTGCGCATCTTCGTCGGCGGGTAGTCCATCGATCCCGAGCAGTCGACCATGATCACCACGGCCGCGTTCGGCCCCTGGCCCGGCAGCGCCGCCGGCGCGGCGGGGACTCCCGAGAGCGGTGCCCGGCCGGTCGTGCCGCCCCCGGTGGACGTGACCGTCACGATCGCGTTGACCTCGCGCCCGCCCTCCGGCAGGAACTCGTTCTGGTACACCTCGACGGAGAACTGCGGCACGGTCGACTTGGAGAAGTTCGCCATCTGTATCGGCTCCTTGACGCTCCACTGGCAAAAAACAGAAGACTTGAGAGGACGGCGGGACAACGGGCCGGTGCGCTCCCGGGGTTGGACCGGGCGGCGTCCGGGCCGGCTGTCCGGCCGGTGGTCCTGGCAGTGGGGTGCTCAGGCCGGGCTCGGGACCTGTCCGCCGGATCCTGCCCCTTGCCTCGGTACGGCGAACGGCAGCAGGGCCACTGTTACGTTGTCGTGGCCCCCACCGTCGAGCGCGTGGCCGACCAGCACCTGGGCACTGCGCAGGGGGCGGCCGGCGGCGTCCGGCGGCAGCACCCGGGCCATGTCCTGCGGGCTCTCCGCGTAGTTCCACAGGCCGTCCGTGCACACCACCACGACACCGGGGCGGTCCGGTTTGAACGACGCCGTGTGCGGTTCGAGTTCGTAGGCGTCGGCGCCGAGCCAGCCGGTGATGGCGTGGGCGCGCTCGTCCGCGTACGCCTCCGCCTCGTTCATCAGACCCGCGGCGACCATCTGGGCGGCCCAGGAGTCGTCCTCCGTGAGCCGGGCCGGTGGTCCGGTGCGGTCGTCGGGCACCCAGTAGGCGCGGCTGTCGCCGACCCAGCCGATGACCAGCAGTCCGCTCGCCACGACCGCGCCGACGATCGTGCACGCGGGAGCGTTCTGCGCGCGGTGCGCGGGCTCGTGCTCGCCGGTGCGCCCCGGCCGGTCGGCGAGGACGTTGACGGCCTCGGCGGCGGCCACGATCGCCTCGTGCATCGCCTGCTGCGGGTGCGTGCCGCGCGGCAGCGCCGCCAGCAGGACCTCGTTGGCGGCGGCCGAGGCGGCGGCCGACGCCTCGTCGGGGCGGGTCGCCGAGGACACGCCGTCGCAGACGATCGCGATGACGGCCGGTGACCCGTCCGGCAGGGCGGCCGACGAGACGGCGAACGCGTCCTCGTTGCGGTGGTGGCGCAGGCCCCGGTCGCTGACCGCCGCGACGGCGTCCAACTCCTGCTCCACATGGTCGCGTTCGCGCGGCTGGGCGTGTCCGCAGTTCTCGCAGTAGCCGTCGGTGTCGACATGGCCCGCCCGGCAGGCCACACAGAGCTTGGTGCCCGCCGGGACGGCGGGCGGGACGGTCCGCGGGTCGGCGAGGTCCGGCGGCTCGGCCGACGGGAGGTCGGTGACATGGGGCACGGAGAGCGGGGCCCCGGCGCCCGGCGCGGGCGCCGGCACGGCCACCGGCGTGGGCGCGGGCAGTTCGAAGTCACCGGCCGGGGTGGCGGGTGCGACCGGCGCGGCCGACGGCGCGGGCCGGTGCCCGCCCGCCGTATGTCCTGCCGCCGTATGTCCTGCCGCCGTATGTCCCGCCGCAGTGTGCCCGCCCGCAGTGTGCCCGCCCGCCGTGTGCCCGGACAGCGGCACCCCGGTCGAGTCGAGCCCCGGCAGCTCGCCGGGCACATGCACCGGCGCGGGCGTGGCCGTGCTGTCCGTCTCGGCGGCGGCCGGCCAGTCGACGGCGCCCTGGGGCGCCGCACCCGGCGCGCCGTTCATGACGATGGTGGGGTGGTCGTCCGGGGGCGGCGGCACGGCCGACAGGTCGTACCCGCACGCACCACAGAACAGGTCGCCGGACTCCAGCGGCTCCTCGCAACCGGGGCACCTCGAAAGGCCTGTCGGCTGGTGCATCTGCGACATCATCACACCCACGTCCGGGGGCGGAAGCGGTTGGCCCGCTCCACCAGGTCGATCCTCTCCTCGCCACGTTGAGCGAGCCGGGCGAGCACCCGGTACGAGCGTTCCAGTCCCAACCGCAGACCGCGCTCGTTCAGTTCACTGCCGAGCAGCGAGGTCTGTCCGGGCCGATTCCCTGGACCACCGGAGAGTACCCAGTCCAGAGCCGTGCCCAGAACCTCCGTGGACAACTGCTCCCGGCGCATCGAGTCCAGACCGAACTGCCCGAGGCGCGAAACCTGGTCGGCCGCCGCTCTCAGATCGTCGATCAGCGGTGTGTCCGCGACGGCTCCCGGCGGGCCGGGCGGCGGCAACTCACGCAGGTCGGAGCGGCGCAGCCGGGACCGTACGGCCGCGATCCTGGCCGCCGTGTAGTGGATCGACGCCTCGGGGACCGATTCCAGCGTCCGTACGGCGCCGGTCCGGTCGCCCGCCGCGTTCTGCACCCGGGCGAGGCCGAAGGCCGCGCTCACATAGCTGGGGTCCGTCATCCATACGAGGCGGTAGTACTCCGCCGCGTTGTCGAGCTGGCCCAGCACCTCCGCGCAGACTCCGAGCGCCAGCTTCGGCGCGGCCTCGCCCGGGAAGGCGTCGTAGATCGCGTCGAAGGAGAGCGCGGCGAGCTCGTTCTCACCCGACACGAGCGAGGCGAGGCCCCGGTACCAGACGACCCGCCAGTCGTCGGCGTGGCGCGCCTCCAGCTCGCTCAACGCCTCGGACGCCGTGACCAGTTCACTCATCTCCAGCCGGGCGCGCAGCTCGCGCAGCCGGCGCTCGACGGAGTCGGCGGGCGCCCCCGCGAGGGCGGAGATCAGCTCGGCGGGCGCCGATGCCATCAGACCGGCCAGGAAGCCCGCGTTGGGGTCGTTCGCGTCGACCCGGGGCACGGGCAGCGCCAGCGCGGTGGCGCGCGCGTCGATGCGCGCGAGCCGGGCGCCTGTCGCCAGTGCCTCGGCGCCGTGCACGGCGGGGACACCGCCGCCGGCCGGCCCGGCTCCCGGCCCGGCTCCCGGTCCGGTCCGGGGCGCCGGGACGCCGCCCTGCTGGGCGCCGGACGGGAGCCCGGAGGGCGCCCCGAACGGGGGCGGGGGCGGCTGGATCGCCGGGTGGCCGGGAAGCGGCGTGGGCACGCCCGTGCCCGGGTGCCGCCCGCCGCCCGGAGGCAGCTCGGCGCCGCCGACGGCGCCGACGGCACCGATCACGGTCCCGTTCGAGGGACGGTTCATGGCGCCGTTCACGCTCGGCGCGGCCTTGGCGCGGCGGCCGAACAGACCCGTCCGCTCCGGCTCGGGGCGCAGCCCCAGCCGTGACACGTCCTGCCCGGTGTCGGCGAACAACTGGGTGTCCGTGACGCGCAGTTCCGTGCCGAACAGCGTCGACAGGGCCGGCCGCGGCCGGCCCGTCTGGAGGGCCACGACCTCGCGCAGCACACCGGTCAGCTGCTCGGCCATCTCCTGCGCCGAGGCGAACCGCCGCGCCGGGTCGGGGTCCGTCGCGCGGACCAGCAGCCGGTAGAAGGACTCGTACGTCCGGAACACATGGATGTTGTCCGGGTCGGGCAGCGAGTCCACGAACACGTTCGTGTAGCCCTGGAAGTCGAACGTCAGCACCGCGAGCGTGCGCGCCACCGTGTACAGGTCGGAGGCGACCGACGGGCCGACCTCCGCGACCTCCGGCGCCTGGTAGCCGACGGTGCCGTAGATCGCCGACTCGTCGTCGTCCATCCTGCGGACCGCGCCCATGTCGATGAGCTTGAGCTGGTCCTCGGACTGGATCGCGTTGTCGACCTTGAAGTCGCAGTAGAGGAGATTGCGGCTGTGCAGATGCCCGAGAGCCTCCAGCGCCTCGATGCCGTACGCGCACGCCTGCTCGACCGGCAGCGGGTCGCGCTTGCCGTCGGGGCCGCGCCGCTCGTTGGCGATCTCCTTGAGCGCCTTGCCGCCCACGTACTCCATGACGATGTAGCCGTCCATGGAGCCGGTCCGCTGGTCGAGATGTTCCACGAAGTTGTAGATGCGGACGATGTTGGAGTGCTCGATCTCGGCGAGGAAGCGCCGCTCGGAGATCGCCGCCTCCATGGCGTCCTGGTCGCCCGTGTCGAGCAGGCCCTTGAGCACGACCCAGCGGTCGGAGACCGCGCGGTCGACGGCGAGATAGATCCAGCCCAGACCGCCGTGCGCCAGACAGCCCGCGACCTCGTACTGCCCGTGGACGATGTCGCCCGCGCGCAGCTTCGGCACGAACGAGTACGGGTGGCCGCACTTGGTGCAGAACCCTTCCGTACGCCCCGGCCGCTCACCGCGCGCCCGGCCCACCGGCGCCCCGCAGTCGGAACGCGAGCAGTACCGCTTGCGCTCGGGGACCTCGGCGCTCGTCATCACGGCCGACCGCGGATCGGGCCTCGGCACGCCCGGTACGGAGACGAGGCCCGCGCCCAGCCGGTTGCGCCCCGACGCGCCCGTGGAGACGCCCGAACTGCGCACCGACACCGACCGGTTGGAGAGCCGGCCGGACAGCGAACGCGACAGCCGTCCCGAGACCGAGCGCCGTGACGTCGACGAGCGCGAGGAGGCGCGCGACGACGCGCGGGACGAACCGCCGCGCGTCGAACCGCTGTCCCGGCCACCGCCCTTGCCGCTGACCCCGCTCTCCCTGCCGCCGCCGGTGATCCCGGTGGGCGGCGACGAGACCATGCCGGTCGGTGAGACGACCGGAGCCAGACCGCAGGTGTCGCAGTACAGCTCACCGCCGCCCATGTCCTCGTAAGCGCCCTCGCAGCCGGGGCGCTGGCAACTTCTCGTCCCGCTCATCGTTCCCCCCGTTCGCCCAAGCCGTTCGATGTCCCGCCCCGTACTGTGCCGACTCCGGCGACGTTCACGCGCTCCCCCCGCGGTCGGTGGGCCCGGACTGCCGCTGGGCCAGTGCCTCGGCCGCCGCCTGCTGGTAGCGCAGCACCGCCTGCTCGGCGACGCGCAGATCGCAGGGCGCGCTCCACAGCATCCGGCGGGCCGCGTCGTAGCGCTCGGTCAGCACCATGTCCTCGGCGAGTCCGTGCCGGGCCACCTTCGCCTTGTACGCGTCGAGCCTGCCGCGCAGCTCGGCCCGGACCGCGAGCGGCGCCGTGACGGCCGTCAACGACGCGCGGGCCCGGTGCAGTTCGTCCTCGGCCTCGCGCTCCAGGGACTCCAGCAGCGGCGAGAGCCGGTGCCACTGCGCGTGTCTGCGGTACTCGGCGGCCGTCGACAGCCGCTCCTGGAGCGCCGTCGACGGGCCGCTCACGGCGGGCACCTCGGACGCGGCGATCTTCGCCAGCACCTCGCCCCGGGCCGACCGGGCCTCGGTGAGCGTACGGTCGGCGCGCGACAGCACGTCCCGCAGCCGCAGCAGCCGCGCCTCCGAGTCCTGGCGCACCGTCAGGACCGCGTCGATCTCACGGCGTACGTCCTCCAGGGCGCGGGCCGCCCGGTCGTAGCGCTCGGTGTCGGGCCTGCCGCCGCCGGGCGCCGAACTGCCGTGCACCGGCTGCCAGAAGGCGAGCGGATCGGAGATCACCTGGGCGCGCAGCGTGGTCAGCTCGTCGGTGATCGCCTCCAGGTCGTCACCCGCCGGGTGCTCCCCGGGCCGCACCCCGGCGGAGTGCGCCAGCGACCGGGTGCGGTTCAGCTCGGCGGCCAGCAGATCTATCCGGGCGGGCAGCGCCGACCAGACGGAGTCCGAGGCCACGACCATGTCCAGCGACTGCGCGTAGAGCTCGTTCATCCGCGCGACCAGTTCGGCGAGGGTGAAGTGCTCGGAGAGCTTGGGCGGTCCCGTGAGGGACGGGGTGGCGGCGGCCGAGCCCGCGACCGTGACACTGCGGCCCCGCAGCTTCTCGGTCAGGTCCACCAGATCCTGCTGGTTGAGCCAGCGCAGCCGGGAGCGGGCCTCACGGGCGCCGCGCAGGGCGGCGGAGTAGGCGTCGAAGTAGCTCCACAGCAGGGTGATCGCCTGCTCGGTGGTGGCCCAGCGGTCCTTGGTGACTCCGCTCAGGGCGGCGCCCTCCAGCAGCCGCCGGCCCGCGTGGTCCTGGAGGGCGAGCAGGGACGTCTCGATCGCCTCGTGCTCGGCGCCGAGGCGCGCGAGGGCACGGTCCGCCTCGTCCCGGTCCATGGCAGGACCGGCCGGCTTCCCCGTCGAGCCGGGGAAGGAGCCCGCGTCGCCCATCGATCACCTCTCCGCTTCTGCCCGACCGCCTCCGGCGCCGCTCTCGGTGCCGGTGCGCGGTCCTCGGTCCTGGCTGTCGAATCCCTCGCTTCTCGCTACCCGTTCCTCAGTCCTTGTACTTCGCCTCCGGCGGCCCCGTTATGCCGGGCAGCCCGGCCTTCAGCCACCGGTCGTACGACCGCATCCACGGACTGTCGGCGCCGCCCGCGCGGTACTCCACGAGCACCTGGTTGACCCGGCGGACCAGGTCGTCGTTGCCGAGCTTGGCCGCGACGCCGTAGTACTCCTTGGTGAACGGCTCGCCCACCAACTCCACCGACGGGTCCTGGGCGGCCTGTCCGGCCGCCAGCGCGTTGTCCGTGACGATCGCGTCGACCTCGCCCATCTGGAGCCGTACCAGACAGTCCAGTTGGTTCGGCACCGTCAGGATGTCCTTGTCCCGAGGCGTCCCGTCGTGCTCGTCCTGGAAGACCGAGCCGAACGAGTTCTTCATCAGCTCGTCGTAGGCGGTCGTGCTGTCCGCCGAGCAGACACGTTTGCCGGAGAGGGACTTGTCGTATCCCGTGATGTCCGAGCCTTTGGGCGCGAGGATCTGCTGGCCGGCCTCGAAGTAGGCGGTGGAGAAGGCGACCTGCTCGCTGCGCGCGCAGTTGATCGTCATGGTCCGTACGACCAGGTCGACCCCGCTGTCCGTGTCGGTGTTCAGGGCGTCGACCCGCTGGTTGGTGGGAATGGCGCGGAAGACGATGTCCTTGGGGGAGCCGAGGATGTCCTCGGCGATCGCCCGCGCGAGGTCGATGTCGAAGCCCTCGATGGTCTTGGTGGCGGGATCGCGGTAACCCCAGCGGAAGCTGCTCTGGTCGATGCCGACGATCAGATGACCGCGCGCCTTGATCTTCTCGATGGTCGGTCCGTCGGCCGACGAGGGGCGCAGACTGCGCTCCGGCTCCTCGCAGTCGGCGGCCTCGGCGGCGGCGGGCGCGGCCTCGGCGGCGATCTTCCGCGCCTCCCGGTCGTCGGCCCGGTCGTCGCGGGACAGGGGCAGCAGGGTGAGTGTCGCGGCCAGCGCGACGACGGCGGCGACCGTGACTCCCGTAGTACGGCGGCGGACCGGCCGGCCGGCGGTCTCCGGCGAACCGTACGGCTCGCGCGACTCGGGCGTGTCCATGGCGTCGGCTCTCATTCCTCCCCCTGTCACCGGTACTCCGAAAGCCTGCGGTTGATACCCAGGACGGCGCCGACCGCGCCGAGCAGGCCGAGCACGAGGGCCCCGATCGTCAGGCCGAACAGGGCGCCGCGGCCCGACTCCGCCGAGTCCGTGAACTCCCGCTGCTCGTGCGTGATCGCCTTCGCCAGCTCGTCGTCGACGATGTCGAACGACTGGCCCGTGGAGGCGTTGCCGCCGATGACCTTGTCCACCGCGTCGTCGTAGTTGCCGGCCTTGTCCGTGGCGGTCGCCGACTTGTGCCGGTACTGCCACTCGGTGGTGGCCGTGCGCGCGCTCTCGACCGGCAGGCGCCCCGTCGTGTCGTCGGCGAGCTTCTCCGCCTTCGCCAGCGCGGCGCCGAGGGCCGACATGTAGGACTGGTAGTCCACCTCGTACTGGTCCCGCTGGGGCTCGTCGCCCTTCTTCTCCGTGAGGACGGCGCCCCGCGCGACCAGGGTCAGATTCTCGCTCGCGCGGGCCTTCAGCGAGCTGATCCGGGCGTCGTTGAGGACCTTCAGCGACGCCTGCCCGGTCTTGTTCGCGTTGTTCAGCTCGACGCGCGCCACCGTGTGACCCACCGCCAGCCACAGCAGTACCACGGTGGCGGCGGCCGTCGCCGCCAGCAGACCGTGGTTGAACACCCTGTTCGTCCGCCGGTAGTTGCGGCGCTGCGCCCACGCGAGGACAGCCAGCGCGACGACACCGGCGGCGAGGGCCAGGAACGGCCACACCCGGGCGTCCTCGTGGTCCCGGTCGAGCCGGGCCGTCTCCGACGCGTACAGCTTCTCGGCCGCCGGCAGGATCTCCTGCGTCATCAGCTGGTTGGCGTAGCGCAGATAGGCGCCGCCCAGCGGCAGCCCCTGCCGGTTGTTGGCCCGCGCGCGCTCGACCAGGCCGGTGTAGCGCGGCAGTTTCTCGTTGATGGTGGCGATCTGGCGGCCGGAGTCGCTGGAGCTGTCCGTGCTCGTCGCGGCCTCGATCAGCAGCTCGGACGCCCTCGTGATGTCGTCCCGGTAGACCTTCTGCACCGACGCCGGCTCCTGCGCGCCCGCCAGGAAGCCGCTGGAGGCGGCCGTGTCGGCGGAGGCCAGCGAGCCGTAGATCTTCGCCGCGACCGCGCTCAGCGGCTGGCTGCGCTCGACGACGTCGTCCGCGGCCGAGTACCGGTCGGAGACCTCGAAGGCCGTCACCGCCCCGAACACCACGACCAGCAGGGCCAGGAGCGCCCCGATGATCTGGAGCCGGCCGGGCTCGGTCGTCGCCGCTGCGCGCACGCGGTCCCTGCCCTCGGCCCACGCACCGCGCGGCGCCGGTGGCGGCGTGGGCGGTGGAGCGGACGGCGCGGGCGCGTGCGTCGGCGCCGGAACGGGCGCTGTGCGCACATTCGGCGGGTATGTCACTTGACCTCCCCCTCGGTCACTGACGACGGCGTCGCGCCCCTCGGCGGACGGAGGGACAAGTCCCGGCCAGCAGTATGGCCGCAGGGACCGACATCCACACAAGCCTTGACGTGATCTTGTGCTGCCGGAGACCGGCCCCGTACCGCCGGAGCCGGACGACGGAGCACGATCCCCCCACCGTGCTCCCCCATTGAATACGTCACGGACCCGTGATCGGTTCCCACTCGGAAGGGTCCGATCACGGGTCTCGAAGCCGTACGCGCCCGGTGCACGCCCGGCGTTGGGCGCCCGCGCCCGCGCCGGCCGCCGGCCGCTGATCGCCGGCCGCCCGCCGTCAGCCGTCGTAGTGCGCCCGCAGTCTCGCGTGCGCCTGCGCCGCCGCGCCGGTGTGGTCCAGCCCCAGCAGTCCGGCGCCCAGCACCGGCGCCGCCGTCACCACGCCCACCACGGCCTTCGGCGCGCGGGCCGCCAGCAACTCCCGGATCCCGTCGTCCAGTCGCGGATGCCGGGCCGCCAGCACACTGCCGCCCAGCAGCACCGGCACCTCCTCGTCCAGCAGGCCCAGCCGCTCCAGCGCCACCCCCGCCAGCGCCACCACCTCGGTGGCGAGCCGGTCGACCACCGACGAGGCCACCGCGTCGCCCGCCGCGCTGGTCGCGAAGAGGACCGGCGTCAGCTCATGCCTGCGCGCGAACGGGATGTGCCCCAGGTGCAGCGCCTCGATCAGCGCGTACACCGAACCGAGGCCGAAGTGCCCCGGCACCGTGCGCATCAGCTCCGTCGGCTCGCCCCGCCCGTCCTCGGCGCGCGCCGCGAACCACAGCGCCTCCTCGGCGAGCCCGGAGCCGCCGCCCCAGTCGCCGGAGATCCGGCCGATGGCGGGGAAGCGCGCCGTACGCCCGTCGGGCAGCATGCCCACGCAGTTGATGCCCGCGCCGCACACGACGGCCACCCCGCGCGGCTCGGCGCCGCCCGGCAGCCCGGCACGCAGTATCGCGAACGTGTCGTTGCGCACCTCGGTCGTGCGGCCCCAGCCGCGCCGCTGCACCGCCGCCGCCAACTCCCGCTCCTCCACCGGGAGATCGGCGTTGGCCAGACACGCGGAGACATGCCCGACGATCCCTTCCGTACGCAGGCCGGCGGCGGCTGCCGCGTCGGCGACGATCGCGGCCAGCCGGTCGATCGCCGGCTCCACCCCCACGACGGGCGGCTGGAAGCCGCCGCCGCGCGCCGCGCCGAGCACATATCCGTCGGCACCGATCACGGTCACATCGGTCTTGCTGTTCCCGGCGTCGACGGCCAGGACGCTGCCGCGCCCCGCCGCCGGCTCGGTCCGGCTCATGCCCACGCGAGGTGCTCCCGGTTGTGCGCGATCAGTCGGTCGGTAAGGCCCTCGGCGTACTCGTACTGACCGATCAACGGGTGGGACAGCAGCGCCTTGTAGACCCGGTCGCGCCCGCCGTGCAGCGCGGCCTGGAGCGCCAGGTCCTCGTACGCGGTGACATTCGCGATCAGTCCGGCGTAGAGCGGGTCCACCGCCGGTACGGCCAGCGGCGTCGCCCCCGAGGCGTCGACCCCGGCCTGCACCTCGATCACCGCGTCGTCGGCGAGGAACGGCAGCGTGCCGTTGTTGTACGTGTTGACGACCTGGACCGGGCTGCCGCCGCTGCCCGTGTCACCCAGCAGCGAGGCGGCGAGATCGACCGCGGCCTCGCTGTAGAAGGCGCCGCCGCGCTTGGCCAGCAGCTCCGGCTTCTCGTCCAGCGCCGGATCCCCGTACATCGCGAGCAACTGCGCCTCCATCTCGGCCACTTCGGCGGCCCGCGACGGCTTGGTGCCCAGCTCCCGGACGACCTCGTCGTGCGCGTAGAAGTAGCGCAGGTAGTAGGAGGGCACCACGCCGAGGGTGTCGAGCACCCGGCGCGGCAGCCGCAGATCGGCGGCGATGGCGTCGCCGTGCTCGGCGATCAGCTTCGGCAGCACGTCCTCGCCGTCCGGGCCGCCGAGCCGTACGCTCCGCTCCCAGGTCAGATGGTTCAGCCCGATGTGCTCCAGATGGACCTGCGAGGGGGCGACGTCCAGCAGCTTCGCGAACTTGCGCTGGAAGCCGATCGCGACGTTGCACAGCCCGATCGCCTTGTGCCCGGCCTGGAGCAGGGCGCGCGTCACGATCCCGACCGGATTGGTGAAGTCGATGATCCACGCGTCCGGGTTGGCGCGCCGTACCCGCTCGGCGATGTCCAGCACGACCGGCACCGTACGCAGCGCCTTGGCGAGACCGCCCGCGCCCGTCGTCTCCTGGCCGACACAGCCGCACTCCAGCGGCCATGTCTCGTCCTGCTGCCGCGCGGCCTGGCCGCCGACGCGCAGTTGGAGCAGGACGGCGTCGGCGCCGGCCACGCCCGCGTCCAGGTCGGACGTCGTGACGATCTTTCCGGGGTGTCCCTGCTTGGCGAAGATCCGCCGCGCGAGACCGCCCACCAGGTCGAGACGGTCGGCCGCCGGGTCGACGAGCACCAGCTCACTGATGGGGAGCGTGTCCCTCAACCGGGCGAAGCCGTCGATCAACTCAGGTGTATAGGTGGACCCGCCACCCACTACTGCGAGCTTCATTGTTCTTCTAGCCCTTCACTCCGGTCAGTGTGACGCCCTCGACAAACGCCTTCTGTGCGAAGAAGAAGACGAGGATCACAGGGGCCATGACCAGAACGGTCGCGGCCATGGTCAGGTTCCAGTCGGTGTGGTGCGCGCCCTTGAAGGACTCCAGCCCGTAACTGAGCGTCCAGGCGGCCGGGTTCTCCGACGCGTAGATCTGTGGGCCGAAGTAGTCGTTCCACGCGTAGAAGAACTGGAACAGCGCCACCGCGGCGATGCCCGGCTTCGCCATCGGCAGGACGACCCTGAGCAGCGTACGGAACTCGCCGCAGCCGTCCACGCGGGCCGCGTCCAGGTACTCGTTGGGGATGGTGAGCAGGAACTGCCGCAGCAGGAAGATGGAGAACGCGTCGCCGAACGCCATCGGGATGATCAGCGGCCACAGCGTGCCCGACAGGTCGAACTGCTTCGCCCAGAAGAGATACATCGGGATGATGATCACCTGGGGCGGCAGCATCATCATCGAGATGACGAGCATCAGCGACAACTGCCGCCCGCGGAAGCGGAACTTCGCCAGCGCGTACGCCACGGGGATCGAGGAGACCACCGACAGGAGCGTCCCCAGCCCCGCGTACAGCAGGGTGTTCTTCCACCAGGTCAGAAAGCCCGGTGTGTCGAAGACCTTGGCGTAGTTGCCCCACTCCCAGCTGTTCGGGGTGAGATCGCGGGTGAGCGCCTGCTGGTCGCTCATCACCGAGGTGAGGAAGAGGAAGACGAACGGCAGCACGAAGAACAGCGCCGCCGCGACACCGAGGGCGTGCACGGCGATCCAGTGCAGCACCGCCTTGCGGCGCGCGGTACGCGCCGCCGGGGTCGCGCCGTCCGGCTGCTTCAGGGGCCGGCCGGGCGCGTCGGTGAGCTGCTGGGACGTGAGTTGCTGGGACATGGTCAGTCACCCGTTCCGATCAATCCGCCGCGACGCCGCATCAGGAGCGCGGTGAAGACCATGGCCAGGGCGAACAGGACGAGCGCGACGACGCAGGCGGCGCCGTAGTCGAAGCGCTGGAAGCCGAGGTTGTAGACGAGCTGCGGCAGGGTCAGCGTCGACTTGTCCGGATAGCCGGGCTCGAACATCTGGCCGGAGCCGCCGATGACACCGGAGGCGACCTTGCCCGCCACCAGGGGCTGTGTGTAGTACTGCATCGCCTGGATCACGCCCGTGACCACGGCGAACAGCACGATCGGCGAGATGTTCGGCAGTGTCACGAAGCGGAAGCGCTGCCACGCGGACGTGCCGTCCAGCTCGGCCGCCTCGTACTGCTCCTTCGGTACGTCGAGCAGCGCGGCCATGAAGATCACCATCAGGTCCCCGATGCCCCAGACGGCCAGCGTCGTGAGCGCCGGCTTGGACCAGGAGGCGTCGTTGAACCAGCCCGGGGTGGGCAGCCCGAGATCGCCGAGGATCGTGTTGACCGGCCCCGTACCGGGGTTGAGGAGGAACACGAAGGCCAGCGTGGCGGCGACGGGCGGCGCCAGGTACGGCAGATAGAACAGGGTCCGGAAGACCCCTGTGCCCGTCTTGATCTTGGTGATCAGCATGCCGACGCCGAGACCGAACAGGACCCGGCACGAGACCATCACCACGACCAGCCACAGCGTGTTGCGCAGCGACGGCCAGAACATCGGGTAGTCGCTGAAGACATAGCTCCAGTTCCCGAGTCCGTTCCAGACGGGGGAGTTGAAACCGTCGTACTTCATGAAGGAGAAGTACACGGTCGACACGAGCGGATACGCGAAGAAGACCGTGAACCCGATCAACCAGGGGGAGAGGAACGCCAGCGTCCGCAGCGCGCTCCTGCGCCGCTTCGAACGCAGCGTGTTGCTTGCCATCAGTCGGCTTCCCGGCCTGCTACTTGGCCTGCTCGATGTCGCGGTCGATCTGCTTCGCCGTCTTCTCCAGGCCCTCCTGGAGGTCCTTCACGGCGCCCTTCTCGTACTGGAAGCCGAAGTCCTGGAGCGTCTGCTGGTACGTCGCGCCGTTGATCGCGCCGTCGGGGGTGCTGGACTTCGGGTGCTGGGCGATGTCGAGGAACGTCTTGAAGCGCGGGTCGAAGTCCAGGTCCGGCGACTTGAGGGCGGGGAGCGTGGAGGGCACGTTGCGGATGCCGTTGGCGAACTGCACGACCGCCTCCGTGTCGGTGGTCATGTACTTCACCAGCTCCCACGCGGCGTTCTGCTTCTTGCTCTGCGGCGCGATGCCCATGATCGTGCCGGACAGGAAGCCCTTGCCGTAGCTGTCCGCCTCGTCGTCCGCGACGGGCATCGGCGCCACGCCTATCTCGAAGTCGGCGCCCGCGTCCTCGGCCATGCCGAGCCGCCACTCGCCGTCCAGCTGCATCGCCACCTGACCGGTGTGGAAGGGGTGCTTGGCGCCCCACTCGTCACCGAAGGTGCTGCGGTACTTCTCCAGCTTCTCGAAGCCGCCGAGGTCCTCGACGAGCTTCTTCTGGTACGTGAACATCTCCGCGAACGCCGGGTCCTTGGCGACGTTGGACTTGCCGTCCTTGTCGAAGTACGCGTGGTCCCAGCTCGACATGTAGTGGTCGACGACCGTCTCGTAGCCGTGGTACGTCGGCATCATGCCGACCTGCTCGTAGCTGTCGCCCTTGGGCTTGGTCAGCTTCTTGGCGACGGTGGCCAGCTCCGACATCGTCCTCGGCGGGGCCGTGATGCCCGCCTCCTTGAAGGCGTCCTTGTTGTAGTACAGCCCGTACGCGTCGCTGAGCAGCGGCAGCGCGCAGCGGTCGCCCTCGAACTGGGTGTACTGGAGCAGCACCTTCGGGAACGTCTTCGCCAGGTCGATCTTGTCCTTCTTGATGAAGGGGCCGAGATCGGCGAAGGCGCCGGACGAGCAGAACTTGCCGACGTTGGAGGTGGTGAAGGACGACACGACGTCCGGGCCCTTCGAACCGCCCGCGCGCAGCGCCTGGTTGAGCTTGTCGTCGTTGATGTTGCCGACGACATCGACCTTGATGTTCGGGTGGGCGTCCTCGAACCGGTCGATGTTCTCCTTGATCGCCTTGACCTCGGAGGGCGCGCTCCAGCCGTGCCAGAAGGTGATCGTGGTCTTGGCGTTCGGGTCGTCCGACGCGGCGTTCCCGGACTGCCCCGTACAGGCGGCGGTGAGGACGGACAGGGCGGCGACCGCGACGGCGGAAGCGGTCAGACGGCGGTTTCTGGGCATGACGGAACTCCCGGTGTCGGTCGGGTCCTGAAAGGGATGGTGTGGTGTGGGGTGTCGAGGGGGCTTGGGGGCCGGTCCGGCGGCCGGAGGGCCGGGCGGTGGACCGGGGCGGCCGGGTGGCCGGTACGGCCGGGGGCGGCTCAGCGGGAGGTGTCGAAGACCTCGTCGCGGGTGGTCGCCAGCGCGCTCTCCAGCGCGCCGCGCAACACGGGGTCCCGCCGCACCTCGCCGATGAGCAGCCGGGGTCTGGAGGCGGCCAGTTCGGCGAGTTCCGCCTGGACCAGCGCGCGCAGGGGTTCGCCGCCGGCGGTGGTCACGCCGCCCGCGAGGACGATGACCTCGGGGTCGAGCACCGCCGTGACGGACGCGAGACCGGTGGCGAGGCGCTGCGCGAACAGCCGCAGCAGCTCGGCCAGCCGCGGATCGTCCTCGTGTCCGGCGGCGGCCTTCGTCAGGAGGGCGGCGGCGACGTCCGCGTACGGCTGCTCCGGCGTCTCGATGCCGAGGCCGCGTGCGAGGCGCGGTACGCACTGGGCGCCCGCCAGCTCCTGGAAGCCGCCGCTGTTGGCCTTGACCACCTGGCGTACGAGGGGAGTGCCCGGCACCGGCAGGAAGCCGACCTCGCCGGCGCCGCCGGTGAAGCCCCGGTGCAGCCGGCCGCCGATGACGAGGGAGGCGCCGAGGCCTTCCTGGTTCCAGAGCAGGACGAAGTCGTCGTGGCCGCGGGCCGCGCCCAGGCGCTGTTCGGCGACTGCCGCGAGATTTACGTCGTTCTCGTACTCGACGGGCATCGGCAGCGCGGCGGCCAGCTCGTCCAGCAGCGTGGGGGAGTGCCAGCCGGGCAGGTGCGAGGCGTACCGCAGCCGCCCCGTGGACGGGTCGAAGGCGCCCGGCGTGCCGATGACGACGCGGTGCACGTCGCCGCGCGCCAGACCGGCGGCCTTGACGGCGCCCTCCAGCGCGTCGGTCACCTGGGTCACGACACCGTCGGCGGACCGGCGCCCGGGGGTGGGCAGTTCGAACCGGCCGACGGTGGCGCCGGTGATGTCCGCGACGGCGGCGAGGACGCGCTGCGGGTTCACATCGAGCCCGGCGGCGTGGGCGGCGCCCGCGTTGACCGCGTACAGCTGGGCGTTGGGGCCCGGCCGGCCCTCGGTGGTGCCGGTGGCGACGACGAGTCCTGCCGCCTCCAGACGGGCCAGCAACTGGGACGCGGTGGGCTTGGAGAGCCCGGTCAGTTTGCCGATCCGGGTACGCGACAGGGTGCCGTGCGCCAGCAGCAGGTCCAGCGCCGCGCGGTCGTTCATGGCGCGCAGTACGCGTGGTGTGCCCGGGGACGGCGTGGACGGATCGCTCACGACGTGTGCACCTGCCCTTCGGCGACTGCTCTCCCCGGTGTCGTCCGGACGACACTGTTAGGAAAGTTTCCTATTTGATGGGAGGAAAGTAGGCCGGGCGTCAGGGAGCAGTCAATACCCGTAAAACGCACAAGCCCCCGCAGCAACCAAAGCGTTACCTGCGGGGGTGCGTGTGCGACCGGTTTTCGAGCGCCGCCCGCCGCGACGGACACGGGCGGCGGCATCCTCCTTCGGAGGCGCGGTCCTACTTCGTCAGATTGGGATTGGCCGGCACCTGCTGCGGCGGTATCGGCGACGCCGCGAGGGACTGCGGCGACGTGGGGCTCGCCAGGGCCGACGGGGCCGCCACCCCGGCCGCCGGGTCGGCGGGGGCCGCCTCCGTGCCCGCCAGCGGCAGCCCGCCGACGATCTGGATGCCCGCGGCGTCGAACGCCTGCTTGATCCGCCAGCGCAACTCGCGCTCCACGCCCAGCGCCTTGCCCGGCATCGTCTTCGCGCTCACCCGGATCGTCATCGAGTCGAGCAGGACGGAGTCCAGGCCCAGGATCTCCACCGGGCCCCAGAGCCGCTCGGCCCAGGGGTCCTCCTTCGCCATCTTCTCGGCGACCGCGGTGATGACCTCGCGGACCCGCTCCAGATCCTCGGTCGGCCGGACCGTCACATCGACACCGGCCGTGGCCCAGCCCTGGCTCAGGTTGCCGATCCGCTTCACCTCGCCGTTGCGGACGTACCAGATCTCGCCGTCGTCGCCGCGCAGCTTGGTCACCCGCAGCCCGACCTCGATGACCTCGCCGGACGCGACGCCCGCGTCGATGGTGTCGCCCACCCCGTACTGGTCCTCCAGGATCATGAAGACGCCGGAGAGGAAGTCGGTGACCAGATTGCGCGCGCCGAAGCCCAGGGCCACACCGGCGACACCCGCCGACGCCAGCAGCGGGGCGAGATTGATGTTCAGCGCCCCCAGCGCCATCAGCGCGGCCGTGCCCAGGATCGTGAACGACGTCACCGACCGGAGCACCGATCCGATGGCCTCGGAGCGCTGCCTGCGCCGTTCGGCGTTGACCAGCAGACCGCCGAGGGCCGTGCCCTCGACCGCCGTGGCGCTGCGGTTCATCCGCTCTATCAGCTTGGTGATGGTGCGCCGCAGGACATGGCGCAGGACGAGCGCGATGACCACGATCAGCAGGATGCGCAGGCCGACGCTCAGCCAGGTGGACCAATTCTCCTCGACCCAGCCCGCGGCGTCGTTGGCTCGTTCCGCGGCCTCGTCGAAGGTGGCGGTCCCGGACGACGGGTCCGGGGCCGGCGCGGCGGACAGGGACACGGCGGGAACCTCCTGGAAACACGGGCGGGACCAACCACACTAACGGGGCATCGCGCGCCCGCGGCTGCCGTGCGGGAGGGAGAGACACTCCTCACCCGGCGGCGCGGCGAGAAGTCCCAGGAAGGCGCGGTGACGGGGACGTACCAGGTCAGGGGTCGTGGGGGAGATGTGGGCGAAAACACTCCGAGCCCGTTACCAAGACGTGGTGGCGTTCCGACCAGGCATGAGGGGAGACTGGGACAGATCGTCCCGGCGCGAGCCACGCGCCGCCGGCGTAACTGGAGGCACCGTGCCACATGTCCTGGTTCTCAACGCGTCGTACGAGCCGCTCGGCGTCGTACCGCTCCGCCGCGCGCTCGTCCTCGTCCTGGAGAACAAGGCCATCTGCCTCGAGGAATCCGGCGCCTTCCTGCACAGCGAGACCGTGGTCCTGCCCGCGCCCAGCGTCGTACGGCTGAAGCGGTTCGTCCGCGTCCCCTACCGGGGGCCCGTCCCGCTCACCCGGCGCGCGCTCTTCGCCAGGGACGGCGGACGCTGCATGTACTGCGGCAGCGTCGCCACCAGCGTCGACCACGTCATCCCGCGCAGCCGGGGCGGGAAGCACGTGTGGGACAACGTGGTGGCCGCCTGCCGCCGCTGCAACCACGTCAAGGCCGACCGGCACCTGCGGGAGCTGGGCTGGAGACTGCGCCACCAGCCCGCGCCGCCGTCGGGACTCGCCTGGCGGATCATCGGGACCGGACACCGGGATCCGCGCTGGATGCCGTATCTGCAACCCTTCGGCGCCGAGGACGCGGTGGCCCGGATCGACGGCATCTCTGCCTAGGATCCGGGCCTTCGTCGTCCCCGGGGCCGGTGGGCTCCGCACCCGGGGCGAGCGGCCGGCCCGCCCGGGGCGGGGGACCGCCCCGCGTGGCCGTCGCGCGTGGCCGCCGCGCCCCTTTTCACCCGTTGTGATAGGCAGGGGGGCCGACTCCCGCCCAAGGGACGCGGCGTGACCGGGGGCACGTTTACCGGACCCGTACGTCTGCGACCGTGCCGACTGGGTAGGGCTGCTGTGTCCCGTTGTCCGAGTCGTCCTTGGAGGCGCCGTCATGGCCGCATCCGCACAGCTGCTCCTCTCCGCCCTCTCCAAACGCCCGGTTCCTGGTGACCCGGCCGGTGAGGAACCCCTCGCCGTCACCCTGCCCGGACCGCTGACCAGCGACATCCCGGGCCCGCTCACCAGCGAACCGCCCCTCGCCGACGCCGCACCCCTCACCAGCGAGCCCCCGCTCGCCGATGCCGCCCCCCTCACCAGCGAGCCGACCGCGCCCGGTACGGCCGGTGGCACGGAGTTCTCAGGAGTCTGAATGGGCCGCCTGGCCACGCTCGCGGCGCTGCACGGTGTCGCCACCGTCCACTCGCCCGGCCCCGACGTCACCGTCCCGGTCCCCGACGAGACGGTCGTTGCGGTGCTCGCCGCGCTGGGTGTCGACGCGTCCACGGACGAGGCCGTCCGGGCCGAGCTGACCCGCGCCGAGGCCGCCGCCGCGAGCCGCCTGCTGCCGCCCACCGTGGTCGTGTGGACCACGCCCGACCCCGACGCCTCCGCCGCCGTCCTGCCGCCCGCCCTGCCACCGGCGCTGGCCGACCTGCCGCCCGGCACGCTCCTGCGGGTGGAGACCGAGTCCGGTGACACCGTCGAGTGGCCCGCGCCCGACACGGACCCCGTACCGGCCCCCGGAGGCCGCTCCTGGCCCGGACTGCCCCTCGGTGTGCACCGGCTGGCCGCCGTCGCCCCCGACGGCCGTACGGCGGGCGCCGTGCTCGTCGTCGCGCCGCGCGAGGTGCCGCAGCCGCCGCCGCGTACGCACGGCTTCCTCGTCCAGCTCTACTCCCTGCTGTCCACCCGCTCCTGGGGCATGGGCGACCTCGGCGACCTCGCCGAACTCGCCGTCTGGTCCGGCCGCGAGCTGGGCGCCGGATTCGTGCAGATCAACCCGCTGCACGCCGCCGTCCCCGGCGACCCGACCGACCCCTCGCCGTACCGGCCCTCCTCGCGCCGCTTCCCCGACCCCGTCCATCTGCGGATCGAGGCCGTTCCCGAGTACGCGTACGTCGGCGGCCGGGGCGCGGCGGCGCTCGAAGGGCTCCTGGAGCGGGCCGCCGGGCTGCGCGCCGCCGTCCTCGACAAGGGCGCGCTGATCGACCGCGACGCCGTGTGGCAGCTCAAGCGCGAGGCCCTGGAGATCGTGCGCGAGGTCCCCCTCGGCCCCGGCCGCCGCGCCGCCTACCACCACTTCCTGGCCGAGCAGGGCCAGGCCCTGGAGGACCACGCGACCTGGTGCGCCCTCGCCGAGACGCACGGCCCGAACTGGCGCGCCTGGGCGCCGGGGCTGCGCGACCCGCGCTCCGCCGAGACCGGCCGGGCCCGGCACGAGCTGATCGACCGCGTCGACTTCCACAGCTGGCTGGCCTGGCTCACCGACGAACAACTCGCGGCGGCGGGCCGCGCCGCCCACGACGCGGGCATGGCCGTCGGCATCGTCCACGACCTCGCGGTCGGGGTGCACCCCGACGGGGCCGACGCCTGGGCGCAGCGCGACGCGTTCGCCGACGGGATGTCCGTGGGCGCGCCGCCGGACGCCTTCAACGCCCACGGCCAGGACTGGGGGCTGCCGCCGTGGCGCCCCGACGTCCTCGCCGCCTCCGGCTTCGCCCCGTACCGAGGACTGCTCCGCGGCCTGCTGAGGCACGCGGGCGCCCTGCGGATCGACCATGTGATGGGCCTGTTCCGGCTCTGGTGGGTCCCCGCGGGCGCGGATCCCACCCGGGGCACCTATGTGCGATACGACGCCGAGGCGATGCTCGCCGTGCTCGTCCTGGAGGCGCACCGCGCGGGCGCCGTCGTCATAGGAGAAGACCTCGGCACGGTCGAGCCCGGCGTACGGGAGGCACTGCACCGCCGCGGGGTGCTCGGCACCTCCGTGCTCTGGTTCGAGCGCGACTGGCAGGGCACCGGGCGTCCGCTGGCCCCGGAGAGCTGGCGCGAGGACTGCGTCGCCACCGCCACCACCCACGACCTGCCGTCCACCGCCGCGCGCCTCACCGGCGAGCACGTGGAGCTGCGGCACCGGCTGGGGCTGCTGGCGCGCCCCCTGGAGGAGGAGCGGCGCGAGGAGACCGCCGAGGTCGCCGACTGGCTCACCACCCTCACCGGGCTCGGCCTGCTGCCCGCCGACGGGGCCGACGAGGAGGAGCGGATCCGCGCGGTCTACCGCTTCCTGCTGCGCACCCCCGCCCGCATGGTCGGCGTCTGGCTGCCGGACGCGGTGGGTGACCGCAGGCCGCAGAATCTGCCGGGCACCTGGGACCAGTATCCGAACTGGCGGCTGCCGGTCGCCGACGCCGAGGGCCGGCCGATGACGCTGGAGGAGCTGGCCGCCTCGCCCCGACTGCACGCCCTGATGGGCGTCTTGCGGCCCTCTGTGGAGAATTGACACCTTGTACGGGACCCCCGGGCGCGCGCACGCCCCACGCGTTCGCTACGTTGGCACCGTGGACAAGAAGAACGCCCTGCGCGCCGGTGCTCTCGTGGCCGGAACGACGCTGATGATGCTGCTCATGTCGTCCCCCGTGCTCGCCGCCGCCCGCGACGACGGCGACGACCCGGGACCGGGTCTGACCGTGGGGGAGACCCTCGGTCTCTACGTGGCGGCGCCGCTGCTGCTGTTCGCGGTGATCGCCGGTCTGGTGATGGTCCTCGACAAGTCCAAGAAGGAGCACCGGGTCTGACGCCCGCCCTCTTCTGAAGGCGCCGCACGGCACAGGTGTGCCGTGCGGCGCCTTTGTGTCCGGTGACTGTTCAGTTCCGGCGAACGAATCCGCGCCGACCTTTCGATGCCGACCTTTCGATCCCTGCGGCCCTCGGCGTGACAGGGTGACGGCATGACCGAGTGGGACATCAAGAAGCTCCGCATCCTCAGGACGCTGCGCGAGCGCGGCACCGTCACCGCGACCGCCGAGGCTCTGCTGATGACCCCGTCGGCCGTGTCCCAGCAGCTGACCAACCTGGCCAAGCAGCTCGGCGTACCGCTTCTGACGGCACAGGGCCGGCGGGTACGGCTGACCGACGCCGCGCATCTGGTGCTGCGGCACGCGGAGGTGGTCTTCGCCGAACTGGAGCGCGCGGACGCGGAGTTGGCCGGCCATCTGCGCGGTGAGACGGGTGAGGTGCGGATCGGCGCGTTCTCGACGGCCGTGCCCGCGCTGGTCGTTCCGGCCGTGCGGCATCTGCGCGCGGTGGCGCCGGGGCTGGTGGTGCGGGTCAGGGAGGCGGAGGCGGCGCACGCGTACGAGCTGCTGTCCGCCGGCGCGGTGGATCTGGCGCTGTCGCTGGCCGCCCACGCGCCGACCGCCCGGGATCCGCGGTTCAGCCGGCTCCCGCTGCTCGTCGACCCGCTCGACGTGGCGCTGCCCGCCGGGCACCGGTTCGCCGACGCGCCGGGGCTGCGGCTGGCCGACCTCGCCCAAGAGCCGTGGATCTACGGCGGCAGCGGCCCCTGGTCCGAGATCACGCTCGCCGCGTGCGAGGCGGCCGGCTTCGTGCCCGAACAGGCCCACAGCGCGGCCGGCTGGACGGCGATCCTGGCGATGGTCGACGCGGGCATGGGCGTCGCCCTCGTACCGAGGATGGCGGCTGCCGAACAGCGCCGCGACGGGGTCGTGACCCGGATCCTCAGCGCTGACCAGCCACGTCGCCATGTGGTGGCGGCGGTACGGCGCGGGGCGGAGGGCGGTCCGGTGGTGGGGCGGGTGCTGGCGGCGCTGCGGGAGGCGGCGCAGGCACGTACAACCGTTCAGCTCGGCTGAACGGACCTGTCGAAAACATTCGATGGACCGGGGGCGGGGGCGGGCGCGACAGTCGAGACATGACTCCGGAAACGCACCAGAACGCGAGCACCCCGCACGACACCACCTACGACGCCCACGACGACCCGCACGCCCACGACGCCCACGACGACCCGCACGCCAACGACGCCCACGACGACCCGCACGCCAACGACGCCGCGCCGTACGGCGGTGGCGACCCGTACGCCGACTACCGCGCCGGTGACTTCCCCTTCACCGAACTGGTCGACCTCGCCGACCGGCGGCTCGGCGCCGGTGTCGTGGCCGCCAACGACGAGTTCTTCGCACAGCGCGAGAATCTGCTCGTGACCGAACGCGCCGTCTTCGACCCCGAGCGCTTCGGCCACAAGGGCAAGATCATGGACGGCTGGGAGACCCGCCGCCGCCGGGGCGCGGACGCCGGTCACCCGTTCCCGGCCGCCGACGACCACGACTGGGCGATCGTCCGCCTCGGCGCGCCCGGCGTCATCCACGGGATCGTCGTCGACACGGCGCACTTCCGGGGGAACTACCCGCAGCGGATCTCCGTGCAGGCGGCCTCCTTCGACGGCGCGCCGAGCCCCGAACAACTGCTCGCTCCCGGCGTGGTGTGGCAGGAACTGGTGGCGCCCACCCCCGTACGCGGACACGCCGCCAACGGCTTCACCGTCACCTCCGGCCGCCGCCAAACCCATCTGCGACTGCGGCTGCACCCCGACGGCGGCGTGGCCCGGCTGCGCGTCCACGGCGAGGTCGTGCCGGACCCCGCGTGGCTCGAACTCCTCGGCACGATCGACCTGTTGTCGGTGCTCAACGGCGGTGTGCACGAGGACGCCTCCGACCGCTTCTACTCCTCGCCCACGCAGATCATCCTGCCCGGCACGTCCCGCAAGATGGACGACGGCTGGGAGAACCGGCGCAGGCGCGTGCGCGGTACGAACGACTGGGTACGGTTCCGGCTCGCCGCGCAGGCGGTGGTGCGCGCGGTGGAGATCGACACGGCGTATCTGAAAGGCAACTCGGCCGGCTGGATCGCGCTGCACGGCCGCGACGGCGAGAGCGGGGAATGGCTGGAGCTGATTCCGCGCACCCGCCTCCAGCCGGACACCGCGCACCGATTCGTCCTGCCCGCCCCCTCGGTGGTGACACACGTCCGCCTGGACGCCTTCCCGGACGGCGGCGTGGCCCGGATGCGGCTGCACGGCTCGCTGACCGAGGCGGGTGCGGCGGAGTTGCGCGCGCGCCACGAGAGGGGCACCGCGCCACACCCGGGGCCTGTCGGCTGATCGGCTCGGCCGACCGCCTCGCCCGACCGCCTCAGTTGGTCGCCTCGGCCGACCGCCTCAGTTGATCGCCTCGATGCGCTCCATGTGCTCCTCGCCCCACTCGCCGAGCGGCCCCAGCGCGGTGTTGAGCGTCCGGCCGAACCCGGTCAGCGAGTACTCCACCTTCGGCGGGACCTGCTGATGGACCTTCCGGTGCACCAGCCCGCTCAGCTCCATCTCCCGCAGCTGAAGGATCAGGATCCGCTCACTGATACCGGACACCGACCGTCTCAACTCACCGAAACGCAGCGGCCCTTCATCGAGCGAGAACAGGATCAGCCCTTTCCATTTGCCGCCCATCACGGCGATGGCCGCGTCCAGGCCACAGGTGTACTTCCGGTCGTCCACCGGCGTGCTCCTCACGAACAGGAATGTCAGTACTGACAGAAATGTCGGTACTTGATCATATGTATGTGACCACCCCAGCATGGAGCAACCGCCGCACCGCGCGGCCGAGTTCTGGATGGGAGCCCCCGTATGCCCGAGGACAACCGCGTCCCGCCCCGTACGCCCGTGACCGTCGTCGGTCTCGGCTCGATGGGCTCGGCACTGGCCGAGGCGTTCGTCGCGGCCGGACACCCGACGACCGTCTGGAACCGCGACCCCGACAGGGCGGCGCCGCTCGTCGCCCTCGGCGCGACCCACGAGAGCGCGGTAGCGGCGGCGGTCGCCGCGAGCCCGTTGACGGTCACCTGCCTGAGCACGTACGAGGTCACGCTCGACGTGCTGGCACCGGCCGCCGCCGCGCTCGCCGGCCGCACCGTGGTCACCCTGAACAGCGGGACCCCGGCCGGCGCCCGCAGGACGGCCGCCTGGATGGCCGGCCGGGGCGCCCGATTCCTCGACGGCGCGGTGAAGAACGTACCGGCGGCCGTCGGGGAGCCGGACACGCTCCTCTACTACAGCGGCGACCGCGCGGTCTTCGACGACCATGTGGAGACGCTGCGCGTGCTGGGCGGCGACACCGTCCATCTCGGCACCGACGTGGATCTCGCGGCGCTGTACGAGTCGGCGGTGGGCGCCACGCTCCTGCCGGCCCTGGTCGGCTTCTTCGAGGGCGCCGCGCTCGTCACGGCCCGCGGACTGCCCGCGCGCACACTGATCCCCTACAGCGTGAAGTGGCTGGAGGCCATCGCCGCGATTCTGCCCACACTGGCGGAGGAGATCGACACCGGTGACTACACCGAGGCCGCCTCGTCCGTCCGCCTCTTCCACGACGCCATCCCCCACGACGCCGAGCTGGGCGCCGAGGCGGGCATCGACATCGCCTGGCACGCCCCGTTGAACGACCTGATCCGCCGTGCGGTCGCGGCGGGCCACGCCGACCACAGCGTCTCGGCCCTGGTGGAGGTCCTCAGAGACCCCCCGAGAGCCGGGTGAACCCGGTCGGGGGGCGGCCCCGAAGAGCCGCCCCCCGACCTCGTCACCTGGTCACCTGGTCACCTGGTCACCCCGGCGTGCCGCTCAGCTCGCCGCGCCGTCCGCCGCCTGGGCGCGCATCGCGCGTTCCACGCCCGCCCGGGACTCCGACATCAGACGCCGCAGCGCCGCGTTCGGCGCCGCCGTCTCCAGCCACGCGTCCGTCGCGTCCAGGGTCGGCTGCCCGATCTGGAGCGCGGGGTACAGGCCCAGCGCGACCTGCTGCGCCATCTCGTGGCTGCGCGAGTCCCAGATGCCCTTCACCGCGGCGAAGTACTTCTCCGCGTACGGCGCCAGCAGCTCGATCTGGTCCGTCTGGACGAAGCCGCCGATGACCGCCTCCTGGAGCGCGTTCGGGAGCTTGTCGGACTCCACGACCGACGCCCACGCCTCGGCCTTCGCCTCCTCGGTCGGCCGCGCCGAACGCGCCGCCCCGGCGTGCCGCTCGCCCGCCGCCGTACGGTCGCGCTCGTACTCCGCGGCGATCTCCTCCTCGTCGAACACCCCGGCCGCCGCCAGCCGCTGGACGAACGCCCAGCGCAGCTCGGTGTCCACGGCCAGCCCCTCGACCGACTCCGAACCGTCCAACAGCCCCTGGAGCAGGTCCAGTTGCTGCGGTGTACGGGCCGTCGCCGCGAAGGCCCGGGCCCAGGCGAGCTGATGGTCGCTGCCCGGCTCCGCCGTCCGCAGATGCGCCAGCGTCGCATCCGACCACTGCGAGAGCCCCGCCTCGCGCCACTCCGGCGCCGCGTACAGGTCCAGCGCGAGCTTCACCTGGCGGTGCAGCGACTGCACGACGCCGATGTCCGTCTCCTTGGCGATGCCCGACAGGACCAGCGCCAGGTAGTCACGTGTGGCGAGTTCGCCGTCACGCGTCATGTCCCACGCCGACGCCCAGCTCAGCGCGCGCGGCAGCGACTCGGTGAAGTCCCCGAGGTGCGCGCTGACGACCCGCAGCGACTCCGCGTCGAGACGGACCTTCGCGTAACTCATGTCGTCGTCGTTGAGCAGGATGACCGCCGGGCGCGGGGTGTCCGCCGGGAACTCCACCCGCGTCAGCTCGCCGTCGACGTCCAGCTCGATCCGGCTGGTGCGGACGAGCTTGCCGTCCCCGTCCAGGTCGTAGCAGCCGATCGCGATGCGGTGCGGGCGCAGCACCGGCGTGCCCTTCGCGCCCGGGGGCAGCGCCGGCGCCTCCTGCCGTACGGCGAGGGAGACCACGTTCCCCGCCTCGTCCAGCTCGATCTCCGGCCGCAGGACATTGATGCCGGCCGTCTCCAGCCAGGCCTTCGACCAGGTCTTCAGATCACGGCCGGAGGTCTGCTCCAGCGCGCCCAGCAGATCCGACAGGCGCGTGTTGCCATACGCGTGCGCCTTGAAGTACGCCTGTACGCCCCGGAAGAACTCGTCCTGACCGACATACGCGACGAGCTGCTTGAGGACCGAGGCGCCCTTCGCGTACGTGATCCCGTCGAAGTTGACGCGCACGTCGTCCAGATCGGCGATCTCCGCCATGATCGGGTGCGTCGACGGGAGCTGGTCCTGCCGGTACGCCCATGTCTTCATGGAGTTGGCGAACGTCGTCCACGCGTGCGGCCACCGCGAGTCCGGCGCGTGCGCGAGGCACGCCATGGAGGTGTACGTCGCGAACGACTCGTTCAGCCACAGGTCGTTCCACCACTCCATGGTGACCAGGTCGCCGAACCACATGTGCGCCAGCTCGTGCAGGATCGTCTCGGCGCGCATCTCGTACGCCGCGTCCGTCACCTTCGACCGGAAGAGGTACTGGTCGCGGATGGTGACGGCGCCCGCGTTCTCCATCGCGCCCGCGTTGAACTCCGGCACGAACAGCTGGTCGTACTTGTCGAACGGGTACGCGTAGTCGAACTTCTCCTGGAACCAGTCGAAGCCGAGCCGCGTGACCTCGAAGATCGCGTCCGCGTCCAGGTACTCGGCGAGCGAGGGCCGGCAGTAGACGCCGAGCGGCACCGACCGGCCGTCCTTCTCGTACGTGCTGTGCACCGAGTGGTACGGGCCGACGATCAGCGCGGTGATGTACGTCGAGATCCGCGGCGTCGGCTCGAAGCGCCACACGGTCCCCTCGGGCTCCGGCGTGGGGGAGTTCGAGACGACGGTCCAGCCCTCGGGGGCCGTCACGGTGAAGCGGAACGTCGCCTTGAGGTCCGGCTGCTCGAAGTTGGCGAACACGCGCCGCGCGTCCGGCACCTCGAACTGCGTGTACAGATAGGCCTGCTGGTCGACCGGGTCGACGAACCGGTGCAGGCCCTCACCGGTGTTGGTGTACTCGCAGTCCGCCACCACCGTCAGCTCGTTCGCGCCCTCACGCAGATGACGCAGCGCGATACGCGAGTCCCGGAAGACCACGGCCACGTCCAGCGGCTTGCCGTTCAGCACGACCTCGTGCACGGCGGGCGCCACCAGATCGATGAAGGTCTCCGCCCCGGCCTCCGCGCTCCCGAAGCGCACCGTCGTGACGGACCGGTAGGTCCCGCCCTCCTGAGCGCCGCTGAGGTCGAGGTCGATCTCGTACGAGTCAACGGTGAGGAGGCGCGCCCGCGCCTGCGCCTCTTCGCGGGTCAGATTTGTGCCAGGCACCCGGTCATCTCCTCGGATCGGTACGTTTTCGCCCATCCTTCCATGCGGACCCGGTCCACCGCCCGGCGGTAATCACGTCGCCCCGGGCCGACTTCGCGCCGACTTCGCCCCGACTTCGCGTCGGCCCGGAGCCGTACCGCGACGTCCGAAAACCGCCGGTCAAGCACGCGCGTGGGCGCGAGGCTCGGACGCATGACACAGCACACCGCACGGCCCATCGAGCCCACCGTCCTCAAGGAACTCCGCGACACCGACGACGGGGGCGCCACCAGCAGCCCCTACACCGACACCGAGGGCGGCGCCCCGCTGCGCTGCTGTCTGCGGCGCAGCCGCGCGGGCGAGCGGATCGCGCTCGTCACCTACGCCCCGCTGCGCCGCTGGGCCGCCGAGACCTGGGCCAGGCCGGGCGCGTACGACGAGCAGGGCCCGGTCTTCATCCACGCCGACAGCTGCGAGGGACCGGCCGCCGACCGGGCCGGCTACCCCTTCGACAGGGCGGGGGCGCTGCGCACCGTGCGCCGCTACGACTCCGAGGGGCGGATCGTCGGCGGCCGGCTGCTGGAGATCCCCGAAGCCGCCGAGGAGGGCTTCGACGAGGCGTTCGCCGAGGCCTTCGCGGACCCGGAGGTCGCGCTCGTCCATGTACGCGCCGTGGAGTACGGCTGCTTCCTGTACGAGGTCCGCCGCTGACGGCCGGGACGGCGGCCGTCCCGGCCGTCAGCGGTCGTGGTGGCGTCGGGGGGCGCGGTCGTGACGGCGGGGCGGCCCGCCTCCGTGGAAGGCCGGCCGCCCCGCTCGGTGGAGAGGCGTCCTCTGTAGGAGAAGGCGGCGCTCAGCCGCGCGGCTCCGCCGCGACCAGCTCGGCGATCTGCACCGCGTTCAGCGCGGCGCCCTTGCGCAGGTTGTCGTTCGAGACGAACAGCGCCAGTCCGTTCTCCACCGTCTCGTCGTCGCGGATGCGGCCTACGTAGGAGGCGTCCTTGCCGGCCGCCTGGAGCGGTGTCGGGATCTCGGACAGCTCGACGCCGGGGGCGTCCTTCAGCAGCTCGTACGCCCGCTCCACGCTGATCGGGCGCTCGAAGCGGACATTGACCTGGAGGGAGTGCCCGGAGAAGACCGGCACCCGTACACAGGTCCCGGAGACCTTCAGCCCCGGGATCTCCAGGATCTTGCGGGACTCGTTACGGAGCTTCTGCTCCTCGTCCGTCTCGAAGGAGCCGTCGTCCACGATCGAGCCCGCGAGCGGCAGCACGTTGAAGGCGATCGGGCGCTTGTAGACGGTGGGCTCGGGGAAGTCGACGGCGTCGCCGTCGAAGGTCAGCCGGTCGGCGTTCTCGACGACCTTGCGGGCCTGGTCGTGCAGCTCGGCGACGCCCGCGAGGCCGGAGCCGGACACGGCCTGGTAGGTGGTGGCGACGAGCGCGGTGAGACCCGCCTCGTCGTGCAGGGGGCGCAGCACGGGCATCGCGGCCATCGTGGTGCAGTTCGGGTTGGCGATGATGCCCTTGGGCCGGTCCGCGACCGCGTGCGGGTTGACCTCGGAGACCACCAGCGGGACCTCGGGGTGACCGCGCCAGGCGGACGAGTTGTCGATCACGACCGGGCCCTGCGAGGCCACCTTCTCGGCGAGCGCCCGGGAGGTGGCGCCGCCGGCGGAGAAGAGCACGATGTCCAGGCCGGTGTAGTCGGCGGTCGACGCGTCCTCGACGGTGACGGGCTCGCCCCGCCACTCGATGGTCGAGCCCGCCGAACGGGCGGAGGCGAACAGCCGCAGCTCGTCGGCCGGGAAGTTCCGCTCGGCCAGGATGGTGCGCATGACTGTGCCGACCTGACCGGTGGCTCCGACGATTCCGACCTTCACAGGGACTCCTCCGTACGTACATGCGGCCCGGGTGCCGCGTCCATGATGCGTCTGTCCGAGGCCGCCTTGTCCAATCCATTCCGCCGGTCGGGACGGGTGCGACGCCGCTCACACGGCCGGCCGCACGTCCCGTCACGTGTCATGCCACGGGTCCTGTCACGCGTAAGGGGCGGGCGCCCGTACGGACGCCCGCCCCCTCCTTACGTATGACCCGCCGCTACGGCAGGACCTTCTCGATCACGACACTGCCGGTGCCCGCGGCCGTACCGCGTGCGTTCAGCAGCTGGACCTCGCCGAAGAACTGCCGGCCCTCCGGAGCCGCGCCGGCCACCGTCACCTCGGCGGAGACCTCCGCCGACGCGCCGTTGGCGAGCTTCACCGGAGCGTCGCCGACCGTGACCTCGCCGAGCGACGCCGAGTAGAAGACGTCCCGGTAGTCGTACTCGGTGGTCCCGGCCGGGACCGAGTAGCCGGCCACCACGAAGGTGTACTCACCGGCTGCCGGCTCGATCAGGCTGACGGCCTCCTCGGAGTCGCCGTCGGCGGCCTGGCCGACGAGCACGCCGTCCCTGAAGACCGCGAGGTCCAGGTCGGCCGAGGCGTCCGAGGTGCCGCCGATGGCGACGTCCAGGCGCTCGACGCCCGCACCGAGGGTGACGGTCGTCTCCTTCTCCTCGCCCTGGCCGATCGAAGGCCGGTCGACCTTCGCCGAGCCGAGCGAGCCGCCCGCGAGCTTGCCGTCGATGGCGGCGAACTTGTTGGTCACGGTCCAGTCGACCGGGGTCGGCGTACCGATCTTGGCCTCGGGGAGCGTGGTGACCGCCGGGTCGAAGGAGGCACCCAGCACCGTGACGTCCAGCTTGTACGGGTTGTTCAGCAGCGGCGACGTACGACGCGACTCGACCTCGATCTCCCAGACGCCCGGCGTCGGGTCCGCGTACGAACGCAGGTCCGGACGGCAGGTGTTGGCCGGGTTCTCGTAGTTCGGGTAGCAGAAGATCGTCGAGCTGTCCTCCATCTGCACACCCTGCGGGTGGAGGCTGATGAAGCGGGTCTGGCTGCCCTCCGCGAGTCCGCCGAGCGCGACCTCAAGGGTCTTGGCGCCCTCAGGGACGGTGACGAAGTACGACTCGGTGCCGTTGCGCTCGACCGAGCCCAGGGACGAGTACGTGAACGAGGGCTTCGCCAGCTTCTTCGAGACGACCACCGTGGTGAGGATCTGCTTGTCCACACCGGTGGTGGAGCGGTCGTCCAGCTCCAGGATGGCGCTGTGCGCGCCCGCCTGGTCGGGCTTGGCCTGCACGGTCACGGTGACCGCCTTGTTCTTCGGCAGCTTGACCTTCTTGCCGCTCAGCAGCTTGAAGGTGCCGTCGTTGTACTTCCAGTTGAGCTGGTGCTCCACCAGGCGGTTGGGGCCGGTGGTGCGGGTGATGGTGACGTCGTACGTCCGGCTCTTGCCGGCCTGGAGGCCGCCCTCGCGGTCGTACACACCGGTGCCGAAGCCCGGGGTCTTCAGCGCGAAGTCGATCGACGTGTCGACCGGGGCCTTGACCGCGTACTCGTGGGCCTTGGCGCCGTCCTGGATCGAGTCCCACGCGCCGACGACGTCGATGAGGCCCGCGCCCTGCTCGTGCGCCTTCTTGCCGGCGATCTTGGTGGCGGTGGAGGTGAGCGCCGTCCGCAGCTTCGCGGGCGTCAGCTCGATCCCCTCCTGCTTGGCCGCCGAGAGCAGCAGCGCGCTCGCGCCGGTCGCCTGCGGCGAGGCCATCGAGGTGCCCTGGAGCATCGAGTAGCCGGGCGGCAGGGTGTAACCGGCCTCGGCGACGGGGCCGCCGGGGTACCAGGTCTGCGTGGTGTTGATGGCGGCGCCGGGGGCCGTGATGATCGGCGCGAAGCCACCGTCCTCACGCGGACCGCGGGCGGAGAACGGCATCATGTCGTAGTCGACCGTGGTGACCGAACCGTAGTTCGCCGCCCAGGTCTCCTTCGAGATGGAGGCGCCGACCGAGATGACCTTGTCCGCGACGGCGGGGTCGCTGATGGTGTTGGTGCCGGGGCCGTCGTTGCCCGCGGAGATCACCAGCTGGACGCCGTAGGTGTCGATGAGCCGGTTGTACAGCTCGGCGCGCGCGTTGTTGCCGTCGTTGAGACCGGGCAGTCCGCCGATGGACATGTTGACGATGTCCACGCCGCGCTCGATGACGAGGTCGGCCATGCCCTCGGTGAGGGCGATGTTGGTGCAGCCGCCGCTCCAGGTGCAGGCGCGCGAGGAGACCAGCTGGGCGCCGGGCGCCGCGCCGTTCATCTTGCCGCCGAACAGGCTGTTGGCCGCGGTGATACCGGCGACGTGCGTGCCGTGCGAGCCCTCGATGACACCGATGTTGACGTAGTCGGACTTCACACCGGCGTTGTTGACGACGTCCTCGCGGACCTCGACGACGAACGGGATGCGCTCGACGATCTCGGTCTTCGGGTTGTCCTCGCCGAAGTAGCCGACCTGGAAGCCGTTGCGGTACGGCTTCATGATCTTGTCGTTGCCGAACTTGGCGTCGTTGTTGAGGTCGACACGCACGGTCCGGGTGCCCGGGTCGTACAGCATCGCCCACACGTCGGTGGTGTCGCCGTCGCGGTTCAGGTCCCCGGCCATGTCGCCGCCGCGCGTGGCGGACTCGGCGAACAGGTTGAACTTGTAGGAGCCGGCGGGGGCCGTGTAGGCACGGTTGTTGACCGTGAACGACGGGCCCTTGACGTCGAGCTGCATCGGACGCCAGGTGCCGTCACCGTCGTTGACCGGGTCCGTCGCCGTGACCCAGTCGACGATCTTGCGCTCGCCGGTGCTGGTCTTCTGGAGCGAAGGGTGACCCAGGTCGATGCCGGAGTCCAGGATGCCGATGGTGACCCCGCGGCCGTCGGCCTTCGGGTGCTGCTTGACGAAGTCCACCGCACCGGTCTCGAAGGACGGGTTGAACGGGTTCTTCGCCGGGGTGTTCGCGCCGGGCGCCACCGACGCCTTGGCGCCCTTGGCCTTCGCCGCGCCCTTCACCGTGTCGGCGGCGGGCGTCGGGTCGTCCAGCTCGATCTCGTGCTTGAGGTCGATGCCGTGGACGGAGGAGAGCTTCCCGGCCGCCTTGAGCGCGGCCTCGGCCTTGCCGGTGGGCAGGGTGGCCCGTACGTAACCGAGCTTGTCGTACGTCTTGCCGACCACCGCGCCGGAGACGGCGTCGAACTGGTCGGAGACCTGCTCGGTCTGGCCCGGGGCCGTGGCCACCATGACGGTGACGTTCTTCTCGCCCTCGGCGACGGCCTTGTCGAGCAGGTCGACATCGGCCGAACCGAGCTTCTTGGAAGCGGAGTCGGCGGGTTTCACCGGTGCGGAGGCGGCCGGGTCGTCGGCAGCCGGAGCGGCGAAGACAGGCAGTGCGCCGGTGGCTATCAGCGCGGCTGCGAGGCCCGTGGCGGCGGCGACCCGAGCCACGCGTCTCGGACCGGATATGGAGCTCTCGGATTCGGAGGTCATCAGCATCCCTGCTTGTGAAAGAGACAGTCCGGATTTCGGTACCGGATGACCGCTCAGCTTTGCGTAAATGACCAGGGTTTGTGGAGAGCTGTCGATGCCGGGAATCGGCGGTGGCGTACATCCGCCACCGCGCCGCATCCGCCATCGAGGACCAACCGCCTTATATGCGGGCTTTTTGGCGCCCTGCCGGTGCCGGTGGCCGTCACCTCGGGAGGACGACCACCCGCGCCGGGGGCTCCCGGTCGGCCGCCGCGAGCAGGGCCGTACGCACCACGGTCGCCTGCAACTCAGGCGAGTCCCGCAGCTTCCCGGGCGTCAGATGGACGACCGCGATGCCCAGCCGCTCCAGATGCTCACGCTTGCGGGCGCACCGCGACCACTCGATGTCGTCCTGCGGGGTGCGCCCGTGGCGCGGGGCGCGGGTGTCCAGCTCCACCGCGACCGCGTGGTCGGGCCAGTAGGCGTCCAGGCCGCCGAGATGCGGGCCGCCCGGCAGCCGCAGGTCGACGTTCCAGACCGGCTCGGGGAGCCCGTACGTCCGCACCATCTCGTACAGCCGGCCCTCGGCGAGCGCCCGGCCGGCGGCGAGCAGCGCGTCCACGGCGGCCACGACATGCGGTCGGCCCAGCAACCGGGCCTGGCCCAACTCCCGTACGACGGCGGCCGGTTCGCAGTGCGCGGCACGTACCGCCTCGGTCAGCAGCCGGCGTACGGCCGCCGCGTCGGTGAGCCCGGCGACCGCGTCGGCCAGGGCGCGCGCGACGGGCGCGACGGGCAGTCCGGTGACGCGCTCGGCGGCGGGCAGCGCGTGGGCGCGCACGATACGGACGAAGCCCGTGGAGCGCAGCCGGCGGGTACGGGGGACGAGTACGTCGATGTGGGGCAGGGCGGTCAGCGCGGGGGCGGCGGCGAGACCGTGCAGGGTGAGTGCGGCGAGGCCGGTGATCATGGCGGCGTCCGTCGGGACCACCGACTCGGCGGGCTGCGCGGGGACATTGCCGCGCGCCGCACCGGGCGCCGGGCGCCGCCCCGCGTACAACAGCGCGCCCCGCAGGCGCTCTTCGCCGGTGGGCGGTCCCTGACGCAGCAGGAACACCCCCGGCAGCAACTGCTGCCAGGGCCCCCCGGGCGCGCAGCGCGCGGCGGCCCGGGCGGCGCCGACACCGTGCTCACGCAGCTGCGCGGCGGACAGCACGCGCGACCGCGCGCCGTCGAGGTGGCTGAGCGGGGAGGGGGTTTCGCCGCCCCGGGAGGTGAAGGAGTTGTTCATGCCCGGGACTTCCCCGCGAACGCCCCACCCGCTAACCGCTGTTACGAGCCCGTCGACAAACCCGGACAAGCTCGCCCTAAAGTACGGACGTTCGACTGCCGACCAGACGGCGCGCGTCCGGCTGCCCCCGATCCACCGGCGCACTCGGCCCGCGCCCCGGCCCGGGCCGGGGCGCCCCGGCTACCCCGCCCGCTTCGCGCGCGCCGCGCCCCGGGCCGTCACAGCTCCGCCGCCGCCGCGTCGCATGCCTGGGCGGACAGGGCTCGGGCCAGGTCGTCCCGGGCCTCGAGTACCAGGCGGCGCAGGGCCGGTGGGGACTCGGGGTGGGTGGTGAGCCAGGTGTCCGTCGCGTGGAGCGTTTCCTCGCGGTCCTGGAGGCTCGGGTACAGGCCCCGGACCACGTCCATGCCGATCTGGATCGAGCGCGCCGCCCATACCCCTTCGATCGCCTCGAAGTACTTCCGCGCGTACGGCGCGGTCAACTCCCGCTGCCCCGGCTGCGCGAAGCCCGCGATCGTCGCCTCCACCAGCGCGTTCGACAGCGCGTCGGAGTCCACGACGTCCGCCCACGCGGTCGCCTTGACCTCCGCCGAGGGCCGCGCCGCCAGGCAGCGGACCTGGTGGCGCTTGCCGGACGCCGTGTCGTCGCGGGCCAGTTCGGCCGCGATCACGGATTCGTCCGCCAGACCGTGCGAGGCCAGCGGGCGCAGGAAGCTCCAGCGCAGCTCCTGGTCGACGTCGAGACCGTCGATCTTCGCCGTGTTGTCCAACAGGCCCCGCAGCAGCTGGAAGTCGGCGTCCGAGGTGGCCGTCGACGCGAAGAACCGCGCCCAGGTCAGCTGGTGCTGACTGCCCGGCTCGGCCAGCCGCAGCTCCCGCAGCGCGCCCTCCGCCAGCGCGGCCCCGCCTTCCTCGCGCCACCCCGGCGCCGCGTAGTGGACCAGCGCGCCCAGGGCCGAGGCGTGCAGCGTCTGGAGCACACCGATGTCCGACTCGCGCCCGGCGAACCGCAGCACCAGGCCGATGAAGTCCCGGGCCGGCATCAGAGCGTCACGCGTCAGATTCCACAGCGCCGACCAGCACAGCGCCCGCGCCAGCGGGTCGGTGAGTTCGCCGAGGTGCTCGCGCAGCGTCTCCAGCGAGCCCTCGTCGAAACGGATCTTGCAGTACGTCAGGTCGTCGTCGTTGACGAGGATCAGATCGGGCCGCTCGGCCCCGGCCAGCTCCGTGACGACCGTGCGCGGCCCCTCGACGTCGACCTCGGCCCTCGCGTACCTGACCAGCTCAGCGTCCACGCTCTCGCGCCGGTACAGCCCCACGGCCACCCGGTGCGGGCGCAGCTCGGGATGGGAGTCGGCGGCCTCCTGGAGCACCGCCAGCTCGGTCACCCGCCCGGAGGCGTCGTAGATGACCGCCGGGGTGAGGGAGTTGACGCCCGCCGTCTCCAGCCAGGAGCGCGACCACGACGTCATGTCGCGCCCCGACGTCTCCTCCAGCACGGACAGCAGATCGCCGAGGCTGGTGTTCCCGTACGCGTGCCGCTTGAAGTAGCGCCGCGCGCCCTCCAGGAACGCCTCGCGCCCGGCGTACGCGACGAGTTGCTTGAGCACCGACGCGCCCTTGGCGTAGGTGATGCCGTCGAAGTTGAGCTTGGCGTCCTCCAGGTCACGGATGTCCGCCGTGACCGGATGGGTGGACGGCAGCTGGTCCGCGCGGTACGCCCACGACTTGCGGCTGTTGGCGAAGGTGACCCAGGCGTTGGTGAAGCGCGTCGCCTCCGCCAGTGACAGCGCGCCCATGAAGTCGGCGAACGACTCCTTCAGCCACAGGTCGTCCCACCAGCGCATCGTGACGAGGTCGCCGAACCACATGTGCGCCATCTCGTGCAGGATGACGTTCGCGCGGCGCTCGTACGACGCCTGGGTGACCTTGCCCCGGAACACGTAGTCCTCGCGGAAGGTCACACAGCCGGGGTTCTCCATCGCGCCGATGTTGTACTCCGGCACGAACGCCTGGTCGTACTTGCCGAAGGGGTACGGATAGTCGAAGTTGTCGTGGAAGAAGTCCAGGCCCTGCTTGGTCACCCGGAAGATGTCGTCGGCGTCGAAGTGCCGGGCGAGACCCTTGCGGCAGAGCGCGCCGAGCGGGATCTCCAGGGTGGAGCCGTCGGGGAGCGCGCGCCGGTACACATCGGTGACGTGGTGGTACGGCCCCGCCACGACGGCCGTGATGTACGTCGAGATGGGCCTGGTCGGGGCGAACGTCCACCGCCCGGTCCCGGCGCCGGACCCCGTCGCCGCACCGTTGCTCCAGACCGTCCAGCCCTCCGGCGCGGTCACCTCGAAGGTGAACGGCGCCTTCAGATCGGGCTGTTCGAAGTTGGCGAAGACCCGGCGCGCGTCGGCCGGTTCGTACTGCGTGTAGAGATAGACCTCGCCGTCCTCCGGGTCGACGAAGCGGTGCATGCCCTCGCCCGTCCGGCTGTACGCGCACTGCGCGTCCACGACCAGCACATTCTCGGTGGCCAGCCCGAACAGCGCGATCCGTGACCCGTCGAACACGACGGACGGGTCCAGCGGGCGCCCGTTCAGCGTCACGGACGTCACGCTCGGCGCCACCAGGTCGGCGAAGGTCGCGATGCCCGGCTGCGCCGACCGGAAGCGGATCGTCGTCACGGAGCGGAAGGTGCGTGCCGCGTCGCTCCCCGGCGAGTTGTCCGGCGTCTCACCGACCGCCGAACGGAGGTCGAGGGCGACCTCGTACCCGTCGACGGAAAGCAGCTCGGCCCGCTCATGGGCCTCGTCGCGGGACAGATTCTCACCGGGCACGGGCACTCCTTCGTGTGCGTGTTTTTGCCTACAACGGTTCGAATTCTCCCACGCGGCACCCGGGGTACAGGTGCCGGGAATGACTGCGGCGCCCCGTGGCGTTGCCCGATACGTTGCCCATCAGCGGAGCGCACCCTTTCATTTCCGAGGAGACACCCCCATGACTGAGACCAAGGCCAAGACACCGGTCGACTTCTGGTTCGACCCGATCTGTCCCTGGGCCTGGATGACCTCCCGCTGGATGCTGGAGGTGGAGAAGGTCAGGGACGTCGAGGTCAGCTGGCACGTCATGAGCCTGGCCGTGCTGAACGAGTCGAAGCTCGACGAACTGCCCGAGCAGTACCGCGAGGGCTTGAAGGCCGCGTGGGGCCCGGTCCGCGTCGTGATCGCCGCCCAGCAGCTGCACGGCGACGAGGTCGTCGGCAAGCTCTACACCGCCCTCGGCACCCGTATCCACAACCAGGGCGGCGGCAACAGCCTGGAGACCGTCTCCGCCGCGCTGGCGGACGTCGGCCTGCCGGCGGACCTCATCGAGTACGCGGACAAGGACACGTACGACACCGAGCTGCGCGCCTCCCACAAGGAAGGCATCGACAAGGTCGGCCAGGAGGTCGGCACCCCGGTGATCGCGGTGCCCGGCTCGGACGGCGAGCAGATCGCCTTCTTCGGTCCGGTCGTCACCCCCGCGCCCAAGGGCGAGGAGGCCGCCAAGCTGTGGGACGGCACGCTGATGGTCGCGTCGATCCCCGGCTTCTACGAGATCAAGCGCACCCGTACGCAGGGTCCGATCTTCGACTGAGCCCGTCCGTCCCTCCGGGCTTGCTCCGGGCTTACGGCCCGCGCCGTCGCGCGCGGGCCGCGATCCCCTCGACGAACACGTCCAGGGAGAACTCGAAGAGGGTGTCCGGCGAGTCGGGCTCCAGCTCGCCGGCCCCGCCGAGGTGTGCCAACTCCACCTCGTCCACCGATCCCCCCGCTTCCCCTGACGATTCCGCCTTTCCCGCTTGCGCGCGCAGCCAGGGCGGCGGCGACTGCCCCAGCTCCGCCGGGTCCAGGTGGGCGGGCGGCCGGTCGTGGAGCGAGTCCGTGAATTCCACGAAGCCCACGACCAGCCTGATCGACTCCATGCACGCGCGGTAGGCGTCCTGCGGCGAGAGCCCGGCGCCCGCGAAGAACCCGATCAGCGCGTCCACGTTCCGCAGCATCACCGGATGCCGGGCGGCCGTGATGTTCTCGCTCAACGCCAGTGTGGTCATGCCCGGATGGGCCCGGTGATGGGCCCGCAGATCACGGCAGAACGCGCGCAGCGACTCCCGCCAGCGGCCGGGCGCCGGGTCCAGCTCCGGGGGCCGCCACGCCGCCTCGAAGATCTCGGCGGCGACGGTGATCAGATCGCGCCGGTCCTCGACGTAGTTGTAGAGCGCCCGCGGTGACACCCCGAGTTCGGCGGCCAGCGACCGCATCGTCAGCTCGGCGGCCCCGTGCTCCCCGAGGAAGTCCAGCGCCGCCCGCCCCACGGATTCCCGGGTGAGGGTGGCGCGTCCCTTGCGGTGGGTGGGCCGGCGCCGGGCCGGCGGATGGTCGCTGCTCATCAGGGCCCGAGGCTAACAACCGGCCGGGCCGGGCACTGAACTTCACACATGTTGACTTTAAGCTCATGGACGTCCAAGGTTGCTCAGGCAAGGCTCACCTAACCTCTCGCCCAGCCTCTTCCTGGAGTCGTACATGCGCCTGGCCGGCCTCGTCATGGATGTCACCCCGCTCCGCGAGAACCGCGACTTCCGGCTGCTCTACGCGGGCTTCGTCGGCGCCCTGTTCGGCACCCTGATGACGAGCGTCGCCGTCGCCGTACAGATCTACGACCTCACGGGCTCACCGCTCCAGATCGGCCTCGTCAGCCTCGCCCGCGCGCTCCCGCTGGTGGTGGGTGTCCTCGTGGGCGGTGTGCTCGCCGACCGGGTGGACCGCCGGAAGCTGATGCTCCTCACCCGGCTGCCGCTGACCCTCGTCGCCGCGGCCCTCGCGGTCAACGCCCTCCAGCCCGAGCCCCGGCTCTGGGTCGTCTACGTCGCGACCGGCTGCACCGGGCTGCTCGCCGGGCTCGGCGGGCCCGCGATGCTCGCCGCCATCCCCGCGCTCGTCGGCACCGAACGCCTCGCGGCGGCGGGCGCGTTGACGGCCGCGTCCACACAGTTCGCCGCGCTGCTGGGACCGGCCGTCGGCGGTCTGCTCATCGCCGGGCCCGGCCTCGCCGCCTGTTACGCCGTCGACGCGGCGGGATTCCTCGTCTTCTCGGTGGCGCTGCTCTTCGTACGCCCGCTGCCGCCCGCGAAGGACCCCGCGCCCGGCAAGGGCGTACGGCAGGCCTTCGCGGCGGTCGGCGACGGGCTGCGCTTCATCCGGGGGCACCGCCTGATCGTCGGGCTGCTGCTCATCGACGTGGCGGCGATGGTCTTCACGATGCCCCAGGCCCTCTATCCGGTGCTGGCCGACGAGCAGTTCGGCGGCGGCCCCGGTGTGGTCGGTCTGCTGTACGCCGCACCCGCGCTCGGCGCCCTCGTCGGCGCCGCGACCAGCGGCTGGACCGCCCGCGCCGGCGGCCACGCGCTGATCGGAGCCGTACTGCTGTGGGGTGTCTCCCTGACCGGCTTCGGGCTCACCTCGCTGCTGCCCCTCGCGCTGGTCCTGCTCGCCCTCGCCGGGCTCGGCGACCTCATATCCGAGACCCTGCGCTCGGCGCTCCTCCAGCACGGCACACCGGACGGTCTGCGGGGCCGGGTCAGCAGTCTGTGGATGGTCCAGGCGACGGTCTCACCGGCGCTCGGCAACGCGGCGGTCGGCTTCCTCGCGGAGCTGACGAGCGCGTCGGCCGCCGTCGTGACCGGGGGAGTGGTCTGCGTGGTGGCCGCGCTCGCGGTGGCTGCGGCCTTCCCGGCGCTCCGCCGGGCCACGCTCGCCGCGCCGGCCGAGTAGGGACGTACGGAAGGACCCCCGCGAGTCATGTCCTCGCGGGGGTCCTTCGTCATTCCGTCCGGCAGGTGAAGGTTGAGAAGACGATCACGAGCAGGACGCCTGTGGGGGTGGCCGGTCGCGTCAGGGCGCGAGCAGCAGGACGTCGTCCCGCTCCTTCGCCGCCGCGTAACGCCTGGCCACGTCCTGCCAGTTGACGACGCGCCACATCGCCTCGATGAAGTCCACCTTCTGGTTCTTGTACTGGAGGTAGAAGGCGTGCTCCCAGGCGTCGAAGACCAGGACCGGCACGGAGCCCTGCCCGACGTTGCCCTGGTGGTCGTAGACCTGCTCCACGATCAGCCTGCCGCTGACCGGCTCGTACGCCAGCACGCCCCAGCCGGAGCCCTGCGTCGTCGCCGCGGCCTTCGTCAGCTGGGCCTTGAAGCCCGCGAAGGAGCCGAACGACTCGGTGATCGCGTCCGCGAGGTCACCGACACCGTCGGCCGCCAGCGGCTCGCCGCCGCCGTTGTCGCCCGTCATGTTGTGCCAGTAGATCGAGTGGAGGATGTGGCCGGACAGATGGAACGCGAGGTTCTTCTGGAGGCCGTTGATCGCGCCCCAGGACTCCTTGTCGCGCGCCTCGTCCAGCTGCGCCAGGGTGTCGTTCGCACCCTTCACGTACGCGGCGTGGTGCTTGTCGTGGTGCAGCTCGATGATCTGCGGGTTGATGACCGGTTCGAGCGCCGCGTAGTCGTAGGGGAGTTCAGGGAGTGTGTAGATGGCCATGGCCGAGCCCTCCTGCTGCTTATTGCGCATCCTATGCAACTGCACGCTAACAGCAAGAGGGCCCGGTGTTGATCAGGCGCCGGTCCTGGTCCCGGAGTCCTGGTCCGGCCAGGTCCAGGTCCGGCCGAGTCCAGGTCCGGCCAGGTCCTGGTCCTAGTCCCCGGAGTCCGCCGTGTCCCGCGCCATCACCGCGATGTCCGGGTAGTCCGTCACCACCGCGTCCACGCCACGGCCGAAGTGCAGCGCGTACTCGGCGAAGGCGTCACCGAAGTCGTTGGGGTTCGTCCCGCGCCGGAACTGCGCGGGCAGGTACTGGTTCTCCGCCCGGAAGGTGTACGCGCCCACCTTCAGACCCGCCCGGTGCGCGTCCGCCAGCAGGGTGAACGGCTCCACGACCGACGATTTGTCCGGGCCGATCCAGTCCGCGTACCGCGCGATCCTCCGCAGCCCCTCCGGCGTCATCATGTCCTTGTACGTGGTGGGGTCACCCGCCGCGACCAGGTCGTACGGCGCGCCCGTCGTCCCCAGCGCCTGCCAGAGCGGCAGCCGCAGCCGCTCCTCGGCGAACGCGGCGAGACTGCTCGGCTCGAACGACTGGACCACGCACTCGTCGGCGCCCAGCCGGTGGCGCCGTACGATCCGCGCCAGCGCCGGCTCCAGGGGCAGCCCGATGGACCGGAAGTAGGTGGGGTGCTTGGTCTCCGGGAAGACGGCGATCCGGCGGCGGTGGCGCCGCGACAGCTCACGGGCCAGCTTCACGACCTCCTCGAAGGTCAGCACCGGCTCACGGCCGTCGAAGACGGTGTTGCGGTTACGGATCAGCGGCAGCCGCTCGACCGCCCGCAGGGTCTTCAGCTCGGCCAGCGTGAAGTCCTCGGTGAACCAGCCGGTCACCGGCCGCCCGTCGACCGTCTTCGTCGTCCGCCGGCCGGCGAACTCAGGGTGCTTCGCGACGTCCGTCGTCCCCCCGATCTCGTTCTCGTGCCGCACGACCAGCACATGGTCCTTGGTGGGGACGAGGTCGGGCTCGATCCAGTCGGCGCCGGTCTCCACGGCGTAGGTGTAGGCCGCCGCCGTGTGCTCGGGCCGCCAGCCCGCGGCACCCCGGTGACCGATGACGACCGGCCGGCCGGGGCGCGGAGAGGCAGCGGCGGCGGGCACCGCGCCGGCGGCGCCCACGGCGGTGGCCGCGGTGGCGGCACCGGCC
Source organism: Streptomyces sp. NPDC006643 (assembly GCF_042870175.1). Lineage (NCBI taxonomy): Bacteria > Bacillati > Actinomycetota > Actinomycetes > Kitasatosporales > Streptomycetaceae > Streptomyces > Streptomyces sp. NPDC006643. The sequence goes on along the minus strand of NZ_JBIAHA010000001.1, from coordinate 161,455 downwards.
GCGAGCAGTATCGAGCGGCGTCTGGGCTGTACGGACATACGGGTCTCCCTCGTCGGGCTCGTGAAGGTCGGCGGCAGCACGATAGGCGCGCGGACGGGCCGAGTTGGCCCGGTGCGCCCTGGATTCACCGGCTGTGCGACGGGTGGACACGGCCCGTTCACCATGCCCGCAACGACGGTGTCCGTCGACTAGGCCGCGGCGTCGGAGCGGGGCAGTTCCACCGTGACGCGGAGCCCGCCGGCGGGGCGTGGAGTGAGCGTGAGGGTGCCGTCGTGCGCCTGGGTGATGGTGTTGACGATGGCCAGGCCGAGGCCGGTGCCCGCGTGGTCGGTGTGGACGCGTTCGGTGCCGCGCCGGAACGGCTCGGCGAGGGTGGCGGTCAGCTCCGGGGTGAGGTGCTCGCCGGTGTTCTCGACGGTGAGCACCACGGTCTTGGGACGGACACCGGTGCTGACCCACACGGTGCCCCGGCCGGGCAGGTTGTGGACGATCGCGTTGTGCAGCAGGTTCGTCGTCAGCTGGAGCAGAAGCGCCTGCGACCCGAAGGCCGGGGCGATGTCACCCGAGGTCTCGATGGTGACACCGCGCTTCTCGGCGAGCGGGAGCAGTGTCTCGGTGGCCTCTTCCGCGAAGAGGGACAGGTCGACGTGTTCGCCGGTGAAGGACCTCTGTTCGGCGCGGCTGAGCAGGAGCAGCGCCTCGGTCAGGTCGATCGCGCGCGCGTTGACGGTACGAAGACGGTCGACGAGTCTGCCGGGCTCCCGCGTCGGATCGCTGTGGGCCACGTCGAGGAGCGACTTCGAGATCGCGAGTGGCGTACGCAGCTCGTGCGAGGCGTTGGCGGCGAATCTCCGCTGTTCGGCGACCTGGGCCTCAAGCCGGGCGAGCATCGTGTCGAAACCGTCGGCGAGTTCACGGAACTCGTCGCTGCGGCCCGGCAACCGGATCCGGTGCGAGAGCGATCCGTTGGTGGCCATGCGCGTGGCGTCGGTGATACGGGTGAGCGGAGCGAGCATCCGGCCGGCCAGGAGCCACCCGCCCAGCAGGCCGAAGAACAGGAGGAACACCATGACGGCGGCTGCCGTCGGGGCGAAACCGCGCACGAAGGTGGTGCCCGGAGTCGCTCTCCACGACCCCTCCTCGTTGGTCTGCAACCACCCCTCCCGCAGAAGGAACATCCCGATGGCGGCGAGCAGCAGCGCACCGGCGACCATGAGGAACCCGGTGTAGCTGAGCGTGAGTTTGAGGCGCGCGCTCAGACCCCGCCGCCTATCCACGGTCCCCTCCCTCGGGCCGGGCGCCGGGAGCCGCGTCGATGCGATAGCCGACACCGGCCACGGTGGCGATGATCCAGGGCTCGCCCAGACGCTTGCGCAGCGCCGACACGGTGATGCGTACGGCGTTGGTGAACGGGTCGGCGTTCTCGTCCCACGCGCGTTCCAGGAGGTCTTCGGCGCTGACGACACCGCCCTCGGCGGCGACGAGGACTTCGAGCACGGCGAACTGCTTCCTGGTCAACGCCACATAGCGGTCGTCCCGGTAGACCTCCCGGCGGAACGGATCCAGCCGCAGCCCCGCGATCTCCCGCACCGGCGGTCTGCTGTGCGCGCGTCTGCGGTCGAGAGCCCGGAGCCTGAGCACGAGTTCCCGCAGCTCGAAGGGCTTGGTGAGATAGTCGTCCGCGCCGAGTCCGAAGCCGGAGGCCTTGTCGTCCAGCCGGTCGGCGGCCGTGAGCATGAGGATCGGCATGCCGCTGCCCGAGGCGACGATGCGGGTGGCGACCTCGTCGCCGGACGGCCCCGGGATGTCGCGGTCCAGGACGGCGATGTCGTAGGCGTTGCTGACCAGCAGCTCCAGCGCGGTGTCACCGTCCCCCGCGATGTCGGCCGCGATCGCCTCCAGACGCAGGCCGTCACGGATGGCCTCCGCCAGATAGGGCTCGTCCTCGACGATCAGCACACGCATGCCGCCGATGCTACGAGCGGGCACGTATCGCGGGCGTATCCGAAACCCCATACGTTGCGGCAACGCCGCGCCGCCTTGGCTGGCGCCATGTCCTTCAGCGAACCAGCACGAACAGCGGCCCGGTCCCCGGTCGGCGCGGGTCCGACCGTCGAGCCCATCAGCGCGGCCGAGCATCTGGCGTTCGTACGGGCACAGCGGTCCGTCAGCTTCCTCCAGACCCCGGCGTGGGGCCATGTGAAGACCGAGTGGCGTGAAGAGTCCCTCGGCTGGTTCGACGGCGGGCGGCTGGTCGGCGCCGGGCTCGTCCTGCACCGCCGGATCCCGCGGCTGGAGCGCTTCACGCTGGCCTATCTGCCCGAGGGCCCGGTCATCGACTGGACCGGTGGGATCGGCGCGTGGCTCGACCCGCTGGCGGCCCGGCTCAAGGCGCACGGCGCGTTCGCGATCCGGCTCGGCCCCCCGGTGCGTACGAACACCTGGAGCGCCGCGCAGGTCAAGGAGGGCATCGCCGACCTGCGCGTCGAGCGGCTCACCGACCTGCCCGGCCGGCAGGCCGACCCGGTCGGCCTGCGCGTGACCGGCGCGCTCCGGGACGCGGGCTGGCTGCCGCAGAGTCCCGAGGACGGCTTCGGGGTCGGGCATCCGCAGTTCACGTACGAGATCCCGCTGGCCGGCCGGACCGAGGACGACCTGATCAGGGGCATGAACCAGCTCTGGCGCCGCAACATCAAGAAGGCCGCCAGGGAAGGTGTCGAGGTCACGGTCGGGGACGATCTGAAGGCGTTCCACGACCTCTACGTCCACACCGCCGAGCGCGACCACTTCACGCCCCGGCCGCTGCGCTACTTCGAGACCATGTTCGCCGCCCTGCGCGCCGAGGACCCCGGGCGGATCACGCTCTATCTGGCCCGCCACCAGGGCGACCTGGTCGCCGCCACCGTCCTGGTCCGGGTGGGCGCCCACGCGTGGTACGCCTACGGCGCCTCCTCCACCGAGAAGCGCGAGGTGCGCGGCTCCAACGCCTGCCAGTGGGCGATGATCCGCGACTCACTGGCGGCCGGCTGCGACGTCTACGACCTGCGGGGCATCACCCCCACGCTCGACGCGGACGACCCGCACGTCGGGCTGATCCAGTTCAAGGTCGGCACGGGCGGTCAGGCGGTGCGGTCCGTCGGCGAGTGGGACCTGCCGCTGCGGCCGGTGGTCTACCGGGCGTTCGACTACTACATGAGGCGGCGCGAGCACCGCAGGGGACGCGGGCGCTGAACCCGTGTGCCCCCGCCGCGCGCACAACTACCCGAGGGCGGCAGCGACTTCGTCGAGACCCGCCCCGCGCGACGCCTTGACGAGCACCACGTCGCCGGCGGTGATCAGGCCGCGCAGCCGGTCGACGGCCGCGCCGTTGTCCGCCAGCACCACCGCCCGCCCTGCCGCGCCGTCCGCGATCGGCCGGGCCGCCTCGCCGACGACGGCCACCACATCGGCCCGGCGGGCGGCGTACTCCCCGACGGAGCGGTGCTCCGCCGCGCTGTCGTCGCCGAGTTCGAGCATCTCGCCGAGGACCGCGATACGCCGCCCGCCCTCGATCGCCGCCAGCGCGTCCAGGGCGGCGCGGACCGAGTCGGGGTTGGCGTTGTAGGAGTCGTTGAGCAGCGTCGCGCCGCAGGCGAGCGCACGCGGCTCCAGCCGCCACTTCGACAGCGAGGCGGTGGGCAGCGCCGCCGCGGCCAGGTCCAGGGGTACGCCGGCCGCCAGCCCCGCCGCCACGGCAGCCGCCGCGTTGAGCGCCTGGTGGGCGCCCACGAACGGCAGCGTGACGCGAGCCGACGCGGCGGCGGTCCGCAGGGTGAAGGACGGCCGGCCCAGCCGGTCCAGCGCCAGGTCCAGCACCCGTACGTCGGCGTGCTCCGCCCGGCCGAAGGTCAGCACCGGTCCGTCGGCGAGCGGGCGCATCGCCGCCACCCGGGGATCGTCGGCGTTGAGTACGGCGGTCCCGCCGGGCGCCAGCCCCCGTACCAGCTCGCCCTTGGTCTCGGCGATGGCCGCGCGCGACCCGAACTCGCCGATGTGGGCCCGGCCGACGTTGAGGACGACGCCGACGTCGGGCGCGACCAGCCCGGTCAGGGCGCTGATGTCGCCGAGGTGGCGGGCCCCCATCTCAAGGACGAGGAACCGGGTGGCCGCGCCTGCGCGCAGCATGGTGAGCGGCACCCCCAGTTCGTTGTTGAGCGAACCGGTCGTGGCGATCGTCGGGGCGGCGCCCGAAACCACCGCCGCCACCAGGTCCTTGGTGCCGGTCTTGCCCTGGGAGCCGGTCAGCGCGACCACGGTCAGTCCGGCGCGCAGCCGGGCCACGACGTGGGCGGCGAGCGCCTGGAGCGCGGCCCGGGTGTCGTCGACGACGACGGTGGGAAGGGACGTGGGCCGGGAGCCGAGCACGGCCACCGCGCCGGACCGGCCCGCCTGTTCGGCGTACGCGTGGCCGTCGGCGCGCGCACCGGTGAAGGCGACGAAGAGGCCGCCCGGCTCGGCCTGCCTGCTGTCGAGCACGGCCGGCGCGGTCACCGTCACGGCGCCGTCACCCTCGACCCTTCCGCCGACGATCGCGGCGATCTCACCGACGCCGAGCGGGATGTGATTCATGCGTCCAGTCAAAAGGGCGCGGTGTTGCCGTCGCGTATCCTCATTTCGATACGCGGACAATATGCTACCGGGCGGGAACATATCGTCGTCATATCGAGAACCACATACGCGCGGGCAACACCGTGCCCCTTTGACTGAAGGCATGTCCAACAGCGAACCACCCCGAACGGGGTCCCGTCGCCCGGGAATCACCGTCTATGGCTGCGGGCGGGACGAGGCCGCCCTTTTCCGTGAGATGGCTCCTCGCTTCGGTATGGTGGCCACCATCACCGAGGCGCCGGTTTCGATGGCCAATGTCGAACTCGCCTTCCGGAGCCGCTGCATCAGCGTGGGTCATAAGACCAGGATCACGAATTCCACTCTGCGCGCGCTCGGTCGGGCCGGTGTCAGATACATCTCCACGCGCAGCATCGGTCACAACCATATCGATGTGGACCACGCGGACAGCCTCGGCATCTCCGTCGGGAATGTCGCCTACTCGCCGGACAGCGTGGCGGACTACACGCTCATGCTGATGCTCATGGCGGTCCGGCACGCGAAATCCATGGTCCGCCGCACGGACGCGCACGACTACCGGCTGAACGACGTACGCGGAAAGGAGCTGCGCGATCTGACCGTCGGAGTGGTGGGAACAGGGCGCATCGGTACGGCCGTCATGGACAGGCTGCGCGGTTTCGGCTGTCGGACACTGGCCCACGACAATCGCCCCGAGGCCGCCGCCGACTACGTACCGCTCGATGAATTGCTACGGCTGAGCGACATCGTGACGCTCCATACGCCACTCCACGCGGACACCCACCATCTGCTGAATCGCCGGCGTATCGAGCGGATGAAGCGCGGCGCGTTCGTCATCAACACCGGACGCGGCCCGCTGATTGACACCGAAGCCCTGATTTCGGCCCTGGAGAGCGGCCGGCTGGGCGGTGCGGCGCTGGATGTCCTCGAAGACGAGGAAGGAATATTCTACGCCGACCGCAGAAACGATCCCATCGGGAACAAGGCGTTGCTGCGACTGCAAGAGATGCCGAATGTGCTGGTCAGTCCGCACACCGCCTACTACACGGACCACGCCCTGAGCGACACCGTGGAAAACTCACTCACCAACTGCCTTGAATTCGAGAGCGAGCACCGGCATGGATAGGTTGAAGGTCGGCATCATATTCGGGGGCCGTTCCGAGGAACACCCCATCTCCGTCAAATCCGCGCAAGAGGTCGCGAAGAATCTCGACGTCGAAAAATACGAGCCGTTCTACATCGGGATCACGAGGAGCGGCGCCTGGAAACTCTGTGACGGCCCCGGCCCGGACTGGGAGAACGGCGGCGAGTGCCGCCCGGCCGTGCTGTCACCGGACAGCGGAGCGCGCGGACTGCTCGTGCTGGAGGAGGGGAAGTACGAAACGATCGGCCTCGACGTCGTGCTGCCCGTCCTGCACGGCAGACAAGGCGAGGACGGCGTGATCCAGGGGCTGTTGGAGCTGTCCGGCATCCCCTACGCGGGATGCGACGTCCCGAGTTCCGCCCTCTGCATGGACAAGGCCCTCGCCTACCTCGTCGCAGACGGCGCGGGAATCGCGACGCCGGACTTCCGGACCGTCACGGCCGGCGAGTCCGTCGACGCCGATCGCCTCAGCTATCCCGTCTTTGTGAAACCGGCCCGTTCCGGGTCGTCCTTCGGCGTCAGCAAGGTGTCCGGGAAGGACGAGCTGCCGGGCGCGGTCGAGACCGCGAGGCGGTACGACTCGAAGGTACTGATCGAAGAGGCCGTCGCCGGCGAGGAGGTGGGCTGCGCCGTACTGGGCGGAGGCCACGATCCGACCGTGGGCGAGGTCGACCGGATCGCCCTGTCCCACGGCTTCTTCCGCATCCATCAGGAGGACGCGCCGGAGCGCGGGTCCGACAACTCGGCGGCGGTCGTCCCGGCCGACATCCCGGCCGCGTCGCGGGCCCTCGTCCAGGAGACGGCGAAGGCCGTCTACCGCGCCCTGGGATGCGGGGGACTGGCCCGGGTCGACATGTTCCTCACCGGCGACGGAAGAGTGGTCCTCAACGAGGTCAACACCTTTCCCGGCATGACCTCGTACAGCCGCTATCCGAGGATGATGGCCGCCGCGGGGCTGCCGCTGGCCGATGTGCTCGACCGCGTACTCACGTCGGCGCTGACAGCGTCGCCGACGCCGGCGCCCACCGGGACGAGCCGATGAAGGACGGTTTCGGCTACGTGGACGAGTCCGTACGCGGAATCCGCTGGGACGCCAAGTACGCCACCTGGGACAACTTCACCGGGAAACCGGTGGACGGATATCTGGCCAACCGGATCGTCGGCACGACGGCGCTGTGCGCGGCCCTGGCACGCGCGGGGGAAGAGGCCGAGTCCCGCGGCTTCGGGCTGCTGCTCTGGGACGGCTACCGCCCGCAGCGCGCCGTGGACCGCTTCCTGCACTGGTCGCGGCAGCCTGAGGACGGCCGGACCAAGCGACGGCACTACCCGAACATCGACAGGGCCGAGATGTTCGACAAGGGATACGTGGCGGCCAGGTCGGGCCACAGCCGGGGCGGCACCGTCGATCTGACGCTCTACCACCTGGCCACCGGCGAACTCGCCCCCATGGGCGGCGGCCATGACCTGATGGACCCCGTCTCCCACCACGGAGCGCGGGGCATCACACCCGTCGAGGCGAGCAACCGCCGGCATCTTCTCTCCGCCATGGACGCCGGCGGTTTCCGCGCCTACGACCGCGAGTGGTGGCACTACACACTGAAGGACGAGCCCTACCCGGACACCTACTTCGACTTCCCCGTCAGCTAGGGCGTGTCCGAAGCGGGCGAGGGCCGTCCCCGCGCCGCCCCCAGCCGTGCCAGATGGTCCTCGTACCCCTTCGCGTAGTACGCCGCCCGCTCCGGATCCGGGTCCACCACCGCCGTCGGGGCCGTCCACGCGGCGATGTCCAGCGTGACGCCGTGGCGCGCGGCCGACGCGAGGACCGCGCCCCGTGCGCCCACCTCGCCCTCCACGATCCGCAGCGGGCGGCCCAGCACATCCGCGAACAGCCGCATCCACGCGGGACTTCGCGTGCCGCCGCCGCACACCGCCAGGGTGCCCGTCAGGCCCGCCGCCTCCAGGCAGTGGCGGGCCGCGTAGGCGATGCCCTCGCAGGTGGCGCGGATCAGATCCGCCGGCGTCGACTCCAGTGAGACACCGGTCAGTTGGGCCCGCAGCGCCGGATCCACGAACGGCGCGCGCTCGCCGGACGGCGCGAAGTACGGCAGCACCCTGACCCCGCCCGCGCCCGGCTCCACCGCGTCCAGCAGCGCGTCCACCTCCGCGTGGTCGGTGCCGGTCGTCGTCAGCACCCAGTCGAGCGCGGCCGTCCCGACCATCGCGGGCATGGCGCGCAGCCAGTGCCCCGGCCGGTCCGTGGAGATGTGCAGCCCGCCCGGCTCACCGTCCAGGTCGAGCGTGTCCGTGGCGACCAGTGACGCCAGGCAGGTGCCGATGATGAGCAGCCCGTCGCCCGGCTCGGTGACCCCCGCGCCCAGCGCGCTGGCCGCCAGGTCGTACGGCCCGTTGGCGATCCGTACGCCCGAGGGCAGCTCACCGGTCGCGACCGGATCACTGACCGGGGCCAGCAGCCGCGCCCGGTGCGTGAGCCCCAACTCCGCCAGTACGTCACCGGAGTACGCGCGCGTCCTCGGGTCCAGGAACGGCATCGACGCGTCCGACACATCCGTCGCCCGCACCCCCGTCAGCCGCTGGAAGACCATGTCCTTGCAGTACAGCGCCGCCGTCGCCGCGTCCAGCGAGGCCGGCTCGTACCGGTCGAGCCAGGCCAGCACCGGCCCCGGGCAGCCCGGGAACATCGCGCTGCCGCTGCGGCGGAACACCGACTCGAAGACACCCGACGCCAGCCACGCGTCCACGAACTCGTGGGCCCTGCCGTCCATCCAGGAGATCGCGGGCCGCACCGGACGCCCCTCGGCGTCGACCAGCCACACCCCGTCGCCCTGGCCGGTGAGCCCGGCCAGCTCGACCGGTCCGGGCAGGGCGGCGGTGAGCGTGCCGAGGGCGTCGACGACCGCGCCGTACAACTCCTCCATGTCCTGCTCGACATGGCCGCCGTGGATGTCCAGGCGCACCGGGCGGGACTCGACGGCCAGCGCGTTGCCGCCCGCGTCGAAGGCGGCGGCCTTCACCGTGGACGTGCCGACATCGATACCGACGTACATCACGCTCTCCTCAGAATCGTCGGGCGGCGGACGGGCTCAACGCACCGCGTGCGCCGGCGGCTCGCCCTTGGCGTACCGCGCCACCTCCGCCGCCGCGATCCGCGCCGCCTTGTGCGCCACGGCCTTGCTCGCCCCGCCCAGATGCGGGGTCAGCACCAGATTCGGGGTGCCGCGCAGCCGGGAGGAGGCCGGCAGCGGCTCCTGCTCGTACGTGTCGAGCGCCGCCGTCGCGAGCTGCCCGCTGTCGAGCGCGTCGCACAGGGCCTCCGTGTCGAGCAGCCCGCCGCGCGCCACGTTCACCAGGGTCGATCCCCTTGGCAGCAGGGCGAGTTCGGCCGCGCCGATCAGCCCCCGGGTCTCCGGGGTGAGCCGCGCGTGCAGCGTGACGACGCTCGACCGGGCGAGCAGCGCCTGGAGCGAGGGGGACCGCATGCCGTGCACATCGCCCCGCACATACGGGTCGTACACCTCCACCTCGGCGCCGAACGCGGTGAGCACCCGGGCGACCCGGCTGCCGACCGCGCCGTAACCGATCAGCCCGACGGGCAGGTCCTCCAGCTCCGGGCCGCAGCGCGCGTACGTGTAGTGCGTGGCGTCCCACTCCCCGTCCAGGGCCAGGGAGTTGTGCGCCTCGGGAATGCGCCGCAGCGCCGCCAGCATCATCCCGATGGTGAACTCGGCCGTCGCCGCCGCGTTGCGCCCCGGCGCGAAGCAGACGGTGACGCCACGCGCCCGCGCCGCCTCCACGTTGACATTGACGGGTCCGCCCCGGCACACGGCGATCAGCCGCAGCGCGGGCGACGCGGCCAGCACCCGTTCGGTGAAGGGCGCCATCTGGGTCACACAGACCTCGACCCCGTCCAGCGCCTCGATCAGCGCGTCCTCGCAGTCGTTGGCCTCGTCGACCTCCGCTACCTTGCCGAACGGGGTGAGCGGCCAGGGGAGGGTGAGTTCGGTGATCTCGGCCGGGGCGGCGACACCGCGCCGCAGGGCCTCGATGATCAGGGAGTTGAGGACGAAGTGGTCACCGGCGGCGAGGATCTTCACGTCAGGGCATCTCCTGTCTCGGCGTCGAACACGTGCGTGTGCTGCGGGTCGGCGGTGACGCGCACGGTGTCGTCCCGGTCCAGCCGGATCTCCGGGCCGGTCTCCACGACGAGTGGTTCCGCGACGCCGTCCAGCGTGAGCGTGGCGATTCCGGACTCCAGGAGCGGCTCATGGGCGCTGACCGTAGCCCGTACGGAGCTGTCCGCCGTCGCCTCCGGCCCGGTGTCTCCCGTCCCGTCGCCCGGCTCACCCTCCCGGGTCAGCCGCAGGTCCTCCGGACGGATGCCGAGCACCACCGCGCGGCCGACGGGCGGACCGGCCGGGCACGGCAGCCGCACCTCGGGACCGAGCCGTACCCACCCGTCGGCCTCCACGACGCCCGGCAGCAGGTTGATCGCCGGTTCCCCCACGAAGTCGGCGACGAACACATTCGCCGGGGCGTCGTAGATCTCGTACGGCGTGCCGAGCTGCTGGATCACGCCGTCCCTCATCACCGCGATCCGGTCGGCGAGCGACAGCGCCTCCTCCTGGTCGTGGGTGACGAGGATCGTCGTATGGCCCAAGTCCCGCTGGATCCGCTTGAGTTCACGGCGGGTCGTGTCGCGCTGCCCGGCGTCCAGATGCGACAGCGGCTCGTCCAGCAGCAGCACGTCCGGCTGCCGGATCAGGGCGCGCGCCAGCGCGACACGCTGCTTCTGTCCGCTGGAGAGACCGGCGGGGCGGGCGCCGAGCAGTGAGGTGAGGCCGATCCGCTCCGCCATGTCGGCGACCCGCCGCGCCCGTTCCCGGGCGTCGTACAGACCGCGCGCCGCCAGACCGAAGCCGAGATTCTCCGCGACGGTCAGCGGCGGGTAGAGCGCGTAGTTCTCGAAGGCCACCCCGATGTTGCGCTCGCGCGCGGGCAGCGCGACGACGGAGTCCCCGCCGACGAGGATGTCGCCGCCGGTCACGGACTCCAGCCCGGCGATCATCCGCAGCGTGGTGGACTTGCCGCAGCCGGACGGACCGAGCAGACCGAGCAGTTCGCCCGAGCGCAGCTCGATGTCGATGCCGCGCACCGCGTCGACGGGCGGACGGCCGCGCGCCGTATAGGTCTTGCGCAGTTCACGCAGGGCGAGTTCCGTCACCGCCCACCTCGCAGACGTGGTAGGGGACCTTGTGCTCGTCGAGGTCGCGCAGCGCGTCGGCGGACGCGCCGGCGTCGACGAGCACCAGATCGAAGGCGGAGAGCGGGGCCAGCCGGTGCAGCGCGACCCGGCCGAGCTTGGAGTGGTCGAGCAGCAGGACGTTCCTGGCCGCCGAGCCGAGCATCGCCCGCTTCACGGAGACGATGTGCTGCTCCTGGTGGTAGGCGAAGCCTCCCGAGACGGCGGAGGTGGAGGTGAAGCAGACGTCCACCTGGAGGGACTGCACGGCCTCGACGCAGCTGACTCCGAGGAACGAGGAGTGCAGGGGGTCGTAGTCGCCGCCGAGCGCCATCAGATGGATGCCGCGCTCGCCGGACAGCAGATTGATCGCCTCCAGGAAGTTGGTGACGACGGTGAGCGGGCTGATGGAGCCGAGCCGGCGCGCGATCTCCAGGGTGGAGGTCGAGTCGTCCAGCATCACCGCCATGCCCGGTTCGATCAGGGTCAGCGCGTGCCGGGCGACGGCCGCCTTCTCCTCGTGCATCGCCTTGAGCCGGAAGGCGACGTTCGACTCGAACACACCGGACGGCTGGGCGGTCACCCCGCCCCTGAACTTCCGTACGATGCCCTGCCGTTCCAGCTCGTCCAGGTCCCGGTGGATGGTCATCAGACTGACGTCGAAGCGGGCCGCCAGCTCGGCGGCGGTGCCCTCGCCCCGGGCGAGGACGTACTCGGCTATCGCCGCCTGGCGCGGGGCGGGACCGCGCTGCTGCTGGGTGCTCATGGGGTGATCCTTCGTCCTGGACGCTCCGGCCGGTCGGCCTCGAACAGGAGCAGGTTCTCAACTCCGACCGAGAGCCGTACAGGATCGTCGGCGCGCAGACCCGCCGCGGCGGCGCGCGGCGCCACCAGCGACAGCTGCTGGGCGCCGAGCCGGACGGTGACCTCGGTGGCGCGGCCCAGGACCTCGGTGATGTAGACGGTGCCGGTCAGCTCCGGCGCGCCGCCGCCCTCCCCGCGCAGGGTGATGTCCCGGGGCCGTACACCCAGCTGTACGGCGGTGCCCGGCGCCGCCGGCACGTCCACGGGCAGTTCGAAGCCGCCGTCCGCCGAGCCGAAGTGCCCGTCGGCGGTGACCGTCCCCGGCAGCAGATTGATCAGCGGGCGCCCGAAGGCGCGGGCGACGAACGTGTCGTACGGGCGGTGCCAGATCTCCTCCCGGGTGCCGGTCTGCACGATCCGCCCGTCCCTGATCACCCCGATCCGGTCCCCGAGCGCCAGCGCCTCCACCGAGTCGTGCGTGACATACAGCGTGGTGGTGCGCCGCACATCGCCGATCGCCTTCAGCTCGGCGCGCATCGCCTGACGCAGTTTGGCGTCCAGATGGGAGAGCGGTTCGTCGAGGAGGAAGGCGCGGGCGGGCCGTACGAGCACCCGGCCGAGCGCCACCCGCTGCCGCTGCCCGTTCGACAGCGCGCCGACCGGGCGGTCCAACAGCCCCTCGATACCGAGGAGTTCCGCGATCTCATGGATCTTCACGCGGGCCTCGGCCGCCGGCAGCCGGTACTTGGGCGAGCGCAGCGGCGAGGCGAGGTTGTCGTAGGCGGAGCGGTGCGGATAGAGCGCGTACGACTCGAAGCACATGGCCACGCCCCGGTCGTACGGCTCGACGCCGGTCATGGACCGGCCGTCCAGCTCGACGGCGCCGGAGTCCGGCTCCTCCAGACCGGCGACCGTCTTGAGCGTGGTCGTCTTGCCCGCGCCGGAGGGGCCGAGCAGACAGAAGAACTCGCCCTCGGCGACGTCCAGTTCGAGTCCGTCGAGCGCCTGGGTGCGCCCGTACGACTTGTGGACGCCGCGCAGCGCGATCGAGGCGGACCCGGTGGCCCGCGTCATGACTTCACCGCCCCGAACGACAGCCCCCGCACCAGATACCGCTGGATCGTCAGCGCCAGGATCAGCGGCGGGACCACCGACACCAGCGCGGCGGCGGCCGTCAGGTTGTACTTGGGCCGGTCGCCGCCGAGGAACGACAGCGCGCCCACGGTCACGGTCTGCGCGTCCGACGACGTCAGGATCAGCGGGAAGACGAAGTTGTTCCACGCGAAGATGAAGGCCAGCAGCGACACGGCGGCGATCCCCGGCTTCACCAGCGGCAGCGCGACACGGAAGAACGCCTGTTTACGGGTGTAGCCGTCGAGCAGCGCCGCCTGCTCCAACTCCGGTGACAGATCGGCGAAGTACGACCGCATGATCCAGACGATCAGCGGCAGCGTGACCAGTTGCAGCACCCAGATCATGCCGACGTAGGTGTCGAAGAGCCCGAGCTGCTGGTAGAGCACGAACAGCGGGATGATCACGGTCAGTTCGGGCGCGAAGCGGAACGACAGCAGCGTGAACATCAGATTCTCCGAGCCGCGGAAACGCCAGCGCGCGGCGGCGTACGCGGCGGGCAGCCCGATCACCAGGGAGAGCCCGACCGCCCCCAGCGACACCACCAGGCTGTTGAGGAAGAACCGGACGAACGGCACCCCCTCGTCCTCGCCCGCGCCGAGCACCGTCCGGTAGGAGTCCAGCGTCGGGGTGAAGGAGAAGTACGTGCTGAACAGCTCGTTCGCCGGCTTCAGGGAGAGGATCACCATCCACACGACGGGGAAGAGCGCGAAGAGGAAGTAGAGGATCAGCGCGCCGTCGGCGGCGAACCCCCACACCCGCCGTTTCCAGGCGCCGTTGGGCCTCGGCCGTGTCCGACGTTCCGTCATTTCGGCACCTCCGCGGCCCGGTTCTGGATCCGGCCCAGATAACGCACCAGCACCATCGCCGCCAGATAGACCACGGCCCACAGCACGATCATGTAGCTCAGCCCGAACGAGTAGCGCTGGAAGCGGATCGCCTCCAGATACGCGCGGATCTGGAGCACCACCGTGGAGTCGCCGGGGCCGCCCTCCGTCAGGGCGTAGATGATGTCGAAGACCTTCAGCGAGTCCATGAACCGGAAGATCACGGCGACCAGGACGTACGGCCACAGCATCGGCATCGTCAGCTTGCGGAAGGTGAACCACCAGCCCGCGCCGTCCACCGCCGCCGCCTCGAACGGCGAGGCGGGCAGCGAGCGCAGCCCGGCCAGCGCCAGGATCGCGACGAACGGCGTGTAGACCCACACGTCCACGGCGATCGACGACAGCAGCGCGCCCGTCGGGGTGTCCGTCCACTGCACACCGCCCAGACCGAACGGCCGCAGCAGATGGTTCACCACCCCGACCGACGGCTGGAGCATCAGCTTCCAGATGATCGCGGCGATCACCGGCGCGATCATCAGCGGCAGGATGAGCACCTTCTCCAGCACCCGGCCCACCAGGGTCGAGCGGTGCAGCAGCAGGGCCACCGCGACGCCGAGCACCGTCTCGACGGCGGCGGCGCCGACCGCGTACAGCACCGTCACCCACGCCGAGTCCCAGAAGGAGGAGTCGGTGAAGATCCGCCGGTAGTTCTCCAGGCCCACGAAGTCCGGCTGCGGCTTGCTCGCCGCGAAGTCGAACACCGTGTAGTACAGGCCGAGTCCGAAGGGGTAGAGGATGCCGCCGGTCAGCAGCAGGGCGGGCACGATGAGCAGATACGGCCGCAGCGTTCGCCGCCACTTCGGCACCGCCCGCTCCACGGGCGGCTCCGAGCCCGGTACCGCGGCCGACGCCTTCTCAGGGGCGCCGGCCACGGCCGCGTCGTCGGACGAGGCCGCCCCGTGATCGGCCTCCGTCGACGAGTCCATGGGGCGTCACCCGACCTTCGACGCCAGATCGTCCGCCAGACCGTTCAGCACCGGCCCCGCGCTCTTGCCGCCGTAGATCTCCTGGAGCGCCGACGCCCAGCTCGTGGTCGCGTCGAAGAACTGCTCCTGCGGGGTGAACTGGATCCGTGTCTGGTCCTGGACCGCCTCGAACGTCTCGATGAAGCCCGGGAGTTCACTCATCTTGTCCCGGTACGCCGGGTCGTCGCTCACCGACTTGCGCACCGGATCGATGTGGTTGTACTCGATCGCGCCCTTGCGCAGATGCTCCTTGCCGGTGGCCCACTGGAGGAACAGCCAGGCCGCGCTCTTCTTCTCGCTCTTGGCGTTCATCCCCAGCGACCAGATCCACATGTTCGTCGCCAGCGACCCGTCGGGACCCTTCGGCCCGGGATGGAAGGCGATCTTCCCGGCGGCGGGCGAAGCGCCCTTCACCGCCTGGAAGTACGCGGCGGTGTCCGCGTCGAAGAGCATCCCCGCCTTCTTCGCGCCCAGATCGCTGGAGCACTGGTACCAGGTGTACGAGGTCCACGACGGCGGCCCGCCCTTCTTGACCATGTCCGCCCAGTCCCGGGTGAACGTGATGGCCTCGGGCGAGTTCATGGCGGGCTTCAGGCTCTCCCCGTCGACCGTGAAGTCCTTGAGCTTGTAGCGGGAGAACATCGTCATGAAGCCGGGATGGATCGTCGCCCAGCTCCGCGAACCGCGCACCGCGACCCCGTACATACCGTCGAAACCGGCGCCCGGCGCCTTGCGCTTGATGGTGCCGACGAGTTCACGCAGCTCGTCGAAGGACTCCGCGGGCCGCAGCCCCAGCTTGTCGAAGACCTCCGTGTTGTACGCGACGACGTTGGCCTCCCAGCCCCACGGCAGCGCGTACTGCCCGCCCTGGCCGAGCGGTGTGCCGGCCTTGAGAGACCACTGGGTGCCTTCGAGGAGGCTCGGCAGGAAGTCGTCCTGGTCCCATTCGGCGCCGGTGGCCGACTCGTTGCGCATCCACGGCCCCAGATCCTCCAGCCAGCCCGGCGGGCCGTACTGCCACACCATGTAGGCGCCGAGCATGAAGATGTCGTACGACGCCCGGCCGCTGGAGAGATCCACCGTCAGCTTGTCGAAGTAGTTGTCCTCGGGGAACACGTCGTACTCGACCTTGATGCCGGTCTTCGCGGTGAACGCCTTGAGATCGGCGATCAAGGCGTCCGTGTACGGGTGCTTGTTGAGCAGCGCCTTCACGGTCGTGCCCTTGTGCCGCCGCCAGTCGAAGGACCCGGTGACATCGTCGGCCGCCGAACCGTCGCTCTTGCTGTCGCCGCCACCGAAACCGGCGCCGCACGCGCTCAGCAGCGGGATGGAAGACGCCGCCGCCGTCAGCGCGAGAAACCGCCGCCGGTCGTGCCCGAGGTGCCCGTGCCTGTCCATCCGTGACCTCCACGGTCCGAGCGGATAACGCGTTCCTTCGAGTGGTTAACAGAGCTTGGAACACCGGTAGTTGCGCGTCAATCCCTCGCGCATCGCAAAGTCTCGGTGCAGAGTGAGAACTTCACAGAGGGAGCCGATATGTGGATGGGTATCGATCTCGGTACACAGAGCGTCCGTGCGGTGCTCGTCGGGGACGACGGGACCCTGCTCGGCAGCGGCGCCGCCCCACTCGGCGGAAGCCGCGACGGGGTACGGCACGAGCAGTCGCCGGACGACTGGTGGGAGGCGGCGCGCACGGCGATCGGCGGGGCGCTGGCGTCCGCGCCGGGCCGTGACGTCCGCGCGCTCGCCGTGTGCGGTACCTCCGGCACGGTCCTGCTCACCGACGGCGCGGGCCGCCCGCTGACCCCCGGTCTGATGTACGACGACGGGCGCGCCACGGCCGAGGCGGCGGCGGCAGGGGTGCAGCCCGCCTGGGCGCTGCCGAAGGCGATGTGGCTGCTGAACCGGTGTCCCACGACCTCGGGCGTACACCTCACCCACCAGCCGGACTTCATCGTCTCCCGCCTGACCGGCCGCCGTACGGCCACCGACTCCAGCCACGCCCTGAAGACGGGTTACGACCTGACGGCCGGCAGCTGGCCGCACGAGAAGCTGCACGCCCTGGGCCTGGCGCCCGACCTCTTCCCGGAGGTCGTACGCCCCGGCGCGCGCCTCGGCGAGGTCGGCGCCGACGGCGAGGCGGCCACCGGAATTCCCGCCGGCACCCCCGTCATCGCCGGGATGACCGACGGCTGCGCGGCCCAGATCGCCTCCGGCTCGCTCGACGTCGGATCCTGGAACTCGGTGCTCGGCACCACGCTCGTCCTCAAAGGCGTCACCGCCCGGCCGATCCACGACGAGACCGGCGTGGTCTACAACCACCGCGCCCCGGAAGGCAGTTGGCTGCCCGGCGGCGCCTCCGGCGTCGGAGCCGGCGCACTGTCCCACGCCTTCCCCGACGCCGACCCGGCGCGCTTCGACGCCCTCGCCGCCGCGCACGAGCCGTCCACCGCGCTCGCCTACCCGCTGGTCTCACGCGGCGAACGGTTCCCGTTCCTCGCCCCCGACGCCACGCCCTTCCTCCTCGGCGAACCCCGCTCGGACGCCGACCACTGGGCGGCGCTCCTCCAGGGCGTCGGCCACACCGAACGGCTCTGCCTGGACTACCTGGACCACCTCGGCGCCCCGCAGGACGGCCCGCTCACCTTCACCGGCGGCGGCTCGCGCAGCGCGTACTGGAACCAGCTGCGCACCGACATCCTCGGCCGCACCGTGCACATCCCCCGGCACAGCGAACCCGCCCTCGGGATGGCCGTCCTCGCGGCGTACGGCGCCGGCGCCGCCCCCACCCTCGCGGACGCCGCCGGCCGCATGATCGGCCTCGGCCATGTCCTGCGCCCCGACCCGGCGCGCACCGCGCGCTTCCTCCAGCCGTACCTGACGATGGTCGGCGAACTGGAACGGCGCGGCTGGCTCCCGGCACCCGTCGCCACCCACGCCCGCACGCGCGCCGACGCCTTGGAGACCTCATGAGTACGACCCTGCTGCTGGCCCGCCACGGCCAGACACTCTGGCACGCCGAGAACCGCTACGCGGGCGTGAGCGACATCGGCCTCACCGACGAGGGCCGCGCCCAGGCCCTGCGGCTCGGCCGGTGGGCCGGACAGCAGGCGGCGGCCGGCGCCCCCATCGACGCGGTGGTCACCTCGACGGTGCCCCGCGCCATCGCCACGGCGGAGCCGGCCTGCCGGGCACTGGACCTCGTACCGGAACGCGAACACGACCTGCGGGAATGCGACTTCGGGGTGATGGAGGGCCGCACCCTCGCCGAGTTCGAGACGGTGGACCCGACGGCGGCGGCGGCTTTCCGCGCCGACCCGGTGGTCAACCCCTTCCCCGCGGCGGAGGACCCCCGCACCGCCACCACCCGGGGAACGGCCGCGCTCCACCGCATCGCGTCGGCGCACGAAGGCGGCCGGGTACTGGTCGTGGCCCACAACACCCTGCTGCGCCTGGTGCTCTGCGACCTGCTGTCGATCCCGCTGAGCGACTACCGCAGGGTCTTCCCGGCCCTGCGGAACGCGGCGGTGAGCGAGATCCACCTGACCACCGACACCGGCCGCGCGGCGCTGCTGTCGCTGAACGTGCCGTGCGATCCGCGCCATCCGTAGCTCCGGATGCCCACGCCTCGGCTCGCACGAACCGCGGCCTGCTAGGTGTATGAGCCCTTCAACCACGCATTCAGGTGTTTCCGGCGTGGTTGTCTCGGTATTGGGCGTCCGTGATCTTCACACTGGGCAGTGCTACAGCCCGAGTTCATTCTGAGAAAGGCAGCTCAATGCGTCGTCGGATCGCCACTGTCCTGGTCGGGGCCTTCGCCCTCGTCACCGCCCTTGCCGCGCCCGCTTCCGCCATCGGCATCGACCTCGGTGGCGGCCTCACCTTCTAAAGCCTGTGCGGTGATTCCGCCCGTCACAGCAGCGCGAGGCCCGGCCGGGAGGCGCCCCCGGCCGGGCCTTTCGGGTGCTACAGCAGCTGCGGCAGGGCGATGTTGTTGATCAGGGGGCCCTCGATCGTGAGCCCGTCCTTGAGGAGGGACTCGGCGGCCGGGGGTACCGGGGAGGCGGTGGGTGCCGCCAGGGCCGGGGCGGTGTACGCGGCGGCCAGGGCGACCGTCGCGCAGACGAGGGCGGCGAAGCGATGGCGCATCGATGGCTCCTTTCCAGGACCGGGGGTGAATCGCGGTGATCAACGCCGGACCCGCTCATCGGTCACTGCCCGGCCCGCCAATCGCCGTGACCTACACCCGGGTGGCGTCGGCGGCGCCGCGTTCCGGCAGTTCCGGTCGCCGCCGTCAGCCGGTGAAGTAGTGGCCCTCTTCGAGGTCGGCGAGCAGGCCCGGGTGGGTCGGCCGCCAGTTCAGCAGTGCGCGGGTCCCGGCGTGGGGCATGGTGACGTCGAGGGCGATGAACGGGAACGTCCTGAAGTGCTCGGCGGCGGCGTCGGCCGGAATGCTCTTCGTCTCCACGCCCAGGTGCCGGCCGATGATCTCGGCGATGTCGCGGACCTGGACACCGTCCTCGGCGGCGCCGTACAGCTGCGCCCCGGCCGGGGCCTTCTCCAGCGCCAGCCGGTAGAGCCGGCCGATGTCCAGGACATGGGCGGCCGGCCAGCGGTTGGTGCCGTCGCCGACGTAGGCCGATACGCCCGTCTCGCGGGCGACCCTGATCAGCTGTGGGACGAATCCCGTCCTGTCGTGCGCGCTGTGGGTGACCGGCGGGATGGCGACGAGCACGGTGCGCACCCCCCGCTCGGTGAGGCCGGCGATCTCGCGGGAGACGACGGAGCGCGGGTTGGCGTTGACCGAGGCGTCGTGCTCCGGGTCCCCGTTGGGGGTCGCGCCGATGCCGATGAGGGTCTTGCCGGTGCCTGCCAGTACCTCGCCGAAGGTCCGTACGACGGTGAGGTCGGCAGCCGCCGCCTCGGCGAACTTCCCGGCCGCGATGGCCGCGTGGTCGAACGCGAGGTGGACGACCGCGTCCGCGCCGGCCGCGGCCTCGCGCAGATTGTCCAGGTCGGCCAGATCGCCGCGGCGCACTTCGGCGCCGAGGGCCGCCACCGCGGCGGCCGACTTCTCGGAGCGGGCGAGGCCGACGACCTCGTGGCCGGCCTCGCGGAGTTCGGGGACGACGGCCGAGGCGATGTAGCCGCCGGCACCGGTGACGAGAACACGCATGGCAGCTCCTGCGGGAGAAAGTGATGTGACTCGGTAACATCACCGTAGCAGAGTGACGGTACCGAGTCACATCACATAGGGTGTACGCCATGGCTCGATGGGAACCGAACGCGCGGGAGCGGCTGGTACGCGCCGCGATCGACCTGTTCGCGGAGCAGGGCTACGACAGCACCGCGGTCGCCCAGATCGCCGAGCGGGCGGGGCTGACCAAGACCACCTTCTTCCGGCAGTTCCGCGACAAGCGCGAGGTGCTCTTCGCCGGCCAGGAGGTCCACGGCCGGCTGCTCGCGCAGGGGATCGCCGAGGCGCCGGCGGGGGCCACCCCGCTGCGGGCCGTCGCCGCCGGTCTCGACGCGCTGACGGCCTCGTTCACCGCCGAACAGCGCGAGTTCGGCCCACGGCTCCTGCGGGTCGTCGCGGACAACGCCGAGCTTCGGGAGCGCTCGGAGTTCAAGCGGGCGAGCCTCGCGGAGGTGATGAGCGGGGCACTGCGCGAGCGTGAGGTGCCGGAGCCGGTGGCGGGCGTCGCCGCGGAACTGGGGGTCCGCGCGTTCCACTCCGCGTACGCGCGGTGGTGCGAGCCGGCCGAGGAGCGGACGCTCCCCGACCTCGCGCGCGAGGAACTCGACGGGCTCCGCGCGGCGATCACCGCGCTCGACTAGCGCCTGACAGCGCCTGGCCTGGCCCGCCCAGGCCTGTCCGGCGCGGGCTCAGATGTGGACCACGATCTTGCCCCGCGTGTGTCCGCGCTCGGCGTACGCGTGCGCTTCCGCGATCTGTTCGAACGGGAAGGTCCGCTCGACGCGTGGGATGTAGCGGCCCTGCCGCCCGAGTTCGGCCGCCTCGGCGAGGAGCGCCGGGTCGTTCGCCGCGTTGGCCAGACGCACACCGAGGCGATCCGCGTTGGCGTGGTCGGCGATCGTCGACACGCGCGCGGGGTCGCCCACGATCGCGACGAGATCGGGCAGGGACCCGGAGGCCGCGGTGTCGAGCGCGATGTCGACGCCGCCCGGAGCCAGGGCGGCGACGCGCTCCGCGAGGCCGGGGCCGTACGTGGTGGGAAGCGCTCCGAGAGAGCTGAGGAACCCGTGGTTTCGCTCGCCCGCCGTCCCGATCACGGTGGCGCCCTGAGCCACCGCGATCTCGACCGCGGCGCTGCCCACGCCCCCGGCGGCGCCCTCGACGAGAAGGGTGCGCCCCCGCAGCGGACCGAGCGCCTTCAGTCCGCCCATCGCGGTCACCGACGCCAGACCGGCGCCGGCGGCCTCCTCGTCGGTCCAGTTGGCGGGCGTGTGGGCCCAGGCCGAGAGCACGGCCAGCTCCGCCGTCGCGCCGGTGACACCGCCCAGCCCAAAGACACGGTCGCCGATGCTCACCCCCTGTACGTCCGCGCCGATCTCGTCGACCACACCGGCGGCGTCCCGCCCGGGAATCGCGGGCAGCTCCACGGGCAACACCTCGCGCACCACCCCGGAACGCACCTTCCAGTCAACGGGGTTGACGCTCGCCGCCGCGACGCGGACGCGGATCTCGCCGGATCCGGGGTGCGGGTCCGGCGCCTGCTCGACCACGAGGGTCTCCACACCGCCGTACTGGTGGTAACGGACTGCGCGCATGACGTTCTGCCTTTCCACGAGGCCCGAATCGGCCGTTCGTGAGATCAGTGGGGTGAATGTCCGGCCGCTGCCGACGCGCACTACGGTAAAAGCTGACGTCGGTGTCAGGTGCAAGTCCGGCGGCGCGCCGCCGCCGGAACAGAGGAGGACAGGTGCGCATCGGTGAGGTCGCCGAGAAGGCGGGAGTCAGCGTCCGGGCGCTGCGCTACTACGAGGAGCAGGAACTGCTCCAGGCGCGCCGCAGCCCCGGTGGCCAGCGGCACTATCCCGACGCGGCCGTCGGGCGGGTCAGGCTGATCCAGCAGCTGTACGCGGCGGGCCTGCCGAGCAGGGTGGTCCGCGATGTGCTGCCGTGCATGGACTCGGATGCGGAGGAAGCGCCCCCGAGACTGCTGGACCAGATGATGACCGAGCGGGTCCGCATCGACCGGCGGATCACCGACCTGCTCGCCGTGCGCGACCGGCTCGACGACGTGATCGCCCTCACGCGGGACCCTGATTCCGACTGCTCCCACCTGCTGCGCTGAGGTCCGACACCCGCTGACCGCCACCTGGCCGCCGTCACCGGCCCGGCGCCGCCGCCCGCCGCTGCCGTACGGCTCCGATCGCCGCGAGCCCCAGCGTCAGCACCCCCGTCGCCAACAGCTGATCACGTGTGTCCGGTTGACGGAGCATCAGGACGAACACCGTCGCCATGCCCGCCAGCGCCACCCAGGTCAGCGCCGGGAACAGCCACATCCGCACCACCAGCCTCTCGGGCGCCTCGCGCTCCGTACGGCGGCGCAGGATCAGCTGGGAGACCGCGATGAAGGCCCATACGACCAGGATCACCGCGCCCGTCATGTTCAGCAGCCACGCGAAGATGTCGTCCGGGCGCCAGTAACTGAGCAGTACGCACAGGAAACCGAAGGCCGACGAGGCGAGCACCGCGTTGCGCGGGACGCCGCCCGTCACCTTCCCCAGCACCCTGGGGCCCTGCCCGCGCACCACCAGGGAGCGGGCCATGCGCGAAGCGCCGTAGATGTTCGCGTTCATCGCGGACAGCAGCGCCACCAGCACCACGACGTTCATGATCTGGCCCGCGCCGGGGATGGCGAGCCGGTCGAGCATCGCGACGTACGGGCCGGAGCCCTTCTCCACGATCTTCGGGTCGTCCCACGGCACCAGCGTGACGATGACCGCCATCGAGCCGACGTAGAAGAGCGCGATGCGCCACATCGCCGTACGCACGGCCTTCGCGACGCCCTGGACCGGGCTCCGGGACTCGGCCGCCGCGATGGTGACCGTCTCCAGGCCGCCGTACGCGAAGACGGAGGCCAGCAGACCGATCACCAGGCCTTCCGAGCCGTTCGGCAGGAAACCGCCGTCGCCGGTCAGATTGGCGGTGCCGGGCGCGTCGGTGTCGGGCAGCACACCCAGGATCGCGAGCACGCCCAGCACGAGGAACAGCGCGATCGCGGCGACCTTGAGCGAGGCGAACCAGAACTCGAACTCCCCGAAGTTCTTCACCGCCGCGAGATTCGTGCCGAGGAAGACCAGCATGAAGCCCGCCACCCAGGCCCACTCCGGGGTCCCGGGCAGCCAGCCGGAGACGATCTGCGCCGCGCCGATCCCCTCAAGTCCCACCGCCACACAGAGCAGCACCCAGAAGGCCCATCCGGCGGTGAAGCCGGCCCACGGGCCGATCGCGCGCTCCGCGTGGACGGAGAACGAACCGGACGCCGGGTTCGCCGCCGACATCTCGCCGAGCATGCGCATCACCAGCATGACGAGCAGTCCGGAGGCGCCGTACGCGACGACGACCGACGGTCCGGCGGCGGCGATGCCCGCGCCCGAGCCGACGAACAGCCCGGCGCCGATCACCCCGCCGAGGGCGATCATCGACAGATGGCGCTGCTTGAGTCCGTGCGTCAGCGCGGAGTCGGCCGGGGGTGCGGCGGAGGTCTCGGAAGCGGCCTCCGGGACGGAAGTCCGAGGCGTGGGGGGTGACATGGGGCGGCCCTGTTCGCTGGCGGACGGTGGGGGGGACGGGGGAGCGGGAGCGGTACAGGGCTCCGGCCGCCCCTTTGGTGGGAAGTCACAGTCTGCTCGACAGTCGGCCCGTCACGCAAAATGATCTCCGTCGAGCCGTCACGACCCTCACCTCAGTGGATTCCGTGACGAGTGTCACGCCCATCGGCCGCATGGAGCGCGCGAGTTGTCGGGAGTCCACCATGAGGCGGGTCGACGTCTTGTGTCCGGTCACCCGTGTCCCGGCGTACGCCGGTGGGCTACCGTCAGCCTGTTCCCCTGCCCGTACACCTGTCCTCACCTCGCGGAGTCCCGATGAGCACTGCTGCCGCCACCACCCGCACCGGAGCGGTCCTCGCCGATCTGCTGCCCGCCGCCCGCAACCGCTACGCCGTCGACACGGCCCTCGTCCTGGGCGGCGCCGCGCTCACCGGCATCGCCGCGCAGATCGCCGTGCCGGTCCCCGGCTCCCCGGTCCCGGTCACCGGCCAGACCTTCGCCGCGCTGCTCGTCGGCACCGCGCTGGGCGCCCGCCGGGGCTTCCTCGCGCTCGCCGTCTACACCCTGGTGGGCATGGCCGGTGTGCCGTGGTTCTCCGAGGGTTCGTCGGGTCCCGGCGGCGCCTCCTTCGGCTATGTCCTCGGCATGCTGCTCGCCGCCACCGTCGTGGGCTCGCTGGCCCGGCGCGGCGGCGACCGTTCCGTACCCCGCACCGCCGGCACGATGGTGCTCGGCTCCGTGATCATCTACGCGGTCGGCGTGCCGTATCTCGCGGTCGCGGCCAACCTGTCGCCGAGCGCGGCCGTCGCCGCCGGGCTCACCCCCTTCCTGCTCGGTGACGCGCTCAAGGCCGCGCTGGCGATGGGGCTGCTGCCCGCGTCCTGGAAGCTCGTCGGCCGCCAGGACTGACCTACGGGTCGTCCGGCCCACGGGCCGTACTGCGGGTCGTCCGGCCTACGGGTTGTCCGGGACGATGTTGTAGTTACGACGGAACAGGTTCGCCGGGTCGTACCGGGCCTTGAGCCCGGCGAGCCGGCGCGCCGTCCCCTCGTCGTACAGCCCCTCGGTCCTGGCCCCGTCGCCGAAGGCGAAGTTGAGCGAGCGGCCGACGGTCACCGGAGCCAGCCGCTCGAAGAACCTCCCGTACAACTCCCGTACCGGCGCCAGCTCCGGGCCCGCCAGCGGCGACAGCCCCCGGAGCAGGAACGCCGCTCCACGGTGCGGTACGGCATTGGGCACCGCCGGCCGCCTCGCGAGCGCCCCGCCCAGCGCGTTGAGCTGCACGATGCACATCACCGGCGCGCCCGGACCCGTCAGCTCCAGCGACTCCGTCAGCGTCCCCGCGTCCAGCCCCGACAGCATCGCGCTGTCCCCCCAGTAGGCGTGCGGGAATTCGGGATCGCTGTGGATCGTCGCCGACTCCGTGTACGGCATCTCCCGCAGCGAGTCCGTGATCACCGGCCCGATCGCCCGCAGCGGCGCCACCAGGCGCTCGCCGTGCGCCTCGTCGCCGGTGAACGCGATCCGGATCGAGAGCGTGTACCGGCCCCGCAGGAACGGCGGCACCTGCTCCAGGTCCGGGTAGACCATCACGGCGAGCGACGAGGTCAGCGTGTCGGGCACGGTCTCCACCCAGTCCAGATAGGTCCGTACGACCTCGTCGCGCAGCTCGCCGTCGAAGAGCAGCGCCCCGCCGTACAGCCGCGCGACCGGCGCCAGACCCACCTCAAGGGCCGTCACCACACCGAAGTTGTGCCCGCCGCCGAGCAGCGCCCAGAACAGATCGGGGTCGCTCGCCGGTGTCACGTGCCGCAGCCGCGCGTCGGCGGTGACCACGTCCAGTGAGCGCACATGGTCGGCGGCGTAGCCGAACTCCCGTGCCAGCAGGCCCAGTCCACCGCCCAGGAGATACGAGACGGCGCCGACCCCCGGCGCCGAACCGTTCAACGGGGCCAGCCCGTGCGGCCCCGCCGCCTCGACCACCTGCCGCCAGCGCACCCCCGCCTCGATCCTGGCCGTACGCGTACCGGGATCGATCCGTACCCCGTCCATCCGCCGCGTCGTGATCAGCAGCCCGCCCTCGGCCGCCGCCGGCACACCGTGGCCCGTCGCCTGGACACCCACGGGGAGCCCGTGCGCGGCGGCATGGGCGACGGCCGCCCGGACATCGCCCTCGCCCGTGGCCCCGACGACCACCTCGGGGCGCGGGGCGAAGCCGAGCTGGAAACCGGCCACCTCGTCGTCGTAGCCGGGGTCGCCGGGCCGAAAGACATACGGCAGCGCCGTGAGTGAGCTGTCGGACATGGGACGTTCTCCCTCCATACTTGGGTACGCGCCGAGAGGCGCGTCCGGACACCGGCAGACTCCCGCCGATACCTGACATCCACCGTCATGTATGCGTAACGAACTCTCGACCCCGGAGCGCTCCGCACCACGCCCGACGTGCCACACTTCGCCCATGCGCGTGTATCTCGGCTCCGACCATGCCGGCTTCGAACTCAAGAACCACCTCGTCGAGTGGCTGAAGGCCCATGGCCACGAGCCCGTCGACTGCGGCCCGCACATCTACGACGCCCAGGACGACTATCCGCCGTTCTGCCTCCGCGCCGCCGAGAGGACGGCGGCCGACCCGGCGGCCCTCGGCATCGTGATCGGCGGCTCCGGCAACGGCGAGCAGATGGCCGCGAACAAGGTGAAGGGCGTGCGCGCCGCGCTCGTCTGGAACGAACAGACCGCCGCGCTCAGCCGCGAGCACAACGACGCGAACGTGATCTCCATCGGCGGCCGGATGCACAGCCAGGCCGAATCGACGAAGTTCGTGGAGATCTTCCTGGCCACCCCGTACACGGGTGAGGAGCGCCACGCGCGCCGGATCGAGATGCTCGCGACGTACGAGACGTCCGGCGAACTGCCCCCGATCCCGGCGCACCACCCGCGGCAGGACTGAGCGCGGCCCCGTAACAGAGTGACGGTGCCGCCGGGCGCGCGCCCGGCGGCACCGCCATGTCACCACCCCCACGCCTGACGCCTGACGCCTCAAGGAGACCCCGTGCCCGAGGGGCATACGATCCACCGCCTCGCCGAGGACCTGACCGAACGCTTCGCCGGGCGCCCGGTACGCGTCGCCAGCCCGCAGGGCCGGTTCGCCGAGAGCGCCGCGCTGCTCGACGGACGGGTGCTGGACGGCGCGAGCGCGCACGGGAAGCATCTCTTCGTCGGCTTCGGGGACAACGGCTGGATCCATGTCCATCTCGGCCTCTTCGGGAAGGTCGCGCTCGGTGACACCCCCGCCCCGCCGCCCACCGACACCGTCCGGCTGCGACTGCTGAGCGACACCTCGTACCTGGACCTGCGCGGTCCCACCGCCTGCGCGCTGATCACCGAACCCGAGAAGCGGGCGATACACGACCGGCTCGGTCCCGACCCGCTGCGCCGGCCCGGCGCGGAGGGCAACGACCCGGAGCGCGCGTGGGCCCGGATCTCCCGCTCACGTACCACCGTCGCCGCCCTGCTCATGGACCAGAAGGTCATCGCCGGCGTCGGCAACGTCTACCGGGCCGAGGTCCTTTTCCGGCACGGCATCGACCCGTACCGCGCCGGCCGCGATCTCACCCGCGCCGAGTGGGACGCGATCTGGGCCGACCTCGTCGCGCTGATGCGGGAGGGCGTGAAGTACAACCGGATCGACACCGTACGGCCCGAGCATCTGCCCGAGGCCATGGGCCGCGCGCCGCGCGTGGACGACCACGGCGGTGAGGTGTACGTCTACCGGCGCGCGACCATGCCGTGCCATCTGTGCGGCAGCGAGATCCGTACGGCGTCACTCGTCGCCCGCAATCTGTTCTGGTGCCCCGGCTGCCAGCGGGCGTAGGACAGCCGGCGAAGGACGCCGACGCCTGGACCGGACCCGGCCGCCGTCAGAAACCGTGCGGCAGCCACGGCGCGACCGGC
The DNA here is from genome assembly GCF_042870175.1 of Streptomyces sp. NPDC006643. Lineage (NCBI taxonomy): Bacteria > Bacillati > Actinomycetota > Actinomycetes > Kitasatosporales > Streptomycetaceae > Streptomyces > Streptomyces sp. NPDC006643. The sequence goes on along the minus strand of NZ_JBIAHA010000001.1, from coordinate 133,891 downwards.
GACGCGAACGCCACCGACGCCTCCGCCAGCGCGCCGGGGCGCAGTTCGCGTACGAGCCCCGCCCCCGCCAGCGCCGCCGGTGACGCGTCGCCCAGATACATCGAGGCCAACTCCCTTACGGAGAGCGACAGATCGGCCGCGTCCGCCGTCCGCTCGCACGACGCGCCCTTCTCGTCACCGGTCAGCCGCCAACGGCCCTCGTTCCAGGGGCAGAAGGCGTCGTCCACCTCCAACACCACGTCCACCGGCGCCTGGTACGCCCGCGCCGCGAGCGCCGCGCCCACCTCCACCAGCCGTACGTACAACGAGTCCCGCAGCCGGATGTTGGAGCGCCGGACGTCCGAGACCAGGAACTGGACCGCGTCGTCCACCGGCAGATTCGACACACTCACCGACGATGTCAGGTCGATCCCTCCGAGGAAGCGCCAGAGCGTGGCGCGGGTCACCGGATCCAGGGCCGCCAGCTGATCGACCACGACCGTGCCCTTCGGCCCCGCCGCGTCCCAGGTCGGCTTGACGCGATACAGCGCGTACCCCACCACCTCGGCGTCGTCGCCCTCGCCGCGCCGCGCGAGTACGCAGCTGAGCGCGGAGGCGCCCTCGCGGCTCTCCGGCGCGTCCAGCAGCAGCTTCCGGTCCCAGCCGGGCCGGCGCTCCAGCATGCCGGGGCGGCCCGGGACCAGGCGCGCGTACACCGACTCGATCGGCTCACGCGCGTCGTCCAGCGCCGCGTAACGCAGCCGTATCCCGTCGTCGGCGCCGTCCGCGCCCGTCGCGCCGTCGCCGCGCGGCATCCGGAACGAGACGCGCGAGGTGTCGATCTCGGCGCTCAACTGCCGGGTCCCGACGCCGTATCCGAACCGGCCGTAGATCTCGGGCTCCGACGCGGTCAGCAGCGCGACCGGCTGCCCCCACGAGCGGACGTCGTCCAACTGCCGCCGCATCATGGAGGTGAGGATCCCGCGCCGCCGGTGCGTCGCCGCCACGCTCACCATCGTCACGCCCGCCGCCGACACGGTTCCGCCGCCGGGCACCGTGAGCCCGAAGGTGAACGCGCCCGCCGTTCCCACACACTCCTCGCCGTCCCACACCCCGACGGAGCGTTCGCACTCCGTCACGGAACGCCACACCTCGCGCTCCTCGGTGGAGCTGACGAGCGCCCCGCCGAACGCTCTCTCCAGCGTCCCGAACCAGCGGTCCCAGTCGGCGGCTTCGAGTACTCGCAAGTCTGTGGTCATATGCCATCAGTACCAGGACGTGGGTGGTCGAGGCGACCCGGTATCGAACGCAATGTCACCGGGGTCCCCCTGCACGCCCGGCCCGCTGATGGATAGGGTCCAACGACAATGGCCAGTGGCGCGAAAGCGGATTCGTACACGGCCCGGCTGCGCAAGTCGCTGCACCGGGCCCGCAACGCCGTGCGCAAGTCCGGGGTGGACTACTTCCGCGGCGACGGCTCGGACTGGATCGCTCTCGTCGGACTGCTGCTGACCGTCCCGGGAATCGCCTTCGCCACCATGTCCGTTCCGGTCTGGTTCGCGCCGTCCGCGCTCGTCCTGCCGATCGTCGCCGGGGGACTGCTGCTGCGGCCCTCCAGCCTCCTCGCCCTGTACGCCGCCGCCGCTGTCGCCCTGATCGTCGAATCGCTCGTCCTCGGCCCGTACGCCCAGGGGCCGGCCACCGTGACACCGGGCACCGTCCTGGTGGTGGCGGCCTGCGGGCTCTTCGGGCTGCTGATCGCCCAGTTCAGGGCCCGCGTCGGGGTGCCGTGGCGGCGCGGCGGCACGATGCTCTTCGACCTGCGCGAACGTATCCGGGTCCAGAGCGCCCTGCCACGGCTGCCGAAGGGCTGGCACCGCGAGATGGCCCTGCGGCCGGCCGGGGGCCAGTCCTTCTCCGGCGACTTCGTCGTCGCGGCCCGCACCAACGGTGGCCGCACCCTCGAAGTCGTCCTCACGGACGTCTCCGGCAAGGGCATGGACGCCGGCTCCCGCGCGCTGCTGCTGTCCGGCGCCTTCGGCGGCCTGCTCGGCTCGCTCCCGCCGCACGGCTTCCTGCCGGCCGCCAACGGCTATCTGCTCCGCCAGGACTGGGACGAGGGCTTCGCGACCTCCATCCATCTCGTCCTGGACCTCGAATCGGGCGACTACGAGCTGCTGTCGGCGGGCCATCTGCCCGCGCTGCAACTCCACGCCGGCAGCGGCCGGTGGGAGGAGATGGCGGGCGAGGGCCCGCTGCTCGGCGTCTACGACGGGGCGGAGTTCGACCCGGTGAAGGGGTCGCTGCTGCCGGGCGACGTACTGATGCTGTTCACGGACGGCCTGGTCGAGGCGTCGGGCCGCGATCTGAGCGAGGGCATCGACCGGCTCTCCGGCGAGGCGGACCGCTATGTCGCGGCGGGCTTCGAGGGCGCGGCCTGGCATCTGATCGAGGCGGTGGCGAAACACGTGAACGACGACCGGGCGCTGCTGCTGATCTGCCGGGAGGGCTGAGCCGGTGGCGGGACCGGACGCGTCGGCCGACGCGGGCGAGGCCGTCGCTCGGGCGGTCGGTGCCGGCCCGGACCCGGCGAAACCGTCGGGGCAGTCAGGGCAGTCAGGGCAGTCGGGGCGTTCGTTGGGGCGCCCGTTCGCCTGGCTCTGGGCGGCGTACGCGGCCAGCGCGTTCGGCACCCGCTTCGCCTTCGACGCGTTCACCCTGATCGCGATCCTCGTCCTGCACGTCGGCCCGACCCAGGTCTCGCTGCTGGCCGCCGCCGGACTCGCGGTGGGCGCGGCGGTGGCCGTACCGCTCGGACCGTGGGTGGAGTTCCGCCGTAAACGCCCCGTGATGGTGGCGATGGACCTGATCCGCTTCGCGGCGCTGATGAGCGTCCCCGCCGCGTACGCCCTCGGCGCGCTCGGCTTCGCCCAACTCCTCGTCGTGTCCGTCGTCGTCGCGGCGGCCGACATCACCTTCACCGCCGCGAGCGGCGCGTACCTGAAGTGGCTCGTACGCCCGGAGGACCTGCTCGTCGCCAACGGCCGCTTCGAATCCACGACATGGACCGCCACCATCCTCGGCCCGCCCGCCGGCGGCGCCGCGATCAGCCTGCTCGGCCCGCTGACGACCGTGGTGGTCAACGCGGTCAGCTATCTGCTCTCCGCCATCGGCGTACGCGCGATCGGCGGGCAGGAGCCGCTCCCCGTGCGCACCGGCGACAAGCGGTTCCGCGCGGCCGACGTGTTCGAGGGATGGCGGTACATCCTGGCCCACCCGGCGCTGCGCCCGCTGTTCTTCAACACCGCTCTCGTCAACGGCCTGATCATGGCGCCGGTGCCGCTGATCGCCTTCCTCATGCTCGGCCCCCTCGGGTTCGCCCCCTGGCAGTACGCCGTGGCGTTCGCGGTGCCCTGCGTCGGCGGCATCATCGGCGCACGCCTCGCCCAGCCCCTGGTCACCCGGTTCGGCCGCCACCGGGTCATGCTCACCTCGGGCACCCTGCGCGCGTGCTGGCCGCTCGCCCTGGCCTTCGTCGGCCCCGGCATCGGTGGGATGGCGCTGGTCATCACGGTCGAACTGGTGCTGATCACCTGCATCGGCGTCTTCAACCCGGTGTACGCCACCTACCGTCTGGAACAGACCCCGACGGACCGGACCGTGCGCACCCTCTCCGCCTGGTCGGTCACGACCAAGACCACCACCGCGGCTCTGACGGCACTGTGGGGCCTGCTGGCCGCCGCGACGGGCCCGCGCACGGCCATCGCGCTGGCGGGCCTGCTGCTCCTGACGACACCGCTTCTGCTACTGGGACGCGACTACGCGCCGAAGCCGGCGGCCCGTTAGGCCGCCACGGGGCCGGCACCGGCACCCACCGGCACCGGCCCCGTCGTCACGTGTCTAGCCGGGCAGATGGTTGAACGCGATGCCGTTGGTGAGCGAAGTGAGCCCGCCCTGCACCCCGTCGATCTTCACTGTCTGACCCGTCACGTGCTTCACATAGACCCGCATGACGAAATCGCGGCTTCCACAGCCGGGATCCACCGGCAGATCCGGCAGCGCGAAGTACGCGACCGAGTGGTGCGCGTCGTCCGTCACGGTCTTACGCGCGGCCGTGCTGTGCGTGCGGCACGCGTGGTCGGTGGCATCGAGCTGGACGAACTCGAACCGCGTGTCCAGCACCGCGTTCTCGCCGCGCGGATGGGCCTGCATGGAGGCCGCGCACGAGGCTGTTCCCTCGGGGCACGTGGTCAGTTCGACGTTCGCCTGCGCCGAGACCGCGGTCGCGTCCGGCCGCGCCCGCCACTGGTACGACGGGGTGCCGTCGTCGTAGAACACCCACGCGTCGGACCTGGCCGGGGCGCCGCCGACGTACGTACAGGCTCCCGCCGGGTCCGCGCTCTCGCACGAGGGGTTCTGCCACCACCGGGCGCCGAGCTGATCGGCGGTGCTGACTTCCAGCCAGGTGCCCTTCGGCACGGCCGTCAAGTGGTAGGTGCCGGGGAGGGTCGAGTAGGCGGAGCCGTACAGGAAGCAGGTGTAGACGCCGGCGGCCGGTGCGGTGAGGAGCAGGTCGGCGAAGAGGGGGAGATGGCCGGGTGTCGCGTACGTGGCCGTGTCGTAGCCCTCGTGGTTACGGGCCGAGGCCGCGATGACGGGCACCGTCGAGCCGGTGGCGTTCACGCATTTCACTCGGTTGGTCAGGCCGACGATTCCGGTTGTCGAGCTGGTGGCTTCCAGGCGGCCACGCAGATGCCGCTTCTCACCGGCGGCGAGTGTCAGCGTCTGTCTGAGAAGTTCGACCGTGGCTCCGCGCGGTATGTCCTTGTCCGCGGTGAGCGTGACACGGGTGTTGCCACCGGTGCCGGCCCGGGCCTGTGCGGGCCAGAGCGGCACCAGTGCCAGGGCGAGGACGGTGATGAGTAAGGGGCGTAGGAGCGAGGATGGCTGCATGATCGCACGCTAGGGTCAACTCCCCTTGCGACACGAACGGTTGAGCGGAAGCGGACGGTTCGGGGGCCGGGGCGTGGGCGCCGCCGGCCCCCGTGGCGGTTCAGGCGCCGGACGTCTTCGTCAGCGACAGTTCACCACCGGTGGCGGCCCCGCCGTCACCGCCGCCGCCGCGACCGCCACCGGGCAGCACCCGGGCCAGCCAGTGCGACTTGGCCGCCGCCAGCGGGCCGAGGACCGCGAGGATCAGGACATAGCCCGCGATGAACGGCGCCAGCCGCGCGTCCAGCGCCGCCCCCGCCGCCATCGTCGCCAGGATCAGGGCGAATTCGCCCCGCGCGACCAGAGTCGTCGCGATGTTCGCGGCGGGGCCGGAGCCGAAGCGGTAGACACGGGCGGCCACCAGCCCGGCCAGGATGTTCATCGTCAGCGTGACGGCGACGGCGGCCAGCACCGGCCACAGCACCGTCGGCAGGTCGCCCGGATTGATGGAGAGCCCGAAGGCGAAGAAGAAGATGGCGCCGAACGCGTCCCGCAGCGGGTGCACGAGGGTGCGGATCCGGTCGCCGGAGGTCGTACTGCCCAGCATCAGACCGACCATGAACGCGCCGATCGCGTCCGCGACACCGAACCACTCGGAGACCCCGGCCATGAAGACCGCGGCGCCGAGGAAGGAGATGACGAGCAGTTCGTCGTCCTTCGTGTTGATGAGGCGGCCGATGACCTTCTTGCCGAAGCGCGCGGCCAGCGCCAGCAGCAGCAGGAATCCGAACGCCTTGCCGCCGTCGGTCAGCGCGGCCGAGAGACTGTCGGCGCCGGACAGGATCGGCTGGAGCGCGGCCAGGTACAGCGCCAGGAAGATGTCCTCGACGACGATGATCCCGAGGATCGGCTTGGTCTCGGGATTCCCGATACGGCCCAGGTCGACCAGGATCTTCGTGACGATCGCGGACGAGGAGATTCCGAGCACACCGGCGAGGACCAGCGCCTCGGACGTGCCCCAGCCGAGCGCGAAGCCGAAGCCGAGCCCGGCGCCGACGTTCAGCGCGAGATACGCGCCACCGGCGAGGGCCATCTTCCGGCCGCCGGCCTTGAGATCGTCCAGATGGAATTCGAGACCGAGGTAGAAGAGCAGCAGTACGAGGCCGAGGGCCGACAGCATCTCCAGCTCGTGCGGATCGGAGACGAGCACGATGCCGGGTGTGTGCGGGCCGAGCAGGATTCCGGCCAGGATGAACAGCGGGATCGTCGGCAGCTCGATCCGGCTGCCGAGGCGGGCGAGGAAAGCGGCGGCGAGGAAGGCGCCACCCATGGCTATGAGCGTGTCTGCGTGTCCGATGGGACCGTTCCTCCATACAAGTCAAAGGCGCGTCAAGGATGCGTCAGTAATTAGTTTACCAAACGATTTACTCTGCAACTTTTGACCGACCCATGGAGTTGGCCCTATGACATATCTCAGCCTGACCGAGGTGGAGTTGATCGCCCGCGAGGCGCACGCCGCCCAGACCGACAAGGCCGGCCGGCCGTACGTCGAGCACCTTCGGGCGGTCGCCGACGGGGTCAGGGCGCGGGGCGGCACCGACGAGCAGATCGCGGCGGCCTGGCTGCACGACTCCGTCGAGGACGGCGCGCTCTCCCGCGCGTGGCTGGACGGGGCCGCGCTGCCGGCGGCGGTCAAGGAAATGGTCCTGGCGGTGACGAAGGTGCGGGGCGAGGACACCGCCGCGTACACCCGCCGGATCCTGGCCACGCCGGGCGCGCTCCTCGTCAAGGAGTCGGACCTGGCGCACAACGCGGATCCGGGCCGCCTCGCCGTGCTGGACGAGGCGACCCGGATCAGGCTCACCGAGAAATACGCGGAGGTACGACGGCTACTCGGCCTGCCTCGCTGACGTACGGACGTCCGCCCCGCGCGGGTCCCGCCGGAAGGCCCACGACATCTCCGGCTCGGTGGCGAAGCGGAAGAGCCGCCGGACCGGCGGCGTGCACAGCAGCGTCATCACCGCGCCCGCGAGCAGCGTCAGGAAGACCCGGCCGGCGGGCTCGGTCAGCCAGGCGTTCGTGTCGAAGATGCCGCTGTAGACGGCGCCCTTGACCAGGAAACCGTGCAGCAGATAGCCGCAGATCGTGCCCGCGCCGAGTGCCGTGAACCACATCGCGCGGCGCGGCACCCACGCCAGGAACGCGGCCGTCAGCACCACCGAGCAGCCGAACAGCGCGAAGGTCATGACGACGCCCAGCCACCACGGCGCCCCCTGATCCTGGGCCGCGCTGTTGTGGTAGAACCACGCGTTCTGCATCCGTGCCGCCGCCCAGTACGCGAAGACGAGCGCGCCCGCGAAGACCGGCACGGCCAGCAGCCTGACCTCCCGGCGGCGGACCAGCTGGAAGTGCTCGGGCTTGAGGACGAGCCCGAGCACGAAGAGCGGCAGGAACTGGAGCACCCGCTGGAGGTTGAGGTCCTCGCCGATGTTCGGCGTGAACGAGGCGAGCGCGGCGATACCGAGAGCGACCGGCAGCGGGTGACGCAGCGACAGCCAGATCGGGGTGGTCAGCCGCCAGATGAACAACGCGGCCAGGAACCAGGTGAGATACCAGGGGTCGAGCAGACTGATCGGGTGGCCCGGATCGTTCGTGACCCGCTTGAACAGCGAGTACGCCACCTCGAAGACGATGTACGGGACGGCGATCCCGGTCAGCAGCCGTCTGATCTGGTGCGGTCTGCCGGTGTAACTCCGGGAGAAATAGCCCGAGATGATGATGAAGGCCGGCATGTGGAACGAGTAGACGACCATGTACAGCGCCTTCGTCGCCCGGCTGCCCTCCATCACGGGCTCCCAGGCGTGTCCCATGGCCACCAGCACGATGGCCAGGTACTTCGCGTTGTCGAAGAACGCGTCTCGCTTCGTGGACGTCTTGGGCGTGGGGGGCGCCGACTTCGCTGAATCCTGAGGGGTCCGTACAGGGGTTTCGGCCACAGCGGCCGATGCGGTCTGTGCCGTTGGGGGGATGGCATCCAACTCCCCGGTCTGGGGGAGCGAGGCCCTCTCATATCCGTGCGGAGCGTGAGACATCTGATTAACCCTAGCGCCGCACAATGCGCGGAGTAAAACCTCCCGCGTAACTGGGGTGTTCGGCACCGAAACAGTCGCCCACCGGTAGATATGCCCCTGTTAATCCCCCTTAAATGGTGCATATCATCAGGGTCTGCCGTGCATGGTGACTGCGTGTGAATTCACTGGGGTGAGCTGTCGGGAGGTCAACTCGAATTACCTGTGAAGGAGCTGTGAGAGCGACTGTGCGCTCACCCCGAATTGACGTCCGCATTTATCCCCCGCCGCAGGCGCAACCGTCCCCCCACCCGGCCCCCCGGCCACGCGATTGGCGTGATCCTTACCTCGATGATTCGTCACGGACGCCCACACGGGCGGAGGTTGGTGGCACGATGGAGGGAGCGGGTATGTGCGAGGCCGTGAGCTCCCGCGGCCGGCAAGGTGGACCGACCGAGGGTGTGATCAGTTGTGGCCATTTCACTGTCTGTGGTGCTGCTGTTGGCGATCGTCCTCGTGGTACTGATCCGCGGCGGCTCCCTGAAGGGCGGCCCGGCCATCGTCGCGATCCTGTTCGGCTTCTTCCTGGCCTCCACGGACATGGCACCGTCGGTGAACAGGTTCATGGACTCGATAGCGGAGACGATCAACCAGATCAGCTTCTAGCCATCCCCGACACCGGACACCACACGAGACGGCTCGCTCTTCCCCGGGCGAGCCGTCTTGTACGTGCGGGAACGCACGCGCTGTGATTGCGCCGCAGCTCGTCCGGCGGCCGGTGAACTCCCGTACCCGCCGGGCGAGTAGCGACGGATCGGACACGGGGAGACATCGGTGACATTCGACGAGGAGTGGGCCCAGCTCAAAGCGGACGCCGCGACCAGGATGAATCTGGCCACCGCCGGTGACGGCGGTGGCCCGGGTGACGGTGACCTCAAGACCTCGAAGACCGCCTGGAACAGAGCGGCGACGAGCATCGCCGAGCTGCGGGGCGACCTCAAGAAGGCGGCGGTGAGGCTTGACGACGGACAGACCGGACTCGGAGCGGGTGACGCCGTCACGGGATTCGTCACCGGCGCGGCGCAGGCCGGCGTCCATCAGACCTGGCAGCGCTACCTGAACCTGGTCGGCCGCGAATGCGGTGAGGTCGCGGGGAAGCTGAGGCACGCGGGCAATGACCTCTACAAGAACGACCAGGCCATCGAGGAGGCGTTCACCCAGCAGGCGACCAAGCCCGAGGCGCCGCCCGCCGGCGGCGGCCACCCGTCGGCCGGGGGGCGATGACGCGTCATGACGAGTCTCAGCACGTTACGGGACGCGAAGCCGGCCGAGTTCGAGCAGGCGGCCGACGGCTATCAGGCGGTCGGCAAGGCGGCCCACGCGGCCAAGGACCGCATCACCGACCAGACCATGGTTCAGATGCGCGGCGGCGAGTTGAAGGGCGCGGCGCTGACAGCCGCGCTGAAGCGGTTGGAGCGGCTGAGCGACAACTTCCACTACACACAGGTCGAATGCGGCCTGATCACCCTGGCGTTGAACGGCTTCGCCGCCGAGCTGAGGTCGGCGCAGCGGAAGCTGAACGACGCGATGGACGACGCGGTCAGTGCGGGCTTCACGGTCCAGGGCGACGGATCGGTGCACTGGGAGGCGACGTTCGGTGAGGTCAGGGAAGACGCCGACTTCAAGCGTACGAAGGCCCAGGGCTTCGCCGACCGCATCGGTGACGCCCTCGGCGACGCGACGAAGGCGGACCAGAAATGGGCCCCGCAACTGGAGCGGCTGAAGGCGCACAACGACCTCACCGTCTCGGACAAGGACTGGGCCGACGTACACAACGACACCGTCGCCCTGCGGAAGGTGTCGGGCGGCCACCTCGCCAAGGACGACATCCCCGACGGCAAGTCCCCCGCGGAGAACGCCAAGTGGTGGAGAGGGCTCACCGCCGACGAACGAGCCGGCTACACCGCGCTCTATCCGGCCTCGGTGGGCGCGCTTGACGGATTGCCGAGCGATGTCCGCGACGACGCCAACCGCACGGTGCTGGAGGAGAAGAGGGCCAAGTTCCAACTGGAACTCGACTCGTTCCCGAAGATGCCCATGAAGTATCAGCCGCCGACTTCCAGCACCACGGACGAGTACGACGAATGGCGGGACAGGACCGGCGGGGAGGACCGGATCGAGTTCTTGGAGGAATCCCTCAAAGGCATGGAACAGATCGAGGAACGGTTCGACCGCACCGGAACGGCCCCAAAGCCCGGTGAATCAATTCTTCCTCAAGCGTATCTTCTGGGTTTCGACCCTGTAGGCGCCGGAGACGGCCGGGTCATTATCGCCAACGGCAATCCGGATACCGCCGATCACACGGCGGTGTATGTGCCAGGGACCGGAGCCGGCCTTTCCAATATCGGAGGTGATCTCGCACGAGGTGAGATCCTCTGGGGGGCGAGCCAGGTCGCCGCCCCCGGCAGAGAGATTTCCACCATCACCTGGCTCGACTACGACACCCCCAGATCGGCGGTCCCGATCAAGGACGGTGACTTCGTTCCCGAGGCCACCGACCCTGAATACGCCCAGAAAGCGGCTCCCGCTCTCAACCAGTTCATGAGCGGCGTCCAGGAGGCTCAGGGCGGGCCCGACGGCAGTCACACCACGATCGTCGGACACAGCTACGGCAGCACGGCCATCGGCGAGGCGTCGAAACACGGCGATCTCGCCGCCGACGACATCGTGGTCGCCGGCAGCCCCGGCATGCAGACGGGCCACGCGGACAACCTTGACGTGGACAAGGGGCACGTATGGGCGATGGCGGGTTCCTTCAGTGTGGATCAAGTGCCGGAAGGGGGACGCCTGGTCGGTCTCGGGGGCGACAGGAACGTACCCACCGATCCCGAATTCGGCGCCAACATCATGCGCACCGACACAGTGGATCACAGCGGCTACTGGAGAGAGGGCTCGCTGAGTCTGCTGAACCAGGCCGCCGTCATCACGGGGAAATACGACGAGGTGAAGCTTGACTAGGCGTCTGGTGGAGATGCTGCTCGTGATATCCATGGCCGCGACACTGACAGGATGTTCAGGAATGTCTGGATCTGATGAGGCGCCCGAGATCCGAGAAGTGGATGCCGCGCGAACCGACGCGGTGACGTACGCCGAGCAGATCAGGGAGGTCATCGGGCTGCCCGGCAAACTCTCCGACGCTGGTCCCAAAGTTACGCCGTGCGGAGAAAAGGATTTCGAGAAGTACTACTCGCTGGGCCACTTCTGGAGCCTGTACGACGTGCCTGTCGCGGATATGGAAAAGGCGATGGTGCGTCTCAAGGGCGAACTCCCCGCGCACGGCTGGAAGATCGACCACTACGGTCCTGACTCCAGCCGGGCGAGAAGTCTCGAACTCACGGCCGTAACCACGAAGAAGAACTACTCCCTGAGCATCACACTTCTGGACAGGCGCGGACGCAGTGACGATCCGTCCATGATTTCCGTCGCTCTCGGCTCCGCCTGTCTCCAGGTCCCCGAGGGATCGAAGGTCGACATCTGACAGCACGGCAGAACAACGCCGAGAGCCGGTGTCCACATCGCGTGGACACCGGCTCTCGTCTGACTGTTTCCTGCCAAGAGCGGGCGACGGGAATCGAACCCGCGTAGCTAGTTTGGAAGACTAGGGCTCTACCATTGAGCTACGCCCGCACGGGCCGCAGGTCACGAGGATCGCGGCACCGGAAACATCGTAGCGGGTCCGTGGCGTCCCACGCACACCACATCTCCCCCGGTTATTGGGTCCGGCGTACCGCTCGCGGGCATGTACCCTACGTGTCGCACCGACGGGGTGTGGCGCAGCTTGGTAGCGCGTCCGCTTTGGGAGCGGAAGGTCGTCGGTTCGAATCCGGCCACCCCGACCATCAGTACACGTGCCTGTTCATGATCGCGTTGTGGGCCTCATCCTGCTTGCGGCTACTATGCAAGCTGCGTGCCCGTGTGTCTGAAGAGACTGCGAAGAACCGGGCCGAATCCGCTGGTCCGCCGGAGTCACGGTGGGCGGCAGAACCCCAGAATCAGCCACCAAGGAGACCGAACCGTGAAGAGCGCCGTGGAGACCCTGAACCCGACCCGGGTTCGGCTCACTGTCGAGGTGCCCTTCGAGGAGCTCAAGGACAGCCTCGACGCGGCGTACAAGAAGATCAACGAGCAGGTCACGGTGAAGGGCTTCCGTAAGGGCAAGATCCCCGCCCGCGTCATCGACCAGCGGTTCGGCCGTGGAGCTGTGCTGGAGGAGGCCGTCAACGACGCCCTTCCGAAGTTCTACACGGAGGCCGTCAACGAGGGTGAGCTCAATGTCCTCGGGCAGCCCGAGGTCGACATCAAGGAGCTGAAGGACGGCGAGCTGCTCTCCTTCACCGCCGAGGTCGACATCCGCCCGGTCATCGAGATCCCGGACTACTCCGGCATCGAGGTCACCGTCGACGCGGTCGACGTGTCCGACGAGGACGTCGACAAGTCCGTCGACGAGCTGCGTGAGCGCTTCGCCTCCACCAACCCCGTGGAGCGCGCCGCCGCCGAGGGCGACGTCGTGACGATCGACCTGGAGGCCAAGGTCGACGGCGAGGTGCTGGAGGACGGCGTCGCGAGCGCCGTGCAGTACACCATCGGCTCCGGCGAGCTGCTCGACGGCATCGACGAGGCCGTGACCGGCCTGGAGGCCGGTGGCGAGGCCACCTTCACCTCCCAGCTCAAGGGCGGCACCGCCGAGGGCAAGGACGCCGAGGTCTCCGTCAAGGTCACCCAGGTCGCCGCCCGCGAGCTGCCCGACCTGGACGACGAGTTCGCGCAGATGGCCAGCGAGTTCGACACCCTGGACGAGCTGAAGGCGGACAGCCGCAAGCGCCTCGGCAGCATGAAGCAGTACGACCAGGCCACCCAGGCCCAGGAGCGCGTCCTCGACGAGCTGCTGAAGCTGGCCGAGGTCCCGATCCCCGAGAAGCTTCTCGAGGACGAGATCAAGACCCGCAAGCACAACCTGGAGCACCACCAGCTCGGTCAGATGGGCCTCGACCTTCCGAAGTACCTGGAGATCCAGGGCAAGACGGAGGAGGAGTTCGACGAGGAGACCAAGGAGCAGGCGGTCAAGGGCATCAAGACCCAGTTCATCCTCGACGAGCTGGTCAACAAGGAGAAGCTGAACGTGAACCAGGAGGAGCTCACCGAGCACCTCATGCGTCGCGCGCAGTCCTCCGGCATGTCGCCCGACCAGTTCGCGCAGGCCGTCGTCGAAGGCGGCCAGGTGCCGATGCTCGTCGGCGAGGTCGCCCGCGGCAAGGCGCTCGCCGTGGTGGTCGAGGCCGCCAAGGTGACCGACACCAACGGTGAGGTCGTCGACCTGGAGGACGACGAGGACGACGAGACGGACGCCACCGCCGAGACGGCCGACGCCGCCGAGGCCTCCTCCGACGAGGCCGGGGCCGAGGCCAAGACCGACGCCGCCGCGGACGACAAGCCCGCGGACGCGAAGAACGAGGGCTGAGCGTCCCCGCTCGACCGGATCTCCGGGCCCCGGACGCGACTCGCGCCCGGGGCCCGCTCCGTTCCCCGCCCCGCCGCCGCACACCCTCCCCGGGCCCTGCCACCACTCAACTACCTTGCGCTGCCAGCGAACAGTCCAGGAAGCGGGATGGCGCCCGCCGACCAGCGCGTTAGGGTCCATGAATACGAGGGCTGGGGTATCCCCCGTCCCCCGGAACGAAAGACGCTGAGACGGCCGGAGCCGTCAGAGACGAGCAGGTGGACACGTGACGAATCTGATGCCTTACGCCGCCGGCGAGCCGTCCCTCGGTGGTGGCCTCGGCGACCAGGTCTACAGCCGACTGCTCGGTGAGCGGATCATCTTCCTCGGCCAGCAGGTCGACGACGACATCGCCAACAAGATCACCGCGCAGCTCCTTCTCCTCGCGGCCGAGCCCGAGAAGGACATCTACCTCTACATCAACAGCCCCGGTGGTTCCGTCACGGCGGGCATGGCGGTCTACGACACCATGCAGTACATCCCGAACGACGTGGTCACCATCGGCATGGGCATGGCGGCCTCCATGGGCCAGTTCCTGCTGACCGGCGGCACCGCCGGCAAGCGCTTCGCGCTGCCCAACACCGACATCCTCATGCACCAGGGCTCCGCGGGTCTCGGCGGCACCGCCTCCGACATCAAGATCCAGGCCGAGCAGCTTCTCCGTACGAAGAAGCGCATGGCCGAGATCACCGCCCGCCACACGGGTCAGACCGAGGAGACCATCATCCGCGACGGTGACCGCGACCGCTGGTTCACCGCCGAGGAGGCCGTCTCCTACGGCATCATCGACGAGATCATCTCCGCTGCTTCGGGTGTTCCGGGCGGCGGCGGCACCGGCGCCTGAGGGCGAGAGTCACGCCCCGGACCGGCCACGTCAGCCCTTTCGAACGCCACCAGGATGGTGAACACCCTTATGAACAACTACCCCGGCGCCTCTGCGAGCGGCCTCTACACCGGCCCTCAGGTGGACAACCGCTATGTCATCCCGCGCTTCGTGGAGCGCACCTCGCAGGGCGTACGCGAGTACGACCCGTACGCGAAGCTCTTCGAGGAGCGCGTGATCTTCCTCGGTGTCCAGATCGACGACGCGTCGGCCAACGACGTCATGGCGCAGCTGCTGTGCCTGGAGTCCATGGACCCCGACCGTGACATCTCGATCTACATCAACAGCCCCGGTGGCTCGATGACGGCCCTCACGGCCATCTACGACACGATGCAGTTCGTGAAGCCGGACATCCAGACGGTCTGCATGGGCCAGGCCGCCTCCGCGGCGGCGGTCCTGCTCGCGGCCGGCACGGCGGGCAAGCGCCTGGCCCTGCCGAACGCGCGCGTCCTGATCCACCAGCCGTCCAGCCAGACCGGCCGGGAGCAGCTCTCCGACCTGGAGATCGCGGCCAACGAGATCCTGCGCATGCGCGCGCAGCTGGAGGAGATGCTCGCCAAGCACTCCACCACGCCGATCGAGAAGGTCCGCGACGACATCGAGCGCGACAAGATCCTGACGGCCGAGGACGCTCTGGCCTACGGTCTGGTCGACCAGATCGTCTCGACCCGTAAGACCACGGCGGCGGCAGCGGCCTGACCCGTCCGGTGCCCTTGGCGCGGTGTGCGTGGTCTCACGTCCACGTGAACCGTGCCAAGGGGGGCCCGTACGGGGGGCCAGGCAAGGTACCGTCGGGTATGAGGCACAGGAGCCGCTGAACCAGGCTGCTCCCAGGCGAAGGGGAAGCACCTCGTGGCACGCATCGGTGATGGCGGCGACCTGCTCAAGTGCTCGTTCTGCGGGAAGAGCCAGAAGCAGGTGAAGAAGCTCATCGCAGGCCCCGGGGTCTATATCTGCGACGAGTGCATCGACCTCTGCAATGAGATCATCGAGGAGGAGCTCGCGGAGACCTCCGAGGTGCGGTGGGAGGAACTGCCCAAGCCGCGCGAGATCTACGAGTTCCTCGAGGGGTACGTCGTCGGGCAGGCGCCCGCGAAGAAGGCTCTGTCCGTCGCGGTGTACAACCACTACAAGCGCGTGCAGGCCGGCGAGAACGGCGGCTCCGGGAGCCGCGACGACGCGATCGAGCTCGCCAAGTCGAACATCCTGCTGCTGGGCCCCACGGGCTCCGGCAAGACGCTCCTCGCCCAGACGCTGGCCCGGATGCTGAACGTACCGTTCGCCATCGCGGACGCGACGGCGCTCACCGAGGCCGGCTATGTCGGCGAGGACGTCGAGAACATTCTGCTGAAGCTGATCCAGGCGGCCGACTACGACGTCAAGAAGGCCGAGACCGGGATCATCTACATCGACGAGATCGACAAGGTCGCCCGCAAGAGCGAGAACCCGTCGATCACCCGCGATGTCTCCGGCGAGGGCGTCCAGCAGGCCCTGCTGAAGATCCTGGAGGGCACGACGGCGTCGGTCCCGCCGCAGGGCGGGCGTAAGCACCCGCACCAGGAGTTCATCCAGATCGACACGACGAACGTGCTGTTCATCGTGGGTGGTGCCTTCGCGGGTCTGGAGAAGATCATCGAGTCACGGGCCGGTGCCAAGGGCATCGGCTTCGGCGCGACGATCCGCTCCAAGCGCGAGATCGAGGAGAGCGACCAGTTCCAGGAGGTCATGCCGGAGGACCTGGTGAAGTTCGGGATGATCCCCGAGTTCATCGGCCGCCTCCCGGTCCTGACCTCGGTGCACAACCTGGACCGTGAGGCGCTCCTGAAGATCCTCGTCGAGCCGCGCAACGCGCTGGTGAAGCAGTACCAGCGGCTGTTCGAACTCGACGGTGTGGAGCTGGACTTCGACCTCCCCGCGCTTGAGGCCATCGCCGACCAGGCGATCCTGCGCGGCACGGGCGCGCGCGGTCTGCGCGCGATCCTGGAGGAGGTCCTCCAGTCGGTGATGTACGAGGTCCCCTCCCGCAAGGACGTGGCCCGCGTGGTCATCACGGCGGACGTCGTCCGCAACAACGTGAACCCGACGCTGGTCCCGCGCGAGCCCAGGATCGTGAAGAACGACGGCCGCCACGAGAAGTCGGCGTAGCCGAGGGCGACAGACGCGAAGAGGGGCGCCAGGCCGGTCGAACCGGCCGGGCGCCCCTCTCGCGTGTCACCGGGGGTGGCGCACCTCGTCAGAGCTTGACGCGAACGTCGTTGCGCAGCTTGGCCGTTGTGGCGGCGGCCTCTTCGAGCGAGCCGCTCTTGCCGGCCATCGCGTTCGCCAGGTCCACCGGCATGGAGAAGCCCAGCGTGCTGTAGTCACCCCAGATGCAGACGGGGAACTTCATCTCCTTGGGACCCGCGGTCGCGTCCTCGTTCTTCATCGACATTTCCTGGCACTTGACGACCGCGCCGTCCAGTCCCTCCGGCTTGTACTCCTTCGGGGTCCCGACGAGCACGGGCACGTCGGTGCCGCCGTCCTTCTCGGACTCCGACTTCAGGTACGCGAACATGCCGTCGACGGCCTTCTCGGGGTCCTCGACCTCGCCGTAGACACCGGCGAAGGGCAGCAGCTGCGCGGCGAACGGATTCTTCTCGACGTCACCCGCCTCGTACTGGGCTTCCACGTCCTTGGGGTTCTTCACCCCCCACTTCTCGGCGTCCTTCATGTCGTCCTTGCTCATACCGCCGCTGTCCGAGCCGCCCGAGCCCTCGCTCTTCTTGTACTTGCCGTCGAGCACCGTGGCCGGGGTGATCAGCTTGTGCGGGCCGTCGTCGGCGACATCGCTGCTGCCTCCGCCCACCAGGAAGTACGCCCCACCACCGATCACCGCGAGTGCCACGACGACCGAGGCGATGATCAGGCCCGTCTTCTTCTTCGGGGTGCCACCCTGCGGCGGCGGGAACCCGGGGGCCCCGCCGTACTGGGGCTGCTGCGGCTGCCCGTACGGGCCCGGCTGCTGCGGCTGGCCGTATCCCGGCTGGCCGTACCCCTGCTGGGGGACTCCCTGCGGCGGCTGCTGGGGGTACCCGTAACCGGGCTGACCCTGGGGCGGCTGCTGCGGGTACCCGTAGCCGGGCTGGCCCTGCGGCGGCTGCTGTCCGTACGGTCCGGGCTGGCCCTGCGGCTGCTGCCCACCGTACGGGCCCGGCTGGTTGTAACTCATGTGCTCTGTCCCCTCCAGATGCTTACGCGTTCCCGACATCCTGACTGAAGGAGCGGTGCCGTGGACCATCGGGGGGCGCACCGTTACCGAACTATCCCGTTTCAGTGCAGAGCTGTGACGCCCCTAAACTGTGGGGGTGACCGAGAACTCTCAAGCGCAGCCCGCAGCCAACCCTGAACTGCCGACCCAGTACGCGCCGGCCGAGGTGGAGGGGAAGCTGTACGAGCGCTGGGTAGAACGTGGCTACTTCGAGGCTGACGAGAAGAGCGGGAAGCCGCCGTACACCATCGTCATCCCGCCGCCGAACGTCACCGGCAGCCTGCACCTCGGTCACGCCTTCGAGCACACGATCATCGACGCCCTCACCCGCCGCAAGCGCATGCAGGGTTACGAGACGCTGTGGCAGCCCGGCATGGACCACGCCGGTATCGCCACCCAGAACGTCGTCGAGCGCGAGCTGGCGAAGGAGGGCAAGTCCCGCCACGACCTGGGGCGTACGGACTTCGTCGAGCGGGTCTGGCAGTGGAAGGAAGAGTCCGGCGGCCAGATCTCCGGGCAGATGCGCCGGCTCGGCGACGGCGTCGCCTGGTCCCGTGAGCGGTTCACGATGGACGAGGGGCTGTCCGCGGCCGTCCAGACCATCTTCAAGCGGCTCTTCGACGACGGCCTGATCTACCGCGCCGAGCGCATCATCAACTGGTGCCCGCGCTGTCTCACCGCGATCTCCGACATCGAGGTCGAGTACCAGGACGACGACGGCGAGTTGGTCTCCATCAAGTACGGCGACGGGGACGAGACGCTCGTCGTCGCCACCACCCGCGCCGAGACGATGCTGGGTGACACCGCCGTCGCCGTCCACCCGGACGACGCGCGCTACGCGCACCTGGTCGGCAAGCGGATCAAGCTGCCGCTCACCGACCGGTCGATCCCGGTCGTCGCGGACGAGCACGTCGACCCCGAGTTCGGTACGGGCGCGGTCAAGGTGACTCCCGCCCATGACCCGAACGACTTCGAGATCGGCCGGCGCCACGATCTGCCGAACATCACGGTCATGGACGAGCGGGCCGTCATCACGGTCCCGGGGCCCTTCCAGGGGCTCGACCGGTTCGAGGCCCGTTCCACCATCGTCGCGGCGCTGCGCGCGGAGGGCCGGATCGTCGCCGAGAAGCGGCCGTACGTCCACTCCGTGGGCCACTGCTCGCGCTGCAAGACGACCGTCGAGCCGCGGCTGTCGCTCCAGTGGTGGGTCAAGGTCGCCCCGCTCGCCAAGGCGGCCGGCGACGCCGTCCGGGACGGCCGCGTCACGATCCACCCCAAGGAGATGGAGTCCCGCTACTTCGCGTGGATCGACAACCTCAACGACTGGAACATCTCACGGCAGTTGTGGTGGGGCCACCGGATCCCGGTCTGGCACGGTCCCAACGGCGAGACCGTCGCCGTCGGCCCGAACGACGAGCCGCCGACGGGTGAGGGCTGGAGCCAGGACACGGACGTCCTGGACACCTGGTTCTCGTCGGGCCTCTGGCCGTTCTCCACGCTCGGCTGGCCCGAACAGACACCGAGCCTGGAGAAGTTCTATCCGAACTCGGTCCTGGTCACCGGCTACGACATCCTCTTCTTCTGGGTCGCCCGGATGATGATGTTCGGCCTGTACGCGATGGACGGCACCCCGCCGTTCCACACCATCGCCCTGCACGGCATGGTCCGTGACGAGCACGGCAAGAAGATGTCGAAGACCTTCGGCAATGTCGTCAACCCGCTGGACTGGATGGACAAGTACGGCGCGGACGCGGTCCGGTTCACGCTCGCGCGCGGCGCCAACCCCGGTGTCGACGTGCCGATCGGCGAGGGCTGGGTCCAGGGCTCCCGCAACTTCGCCAACAAGATCTGGAACGCCACCCGGTTCGCGATGATGAACGGCGCGACGGTCGAAGGACCGCTGCCGGACGCCTCGGAGATGTCCGCCACGGACCGCTGGATCCTCTCGCGGCTGAACGAGACCGTCGCCCAGGTCGACGCGCTCTACGAGGACTACCAGTTCGCCAAACTCAGCGACGCCCTCTTCCACTTCGCGTGGGACGAGGTCTTCGACTGGTACGTCGAGCTGTCCAAGACGACGTTCTTCGCGGGCGGCGAGCAGGCCAAGGTCTCCGGGCGGGTCCTCGGCGAGGTCCTGGACGTCACCCTGCGCCTCCTGCACCCGATCGTGCCCTTCGTCACCGAGACGCTGTGGACCACGCTCACCGGCAAGGAGTCGGTCGTCGTCGCCGACTGGCCGGCCGACTCCGGCTTCCGCGACGAGGCCGCCGAGCGGGAGATCGAGCACGTCCAGCAGGTCGTCACCGAGGTCCGCCGCTTCCAGGCCGACCAGGGGCTCAAGCCGGGCCAGAAGGTCCCCGGCCGGCTCGACCTGTCCGCGACGCCGCTCGCCGCGCACGAGGCGGCGATCCGGCAACTGCTGCGCCTCCAGGAGGAGGGCGACGCCTTCCAGGCGACCGCCACCCTGCCGGTCGCGGGTGCCACGGTCGCGCTCGACCTGTCGGGCACGATCGACATCCCGGCCGAGCGCAAGCGTCTGACGAAGGACCGGGACGCGGCCGAGAAGGAGAAGCAGCAGGCCACGGCGAAGCTCGGCAACGAGGCGTTCCTCGCGAAGGCCCCGGACAACGTGGTCGACAAGATCCGTGGCCGGCTGGCCAAGGCGGAGGCGGACATCGAGCGGCTCACGGCGCAGCTCGCGGCCCTGCCGGAGGGCTGACGGACCGGGACGGGCGCCCTACGGGGCGGGGCGGCGGCAGTGTCGTACCCGCTCCGTAGACTGGTCCTGTGAGCGAGCACCAGCCCGACCGGCCAGACCAGCCCGGCGACGATTTCGACGAGATCGTCCACGCCGAGACCACCCGCGACCCCGACCTCGCCGTGATCGAGGCCGGGAGCCGCACACTGCGCGCCCAGGCGGGTCCTCCGCAGGGGGACGGCGTCCCGGCCCGGCCCGCCGACCCGGAGGTCGACAAGGCGCTGCGCGCCGTCGAGCAGGAGCTGGCCGGCCGCTGGGGCGAGACCAAGCTCGAACCTTCGGTCACCCGCATCGAGGCGCTGATGGACGTGCTCGGCGATCCGCAGAAGGCGTATCCGTCGATCCACATCACCGGCACCAACGGCAAGACGTCCACGGCCCGCATGATCGAGGCGCTGCTCGGCGCCTTCGACCTGCGTACCGGCCGCTACACCAGCCCGCACGTCTCGTCGGTCACCGAGCGGATCAGCCTCGACGGCGAACCGATCGCGCCGGAGCGGTTCATCGAGGCGTACGAGGACATCAAGCCGTACGTCGACATGGTGGACGGCGCGCAGGAGTACCGGCTCTCGTTCTTCGAGGTGCTCACCGGCATGGCGTACGCGGCCTTCGCGGACGCCCCCGTGGACGCCGCGGTGGTCGAGGTCGGCATGGGCGGCAGCTGGGACGCGACGAACGTCATCGACTCCACCGTCGCCGTCATCACCCCCATCGACCTGGACCACACCGACCGGCTCGGCAACACCCCGGGCGAGATCGCGGTGGAGAAGGCCGGGATCATCAAGCAGGGGGCGACGGTCGTCCTGGCGCAGCAGCCGGTGGACGCGTCGCAGGTGATGCTCAAGAAGGCCGTCGACGTGGACGCGACGGTGGCGCGCGAGGGCATGGAGTTCGGCATCGTCGCCCGCGAGGTCGCGGTCGGCGGCCAGATGCTGACGCTGCGCGGCCTCGGCGGGGAGTACGGGCAGATCTTCCTCCCGCTGCACGGCGCCCACCAGGCGCACAACGCGGTGGTGGCGCTGGCGGCGGTGGAGGCGTTCTTCGGGGTCGGCGCGGAGCAGACCCGGGTGATGGACGTGGACACGGTGCGTGCGGCGTTCGCCTCCGTGGTCTCGCCGGGCCGTCTGGAGGTCGTACGCCGCTCCCCGACGGTCGTCCTGGACGCGGCGCACAACCCGGCGGGCGCGCGGGCCGCGGCGGCGGCGGTCGGTGAGTCGTTCGGCTTCAGCCGGCTGATCGGGGTGGTCGGCGCGAGCGCCGGGAAGGACGCCCGGGGATTCCTCGAAGCCCTGGAGTCGGTCCTGGCCGAGGTCGTCGTCACGCAGAACTCCAGCGACCGGTCGATGAGCGCAGACGAGCTGGCGACCGTCGCCGTGGAGGTGTTCGGCGACGACCGCGTACAGGTCGAGCCGAGGCTCGACGACGCGCTGGAGGCGGCGATCACGCTCGCCGAGGAGGACGACGAGTACGCGGGCGCCGGGGTGCTGGTGACCGGTTCGGTGATCACGGTCGGCGAGGCCCGGCTGCTTCTGGGAAAGGGCTGATTCGCATGCGTACGCTCTGCGCGTCCACGCTGATCGGCGAGTTCTTCGTGATCGGCTTCGCCGGGCTCGTCGCCATGAAGTCCGACGACGTGTCGATGGCCACCGTGTGGACGGTCTGCGGCATCGCGATGCTGCTGTCCCTGCTGCTGTGCGGGATGATCACCAGGCCGGGCGGGGTCCAGCTCGGCTGGGCGTTCCAGATCGCCCTGGTCGCGGGCGGGTTCGTGGTGCCGGTGATGTTCTTCCTCGGCGTGCTCTTCGGCGCGCTGTGGTGGGCGTCGATCCACTACGGACGCAAGATCGACGAGGCGAAGGCACGCTGGGCCGCCCAGGCCACCACCGCGCCCTCGGCGGAGCCGGGCAGCTGACGCCTGTCCGCGGACCGGTCCCGCCGGCGCCCGTACCCGGACCGGGTACGGAGCGCCCCGCGCGCACCTGTAGCCTCACACCACCTTCACCCGTTTGCCCGCAGCGAATGTCCGCAAGGAGCCGCACACCATGACCCAGCGCACTCTCGTCCTCCTCAAGCCGGACGCAGTCCGCCGCGCTTTGGTGGGAGAGATCATCGGCCGTATCGAGCGCAAGGCCGGCTGGAGCATCACCGCACTGGAGCTGCGCACGCTCGACGGGAGCACGCTGGAGCAGCACTACGGCGAGCACAAGGGCCGGCCGTTCTACGAGCCGCTGATCGAGTTCATGGCGTCGGGACCGGTCGTCGCGCTGGTCGTCGAGGGCGAGCGCGTCATCGAGGGCGTACGCGCCCTGGCGGGTCCCACTGACCCGATCGCCGCAGCGCCGGGGTCCATTCGGGGGGACTTCGGAACGATCGTCCGCGAGAACCTCATCCACGCTTCGGACTCCGAGGAGTCCGCCATTCGGGAACTGAAACTTTTCTTTCCCGAGCACTGAAAGACACCCCTTACCCTGGGCTTTCCTGACCATACGTCAGCCATACAGCGCTGAACGCGCCTGTGGCGACGGACGGAATTCGGCCACCCCCGGCATATGCGGAGCCAGATCGGGAACGCATGGCTGCGACACATCGTCACCTTTATTAGAGGTGGATCTACCGCGCCGCGTCAGCAGGGGCGGCACTACGATGGAAGCCTCCACGCCACAGCATCCACCTCGCCATCCTGAAAAGCCGTCAACGCTCGATTTGGGAAGGCCAGACGCATCCTCATGGGGAACAAGATGTCGTTCATCGGCCGTGACATGGCTGTCGACCTCGGGACCGCCAACACGCTGGTGTACGTCAGGGGCCGAGGGATCGTGCTCAACGAGCCGTCCGTCGTCGCCATCAACACCAACACGGGCGGCATCCTCGCGGTCGGCGCCGAAGCGAAGAAGATGATCGGCCGGACACCGGGCAACATCGTTGCCGTCCGGCCGCTGAAGGACGGCGTGATCGCCGACTTCGAGATCACCGAACGCATGTTGCGCTACTTCATTCTCAAGATCCACAAGCGCCGCTATCTGGCGCGCCCGCGGGTCGTCGTCTGTGTGCCCTCGGGCATCACGGGAGTCGAGCGACGCGCCGTCATCGAGGCGTCCACCCAGGCGGGCGCCCGTCAGGTGCACATCATCGAGGAGCCCATGGCCGCCGCCATCGGCTCGGGACTGCCCGTCCACGAGGCGACCGGCAACATGGTCGTGGACATCGGCGGCGGCACCACCGAGGTCGCCGTGATCTCGCTCGGCGGCATCGTCACCGCCCAGTCGATCCGGGTCGCCGGTGACGAGCTGGACAACGCGATCATCCAGCACATCAAGAAGGAGTACTCGCTCCTCCTCGGTGAGCGCACAGCCGAACAGATCAAGATCACCATCGGTTCGGCCTACGACCTCGACAAGGACGAGCACACCGAGATCCGGGGCCGCGACCTGGTGTCGGGACTGCCGAAGACCGTCGTCATCTCGGCCGCCGAGGTCCGCAAGGCCATCGAGGAGCCGGTCAACGCCATCGTGGACGCGGTGAAGACCACGCTCGACAAGTGCCCGCCGGAGCTGTCCGGCGACGTGATGGACCGCGGCATCGTCCTCACCGGCGGCGGCGCCCTGCTGCGCGGCCTCGACGAGCGGCTGCGCCGTGAGACCGGAATGCCCATCCACATCGCCGAGGACCCGCTGGATTCGGTGGCCCTCGGCTCCGGCAAGTGCGTCGAGGAGTTCGAGGCGCTTCAGCAGGTGCTGGACGCCTCGCCGCGCAGATGACGGCCCGGCCCCGGCCGATCCGCGCAGATCATGAAAAGAGCGAATATCCCCCGGGCCCCAACAGGCCCGGGGGACACCCCATATGGAACGCTGACGTCCCCGTCGGTGGATCGTTGATATACAGACAAGACCAAGCCGAACTGCCAATTGAGACGAATCCCTTGCGGGTGATTCCCGCGATTCGCACGAAAATTTCCGACGAGGCATTCCAACGAGGAAGGCACGGCCGCCGCACGTGAGGGACACACGAGAGAGCCGGCTGCTCCTGGTGCTGCTGATCGCCATCGCGTTCGCACTGATCACGGTGGATATCCGCGGGGGAGAGGAGTCACCCGTCGACGGTGCCCGACAGGCCGCGTCCACGGTCTTCGGGCCCGTGCAGAAAGGCGTCTCCAGCGCTGTCGACCCGGTCGGCAACGCCATCGGCGCCGTACGCGACTCCGGTCAGCGGCACGACCGCGTCACCGCCCTGGAGCGGGAGAACGCGGCGCTCAAGCAGCGGCTCGGCAGCGACGACCGCAACCGCAGCCGGGTGAACGAGCTGGACAAGCTGCTCAAGACCGCCGGCGCCGGCCAGTACGGCATCAAGGCCGCCGAGGTCATCGCCATAGGAGCGGCCCAGGGCTTCTCCTGGACCGTGACCATCGACGCGGGCGCCGACGACGGCATCAAGCGCGACATGACCGTACTGAACGGGGACGGGCTCGTCGGCCGGGTCACCACCGTCGGACCGGGCACCGCGACCGTACTGCTCGCCAACGACCCGGACTTCACGGTCGGCACCCGGATGGAGAAGTCCAACGAACTGGGCTTCGCCACCGGCCAGGGCGACCAGCCGTTCAACGTCCAACTCCTCAACGGCAAGGCCAAGGTGAAGCCCGGCGACCGGCTGGTCACCTTCGGATCCAGCAAGGACCGGCCGTTCGTCCCCGGAGTGCCGGTCGGTCAGGTCGTACGGGTCGACCCCTCCGGCGGCGACCTCACCCGTGACATCTTCGTCCGCCCGTACGTCGGTTACACCAAGCTCGACATCGTCGGCGTCGTCGTCCAGGCACCCCGCGAGAACCCGCGCGACATGGTCCTGCCGAAGAAGCCCGCCAAGCCCAAGCCCACCCCGACCGTCACCGTCACGGCCACCCCCTCGCCCAACGGCCAGGACGCCCAGGGTGACGGCCAGGTCAACGAGCAGGAGTAGAGCTGATCCCCATGCGCTTCAACCGGACGCTGCTCTCCGTCACCCTGGTCGTCGTCGCGCTGGTCGTCCAGGTGTCCGTACTCGCCCGGCTCCAACTCCCCGGAGCCGTACCCGATCTGCTGCTCCTGGTCGTCGTCGCGCTCGCCCTGGTCTACGGACACACCAGCGGCGCGCTCATCGGCTTCGGCGCCGGACTCCTCGCCGACCTCGCCCCGCCCGCCGACCACGCCGCCGGACGCTACGCGCTGGTCCTCTGTGTGATCGGCTATCTCGCCGGACTCGCCAAGCCCGACAACGGCCAACTGCGCACCGCGCTGGGCCCGATGGTCGTCGTGGTCGGCGCGGCCGTCACCACCACACTGCTGTACGCGGGCGTCGGCGCCCTCGTCGGCGACACCGCCGCCCGCCATGTCGGCCTCACCAACCTGGTCCTCACCTCCGCCATCTACGACCTGCTGCTCGCCCCGTTCACCGTGCCGCTGATCATGGCCCTGGCCAGACGCGCCGAGAACGACCCGCTCGCCGAGAAGTCCAGCAGCGGCAGCGACGTCGCCTCCGGCTGGCTGGCCGCGGGCACCGGACTGAAGATCGGGAACCAGCGCGGCGGGCTGCGGATGAAGACGGCCCGGTCGCGCGCGGCACGTGCCGGACGGATCAAGGGGGTCAAACGACTGTGAGCAACATTCCGGAGACCGGACGGACACCCAGGGTCCAGATCCGGCTCGTCGTCATCCAGGTCCTCGTCTTCTCGCTCCTGCTCACCCTCGGCGGACGGCTCTGGTACCTCCAGGTCCGCAACGGCGCGGAGTACACCGACGAGGCCAAGAACAACCACGTACAGCAGGTCGTCCAGCCGGCCGTCCGCGGCTCGATCCTCGACTCGCAGGGCGTACCGCTCGCCGACAACGAGACCCGGCTCGTCGTCTCCGCCAGCCGCACCGAGCTGATGAAGATGAAGGACAGCGGCAAAGCCGTCCTCATCCGGCTCGCCGACGTCCTCGGCATGACGCCGAAGGAGGTCGGCGACAAGGTC
Source organism: Streptomyces sp. NPDC006643 (assembly GCF_042870175.1). Lineage (NCBI taxonomy): Bacteria > Bacillati > Actinomycetota > Actinomycetes > Kitasatosporales > Streptomycetaceae > Streptomyces > Streptomyces sp. NPDC006643. The sequence continues at coordinate 107,481 of NZ_JBIAHA010000001.1, read as the reverse complement.
AGACTCTGCGACAACGAGACCCCGCAGCCCTGCTGGAACGGCTCGCCCTACCAGCCGATCCCCGTCACCGACGAGGCCACCACCCAGCAGGCGCTCCAGATCCGCGAGCGCGCCGAGGACTTCCCCGGCATCACCGCCGAGCCGACCGCCGTACGGCGCTACGCCGCGCCCGCCAAGGCCAACACCGCCCAGGTGCTCGGCTATCTCTCGCCGGTCACCGACGAGGAGATCACCAAGGCGCAGGACACCGACTCGCCGTTCCTCCGCTCCGACCAGGTCGGCCGCTCCGGGCTGGAGCGCACGTACGACAAGTACCTGCGCGGCGACGCGGGCGTCACCCGGTACGAGGTCGACAATCTGGGCCGGGTCATCGGCCAGGCCCAGAGCGACCAGGCCGAGCCGGGCTCGAACATCGTCACCTCCATCGACGCGCGGGTGCAGGCCGTCGCCGAGTTCGAGCTGAACGAGGCGATGAAGGCCGCGCGCAAGGAGATGGACCGCAACACCAACCAGAACTACAAGGCCGACGCGGGCGCCGTGGTGGTCCTGGAGTCCAAGACCGGCCGCGTGGTGTCGATGGCCTCCCAGCCGACGTACGACCCCAACGCCTGGGTCGGCGGGATCTCCGCGAAGGACTACGCCAAGCTCACCAGCAAGAAGTCCAACTTCCCGCTGCTGAACCGGGGCATCCAGTCGCAGGCCGCCCCCGGCTCGATCTTCAAGGTCATCTCCTCGACGGCGGCGGTCAAGGCCGGGTACGACTTCAACGGCAGCTACCCGTGCCCCAGTTCGTACTCCATCGGCAACCAGGTCTTCAAGAACTTCGAGTCCCAGGGCTACGGCAGCATCGACCTCGGCCGCGCCCTGGAGGTCTCCTGCGACACCGTCTTCTACGGGCTCGCGCACAAGGAGTGGCAGAAGGACGGCGGCAACAAGCCCAAGAAGGGCGCCAACGACTACTTCTACAAGACCGCCAAGGAGTTCGGCCTCGCCAAGGAGACCGGCATCGACCTCCCCAACGAGACCGCCGGCCGGATCCCGGACCGCCAGTGGAAGCAGGACTTCTGGGAGGCGAACAAGGCCGCCTGGTGCAAGCAGGGCAAGAAGGGCGGCGACTACGTCGAGCAACTCGCGTACGAGGGCTGCCTCGAAGGCAACCGGATGCGCGCCGGTGACGCGGTCAACTACTCGATCGGCCAGGGCGACACCCTCGTCACCCCGATCCAGATGGCCACGATCTACGCCGCGATCGCCAACGGCGGCACGATGTACGACCCGAGCGTCGGCAAGGCCATCGTCAGCCCCGACGGCAAGAGCGTGACGGAGATCAAGCCGAAGTCGCACGGCAAGCTGCCGATCGACCGCAAGCTGCGCGACCAGCTGGACAAGGCGCTGGCGGGCGTGGCCACCACCGGTTCGGCCGCCTGGCGGTTCGGCGGCTGGCCGCAGGACAAGATCCCGATGCACGCCAAGACGGGTACGGCCGAGGTCTACGGCAAGCAGACGACGTCGTGGTTCGCCTCGTACACCGAGGACTACACGATCGTCATGACCATCTCCCAGGGTGGTACGGGCTCCGGAGCCTCCGGCCCCGCCGTGCGCAAGATCTACGAGGCGATGTACGGCCTCGACGCGAAGGGCGGGCAGAACCTGAAGAAGGCCCTGCTGCCCAAGCCGCGCACCGGACTGCCGAAGATCCAGCCCGACGGCACGATCGACGCGCCTGAGGTCAAGCCCTTCGTACCGGACAAGAAGCCGCTGGACGGCAACGAGATCGCGCCGGCCGGTGACAACACCGGGCAGGTGCCGGACGACGCGAGTGCGGCACCCGACGATCCCGGACAGGCCCCGGCCGACCCGGGGCAGGCACCGGGCGACAACGAACAGCTCGCGGGCCCACCCGCGCGGAGGGACTGAACGATGGCCGGCACGAGCGGCTTCTCCGTCTCCGGATACGGTCCCGAGCGCGGGCTGTGGGCCACACTCGCGGCCCGTGACTCGATGGCGCGCAGGCTGGACTGGCCGCTGATGTTCTCCGCGCTCGCGCTGTCGGCGGTCGGGTCGGTGCTCGTCTGGTCGGCGACCCGTAACCGTACGGATCTCAACACCGGCGATCCGTACCACTTCTTCTTCCGCCACATACTGAACACCGGTATCGGGTTCGCCCTGATGATCGGCACGATCTGGCTCGGCCACCGCACCCTGCGCGGCGCGGTGCCGGTGCTCTACGGCATCTCCGTCGTGCTCGTGCTGCTGGTCCTGACCCCGCTCGGCGCCACCATCAACGGCGCGCACGCCTGGATCGTGCTCGGCGGCGGCTTCACCCTCCAGCCCTCCGAGTTCGTGAAGATCACGATCATCCTGGGGATGGCGATGATGCTCGCGGCCCGGGTCGACGCGGGTGATCAGGTCCATCCGGACCATCGGACGGTCGCCAAGTCCCTGGGTCTGGCGGTCGTCCCGATCGTGATCGTCATGATGATGCCGGACCTCGGCTCGGTGATGGTCATGGCGGTGATCGTGCTCGGCGTCCTGCTCTCCTCCGGGGCGTCCAACCGGTGGATCTTCGGGCTCGTCGGCGCCGGTGTCGCGGGCGCCGTCGCGGTCGCCGCGCTCGGAGTGCTCGACGAGTACCAGATCAACCGCTTCGCCGCCTTCGCCAACCCGGAGCTGGACCCGGCGGGCGTCGGCTACAACACCAACCAGGCGCGGATCGCGATCGGTTCGGGCGGGCTCACCGGCACCGGGCTCTTCAAGGGCTCGCAGACCACCGGACAGTTCGTCCCCGAGCAGCAGACCGACTTCGTCTTCACCGTCGCGGGCGAGGAGCTGGGCTTCCTCGGCGCCGGGCTGATCCTGCTGCTGCTCGGTGTGGTGCTGTGGCGCGCCTGCCGGATCGCCCGTGAGACGACCGAGCTGTACGGGACGATCGTGGCGGCCGGGATCATCGCCTGGTTCGCCTTCCAGTCCTTCGAGAACGTCGGGATGACGCTCGGGATCATGCCGGTGGCGGGGCTGCCGCTGCCGTTCGTGAGTTACGGGGGCACGTCCATGTTCGCGGTCTGGATCGCGGTCGGGCTGCTCCAGTCGATCAGGGTGCAGAAGCCGATGTCGGCCTGATCCGCCCGTTCGGCGTCGCGGGGGCTGCCACTCGGCGGCCCCTGCGACTACGTTTGTGAAGATGGCCGACACGAAGCGCGAGATCGAACGCAAGTACGAACTCCCGGTGGGCCCCGCGGGCGGCGACAGCGGACCGCGGCCCGGTGGGCACGCCCTCCTGCCGGACCTCACCAAGGTCCGCGCCGTCTCGGCCGTCACGGCGCGGGGCGTCACCGAACTGGACGCCGTCTACCACGACACGTCCGACCTGCGGCTGACCGCCGACTCACTCACCCTCCGCCGCCGCACCGGCGGCGGAGACGAGGGCTGGCATCTCAAACTCCCCGTCGGCGACGGCGTACGCGACGAGATCCAGGCCCCGCTCTCCGACACCCTCCCGGGCGAACTCGCCGCGCTGGTGCGCTCGCGGGTGCGCGGCGCGGAGCTGGCCCCCGTCGTCCGGCTGCGGACCTCCCGCGACATCAGCCTGCTCGTCGACTCGGCCGGGCGGACGCTCGCCGAGGTGGCCGTGGACCGTGTCCACGCCGAACGCCTGGGCGCCGGGGCCGGGACTGCTGCTAAGACGCGGACCGGGGGCCGGACCGCGGACTGGACCGAGATCGAGGTCGAGCTGGCCGACGGCGGCGACCCGGCGCTGCTCGACGCCGTGGAGAAGGTGCTCCGCAAGGCGGGAGTACGACCGGCGTCCGCCAAGTCCAAGCTCGCCAGGGCCCTCGCGGAGACGGCGCCCGCCGCGACGTCCGACAAGTCCGTGCGGTCCGTGCGGTCCGCGCGGTCGAAGAAGCGCGCCCCGGTCACCGCCGGGGACCATGTGCTGGCCTATCTGCGCGCACAGGCCGACGCGATCGTCTCGTACGACTGCGCCGTCCGCCGCGACCTGCCCGACTCGGTGCACCAGCTGCGGGTCGCCACCCGCCGGATGCGGTCCGCGTTCCGTACGTACAAGAAGGTGCTCGACCGCGACGCCAGCCGGCCCATCGGCGCGGAGTTGCAGTGGCTCGCCGGGGAGCTGGGCGTCGACCGGGACCAGGAGGTGCTCGCCGAGCGCCTCGCCGAACGCGTCGACGCCCACGACACCACCCTGCTCCTCGGCCCGGTGCACGCCCGGCTCCGTATCTGGGACGCCGACGGCCGCACCGACGCACGGGCCAGGACCCTCGCCGTCCTCGACAGCGCGCGCTATCTGCGGCTGCTGGACTCGATGGAGGCACTGCTCGCCGATCCGCCGCTGCTCGGCGACAGCGCGGACCGCAAGCCCGGCAAGGTGCTGCCCCGCGCGATCGTCAAGGACTACGAGCGCCTGGCCGGCCGGGTCGAGCACGCGCTGGCCCTCGCGCCGGGGGAGGAGCGGGACCTGGCGCTGCACGACGCCCGTAAGGCCGCCAAGCGGGCCCGTTACGCGGCCGACGCGGCCGTGCCCGCCCTGGGGAAGCCCGCGAAGCGCTTCTCGAAGCGGATGAAGGCCGTGCAGACCGTGCTCGGCGACCACCAGGACAGCGTGGTGGCCCGCGACGCCCTGCGCGCCCTCGCGATCCAGGCCCACGCCGCCGGTGAGTCCGCCTTCACCTGGGGACTTCTGTACGGCGAGGAGGAGGCGCGGGCGGCGGACCGGGAGCGTGAACTGCCGCGCGTCTGGCGGAAGTCGGCCGAGCCGGGGCTGCGGACGGCGCTGCGGGGCTGAAGTCCGCTTTCGCCGGACGGGGGCGGTCGCCGGGCGGGGTAGCCTGGATGGTCACCCTGTCAGCCCACGAAAGTCGCCGTGATGTCTGCTGTCGAATCGGTCTTCCCACAGCTCGAAGCTCTGCTCCCGCATGTGCAGAAGCCGATCCAATACGTCGGCGGTGAACTCAACTCCACCGTCAAGGACTGGGACGCGTGCGACGTCCGCTGGGCGCTGATGTATCCCGACGCGTACGAGGTCGGGCTGCCCAACCAGGGCGTCATGATCCTTTACGAGGTCCTCAACGAACGCGAGGGCGTGCTCGCCGAGCGCACCTACAGCGTGTGGCCGGACCTCGAAGAGCTGATGCGTGAGCACAACGTCCCGCAGTTCACGGTGGACGCGCACCGCCCCGTCTCCGCCTTCGACGTCTTCGGGCTCTCCTTCTCCACCGAGCTGGGCTACACCAACATGCTCACGGCGCTCGACCTGGCCGGGATCCCGCTCAACGCGGCGGACCGCACCGTCGACCACCCGATCGTGCTCGCGGGCGGCCACGCGGCGTTCAACCCCGAGCCGATCGCCGAGTTCATCGACTGCGCCGTCATCGGCGACGGCGAGCAGGCCGTGCTGACGATCACCGAGATCGTCCGGGCCTGGAAGGCCGAGGGCCGGACCGGTGGCCGCGAGGAACTGCTGCTGCGGCTCGCGAAGACCGGCGGGGTGTACGTCCCCGGCTTCTACGACGTCGAGTATCTGCCGGACGGCCGTATCGCCCGTACGGTCCCCAACCGCTCCGGCGTCCCGTGGCGGGTCTCCAAGCACACCGTCATGGACCTGGACGAGTGGCCGTACCCGAAGCAGCCGCTGGTGCCGCTCGCCGAGACCGTGCACGAGCGGATGTCCGTCGAGATCTTCCGGGGCTGCACCCGCGGCTGCCGCTTCTGCCAGGCCGGCATGATCACCCGGCCCGTCCGGGAGCGCAGCATCACCGGCATCGGCGAGATGGTCGAGAAGGGGCTGAAGGCCACCGGCTTCGAGGAGGTCGGCCTGCTGTCGCTGTCGTCCGCCGACCACAGCGAGATCGCCGACGTGGCCAAGGGCCTCGCCGACCGGTACGAGGAGGAGAAGATCGGCCTCTCCCTCCCCTCCACCCGCGTCGACGCCTTCAACGTCGACCTCGCCAACGAACTCACCCGCAACGGCCGCCGCTCCGGCCTCACCTTCGCCCCCGAGGGCGGCTCCGAGCGCCTGCGCAAGGTCATCAACAAGATGGTCTCGGAGGAGGACCTGATCCGTACGGTCTCCACCGCGTACGGCAACGGCTGGCGTCAGGTGAAGCTCTACTTCATGTGCGGGCTGCCGACGGAGACCGACGAGGACGTCCTTCAGATCGGCGACATGGCGGTCAAGGTCATCGCCGAGGGCCGCAAGGTCTCCGGCCAGAACGACATCCGCTGCACCGTCTCCATCGGCGGTTTCGTACCCAAGCCGCACACCCCCTTCCAGTGGGCGCCGCAGCTCAGCGTCGAGGAGACCGACGCCCGGCTGCTGAAGCTCCGCGACAAGATCCGCGCCGACAAGAAGTACGGCCGCTCGATCGGCTTCCGCTACCACGACGGCAAGCCCGGCATCGTGGAGGGCCTGCTCTCGCGCGGCGACCGCCGGGTGGGCGCGGTGATCCGCGCGGTCTACGAGGACGGCGGCCGGTTCGACGGCTGGCGCGAGCACTTCAGCTACGACCGCTGGATGACGGCCGCCGCGAAGACGCTCCCGGAGGTCGGCCTGGACGTCGACTGGTACACCACTCGCGAGCGCACCTACGAGGAGGTCCTGCCCTGGGACCACCTGGACTCCGGTCTCGACAAGGACTGGCTCTGGGAGGACTGGCAGGACGCGCTGGACGAGACGGAGGTCGAGGACTGCCGCTGGACACCGTGCTTCGACTGCGGCGTGTGCCCGCAGTTTGACACATGGCCGCAACTGAGCGAGAGCGGTAGGAAGATGCTGCCGTTGACGGTCAAGAAGGACTCCTGAGCTGTGGAAACAGGGGGCGGAGCGGATAGGGCGGCAGGGCGGATCGCGAGTGCGCTCTCAGGGAGTACCGAGGACGAAGCTTTGGGGATTCTGGCTTCACTCGGTGTGATTCGAGCCGCCCCCAGGTCTCGGAGAGCGGAAGGGCAGACCCCGCTACGAGCTGCCCGAAGTGCCCCGACCAAGGCCAGGTTCACTAGTGACCTAAGTCAGAGATTCGGTGGCAGTAGGTGGCGACTTTGTCGAGGATCTCGTCGGCTGTCTTCGTCCAGAGGAATGGTCTGGGGTGCTCGTTCCAGTCGGCGAGCCAGGTCCGGATGTCGTGTTCGAGGGCTTGGAGGGAATGGTGGACGCCGCGCTTGAGCTTCTTCTGGGTGAGCTCGGCGAACCAGCGTTCCACCAGGTTCAGCCAGGATGCGCTGGCCGGCGTGAAGTGCACGTGGAAGCGCGGGTGCGTGAGCAGCCACTTCTTGATGTCGGGTGTCTTGTGGGTCGCGTAGTTGTCGAGGATCAGGTGGACCTGGAGATCGGCCGGGACCTCTTTGTCGAGCTTAGCCAGGAACTTCTTGAACTCGGCGGCCCGGTGGCGGCGGTGGAGGGAGCCGATCACCTTCCCGGTCGCCACTTCGAGGGCTGCGAAGAGGGTGGTGGTGCCGGCCCGGACGTAGTCGTGGCTGCGGCGTTCGGGAACACCGGGCATCATCGGCAGGACGGGCTGGGACCGGTCCAGGGCCTGAATCTGCGACTTCTCGTCCACGCAGAGGACCAGGGCCTTCTCCGGCGGATCGAGAACAGGCCGACGACGTCGCGGACCTTGTCGATGAACAGCGGGTCGGTGGACAGCTTGAACGTCTGCGACCGGTGCGGGGCCAGGGCGAACGCCCGCCAGATCCTTGAGACTGTCGACTGCGACATTCCCGTGGCCGCGGCCATCGACCTCGTCGACCAGTGGGTCGCGTTCTTCGGCGTCTCTTCCAGCGTCTTGACGATCACCCGCTCAACATCGGCATCGGTGAACTTCCGGGGGACGCCGGGCCGCGGGTCGTCGCACAAACCGTCCAAGCCCCGCTCAATGAAACGCCGCCGCCAGGTGCGGACCGTGTCCGGCACAACCCGCAGCCGCCGGGACACCTCCATGATCGAGTGGCCTTCGGCGCACTCCAGCACGATCCGCGACCGCAGAGCCAGAGCCTGCGCCGTCGTGCGGCGACGCACCCAGCCCTCCAGCACCGCCCGCTGGGCATCAGTGACCGACAACGGCGGAATCCTCGGACCCGGACGACTTATACCCAACCAACGACGAATCTCTGACTCAGGCCACTAGTTCATAACCTCTCTTTTGTCGCGAAAGCGACATGAGCGCCCAAACTTCGCGCGTTATCCGTGCACTCGCCGTGTCACGTTCAGGACGTGTCGCCTTGGCAATCGTGCTGGAGGACCGCCCTTGGTGGCATGAAAACGGTCGCTGCGGTATTGGGTTGGTTCAGGTGAAGAGAGCGGCGAGGGCTGCGGTCACGGTGGCGGCGAGGGTGATGACTGCGGCGAAGGCGGTGGCGGCGCGGGTGAGCGCGGCGGGGTAGGTGGCTCCGTCCATGCGGGCGAGCTTGCCCGTGCAGGCGGCGGTCAGCAGCGCGACGACAATCACGACAGCGGTGGACTGGAGGACGACAGCGACAGTCACGGCAAGCTCCCTGAATTCGGTGGGGTGTTGACGTGACCGAAGGTCCTGGAAACGGTGTGCGCCGTGGTCCGCCGGAGCGAAGATGAACACCGGCGGACACATCATGGCCGGGGGCGAGCACGTGCACGACGAACAGAACGACCGGAACCGAGCACTCACCGATCTGCGCAGGAGGCTGGCGGGCGGGATGACACGGGCCCGGCTGAACCAGTCGGAACTCGCCGGCCTGGCAGGGCTGGGCCGCACCACGGTGTCGGAGGCTCTCTCGGCCAAGAAGCCCGTGCCGTCTGCGCAGACGGTGGAGGAACTGGCCCGTGTGCTGAAGTTGCCGGTTCAGGAGCTGCTGGAGTTGCAGCGGACCGCCACCGAGGCGGCGGGCACGGTTCCAACGGGCGGATCGGGGCGTCCGATCGGGCAGTGGGAGCCGCATGATCTGGAGGTTCATCCCGCCGGACCCGGCAGCGTAGCTTCAGGCGCTGATGCTCCTGCGGTGCGGGCGCTGCCCGGGTATGTGCCCCGCGAACATGACCGGGTGCTGGCTGATGCGGTAAAGGATGCGGCGGCCGGCCGCAGCCGGATCGTGGTCCTGGTGGGCACCTCGTCGACGGGCAAGACACGGGCCTGCTGGGAAGCTGTGCAGCCGCTCGCCGACCGGGGGTGGCTGCTGTGGCATCCCTTCGACCCGACCCGCGCACAGGCGGCGCTGGAGGACCTGCACCGCGTCGGGCCGCGCACGGTGGTGTGGCTGAACGAGGCCCAGCACTACCTCGATGACAAGACGCTGGGTGAGCGAGTCGCGGCAGCCGTCCACCACCTGCTGGTCAGCCCGGAGCGCGGGCCCGTCCTCGTGCTGGCGACACTCTGGCCCGACTACGCCCGCCAGTACACGGTCCTGCCCGCGCCAGGAGCGCAGGATCCGCACAGCCGGGTCCGGGAACTGCTCTCCGGCCGGACCGTGGCCGTCCCAGACGCGTTCGACTCCCAGGCCCTGGCTGCGGCCGAAGTCCTTGCCGAGGGCGGTGACCGGCTGCTGAGCGATGCGCTCACCCGCACCCGCGCCGACGGTCGGGTGACGCAGGACCTGGCCGGCGCGCCCGAACTCCTCAACCGATACCAGCACGCCGGCCCGGCGGCCAGGGCGCTGCTGGAAGCGGCGATGGACGCACGCCGCCTCGGCGTCGGACCTCACCTCTCCCACGCCTTCCTCACCGACGCCGCCCCCGACTACCTTAATCAGATCGACTACGACCAACTCACCGACGACTGGGCCGAAGCTGCCTTCGCCGAACTCGCCAAACCCGTCCACGGCAAACAAGCCCCCCTACGCCGCACCACCCCCCGACCGCCACGACGCCCGCCCACCCCCGGCACCGCCCCCAGACCTGCGGTTCCGCTATCCGCAGGGCCGCAGTTCCGGCTCGCCGACTACCTCGAACAACACGGCCGCGACACCCGACGCCACCTCTGCCCACCCGCCTCCTTCTGGCACGCCGCCCACACCCGCCTTACCGACCCCGACGAACTGAACGAGCTCACCAGCGCAGCGGAATTCCGGCACCGCCTGCAATGGGCCCACCACCTCCGCCACCGCGCCGCCGACCACGGAAGCCCCCTTGCTCTGTGCCTTTTGGCCATGGCGTGGGAGGAGGCCGGGGACCGGGAGAGCGCCGAGATATTGGTCCGCCAGGCCGCCCACCACGGCGACACCTACGCCCTGCGCCGCTTGGCCAAGATGCGGGAGGAGGCCGGGGACCGTGAGGGCGCTGAGGCACTGGTCCGGCAGGTCGCCGACCAGGATGACACTTACGTCCTGCGCCGCTTGGCCGAGATGCGCGTGAGGGCCGGGGACCGTGAGGGCGCCGAGGCCCTTTTCCGGCAGGCCGCCGACCATGGCGACACCGAAGCTCTGCGCCGCTTGGCCATGGTCCGGGAGGAGGCCGGGGACGCTGAGGGCGCTGAGGCCCTTTTCTGGCAGGTCGCCGATCATGGCGACACCAACGCCTTGCATCACTTGGCCGCGATGCGTGTGAGGGCCGGGGACCACGAGGGCGCCGAGACACTGGCCCGGCAAGCCGCCGACCAGGGCCACACCGCCGTTCTGTACCACTTGGCTGCGGAGCGGGAGGAGGCCGGGGACCGTGAGGGCGCCGAGGCCCTTTATCGGCAGGCGGCCGACCACGGCGACACCGAGGCTCTGCTCCTTTTGGCCGAGGTGCGGGAAAAGGCCGGGGACCGGGAGGGCGCCGAGATATTGGTCCGCCAGGCGGCCGACTACGGCGACACCTACGCCCTGCGCCGCGCGGCCGAGATGCGGGAGGAGGCCGGGGACGGGGAGGGCGCCGAGACACTGGCCCGGCAAGCCGCCGACCAGGGCCACACCGCCGTTCTGTACCACTTGGCTGCGGAGCGGGAGGAGGCCGGGGACCGTGAGGGCGCCGAGGCCCTTTATCGGCAGGCGGCCGACCACGGCGACACCGAAGCTCTGCGCTGCTTGGCCGAGATGCGGGAGGAGGCCGGGGACCGGGAGGGCGCCGAGATATTGGCCCGGCAGGCCGCCGACCACGGCAATACCTACGCCCTGTATCACTTGGCCGAGATGCGGGAGGAGGCCGGGGACCGGGAGGGCGCCAAGACGCTGGCCCGCCAGGCCGCCGACCACGGCCGTGAGAGCGTCCCGTGGCCTGTGATCAGAATACGGGGGTTGTTCAACGGCCTGTGGCCGAACGGACTGGACCCGAATGGTACGCCGACACCTCCGTGGCAGCAGTTGTCGTCTGCCCCGCTCGGCTCACATGTACCGCCAGCAGCGTCGTAGGAACGTCATAGTCTCCGGGATGGTGCGGAGCGGTACTCGGCGCCCCCCAGGCAGGCTCTCCCTCTCGCCGTACGGGTGCACGCCGCGGCTCTCCAGGAACTCGAACCAGGAACGTAGGGCTCGCGCGTACCCCGGCCAGGTGTGCGCGGACCGGACGCCGCTGGTTGACAGTTGCCCGAGCCATTGGTTCGCGGCGACCGTCGGTCGGGGGCCGGCATCGTCTTCGGACCGGAGGTCGTCGTCGATGAGGAAGGGCATTCCCTCGTCGATGAGCGGTTCAACAACGACTCCAACTCGGCATCCCACTGCCCTACTTCGACATCACTCTCCATTTCCATGACCGGTTCAACGCACCCCGATCGGGTGAGTCACGAACCACCACTCACCCGACGGGACGTCAGCCAACTAGACTCCAAGAGAGCCATTTGACCAGGACAAATGGAGAACCACGGCCGGAGTACTAGCCGAACGAGGCCGCTCGGGCCAGTGCCGTACGCACCTCCGCGATCATCTGCGCATCCCCTGCGCGACCAGCCGCGGTCAAGATCGTGTAGACGTCTGCGAACTCGCTAAGACCGTGTTGGTCTCCCAAGTCAAGTAGTAACTGCCCTATTTGGAAGCGAACTTCGAGCAGAAACCGATCATCAGGTGCACTACACAGGCGCAGTTGTTCCGCGAGCGTTTGCATGCCCTTCAGTGCATTTTGCTGAAGTCCAAGGTGCGCCTGACATCGCGCGTGGCTGAAGCGGCACTTCGCTGCCTCGGCGGCATACTCCGAGCCGCGTTCTTCCAACTCTCGCACGAGGCTGGCGAACATCGGCATGGATTGTGCAATCAAGCCCTCGTCGAAGAGCGCCTGGGCTTGCACGACCCGCACCTGTAGCGGAAGAGGTTCGGCCACAGCATGGCTCGGGCTGTGCACGTTCGGGGCTTGGATGGGAAGGTTCGAGGGAGGAGTGTCAGAATCCTCGGATTTCAACGGATGTGAGCCAATTCGTTCCCGAAACTCGCGAGCTGTCGCTGGCCGATCAATAGCCCGCTTCGCCAATCCAGCCATGATTACAGACTCCAGCGCCGGGTTGACCCCGGGGCGCAGCACGCTGATCGAAATGGGTGCATGGTACTGGTGGTGGTACATGACCCTGGTGGCGTTGCCAGTGAATGGCGGAACGCCTGTTAGAAGTTCGTACAGCAAGCAAGAAAGAGAGTAGAGATCGCTACGCGGATTGACATCGCGTCCTTCGCATTGCTCAGGAGACATATACGCGACCGTGCCTAGCACCCTGTCGTGCTGGGTCAATCGCGCGTGGTCCGTCCTGAATATCCTGGCTACGCCAAAATCAAGAATCACCACTCGCTGATAGTCCGTCAACATGATGTTCGCTGGCTTGAGGTCCCGGTGGACAACCGGAATTGCATGAGTGTACTCGAGGACATGGCAGATCTGAACGGCGATGGACACCACCTCGTCCTCGGACAGTCTGCCTCTGCCGCCGACGATTTCCGTCAGATCCTGCCCGAGAATAAGCTCCATCACGAGGTAAGGGTTGTCTGCCCCGAGGCCCAGGTGGGCGTCAAGGAATTCTGGGATGCCAGGGTGCTGCAGTCGTGCGAGCAACTCCGCCTCTCGTTCGAAGCGCTGAATCGCCTCCTCTGGAGCGTGCGAATCTAGTAGCTCCTGGTGAATCAACTTGACGGCAACAGAGCGACGCGCTTCGGAGTCGTATGCCAGCCACACTTCTCCCATGGCGCCGCCGCCGATTCGCTGACGCATCTCGTAGCGCTCATTGAGGACGCGGGCGTCACTTCGCACCAGGACCGTCACTCGCTATTTCTTCATCGGCCGACAGCTCACTTGCAAGGCTGGCTAGTGTGCCTTCGCCCGGCACGTACCAGTTTCTCGTACCGGCTACTGCCGCTGGATGCTCGGCCCAGTGAGCCTCCTCCCAGATCCGGAACACCAGACCGGTCGGCGAATAGCGCTGCCCGTCTACAGCCCAGACCAGAGGCTTTCGGTCGTCGTTGACCCAGGAGGCCAGATACCGCTCTGGGGCCTCGCTGAGCCACTCGTGAAGTGCTTCACGTTCCGGGGCGCTGTTCGGTCGGTAGACCAACTGCGTCCCATCTTCGAGGCGGCCGTATTGAACCAGCAGGGGAACGGCGTTCGAGCGTCGTCGTCGGCGAGCTGGCTGTCCTGGGCGTGGAAGCTGCGCGGCCCCACCATTTTTCAGGGACTCCAGCACACTCGACGCCAGGTGACGGCAGCGCTCCTCATCGCGGAGGATGCGTGCGAGTAGCGCGAACTGGCCATACTCGGCGCCCAGTTTTTCAATCAGCCCCAACAGAAGCTCATCGGTCCGCCTGAGCGCTGCCTGCTGTCTGGCATCCCACTCGTCGCCTGGTTCATCGATGCCATCGTTGCCGATCAGTTGGAAGGCGATGTGGGTGATGAGTAAATCAGCTCGATCGGCGACCATCTGGGCGCGGCCTTCAAGGCCGGCTGAAAGAGTCGCTAGCGCATCGCGGACTCCGCGCATGAGCCCGACTGACCGCCAGATCTGCAGTGCGGTCGGGGGGCTGACAAAGAGCTGGGTGTAGATTCCGCGGGGGCCATGGCTCCACAAAACGCTACTGTCCCGCCAGAGGCGGGCGACCACGGCAGCGTCGGGGTAGGCGCAGGCCAGAGCAAATGCCGCCTCGACAACGGTGCATCCAGCGGCGGGTGCAGGCTCGAGCTCACCGCGTTTGAGGACGTATATCTTGCCGAGGGACACAGCGAAATCCTGACGGATGAGCAGCTGCTGAGGGTCGAGCGCGGCGAAATCTCGTGGCTCGACATGATTCTGAGTATTGGTGGCTTGCGTGATCCGCTGAGCCAGGTCGGCCGGGGCACCGTCCAAACAGATGACTCGGAGCGAGACGCGCGCTTCCATGACCGCTTCGGGATCCCGTCCATAAGCGTGATGAATGGAAGCGACTGACTGAGCACCGTTGACCACTCGGGCATTGACCAGTTCTAGCCGTGCGGGCTGGCCGATCGCGCGTCTGGCAAAGTAGTGGGCTCGTACGGAGTCGCACAACACCGTGACGCCGTTGTTGAAGTACCAGAACTCATGAGGGTTATTAAGCAGACTCTCGATGACGGCGAGGTTGGCATTGGTCAAGCCCAAAGGATAGCGAATGTTCTGGTCGAAGAGCTGCCGACCGTGCTCCTCGTACCAATTAGCGAGTTCGTCTGCGCCCACCGTGCCGAGATAGGTCTGGTATGGGGTGGAGTTCATGTGCCAGCCGTCGGACAGCGTGGCGGTCACAGACACTGACTCGGGAACCACGCCCCGCCGTGCCGCGGAATGAAAGTCGGCGGCACCGAGGAATCGAAAGTCCAGCAACTCTTGTTCGTGGTTGAAGTCTGATGCCTCCTCGTCCAAGAGGTCTCGACTTCCAGCAGCAAGTCCAGTGTCGCCCATGGCGGCGAGAACCAAATGAATTCGGCAAGATGGCGCCTTGAGAGCCGTGTTGAGTTGTTCGATCAGCGGGTCAAACTTTGCATTAAAGCGGTCGTATCGAAGATTAATAAGTCGCCGCAGACCGTGAAGTAGCTGCAATATGGAAGCGCTGTCAAAGCTGGCTCTTCCTTTGTTACTCCAACGTGCCTGAGTCAACCAGATTTCGGCTGTGTCCGATGAGACCATGATGGCGTCGATACCGTTATCATCGACCCCATCAGTGACGGAATTTGCCGCCTCCACTGTCGTGCATCCCGCGACCAGTTGCACTGCCTTCGCGGCCAGCGCGCGACTGAGGAAAACCGTCTCCTGTTGTTCCCGAGAGCGGCTGGATACGTCGGTCAGATCCAGGAGGTTGGCGAACTCGTGGGTCAGTGCCTGACGTACCTGCTGTACCTGCACCGGTAGGTCCTGAGGTGTGTCGTTTCGATCTTCCACGGTGGCCTCCCTCCAGGGTGGTCTTGCGACACGCGGTCCGGGTTGGTACCGCCGTAAAACTGGGCTAGTTCGCGTATTCCACAATGAGTGGGCTAGCCACCAGGCAGCCCATCTCGGTGTCGGTCTCAGGTAGTAGTGCGCTAACTCGGGCGTAGCCGATCATCAAGGCGTGCGTGCTGACTTCGCTGCTGTCGGCGTCCACGGCCGCGAGGAGATCGCGGATGCCACTGCGCCGCAGGGATGTTGGGGGCACGGATGGCCTCTCGGGGGCTCCGCTACCCACTTCAAGTGGGTCGTGAGCATGAGTCAGCGCATTGACGACATGGCCAGCGTTAGTGACGAAGAGTCTGCCAGCGCTGTGGCCGTTGCCCTCGAGGCCGGTCAATTCTGGCCCGTCGATCTGGATAGGGGGTTGACCGAGCAGATGCCGGGCAGATCCATGCAGCAGCAGTCGACGGCCGGCACCGGGCTCATGAGGCGACTCTGACTCGGAGGTCGGATCCACGAACAGCACGAGATCTTGGTGCCGGCCCCGGAGTGTGAACCAGTTGAGCGGTGCCTCGAACTGGACCCAGCGACCTGGTGTGAGATCCGGTTCCGTGTACCAGGCTGTGTGAAGACTCATCTCCTTCTCCACCCGTTCCAGATGGCGCCGTAGATCCCGCGCGTTGTCCGGCGCGGGCGTCTCGACGTTGATCCCGGCTACGGATACTCCAGCGTGCAGCTTGACGGTTGGGAGGGCGCGGCGAGGCTCCGGAAGGAACTCATTCAGCTTTCCCTCGGACAAGTAGACAACCTCACGCACTGGCCCCCCAGTTGCTCTGTTTACGGTGCTGCTTCTTTGTGTGCCATGCTGCCATGATCCTGTCGTTGGCGAGCTGTCTACGCAAAGGTCAGGTCCTCTGGTGGTGACGCTTCTTGCGCTCGCGCAGGCGGGCAATAGTCAAGAGTTGTGGATGGGACCTTCCGGCGCGGTGATCTCGGCGGCCGCGAGCCGAGCGTTTTCGCTCACCTTCGTGGCGGTAGTGGTGGACAACGGCGCGGCGGTAGCCCCCAGTGTGACAACATCAACGCATGGGCATCTTCGACTCCATCGGGCGTGGCCTCGGTAGCCTCCGCCCGCTGTCCGACGCGGAACTCGAAGATGAGCGCGAGGCGCTGCGACAGCGTTACGTGTCTAGCGGGGATGTCAGCGAGGCGTCGAAACTCTACGACGAGCTGCACCACTACGACGAAGAGATGACGCGCCGTGCAAACGAGGCCTATGCCCGCGAGAACCCGAACCCACCAGAGCCTAGGCATCGCGAGCACGGGTGGTACCTGCCGAACAAGGACTAGGCCGTTTCGTTCGGATCATCCGATCGTTAGTCTGGGTGTGTCGTTGACTGACGCGCAGTGGGCGCGGATCGAGCCGTTGCTTCCGGACCGGTCGCGAAAGCGGGGTGGGCGGTGGCGCGACCATCGGCAGGTGATCGACGCGATCGCTTTCAAGTTCCAGACCGGATCGCAGTGGGTGCACCTGCCGGAGCGGTACGGCAACGGGTGGGGCGTCTACAACCGGCTGCGGATGTGGGCCGTGGACGGCACCTGGGAGCGGGTGTTCACCGCGCTCATGGCCCAGGCCGATGTTGATGAGGACCTGAACTGGGTCGTCTCGGTGGACTCGACTATCGTGCGCGCTCACCAGCACGCTGCCGGTGCCCGCAAAAAGGGGCCCCGGCCGGCGAGCCGCACGACCACGCCATCGGCCGGTCCCGCGGAGGACTGACCACAAAGATCCATCTCGCTTCCGACGCCCACTGCAGGCCCCTGGCCTTCGTTCTTACCGCCGGACAGGCTGGCGACGCCCCGGCTTTCACCGATGTGATGGCCCAACTTCGCGTCCCTCGCCCACGCGGGCGGCCCCGCACCCGGCCAGATGTCGTCCTGGCCGACAAGGCGTACTCCTCACGCGCCATCCGCGAGCGCGGTATCCGAGCACTGATCCCTATTCCGGCAGACCAGCAGGGCCATCGGCTGGGGCGCGGCAGCGAAGGCGGTAGACCCCCAGCCTTCGACCGCGAGGCATACAAACAACGCAACACCGTCGAGCGATGCATCAACCGCCTGAAGCAATGGCGCGGCATTGCCACCCGCTACGAGAAGACCGCCACGATCTACCTGGCCGGACTCCACATCGCAGGCATCTTCCTGTGGTCAGCCCGATGATCCAAACGAAACGGCCTAGTTGGGTGGTCCGCCCCGTCCAATCCGGTGGTCGCGTTCGGCGCTGGGTGAGGTGCTCCTCGCGACGATCTACGGCAGCGTCCCCGCCGACCGTGCTCTCTCGTGAGGCGGCGTGGACCGTGGGCTATGGGGTGTCGTCGGCCTGTTGCGTCCGGGCATGCTCGAGTGCGGCCCATGGGAATTCCGTGCCGTACGCCCGGATTTGGTTGAGCAGCTTCGTTAGGCCGGCGGGGGCGTGGCGCCAGTGGTCGGTCAGGCTCACGTGCGTACTAATGTCGTCCATGAGCTGGGAGATGACCCAGGAGGCTTCCGTGGGCCGGTCCCCTCCGCCGGGGCCCCACCACAGATGATCCCCGGGGGTGCATGGCCCGGGGTGGATCCGGCCGTCCGTGGTCTGTATCCACACGGTGTCTTCCAGAATCACGGACTTGAGCTGGGCGCCTTGGTCTGGTAGCCGCAGTGGGGCCAGGAAGGCCCAGGTGCCGTCGCGGGAGGATCCCTTGCGGACGGCGGGAATGCCGGTGGTGTGGTCGGTGTAGAAGGTCACGTCCTGGGCGTCGTCGGCGAGGACGGCGTGCACGGCGGTGGGGGTGCACGGCGTGAGTTGCTGCCCCCACCGGCGGGCGGCGGGGCCTCGGGTGCGTACTTCAGTGTGCGGGCCGTACGGCAGGAGGTCGGTTGCGTAGCACATGCCGATCTCCATCGGTTCGTAAGCTTCGAAGAGCTGGCTGGAGGCGATGCTGCGCCAGCCTGCGGCAAGCACGTCACGGTCACCGGTGCGGGGCAGGGGATAGCCGTCGGTGCGGTGGCGGGCGGCGATGAGGAGCGGGGCGCCGCGAGGATCTCCACCGTGCTCGGCGAAGATGCGTATCTCGCTGGCGAGGTTGTCGATGTGCTGATTGCGCATGGAGTTGGCCAGGTCAAGGAGTGCCGTTTTGGCAGCGTCGTATGGCCATCGGACGGTGGCTGCCTGCCGCAGGGTGCTCTCCTTCTCGTCGGGCAGGACTTCGGCGGGGGTGACGGGTGCGCCCGGAGACCATTGGCTGATCACGTCGGAGCGTCGCAGCGCGCGGGGCCACCAGGGCAGCGGCTGGCCGACGAGCCGGGTGAGAAGACCCCACTGGGTTTCGTACTCCAGGGACGGCTGTGCGGTGTCGGCAGCAATCAGGGCCGGTCCTGAGAATCCGATGTCGCCGAACAGGACGCATACGGTGATGACGCCCTGAGCGCCGGGGTCCTCGGCCAGTTCTTCGGCCATGGCGCAGGCTGCGCCACGACGAGTGGTGTGAACGATGCGCACGACACCGAGCTCTGTTTCCCAGTCCATGGCCGGGCCCTGTGACGTGGGCTGGAATCCGAGCCACTTGCCGGGGGCGACGGACCGAGTGTCCAGGGACGGATCAAGCAGCACGGCTCCTCGCTCACGAAACCGGCTGGAGCGGGCCGCCCAGGAATAGATCGAGCCGCCGTCCCACGTCACGGGGGGCTCCTTGCCGAGTGCCTGGTCGAACAGGTTGTGATGTTCCCGGGACCCTTCAGGGAAGTCTCCGTCTTCCTCCAGCAGACGATCCAGCTCGCCTTTTTCCAGGTGGAGAAGCTTCTCCACCTCGTATCTGCGCAGGTAAGTCATGTTCGGCCAGGCCACGTTGCCCTCTCCTTGGTGCAGTTGCTCCTCGATGCAACGCGTGCGCCGACCGTGTCCTCCACCGGACCTCGATGGGCCGCATCCATGAAATGCCGCGACCGCCAGCTGCCACCAGCGATATTGCGTCAACCTTCCTCGTGACGGGTCCTGTTGAGCATGATGGCTCCTACGATGCTGCCTCGGTCCAGTGGCGCCAGACGGGACAGCAGGTGTCAGCCCCATACGGTTTCCCATCGTTCTCGGGCCACAGGATGCGTTCGCTGCTCAGAGGAAGGCATCGATGCCGAGCGGAATCTGGCACCTGGAGCCCCGGCGGATCCGACCCTGGTACGAGCGTGCCGTGACGGCGTCAATCGCGCACCCAGAGATCCGGGCGTATCTGGACCTGGACCGTCCGCAGGTCACGGACGAGCACTTGCAACAGGCCTTCGACCAGCCCCGGATCATCTCCGAAGTGCTGCGCGCCGATCCCTCCTACCTAGATCTTCGCCGGCGGGCCGCCCGCGTCGACTCCTTGCGTCAACGTTTCATCGAGTCCCGGGAGCGATGCCGCGCCACGCCCTTCCTGTCCCTCGTGTTCCTGGTGGCGCTCGTCTACTGGCTGGCTGACGCAGCGGTCGGAATGCCCTGGTGGGCTGGTGTCACGGTCCATATCTGGCCCATCGGCTACTGCGGCGTCAAGGAGTTCAGGGACGCGGACAACCGGAGCAACTTCGTCGAACAGATGCAGACCGCCGTGTACGGCGTGCTGTGTGCCTTCTGCGCGGCCGACTCCGAGGTGAGACTGGGCTGGTGGGCGCTCGTCAAGCTGAAGAAGACAATGGATCCGATCATGCGGCGTGAGATGACGGCGCTGCTCGGGCCTGATCACGAGTCACTGCTGGTGGCCCGCAGCCATGACGGTCTCATCGACGCCGGCAACTCCCGGTATTGGATATCGACACAGGTCGAGGCCACACTGCAGCGCAAGCTCGACCAGATGAGCGGCGGCGCGATCGCGATCTGCGGCCCTCGGGGCGTCGGCAAGAGCACCCTGCTGAAGAAGGCATGCCAGGGTCGGCTCGGCCCGTTCCGCCAACTGCATTTCCACACCATCGTCCAGACGCCGGCCAACTACCGTCCCGAGGAGTTCCTGCTCTCGCTGTTCCAGTCGGTGTGCCGGGACTACCTCGCGCTGTACGGCCGCCGTCCGCGTACCCCGTTTCTGTTCCGCTCGCGGGCCCGTGCAGCACAGAGCCCCCGGCGCCTTTACTTCTCGGCCCTCCGGTGGACCCAGCTCCTGGCCGGGCTCGGCCTGGTCGTCCTGGCGATCCAGAGGGAAGTCCGCGATCTCGTCGATGCCGTCTACCAGTCCGCTCACCCCGCCGCCGCGGGGTGGGCGGTGGGTCTGCAGGAGTGGACGCTGACCGCATGGCAGGAGCATTCCGTGGTCTCCCGACTGGTGCTGCTCGCGGTAGGGACGCTGTTGCTGTGCTGGGCCGATCCGAGGAGTTGGCTCACCCGACGGCCGATGCGACGCCTGGTGCACGACTGCCACAACTACCTGAACCTGCTGCAGCACATCCAGTCCGTCGGCACCTCGACCTCGCTCGGCGCGTCGGCCCGCGCCCTCACCCTGGGATTCGGCCGTACCAGCGGCAGCAGCTCCCGCACCTTCACCTACCCGGAGCTGGTGTGGGAGTTCCGAAGCCTGCTGTCCCGCATCAGCGCCATCGAGCGCCAGGACAACTGGAAGGTCTTCATCGGCATCGACGAGCTCGACCGGCTCGGCTCGAGCGAGCAGGCACGCGCGTTCCTCGCTGAGATCAAGGCCATCTTCGACGTACCGCGCGTGTACTTCGTCCTGTCGGTGTCGGAGGACATCGGGTCGGCCTTCATCCGCCGCGGACTGCCCACCCGCGACATCACCGACAGCTCGCTGGAAGACGTCCTGGTCATCGAGGCTCGCACCCTGGAGGAGTCCAGATCGCTGCTGCAGATACGGGTCCCGGGATTCACCGACCCCTTCGTTGCACTCGTCCATGCGCTGTCCGGCGGGCTCCCGCGCGACCTCATCCGCTACACCCGCAAGGTGACAGAGACCCACCGGCGCACCCGGCAGCCCGGATTGGCGGCGCTCGCCCGTGAAGTGCTGTGGGAGGAGGCCGCACAGGCCCTGGCCGGATTTCGCGCGCTACTGGCTCGCCACGACGACTCCGCCGCCACCGCGCAGACCGTGCACGACCTGCACACCCTGATCACCCTGATCCGCGAGGCCGACTCCAGCCGGGCCAACCCCGAACTCGAGCAGCGCATCCTGCACCTGGCACACACAGTGCACCCTCCCCACCCCGAAGGCGCCGAGCCCGTCGGCGAACCTGCCCAGCGGTGGGAGGAGTTCTCCTGCTACCTCTACTTCATCGGCACCCTGCTCGAAGTGTTCGCGCGACGTAACTTCGCCGCCCGCAAAGAGGCCTACACCGGCACCGACAAAGCACCCGCCGACCTCCAGCGACTGGCCGAAGCACGCCTGGAGATGACCGTATCCCCGCACAGCGCCCGCAAGATCCTGGAACAGTTCCGCGTGCACTGGGCACTGCGCCCCGCCGCACTGCCGCAGATCCTGCCGCAGCCCGGACCGGACGCAGAGCCCAGACGATCCGCTGTACGCGGCCGTTCCTGACACCGCCACCCGGCGCCTCATCACCGAAGGCCACCACGGGCGCGTCCGATGGGTCCCGCGGCGGATCTGCCGACGGATCCGTTGGCGAGAGCGAGGTGGGGTGGACACGCCCAGCGTGTGAGCAAGCACCCAGCCGCGACACTGAGACAGACCATGGCTCCGAGGAGCAGGCCGACGATCCGCTGCAGGCGGCACTGCCCGGTGAACACCCGCGCGCGCTTTGCGGCCGTTCGGGCACGCCGAAGTCCCGGCCCTGCCCATCGACCCCAAGCACGATGCACGGAAACGTGCTGCGGCCGCTGGAGGATCCCCGCCAATCCATGGCCAGTAGCGGTCACGCGGCCAGGTCAGTCGCCACAGCGAAAGATCCGCCGCAGCAAAGAGGTCGGCTCCTCACGCGGGCTGGGTACCGCGGGCGTACGGGCCAGCGGTACTGCGGCTAGGGAACGGGGACTCTGGGACGTGGTGGGGGTGGGCAGCGCGATGCCGCGTTCGATGGCGATCCGGGCCGCGATCTCTCCCGTGTCCTCACGGGCCAGGTCCGGTCGACGGACTCCGTGTTCGGCAGCGAGTGTCGCTGCAGCGACTCCGCGGCGTTTGTCCGCGCCGGGCGTCCGCTGCACGGCGTCGGCGCGGATGACATGACACTCCATCGGCTCGCATCCGACCGGAGGGGAAACCAACCCGTGTACTTCGCCCACGATGCTCGGCTATATGCAGCGCGACGACGGGGCGCTGACGTCGACGGACTGCGTGCCATCGTCCGCGCCTGCCCCGACACCCTCACCTGTGACCGGGACAAGGCCCTTACGCTCACTGGCTTCCACTACGCCTCACGCAGTCAGGACCCGGCCGGGGGTGCGGTACCCCGGACAGTTCGGAAACAACGATTACAGCGGTGACGCTTCTCTCGCTAGAGAAAGCGAGACGACACGGCTGTCCTTCATAGATGTTCTGACAACGGGTTGCGTGACAAGGCCACGAAGGCTGCGGAGTGTTCGGGTCCCTGAGTGTCTAGAGGCGTCCGCTGCCTACCGTCGTTGGCAAGTAGATCAGCTCCCATAACGCTTTGACCAGGGAAGATTCTCGTGGATTGTGGAGTTGGTGTTTGGCCTCAGCTCGATCTCGACATCCAGATCGGCCCGACGGGCAAGAAGCTGCTGCCGCTGACGGTCGTGAAGTAGGCAGGCACGCGAAGCAGTCGGGGGAGACGGCGAAACGCCTCCGGCCGGTCGGCCGGAGGCGTTTCATCGGGGGATCAGCCGACGTTCAGCGCTTCCAGCAGGGCCGGTGCGACCCGGTCGGCGGCGTTCTGGTGGCCCCTGGCGTTGGGGTGGACGAGGGCCACCTCGCTCGGGAACTGGGCGAAGACGCCCTCCACCCACTTGCCGGCGTCACAGACGCTGTGGTTCCGGGAGGAGTCGTACAGGTCGATGAAGGACGCGTCGTGGTTGCCCGTCGACTTCTCGATGATCGCGTTGAGGGGCTCCAGCACGTCCTCGCGGAGCCAGTCCAGGTCGCCCTGGGTGATCGAGGCGAACTGCTCCCAGTCGTTGTACCGGCACTTGGACGTGTCGTCGGGGATGACCGTCGGGTAGCCGACGGACAGGATCTTGGCGTGTGGGGCCCGTTCGTGGAGCACGGTGAGCATCTTGTCGTAGTCGGCGCTCACCTTGTTCAGCCGCTCGGGGACGCCGGCGGCCTGCGCGTCCCGGCACGGCGTGCCGACGCCGCCGCTCTCCGAGCCCAGCTGGAGGCAGGTGAAGAGGATCTCGGCGAACCCGAGCGTGTTGCCGCCCGCGCCGACGGTGATCACGTCCGTGCCGGGGCCGACGGCCTCGGACTGGGGCGGCACCGGCGGGAACGGGTAGTCCGGGTCCTCCGAGAAGGGCGGCAGATGGCGCCCGATCGGCTGCTGGGCCCTGAAGGTGATGTCCTCGATCGTGGCGGCGCCGCAACTGACGTTGGTCAGATCGATGAGCGAGCCGAGGTCGCGGTCGATGACCTGCGGGTAGGACCGGTCGGTGCGATCGCAGCCGTCCCGGGGCACCTCGAAGACATCGCCCGCCGCCGGGATGACCCCGGCGGTGTACGAGTCGCCCAGGGCCACCCACTCGTACGACGCCGCCGCGTTCGCCGGGGCCGCCCCGGCGAGTTGTGTCGGCACGAGGGCCCCCGCGATCAGGGCGGCGGTCGAGCCCAGCAGTGTCAGGCGCCTACGGAAAGGGGTCACGAATCCTCCAGATGTACGGCGTTGATGCCGCAATGACCGTACGAAGCCCGTCACTCATGGCACTAGATCCAATGCGGACAGTCATCGATGATCGCAGGGAGCCACTTTCGGGCGGTTTGCTTCGGGGCGTCGGCGGTTCGCGTCCGACAACTGACAGATGTCGTGCGGTATTTGTCCGGCGCGAGTCGAGTCCTTGATCAACTGGCCGAGTCCCGGCTCGGCGCCCCACTCCCGGCCGCTGTCCGGTTCCCGATCATCCGACGCGGCCCGTTCCGGTCTCGAATCGGGCACGAATGCCGGGCCGCACGGCGATCCGGGAGCCGGACAGGCGTCGGGCGCGTCCTGTGAGGCATGGATCTGGACAAGACGCCGGCCCCGGGGCCGGCCCCCCGGCCCTACGAGCCGGGTGAGGGCTGTCTCACCACGGCCATCCGGATTCCGGTCCGGATCGTCGTACTCGTCCTCGTCGTGCCCGTGCGGCTGGTGTGGGATCTGCTCGCGGCCGGGGCGCGGGGGCTGCACCGCTCCGTGCTCCGGCCGGTGGGACGGGGGATCGCCCTGGCCTGCTCCTGGCTGTACGAGTCGGTGCTCGCACCGGTCGGGTGGTTACTGGGCAGGGCGCTCTTCGTCTGGCCGTGGGTGGCGCTGTGGCGGTACGTGCTGGTGCCGGTGGCGCGGTACGGGTTCGTGGTGCCGGTGGTGTGGCTGTACGAGAGCGTCCTCGCCCCCGTCGGGCGCGGCATCGGCTCCGTCTGCTCCTGGCTGTACGAGACGTTACTCACGCCGACCGGACATGTCCTGGGTGCCGTGCTGGTGTTCCTGGGCAGGGCGCTCTTCGTCTGGCCCTGGGTGGCGCTCTGGCGGTACGCGCTGGTGCCGGTGGTGCGCTACGGGCTCGTGGTGCCGGTGGTGTGGCTGTACCGGAACGTCCTCACCCCGGTCGGCCACGGCATCGCCTGGCTCGTCACCGGGATCGCCAAGGCCGTCGCCCTGACCGCCGTCGGCCTCTGGACGGGGACCGTATGGCTGGTCGTCACCCTGCTCGTCACCCCGCTCAGCTGGCTCCACCGCACCGTCCTCGCCCCCGTCGGCCGTGAGATCGCCGACGCGATCGGCGTCGCCTGGCGGATCGCCGGACAGATCTCCCGCGCGGTCGGCCGGGCGCTGAAATGGCTGGCCTGGATCCTGATCGGGCAGCCCGTGAGCTGGTTCTACCGCGCCGTCTGCACGCCCGTCGGGCATGCGGTGCGCGACTACGTGTGGGCCCCGGCCAGGAAGGCGGCCGTCGAGACCGGCCGGGCGGTCAGGAGCGCGCTGCGCTCCGCCGGCGAAACGGTCCGCCAGGCCCGCCGCGACGCCTGGCGCGCCCTGGTCGGCCCGCCCCGCACAGCCGAGCCTGTGAAGGCGTCACTCGACGGGGCGCGTACGCTGGGAGGTACGACAACCGTCCCCGGCGTGGTACCCGCACCCGAGATCTCCCTGCGCAAGCAGGTGTGAGCCGGGTTTTCCGGGGCCGACCGCCCGGTCGGCCGCGCGTTTCGAGGGTGCGCGCCACCGCGCGCACCCCGCACCGAGGAGAAGAACCACTGGGCAAGCGACAGCCCGAAGGCCCACCGCCCGCGCCGGCGGTGCAGCGCATCCGACTGCGCTACACCAAGCGTGGCCGCCTCCGGTTCACCAGCCACCGCGATTTCCAGCGCGCCTTTGAGCGGGCCCTGCGCCGCGCCGACGTCCCCATGGCGTACTCGGCGGGCTTCACCCCCCACCCCAAGGTCAGCTACGCCAATGCCGCACCCACCGGCACGGGCAGCGAGGCCGAGTATCTGGAGATCGCGCTCGCGGCGCCGCGCGACCCCGCCACCCTGCGCGAACTGCTCGACGATTCGCTGCCCACCGGGCTCGACATCATCGACGCCGTCGAGGCCCGTACATCGGGACTCGCCGACCGGCTGACCGCCTCCGAGTGGGAGCTGCGGCTCGACGGGGTGGACCACGAAGAGGCCGAGCGCGCCGTGACCGCCTTCCTGGCCGCCGAGGTCGTGGAGGTCGAACGGCGCGCGAAGAACGGCATGCGGACCTTCGACGCACGGGCCGCCGTTGTCGACCTGCGGGCACTTCGTCCACAGGCCGATAGGCCGGGGGCCGAGCGCTGTGCGATACTGCGGCTGGTTGTTCGGCACGTGACACCCGCCGTTCGACCCGACGACGTCCTTTCCGGTCTCCGAGCTGTGGCCGACCTGGCGCCGCCGGTCCCCGCAGCGGTGACCAGGCTGGCGCAGGGGCTCTTCGACGAGGAGTCCGGAACGGTGACCGACCCGCTCGCGCCCGACCGCGAGGCAGTCACGGCAGGCCCATCCACGGCCGCCGGACCCGCCGCCGCGAAGACGCCGGAAGGTGCGGTTTCCGCGTAGGACGGTTGTCGTAGCGCAGCTCTTTGACTCGGGAGCCACCTGGGTCGGGCGGCGCGCTGACCACGAAGACTTTCGCCAGGCCGTACGTACGACGCGTACGTACGGAACCGGCGACCCAGACATAACAGCTCCTGTGCGGCGCCCGCGCCCCGGACGGCGGCATTCGCGCCTCAGCGCGGCCGTGGCCGGACCGGATGAAGGCGTGGCGCCCGGGAGCGTGACGGGAGAACCGCCCGCATGTCCCAGAACGAGCCCGGTACGAACCGGGAGACCGAAGAAGAACTGAACAGCCCCAGCGACACGCTGCCGCCGCGCCGCAGGCGCCGCGCCGCGTCGCGTCCGGCGGGGCCGCCGTCCGCGGCGGCCGAGGCCGCCGACGGGGCGAAGACCACGGCGAGCGCGCCGGAGGAGACCTCCGAGCCCGCCGCCGCCACCGGCGAGGCCCCGCCCGCGCGGCCCCGCCGTCGGGCCACCCGTAAGGCCACCGCGCCCGTGGAGATCGTGGCCGACCCCGCTCCCGAGGCCGCCGCACCGGAGGCTCTCGCCGAGCCCGTGGCCCAGGCCGACGAGCCCGCGCCGCCCCGGGCGCGGCGCAGGGCGACGCGTAAGGTCGCCGCTCCCGTCGAGACGGTCGCCGAGCCGGTGGTCGCACCGGTGGTCGAGCCCGCCGCTCCCGAGGCCGTCGCGGAGCCGGTTGCCGAGTCCGCGGCCGTCGCCGACGAGCCCGCGCCGCCGCGGGCCCGCCGTCGGGCGACGCGTAAGGTCGCCGCTCCCGCCGAGAGCGTGCCGGAGCCGGTCGAGCCGGCCGCCGAGACCGCTTCCGCCTCTGTCGCCGAGCCCGTGGCCCAGGCCGACGAGGCCGCGCCGCCGCGTGCGCGGCGCCGGGCCACCCGCAAGGTGACCGCGCCGGCCACCGCACCCCAGCCCGTCCAGGCGGACGACGACACCGACGAGGTCACGCAGGGCGAGACGCTGCCGGCGAACACCGTCACGCAGATCACCGCCGACGAGGAGCGGGTCGAGGCCGCCGAGAAGGCCGCCACCCGCGGCCGGACCCGTCGCAGGGGCGCCGGCTCGCCGGAGTTCACCCCCGAGGCCGAGCCCAAGGCCGAGGAGCGCAAGGCGTCCGAGCCCAGGGCCAGGAAGGCCGAGCAGCGCAACGGCTCGGGGCCGTCCGCCACGAAGGACAAGGAGACCGAGGCGCCCGAGCGGTCGCGTCGGCGCGCCGCCCGGCCCGCCGTGGCCGTCTTCCAGGCGCCCGTCTTCGCCGAGCCGATGTTCCAGACGCCCGAGACGGCCGCCGCGATGGCCGCCGCCGGTGACGTCGAGGACGACGAGGACGATCTCGACATCGAGGACGAGACGACGGCCGAGCCCGTCGCCGCGCCCGCCCCCGAGCCTTCGGGCCGCCGTCGGCGCCGTCGGCGCGGCGAGTCCGCCGACACCGCCGAGCCCGCGCCCGTGCAGACCCCGGCCGCGCGGGACGCCGACGACGAGCCCGACACCGAGCAGGCCGCCGAGAGCGACGAGTCGGACGCCGACTCCGAGGACTCGGACGAGTTCGACCGTCCGTCGCGCCGCCGCCGCAGGGGCGGCCGGCGCCGTCGCCGCGGTGAGTCCGCCGAGAGCGACGAGCAGTCGGACGAGCACACCGACGACGCCTCCGAGGACCGGGGCCAGGACCGCGGCAAGAAGCACGCCGCCGACACCGAGGACGAGGACGGGTCCGACACGGACGCCGCCGACTCCGACGAACAGGACGACGACGACTCCGCCGGCCAGTCGGGCGGCGGGAGCAGCAGCAGCCGTCGGCGTCGCCGCAGGCGCCGTCGCAGCGGTGACGGTGGCTCCGACACCGAGAACAACGGCGTGGACGACCCGGAGCGCACGGTCGTCAAGGTCCGCGAGCCGCGCGAGCGCCGGGCGAAGGACACCGAGCCCGGCACCGGCGTGGACGAGGTCCAGTCCATCAAGGGCTCGACCCGCCTTGAGGCGAAGAAGCAGCGCCGGCGCGAAGGCCGTGAGCAGGGCCGCCGCCGGGTGCCGATCATCACCGAGGCGGAGTTCCTGGCGCGCCGCGAGGCCGTCGAGCGCGTGATGGTCGTCCGGCAGAGCGGCGAGCGCACCCAGATCGGCGTCCTCGAGGACAACGTGCTCGTCGAGCACTACGTCAACAAGGAGCAGGCCACCAGCTACGTCGGCAACGTCTACCTGGGCAAGGTGCAGAACGTACTGCCGTCCATGGAGGCCGCGTTCGTCGACATCGGCAAGGGGCGCAACGCCGTCCTGTACGCCGGTGAGGTCAACTTCGAGGCGCTGGGCATGGCGGGCGGCCCGCGCCGTATCGAGACCGCGCTCAAGTCCGGCCAGTCGGTCCTCGTCCAGGTGACGAAGGACCCGATCGGTCACAAGGGCGCACGTCTCACCAGCCAGGTCTCGCTCCCCGGCCGTTACCTCGTGTACGTCCCCGAGGGCTCGATGACCGGCATCAGCCGCAAGCTCCCCGACACCGAGCGGGCCCGGCTGAAGACCATCCTGAAGAAGATCGTCCCCGAGGACGCGGGCGTCATCGTCCGGACGGCCGCCGAGGGCGCGAGCGAGGACGAGCTGCGCCGCGACGTCGAGCGCCTCCAGTCGCAGTGGGAGGACATCAAGAAGAAGACGAAGAGCGGCAACGCTCCGACGCTTCTCTACGGTGAGCCGGACATGACCGTCCGGGTCGTGCGCGACATCTTCAACGAGGACTTCACGAAGGTCATCGTCAGCGGTGACGAGGCGTGGCAGACCATCCACGGTTACGTGGAGCACGTGGCCCCCGACCTGTCCGACCGGCTGAACCGCTGGACGAGCGAGGTCGACGTCTTCGCGTCGTACCGGATCGACGAGCAGCTGATGAAGGCGCTGGACCGCAAGGTCTGGCTGCCGAGCGGCGGCTCGCTGGTCATCGACAAGACCGAGGCCATGATCGTGGTCGACGTCAACACCGGGAAGTTCACCGGGCAGGGCGGCAATCTCGAAGAGACCGTCACCAGGAACAACCTGGAGGCGGCCGAGGAGATCGTGCGTCAGCTGCGGCTGCGGGACCTCGGCGGCATCGTCGTCATCGACTTCATCGACATGGTCCTCGAATCGAACCGGGATCTGGTGCTGCGGCGGCTGCTGGAGTGCCTGGGCCGGGACCGGACGAAGCATCAGGTGGCCGAGGTCACCTCGCTGGGCCTGGTCCAGATGACCCGTAAGCGGGTGGGCCAGGGGCTGCTGGAGTCGTTCTCCGAGACCTGCGTCCACTGCAACGGGCGCGGCGTGATCGTGCACATGGAGCAGCCGACCAGCTCCGGCGGCGGTGGCAACGCCGGCGGTGGCGGCAACGGCAAGCGCGCCAAGAAGCGCCGGGGCGGGTCCGGTGCGGACCACGAGCACGACCATGAGCACGAGACGGCGGCCGATGTCCTCGTCGACGCGGAGTCGGAGTCCGAGGCCGAGGTGGCGGCGGAGGTCGCCGCCCCGGTGGCGCTGCCCGCGCCGGAGTTCGTGCCCGACGAGGAGCTGTACAGCAGCGTCGCGGAGGCCGAGACGGCCGCCCGTGGCGGGCGCTCGCGCCGCCGGGCGTCGCGCAAGGCGTCGGCTCCGGCCGGTTCGCCGAGGTCGTCGGAGCCCGAGCCGAAGGTACGGGCCGAGGAGCCGGCCACGGTGCCGGTCCCGGTCGCCTCGTCCGCGCCGGTGACCGAGCCCGAGGCCGATGTGGAGGAGGTCGCTCCGCAGGGCCGTGGCCGCCGCCGGGCGACGCGTAAGGCGTCGGCTCCGGCCGGTTCGCCGAAGTCGGGCGAAGCGCGGGAGGCGGCCGAGGTGGTCGTCGAGCCGTCGGAGTCCGTGCCGTCGGAGTCCGTTCCCTCGGAGCCGGCGCGGACCGAGCCGGTCACCGACACGCCCGGCACCGACGCGTCCGTGAACGACGCGCCCGCGACCGGGACATCCCCGGCCGACACGCCGGTCGCGGAGACGTCCGACGCGGCGCCGCCCCGGGCGCGCCGCAGGGCCACCCGTAAGGCGTCGGCCCCGGCCGGTTCGCCGGCGGGCGCCGGGGAAGCGGCCGTCCTCGTGGTGGATTCGGCTGCCGAGTCCACCCGGTCGGCCGAATCCGAAGGACACGCCGGTGACTCCGGCGGGTCCGGCGACGACAGCAATGCGGAATCTTCAGCTCCGGCCAAGAAGGCGGCTCGAAAGACCGCCAAGAAGGCCACGGCCAAGAAGGCGGCCACGAAGAAGACGGCGGCCAAGAAGACCGCCGCCAAGAAGACCACCGCGAAGAAGGCCACCACGAAGTCCGCGGCCAAGAAGACATCGGCGGCCGAGCAGCAGACCGCTCCCGCCGTGTCGGTGGCCACTGATGGGTGAGTGACCGGGTTGAACGTTTGGTGATCGCCGGTTGATCGGCGGTTGAACGGCCCGTACCTGCCTCTGGGATTCCAGTGGTAGGTACGGGCCCTCTTTGTTTCGGAATTGATGCGATTGGCGGTTAACACCGCCGAAATTCCACCGGAAATCCCTGATAATGTGACTGGCGGTCCCCGCCGTCGACAGTCCCCGCCCGGAACCTGCGGTCGGTGACCGGCCCGTACAGGGACAGCGGTCCCAATTCCTCGGCAGGGCGTCGGCCATCGCGCCGTATGGGTACGCGCGGTCTCGTGAGACGCCCGCCGCACTCCTGGCCTCTGCCACAGAGAGCTTTCGCGGTGTTTCAAGGAGGACGACGTCCATGTCGAGCAGTGAAGTGCAGCCCATCCCCGCAGCCCGTCCGGTCATCGGGGAGGAAGAGATCGAGGCCGCCGTCCGCGTCCTGCGCACCGGCCGCGTCGTCCAGGGCCCCGAGGTGGCCGCCTTCGAGGAAGGCTTCTCCGAGCTCGTCGCCGGCCGCCACTGCGTGGCGGTGAACTCCGGCACGTCGGCACTCCACCTGCTGCTGCTCGCCCTCGGTATCGGCCCGGGTGACGAGGTCATCGTGCCGTCGTTCTCGTTCGCCGCCTCCGCCAACGCGGTACGGCTCGTCGGCGCCGACGTCGTCTTCGCCGACATCGAGCCCGGCAACTTCGGACTCGACCCCGCCGCCGTCGAGGCCGCGATCACCCCGCGCACCGCCGCGATCATGCCGGTCCACCTGTACGGGAACCCGGCCTCGATGGACAAGCTGATGCCCATCGCCGACAAGCACAAGCTCGCCGTCGTGGAGGACGCCTGCCAGGCGCACGCCGCGTCGCTGCACGGCACGCCGGTCGGCGCCTTCGGCTCCGGCGGCACCTTCAGCTTCTACCCGACGAAGAACATGCACTCGCTCGAAGGCGGCATGATCTCCACCGGTGACGCCGAGGTCGCCCGCACCCTGCGGCTGCTGCGCAACCAGGGCATGGAGCAGCGGTACGCGAACGAGATCGTCGGCGCCAACATGCGTCTGACCGACGTGGCCGCCGCCATCGGCCGCGTCCAGCTCACCAAGCTCGCCGGCTGGACCGAGCAGCGCCGCGCCAACGCCGCCTACCTGAGCGAGCACATCACCGCGCCCGGCGTGGTGACGCCGCCGGTCGCCGACGGCGCGTACCACGTCTACCACCAGTACACGGTCCGGATCACCGGTGACCGCGACGCCGCGATGGCGAAGCTCACCGAGGCGGGCGTCGGCAACGCCGTGTACTACCCGACCCCCATCCACCGGCTGCGGCCGTTCTGGGAGCCGGACCAGAAGGCCGGCCGCGACTGGGACCTGCCGGAGACCGAGCGGGCCGCCGCCGAGGTCGTCTCGCTGCCCGTGCACCCCTCGCTGTCCGAGAGCGAACTGGAGCGGATCGCGACCGCCGTGAACGAGCTGGGAGAGAACCTGTGACCACTGGTGGACTGCGCGCCGGCCTGATCGGACTGGGTTCGATGGGGCGCCATCACGCACGCGTGCTGGCGGGACTCGACGGCGTCACGCTCGTCGGGGTCGTCGACCCGCTCGGCGACAAGAACGGACTGGCGCAGGGCGCGCCCGTCCTCGACACCGTCGAGGAACTGCTGGCGCGCGGCGTCGACTACGCCGTCGTCGCCTGCCCGACCGCCCTGCACGAGGAGGTCGGCCTCCAGCTCGCCGAGGCCGGCGTGGGCGCGCTCATCGAGAAGCCGCTGGCCGACAGCGTCGAGGGCGCCCGCCGGCTGGTCGAGGCCTTCGAGTCGCGGAACCTCGTCGCGGGCGTCGGCCACATCGAGCGCTGCAACCCGGCGCTGCGCAGCCTGCGCGCCCGCCTGGAGGCCGGTGAACTCGGCGACGTGTACCAGGTGGTGACACGCCGTCAGGGACCGTTCCCGCACCGCATCGCCGATGTCGGCGTGGTCAAGGACCTCGCCACCCACGACATCGACCTGACCGGCTGGGTGACCGGCCAGACGTACACCTCGATCTCCGCCCACACGGTGTCCAAGAGCGGCCGGCCGCACGAGGACATGGTCTCCGCCGTGGGCCGGCTCTCCGACGGCACCATGGTCAACCACCTGGTCAACTGGCTTAGCCCGCTCAAGGAGCGCTTCACCTCGGTCACCGGCGAGCGCGGCTGCTTCATCGCCGACACGCTCACCGCCGACCTGACCTTCTACTCCAACGCCGCGGTGACGACCGAATGGGAGGCGCTGCGCGCCTTCCGCGGCGTGGCCGAGGGCGACATGATCCGCTACGCCATCCCCAAGCGCGAGCCGCTGCTGGTGGAGCACGAGCTGTTCCGCGACGCCGTACTCGGCGAGTCGCACGACATCTGCACGCTGCGGCAGGGCCTTCGCACGGTCGAGGTGGCGGCGTCCTTGCTGGAGTCCGCCGCGAACGGCACGACCGTCCAGCTCGCGACGGAATCCGTCCCCGGCTGACGTCCCGTCCGTCCGCACCAGCTTCCTGAAGTGACCGGTTCAGAAAGGCAGTTGATGGATACGCAGAGTGTCGGTGGTGAGACGACCGGCAAGGGGCGCATCGTCATGCTCGTCGACAACAAGGTCGACGGCGACTCGCGGGTACAGAAGGCGGCCGAGTCGGCCGCCGCCGCCGGCTGGGACGTCACCCTGCTCGGACTGGTCCGCAGCGGCAAGGGCCGCAGCTGGAAGCTCGGCGACGCGGAGGTACGGCTGCTGCCGCTGAAGGCCCCGCTCGCCAAGCGCCACGCCGAACGCCACCGCTCCTTGCTGCGCCGCCCGCTCGCCTACCCGCCCGGCCCGCTCGCCGCCTACCGGCGGCAGTGGGCCAAGGCGTGGCGCGCGGATGTCGCGACGCGCCGTGCCGCGCTCAAGGTGGCACCGGGAGCCGTCGGCAGCCCGCTGTTCCGCCGGGTCGAAGGCCTTCGCCTGCGCGTCGCCGGACCCGTGTCGAACATCGTGCAGCGCTGGGTCGGACTCCGGTCACGGCACAGCAAGGAGGCCCAGCAGGCCGGCCGCCGGCTGCGGGGTCCGCTGGACCGGCTGTTCACCGCCTCCTGGACCGCGGTCAAGGGCAGGCGTGCCTGGCGCAGGCTCGAACCCGCCCTGTGGGACTACGAGTTGACCTACGGACCGGAGATCGACGCGCTGAAGCCCGACCTCATCCACGCCAACGACTTCCGCATGCTGGGCGTCGGCGCGCGGGCCACGGTCCGGGCCAGGGCCGCCGGACGGTCGGTGAAGCTGGTCTGGGACGCGCACGAGTTCCTGCCCGGGGTGCGCCCCTGGGAGGACAACGCCCACTGGATCCCGGGCAACACGGCGCACGAGAGCGAGTACGCGCCGTACGCCGACGCGGTGGTCACGGTCTCGGAGGGGCTGTCGGACCTGCTCATCGAGCGGCACGGGCTGACGGAGCGGCCGACGGTCGTGCTGAACGCGCCGGACCGGCCGGGGGAGTCGGTCACGCGCGTCGCGGCGGACGCCGACGGCGAGCCGGAGCCGACGCCGGACCTGCGTGAGCTGTGCGGCGTGGGCCCGGACGTGCCGCTGATCGTCTACAGCGGCTCACCCGGCCCGCAGCGCGGCCTCGGCGACCTGGTCGAGACGCTGCCGAAGCTCGACGGCGTCCACATCGCGTTCGTCGTGCCCAACCCCACGTCCGCCTACATGGAGACGCTGCTGGCGCGCGCCGCGGAGCTGGGCGCGGGCGACCGGCTGCACACGGTGCCGTACGTACCGCACTGGCAGGTCGTGCGCTTCCTGTCGGCGGCGGACGCCGGATGCATCCCGATCCACCACTGGCCGAACCACGAGATCGCGCTGATCACCAAGTTCTTCGAGTACTCGCACGCCCGGCTGCCCCTGGTGGTGAGCGATGTGAGAACGATGTCCGAGGTCACCCGCGCGACGGGCCAGGGCGAGGTCTTCACGGCCGAGGACACCGACGACCTGGCCCGCGCGATCAAGCAGGTCCTGGCGGACCCGGAGCCGTACAAGGCGGCGTACGAGAAGCCGGGGCTGCTGGACGGGTGGACGTGGGAGGCGCAGGCCGACGTGCTCGACGGGCTGTACTCGACGCTCGTCGGGGACCGGAAGAAGTCGGAGGCCAGACGATGACGACGACCACTCCCGATGTCACGGTCGTGGTGGCCGTGTACAACACGATGCCGTATCTGACCGAGTGCCTTAACTCGCTCGTAGGCCAGAGCATCGGCCTGGCGCGGCTTGAGGTCGTGGCCGTCGACGACGGCTCGACCGACGACAGCGGCGCCGAACTCGACCGGTTCGCCAAGGAGTACCCGGACACGGTCAAGGTCGTCCACCAGGAGAACAGCGGTGGCCCGGCGGCGCCGAGCAACCGCGCCCTGGAGATCGCCACCGGCCGTTTCGTCTACTTCATCGGCTCCGACGACTACCTCGGCGAAGAGGCGCTGGAGCGCATGGTCGCCTGCGCCGACGAGCACGGGTCGGACGTGGTGATCGGCAAGATGGTCGGCACCAACGGCCGTTACGTCCGCCAGGCGATGTACAAGAAGAACGATCCCGACGTCAGTCTGTACGGCTCCGACCTGCCGTTCGCCCTGGCCAACACCAAGCTCTTCCGGCGTGAGCTGGTGGAGAAGTACAAGCTCCGCTTCCCCGAGGACCTGCCGGTCGGCAGCGACCAGCCGTTCACCATCGAGGCCTGCGTACGGGCCGAGCGGATCTCCGTTCTCGGCGACTACACGTACTACTACGCGGTGAAGCGCGGCGACGCGAGCAACATCACCTACCGGGCCGACCATCTGGCCAGGCTGCACTGCACCACTCGCATCATGCGCCACACGGCCGGTCTGATCGAGGCGGGGCCGCGACGCGACGCCGTGTTCAAGCGGCACTTCACCTGGGAGCTTGCCAAGCTCGTCCAGGACGACTTCCTGCCGCTCGACCCCGTGACCCAGCGCGAGCTGTGCGCGGGCATCGCCGAACTCGCCGACGACTATCTGACGGACGAGCTTCGTGACTCGCTCGACGTCAAACGCCGGGTACGGATACTGCTGGCCCAGCGTGGCGCTGTGGCCGAACTCAGCAAGGCCATCGCCGACGAGGCCGAGCACGGCGCGCCACCGTTCCTGCTCGACGCCGGACGGGCGTTCGCGGCCTACCCCGGTCTGCGTGATCCCGCCGTCCAACTGCCCGATCGCGCTTACGAGTTGGTGGGCGAGTCGGTCCCCGGCCGACTCGCGAGTGGCACCCGGCTGCTCGAGGCGGGCTGGGAACGGCACGGCGACACGCTCTTCGCGGTGTTCACCGTACGCATCGGCGTCAGCGGGCAGACCGACTCCGCCGTGATCCGGCTGGCCCGGACCGCGATGCCCAAGAGCGCGGACAAGGCGGCGGCCCGTCGGCTGGGGGCCGACGACCAACTCCCCGATGCGGTGGGGGAGTTCACCCGCGCGCCGGAGCCCGACGGCGGTGGCGGCACCATTCTGACCGCCCGGATCCCGCTCGCGGCGGCCCGTATCAAGGCCGGTGTCCGCGTCTACGTGGACGTCGCCGGCTCCACGTACGAGATCCCCGTCCGCACCCGCGGTCTGCCGATGCCGCTCGCCCGGCGCTGGGGCGACGCCGTCCCGTACCGGGCGTCGGCCAATGTGAATCCCAAGGGGCGACTGGTGATCACCACGGCCCCGCTGTGGGAGCCGACAGCATCCTTCCGCGCGCGGGTACGAAGCCTGCTGCCCCGGTTCAAAAGGAAAGTAGTCCGATGAATATCTGTGTAGTCGCGCTCGGCAAGATCGGTCTGCCGCTCGCCGTGCAGTTCGCCGCCAAGGGCCACCGCGTCATCGGCGCGGACGTCAACGAGAAGGTCGTCGAGCTGGTCAACGCCGGTACGGAGCCCTTCCCCGGGGAGCACGACCTCGACGTCAAGCTCAAGCAGTGCGTCGACGCCGGGCTGCTGACGGCCACGACCGACACCGCCGCCGCCGTCGCGCAGTCCGAAGCCGTCGTGGTCGTCGTGCCGCTCTTCGTGGACGCCGAGGGCGTGCCCGACTTCGGCTGGATGGACTCCGCGACGAAGGCGATCGCCCAGGGCCTGAAGCCGGGCACCCTCGTCAGTTACGAGACGACCCTGCCCGTCGGCACCACCCGCACCCGCTGGGCGCCGATGCTCCAGGAGGGCTCGGGGCTCACCCCCGGCGAGGAGTTCCATCTCGTCTTCTCGCCCGAACGCGTCCTGACCGGGCGGGTCTTCGCGGATCTGCGCCGTTACCCCAAGCTCGTCGGCGGTATCGACGAGGCGTCGGCCAAGCACGGTGTCGACTTCTACGAGGCCGTCCTCGACTTCGACGTACGCGAGGACCTGCCGCGCGCGAACGGCGTGTGGGACCTCGGCACCGCCGAGGCGTCCGAGCTGGCGAAGCTCGCCGAGACCACCTACCGCGACGTCAACATCGGCCTGGCCAACCAGTTCGCGCGCTTCGCCGACCAGAACGACATCGACATCAAGAAGGTCATCGAGGCCTGCAACAGCCAGCCGTACAGCCACATCCACCAGCCCGGTATCGCCGTCGGCGGGCACTGCATCCCGATCTACCCGCGGATGTATCTGTGGAACGACCCGGCGGCCACCGTCGTGCGCTCGGCGCGCGAGGCGAACGCGGCGATGCCCGAGTACGCCGTTGACCTGCTGGCCGCCGCGTACGGCGACCTCACCGGCGTCGGCGTGCTCGTCCTCGGCGCGGCCTACCGCGGCGGCGTCAAGGAGACGGCGTTCTCCGGCGTCTTCCCGACCGTCGAGGCGCTGCGGCTGCGCGGCGCCGTGCCGTACGTCTCCGACCCGATGTACACGTCCGAGGAACTGACCGCGCACGGCCTGCCGCCGCACGAGGGGCAGAAGGTCACGGCCGCCGTGCTCCAGGCGGACCACGCCGAGTACCGCGACCTGAAGCCGGCCGACCTGCCGGACGTCACGGTGCTGGTCGACGGCCGCCGTACCACCGACCCGGACGCCTGGCGCGGCGTACGCCGCGTCGTCATCGGCGGCTGAGCGGTGAGCAGAGGAACGAGAGACATGCCAGAGCGTCGCCCCGGACGAGTCGTGATGCTCGTCGACAACACCATCGACGGTGACTCACGGGTCCAGAAGCACGCCCGGTCGATGGCCGACGCGGGGTGGGAGGTCCATCTCATCGGCCGCGCGCCGGCGAGCGGCCCCGACAGCTACCGGCTCGGCGAGGCACAGATCCACCGGCTGGTCCTGCGCCGGCTGCCCCCGCGCAAGACGCTGCGCCGCCGCGTGACGGGTGTCCGCTACCCGCTGGCGTACGACAGCCAGGACAAGGCGGTGCTCAAGAACCGCCGGATCAAGGTGGACTGGGCGGAGCTTGAGGTGCGCGGCGCCGGCGCCGGGGCCCGTACCGGTATCGCGGAGCCCTCCAGCACCAAGCAACTGCCGCTGATCGCGGCGCGGTTGGCGGGCAAGGTCCGGCGCACCACCATCCGGGCCAGGACCCGTCAGACGAAGGCCGCCGCCGCTGCCTGGGGCGACAAGAACGGCACGCTGGAAGGTCTTGAGATGGCCTTCTGGGGCGCCACCATGGGGGACAGGGCATGGCGGCGGCTTGATCCGCTGCCCCTGCGCTACGAGTTGAGCTACCGCGACAAGATCGAGGAGCTTCAGCCCGATCTCATCCACGCCCACGACTACCGCATGATCGGTGTCGCGGCGCGCGCCGGCGTACGGGCCCGTGCGGCGGGCCGTGACGTACGAGTCGTGTACGACGCGCACGAGTTCGTGCCCGGACTCGCGCAGGCCAGCCCCTCGAAGAAGTGGCTCGCCTCGCAGGTCGCCTACGAGCGCGAGCACATTCCTTACGTCGACGCGGTGGTCACGGTGTCGCCGGCGCTGGCAGAGATGCTCCAGACCTCGCACGGTCTCAAGGAACTGCCCGTCGTCACCCTCAACGCGCCGCCGAAGCT
The DNA here is from genome assembly GCF_042870175.1 of Streptomyces sp. NPDC006643. NCBI lineage: Bacteria > Bacillati > Actinomycetota > Actinomycetes > Kitasatosporales > Streptomycetaceae > Streptomyces > Streptomyces sp. NPDC006643. The sequence goes on along the minus strand of NZ_JBIAHA010000001.1, from coordinate 68,660 downwards.
CGTGCCCGGCGAGGAGACGTCCTCGGACTGGACCACGGAGGACGGCGCCAGGGACGTACGCGAGGCGTGCGGACTCGGGCCCGAGACGCCCCTCGCCGTGTACTGCGGCGGGGCGGCGCCGCAGCGCTGTCTGCACACGATCGTGGAGTCGCTGGCGTTCGCGGACGACGTGCACGCCGCCTTCATGATCAACAACCTGGAGGGCGACTACGTACGCTCGCTGCGCGAACTCAGCGAGAGCATCGGCGCCGCGGACCGCGTGCACTTCATGCCGTACGTGCCGTACGACGTGCTGGTGCGGTTCCTGTCGACGGCGGACGTGGGCATCCACCCGCTGCGCAAGGGGCCGGTGAACCACGAAGTCGCCCTGAGCACCAAGTTCTTCGAGTTCATGCAGGCACGGCTGCCCGTCGTGGTCAGCGATGTGAAGGCCATGGCGGACGAGGTGAACCGGGTCGGCAACGGCGAGGTCTTCCGCTCCGAGGACGGCAAGGACCTGGCGCGGGCGGTGGGCGCGGTGCTGAGCGACCGGGACCGGTACACCGCGCCGTACGACCGGCCCGGCATGCTCGACGAGTGGAGCTGGGAAGCGCAGGCGGAGAAGTATGTGGAGCTGTACGAGCGGCTGTTGAAGCATCTCGGCTGACGAGCGCGTTTCACGAAGTGAGGGCCCACCCGCGCCGCGGGTGGGCCCTCACTCGTACAACTGCCGTGCCTGTCAGACGCGTACGGCCGCCTGGGCGGGGATCGCCGCCCGCCCGGTGGCCTGTTCCATCAGCTCGACGACACGGCGCGCGGCCGTTCCGTCGCCGTACGGGGCGCCGTGCGGGGCCGTCGGGGCCGGCCGTACGGCCAGCGCCACCCACTTCTGCGGGGACAGCTCGTGCGGGTCCGGGACCAGATGGTTCCAGCCGTCCTCAAGGGTCTCGACCCACTCGGTCTCGGGCCGGATCGTGGTGCAGACACGGTCCAGGAGGTACGCCTCCTTCTGAAGGCCGCCGGAGTCGGTCACCACACCGGCCGACGCGAGGACACCGGCGACGAGACCCGCGTACGGCAGCGGCCGGCCCACGCGTACCGAGCCCTGATTCAGCTCGATGCCGTGGAGCTGCGCCTTGGCGACCAGCCGGGGGTGTGCCAACAGTGCCACCGGCAGCGGCAGTTCGCCCAGCGCCTTGAGGATCGCGGCGAGCCGGTCGGGGTCGTCGGTGTTGTCCGGGCGGTGCAGGGTGGCGAGCAGGAACGGCGCGCCGGGATCGATCCCCTCCGGCAGCGCGGGGGCCGCGAACTCACCGGCGAGCACCGCGTCGCGGATCCGCAGGCAGATGTCCACCATGACGTCGCCGGCCAACTCCGCCCGCTGCGCGAGGCCTTCGTTGGCGAGGTGGCGCATGGCCTCGGCGGTGGGCGCCAGCAGCAGATCGGCGCAGTGGTCGGTGAGGACGCGGTTGTGCTCCTCGGGCATCCGGCGGTTGAACGACCGCAGCCCCGCTTCGAGATGGGCGACCGGCAGATGCTGCTTCACCGCGGAGAGCGCCCCGGCGATGGTGGAGTTGGTGTCTCCGTAGACCAGCACCCAGTCGGGCCGCTCGGCTTCGAGGACCGGGTCGAGGGCGGAGAGTACGGCCCCGGTCTGGACGCCGTGACTGCCGGACCCGACGCCCAGGTGGACGTCGGGGTCGGGTATCCCGAGGCCGGAGAAGAAGACGTCCGAGAGGTCGGCGTCGTAGTGCTGTCCGGTGTGGACGATGACGTGCTGGTGCTCGGTCCGCGCGAACGCGGCGGCGATGGGCGCGAGTTTGACCAGCTGTGGGCGGGCACCGACGATGCTGATGACTTTCATCGAACACTCTTCTGCAAGGCCACAGGTGGTGGCGATCTGGTGTGTGACGGGTTTCTTCGTACGTGTGCGTGCGGAGTTCAGCGGGCGGGGTCCCGCTCGGCGAGGACGCCGTCCTTCTCGTCGTGCAGCGCGCCGGTCCTCGGGCACTCCCACACACCGGGCTCCCCGTCCCGCGCCACGAGCTTCACGCCCGCGCGCCCGACCCAGCCGATCCGGCGGGCGGGAACGCCCACGACCAGCCCGAAGTCCGGTACGTCCTGGGTGACGACGGCGCCGGCGGCGACCATCGCCCAGCGGCCGATCCGTACGGGCGCCACACAGACCGACCGGGCGCCCAGCGAGGCGCCCTCCGCGATCTTCACACCGACGGCCTCCCAGTCGGAGCCGCGCTTCAGCTTGCCGTCGGGGTCCACGGAGCGGGGATTGAGATCGTTGGTGAGGACGACGGCGGGCCCGATGAAGACCCCGTCGGCCAGCTCGGCGGGCTCGTACACCAGCGCGTAGTTCTGGATCTTGACGTTGTCCCCGATCCGGACCCCGGTCCCGACATAGGCACCCCGCCCGACGACGCAGTTCTCGCCCAGCCGCGCGTTCTCCCGGATCTGCGCGAGCTCCCAGACGCTGCTGCCGTCACCGACCACCGCGGTCTCGTCGACCTGTGCGGTGGGCTGGACCCTGTAGTTCACGCGGCTGCCTCTCCGAGTTCTTTTCCGACGGTTGAGCATACGTCGGGGCCCGTAGCCCGATTCCGGCGCCCGCCCGCAGCGCCCACTCCATCCGGGGCTCCACCACGTACCGGAACATCCGGCGTACCGGCGGCGTGCAGAGCGCCGTCACCAGCAGCGCGGCGGCCAGGGTGACCGCGATCCGGCCCGCCTGGGTTTCGAGGAAGGGGTCGTCGTAGCCGCCGAGGTATCGCGCGCCGCGGATGAAGAAGCCGTGCAGCAGATACCCGTACAGCGTCCCGGCGCCCAGCGCGGTCATCCACAGCCGGCGGCGCGGCACCCAGGCCAGGAAACACGCGCCGAGGACCAGCGCGGCGGCGAACATCAGCAGGGTCATCGCCGCGCCGGTCCACACCGGCTCGTCCAGCTCTCGGGCGCTGTAGCTCCTGAAGAGCCACGAGGTGCTCATGCGGGGGACCGACCAGTACGCCACGAGCAGGGCGACCAGCAGGACGGGCAGGGCCGCCACCCGTACCCGGGCGCGGCGCAGATACGCGAAGTGCTCGGGGCGCAGCCGCAGCCCCAGGACGAAGAACGGCAGGAACTGAAGGACGCGCATCAGCTGGAGGTCGTCCCCGATCCCCGTCGACATCGACGCCAGCGCGGCGACGGCGAGGGACAGGGCGACCGGCCACCGGACCAGCTGCCAGAACGGTGTGGTGATCCGCCACAGGAACAGGGCGGGCAGGAACCAGAGGATCCAGTACGGGTCCGTGGGCGTCAGCGGGAATCCCGGATCCTCGACCGCGCGGTGGAAGAGCGTGTACGCCACCTCGAAGATCGCGTACGGCACGAGGACCCCCGTGAACAGCCGCCACACCCGCTTGGGGCTCAGGTCGAAGCCGCGCGAGAAATAGCCCGCGATCACGATGAAGACCGGCATGTGGAACGCGTAGACGAAGGTGTAGAGGGCCTCGACCACCCGCCCGCTGCCCGGCAGCGGCTCCCAGGAGTGCCCGACGGCGACCAGGACGATGGCCAGATACTTCGCGTTGTCGAAAAACGGATCCCGCTCCACGGCGCCGGGACCGGCCTGGGCCTCGGCAGGGGCACTGGCATCGGCGCCCGCGGGGGCTTCGGGGTGCTTCCGGGAGAGGGATTCGACCATCACGACACCCTAGAGCGTGTTTTCGAATCAGGCCGCGGACGACTCTCTCGCCACGACCCCGCACACGCCCGGACTCCCGTTCGATCTTCGAAAAGACGGATGCACATGCCGTGCGGACCTTGTTACTCTCTGTCCACCTGGGGGGATCGGGCCGGGGGGCTTGCTTCGCGTGACGACAGCGGCGTGCGCCGTGTTCCCTCCATGCCCGCAGACAGGTAATCGGAGGAAGTCTTGAGAAGTAGCGTCCAGCCTCGCCGTGCGACCGTACGAAGAATCCTCGGCGCTTCACTCGTACCGGTTCTCGCACTGGGCATCGCCGCCTCGGGTGCGGTCGCGACAGCCGCGACCGCCGCGCCGGAGTCCGTCCGCGTCGGCACGCGCGCCGACGCGGACGGCCCGTGGAGCGTCCCGACCGCACTGACCGGCACCACGGAGATCGTGGACGTCATCGATGTACGGACCGCGGCCGACGGAACGGTGGTCGCCGCGATGTACCGGCAGGTCCCCGCGACCTCCCGGCTCGAACTCCGGGTGGCGGTCCGCCCCGCGGCCAGCGAGACCTGGGGCGCGCCGACGGTGATCGACACCCTGAGCCTGGGCCGGGAGACCGTGCAACTGCTGCCCGCGCCGGACGGTTCCGTCACCCTGACGTGGGTGCGTGCGGGCAGCCAGAACACCATCCGCACTTCGACGCTCACCGCCGGCGCCTCCGCCTGGTCCAGCCCGGTCGACATCGCTCAGGGCACCCGTTTCTCCGACGTGACCATGGCGATCGGCGCGTCCGGAAAGGCCGTCGCGGTGTGGAACCAGTCCGGCGGGCGTTCCACCCAGCTCTTCGCCTCCGAGCGCGACGGAGCGAACGGCGCGTGGTCCTCGGCCGTCCGTCTCGACGACACTCCCGCCGAGACCCTCGAAGGTGGCCCGCAGGTCCTCGTCGCCCCGGACGGATCGCTGACCGCGGTGTGGAGCGAGAACGGTCCCGAGCACAGGACGGTCAAGGCCGTCGACAAGCCCGTCGGCGCCACCGGATGGACCGCCCCCCGGACGCTCTCCGCCCCCGCCTCCGCGGCCGGCGGAGTCCGGGCCGGCGTGGGGCCGGACGGCCGGGCCGTGCTCGTGTGGACCGCCTCCGGCGAGTTGGAGGGGGTCACGCGGCTTGAGGCTGTTGTCCGCCCGGCGGGAAGCACCCAGTGGGGCCCGATCGAGAGCCTCGGCCCGGTCGACAACGTTCTCGACCCCCGGCCGCTGGTCGCCCCGAACGGGGAGATCACCCTGGTGTGGGTCGACTGGCGCGACACCTACGGCACCCGAACCGCCACCCGGTCGACGACCGGCGACTGGTCCGCCGTACAGACCCTGTCCACGGAGTACGTCCCCGAGCAGTTCGACGCGGAGATCGGCCCCGACGGCACGGTCCAGGCGGGCTGGGTGGAGAACGCCTCGACGGGCGACGACGGGCGGGTCTTCCTGCACGCCGCACGCGTCGACGGCGTGTGGAGCGCGCCGACGCAGCTCAGCAGGAAGCCGTCGGGTGTGGCCATCGGGCAGGTCGCCGGCGGTCCGGAGGGCCGGGCCACCGCTGTGTGGCACGAGTCGGTCGGCAGCTTCACCGGTCAGCTGTGGACGGCCGGCACAGGGCTGACCCAGCCCGATCAGGACCCGAACCCCTAGGGAGTGTCGTGACCGCGCTGGTGGCGACGGCTTCGTGGACCTCCGGGCACGGTGACTCCCGGAGCCAGGGCCGCCCCCACCTGGTTTGACCCCCCGTACAGCCGCCCCGTAGTCTTGACCCTCGGCGTGTTTCTGTGCGCGCCGACCTTCTGAGCACCTCACCTTCCGGTGGCTGTCCTCGACGCCGTCGGCGGAGGCCGCTCGTCCGATCCGGATGCGGCGGGGCCCCCGGGCCCCGTGAGCGGCTGGCTTCAGGGGTTCCGTTCCGAGCGAGAGTGAGATCCGCGTGTACGCCATCGTGCGCAGCGGTGGTCGTCAGCACAAGGTTGCTGTTGACGACATCGTTGAGGTTGACAAGATTCCCACTGCCAAGGTTGGCGACACGGTCGAGCTCTCGACCCTGCTCGTGGTCGACGGCGACGCCGTGACCAGCGACCCGTGGGTCCTGGACGGCATCAAGGTCCAGGCCGAGGTCGTGGACCACCACAAGGGCGCGAAGATCGACATCCTTCGCTACAAGAACAAGACCGGCTACCGCCGTCGCCAGGGCCACCGCCAGCAGTACACGGCGATCAAGGTCACCGCTATTCCCGCCGCGGCGAAGAAGTAAGGGACTGAGGAGACATGGCACACAAGAAGGGCGCATCGTCCACCCGTAACGGGCGCGACTCGAACGCTCAGCGGCTCGGCGTGAAGCGCTTCGGCGGTCAGGTCGTGCTCGCCGGTGAGATCCTCGTCCGCCAGCGTGGCACCCACTTCCACCCCGGTTCGGGTGTGGGCCGTGGTGGCGACGACACGCTGTTCGCGCTCGCCCCCGGGGCGGTCGAGTTCGGCAAGAGCCGTGGCCGTAACGTCGTGAACATCGTTCCGGTCGCCGAGTAATTCGGTATCCGTAGAGCGATCTTCTGATCGGTTTCTCGCGAGGGCGGACCTCACTTCCCGTAGGGGAAGCGGGTCCGCCCTTCGCTTGTTCCACTGTCTGAACGCCAAAGACTTTTCCGTATGTACTGGAGGCACCACCATGACCACCTTCGTGGACCGCGTCGAGCTGCATGTCGCCGCGGGTAGCGGAGGCCACGGCTGCGCCTCCGTTCACCGTGAGAAGTTCAAGCCGCTCGGCGGCCCCGACGGCGGCACCGGCGGCCGTGGCGGAGACGTCATCCTGGTCGTCGACCAGTCGGTGACGACGCTGCTGGAGTACCACCACTCGCCGCACCGCAAGGCCACCAACGGCAAGCCCGGCGAGGGCGGCAACCGTTCCGGCAAGGACGGCCAGGACCTCGTCCTGCCCGTCCCCGACGGCACGGTCATCCTCGACAAGAAGGGCAACGTCCTCGCCGACCTCGTCGGCCAGGGCACCACCTATGTCGCCGCCGAGGGCGGTCGCGGCGGGCTCGGCAACGCCGCTCTCGCCTCCGCCCGCCGCAAGGCCCCCGGCTTCGCGCTCCTCGGCGAGCCCGGCCGCTCCGGCGACATCGTCCTGGAGCTGAAGACCGTCGCCGACGTCGCGCTCGTCGGTTACCCGAGCGCCGGCAAGTCGTCGCTGATCTCCGTGCTCTCCGCGGCCAAGCCGAAGATCGCCGACTACCCGTTCACGACGCTCGTCCCGAACCTCGGCGTCGTCACCGCGGGTTCGACCGTCTACACCATCGCGGACGTCCCCGGCCTGATCCCGGGCGCCAGCCAGGGCCGCGGTCTGGGCCTGGAGTTCCTGCGCCATGTGGAGCGCTGCTCGGTCCTCGTGCACATCCTGGACACCGCCACGCTGGAGTCCGACCGTGACCCCATCTCCGATCTCGACATGATCGAGGAGGAGCTGAAGCAGTACGGCGGCCTCGACGACCGCCCGCGTATCGCGGTCCTCAACAAGATCGACATCCCGGACGGCCTGGACCTCGCCGAGATGATCCGGCCCGAACTCGAAGCGCGCGGCCTGAGTGTGTACGAGGTGTCCGCCGTGGCCCGTACTGGCCTCAAGGAGCTGTCCTTCGCGCTCGCCGAGATCATCGCCGCCCAGCGCGCGGCGAAGCCCGTGGAGGAGGCCACCCGGGTCGTCATCCGGCCGAAGGCGGTCGACGACTCCGGCTTCACCGTCGTGCTGGAGGAGGACGGCCTGTACCGCGTACGCGGCGAGAAGCCCGAACGCTGGGTCAGGCAGACCGACTTCAACAACGACGAGGCGGTCGGCTATCTCGCGGACCGGCTCAGCCGGCTCGGTGTCGAGGGCGAACTCATGAAGGCCGGTGCCCGCGCCGGTGACGGCGTCGCGATCGGCCCCGAGGACGACGCGGTCGTCTTCGACTGGGAGCCGACCGTGCTGGCCGGTGCCGAGATGCTCGGACGGCGCGGCGAGGACCACCGGCTGGAGACGCCGCGCCCGGCCGCGATCCGGCGCAAGGACCGGGACGCGGAGCGGGACGACGCGGACAAGGAGTACGACGAATTCAAGCCGTTCTAGCGATTCGGCCGCGGTGCCGTCGGGGCTGTGCAAGGCCGCGGCCGGCCCGGGTCCGACTTCCGTTCGGTTCCAGTTCGGGGGCGTAGCCGTCGAATTCGAGCGGTGACGGATCGAATGCATGACGTAGTGGCGTCCGCCGGCCAGGCCGTGGTCCGCTCCCCTCGGAGCGGACCACGGCCTTTGTCGTACGCGCACCGCACGACACCCGCACGACGCGCCGCATGGCCGAAAGACAACTGCGGGCATTGAGCGATATGGGCGGAATAATGGGTCATGCGGTTTCTCTTCAAGTGCTCGCACAACCGTCGGCCGCCCCCGCCTGTCATGCATGTGGGGGGCGGCCGGTGACGGTCGCGTGAACCCGTCCGGAACGCAAGGGGACTTGGGACTGACCGCCCAGGATCCCGCACCCCGAACGGAGCGTTGATGAAGATCTCTTTCCTTATCCACACCATCTACGGCATCGGCGGCACCATCCGCACCACCTTGAATCTCGCGGAGGAGCTCGCGGACCGGCACGAGGTGGAGATCGTCTCGGTGTTCAAGCACCGTCCGCTCGCTGCCTTCGACATCGACCCGCGCATCGGACTCGTACCGCTCGTCTACACCTGGAAGGAGTCCCCGGCGTACGAGAAGGAGCACCCGCTCCATCTCCAGCCCGCCGAGTACTTTCCCCGGCACGAGGCCCGCTACCGCGAGTACAGCAAGCTCACCGACGAGCGGGTCAGGGACCACTACGCGGACTCGGACGCCGACGTCGTCATCGGGACCCGGCCCGGACTCGCCGCGTACGTCGCCCAGTTCGCCCCGGCGAGCGCCGTGCTCATCGGCCAGGAGCACATGACGTACAACCACCACAAGCCCGCGCTGCGCAACGAGATGTACCAGCACATCGACGCGCTCGACGCCTACGTCACCGTCTCCGAGGGCGACGCCGCCGTCTACCGCGCGCACATGCCGCTGCCCGCGACCCGGGTGCTCGCCATCTCCAACAGCGTTCCCGAGCCGTCGATCCGGCCGTCCACCGGCTCGGGCACGACGATCGTCGCCGCCGGGCGGCTGTCCGCCGAGAAGCAGTACAGCGTGCTCGTCGACGCCTTCGCCGAGGTCGTGGCCGCGCGCCCGGAATGGGATTTGCGCATCTACGGCGGCGGCCCGGAGAAGGAGAACCTCCGCCGGCAGATCGACCGGCTCGGCCTCTACAACAGTGTGCGGCTGATGGGTTCGGTCTCGCCGATCGAGCCGGAGTGGGCGAAGGGCGCCATCGCCGCGTCCACCTCACGCCACGAGTCGTTCGGCATGACGCTCGTGGAGGCCATGCGCTGCGGCCTGCCGGTCGTCAGCAGCGACTGCGACTACGGCCCCCGGGAGATCCTCAAGGACGGCGTGGACGGCCTGTTGGTGCCGGTGTCGGATCCCGGCGCGGTCGCCGAGGCGCTGCTCGGGCTCATCGACGACGAGCCGCGGCGCCGGCGGATGAGCGCGGCGGCCGTACGCAACGCGTCCCGGTTCGACCCCGGCCAGGTCGCGAAGAAGTACGAGGAACTCTTCGGCGAGCTGCGGACGGTCGCCGCCCAGCGCGCGGCCGTGGGCGATTTCGCCCCGGTCGCCGACTGCGTGGTGGACTCCGGCGGCGCGCTGGCCTTCTCGCTCGTCGCCCCGCAGGCCGCCGCGGCCGTCCACGAGGGGCTGAAACTCGTCTGCGTACGCGCCGACGTCCGTACGGAGGAGCATGTTTTCCCGCTCTCCGGCAACGGCACGGTCACGATTTCGGCGCGGGAGGCGTTCGCCGAGGGCATCTGGGAGTGCTACGCCGAACTCCCGGAATCCGGACGGCGGGTACGGATCGCCGCCCGCTCCATCGACCAGCGCGGCGCGATGAGCGCTTGCGAACGCGCGCGGCGCGGCGAGCCCGTCCACAATCTGGTGCCGTACGCGAGCCGGCCCCACAAGTACCTCTCGCTCCGCTCCTGGCTCCGGCCCATCCACGCGGAGGCCGGTGACATCCGCGTCGAGGGCAAGCGCATCACGGTCGCGGGCGAGCTGTTCGGTGTCGGCGCGATGGCCCAGGAGCCCTCGCTGGTGGTACGCCGACGGGGCAAGCCCGCCGAGGAGTTGACGTACTCGGGCAGTCGGCTGGGGGAGCGCGGATTCCGCTTCACCTTCCCCGCGGCGGGGCCGGCCGGACGGCAGATCGCCAGGTCGGAGTCGTGGGACCTGCTGCTCAAGTACGCCCCGGACGCCGCGCCGGTGAAGGTCGCACGGGTGCTCGACGACGTCGTGGAGAAGCGGCCGATCTACGAGTACCCGGTCACCGAGGTGCGCAAGAGCAGGCCCTGGGGACCGTTGCGCAGGGTGGTCCGTAAACTGAGGAGCCGGCCGGCCCAGTGGGTGCGGGTACGGATCATGTACATGGGCACCAACGACCTGATCGTCAACGTGGCTGACGCACCGCTGAAATAGCGCCGCAACGCCTCGGCGAACGCGGACACCCCCGACGAGCAGGGGATTTCCCTTACGCGACGCTTACACCGCGGCCGGGAAATAGCGGACGCGAAGTAGAGGTCCGGTGGAGGTATATGCCCGGGCGGTGTGTCGATGTGGAGTCGGTCACGCCGCACTTGGCCGGATGCCGACCCAATGTGGCTGGCCAGAGGGTGAACGGATGGTTTCCTGTGGGTGAGGGGCAGCGGGCGTCCGCCTTGCGAGACGGTCACGGAGAGTGCGACCATCACAGCGTCCCCCACTCGTCGCAAGGTAGGTCGTTCTGTGTCTGTGCCGCAAGCAGCCCATCCCCGCACCACGGCAGTCGTGCTCGCCGGTGGTACCGGTCAGCGCGTGGGTCTGTCGATCCCCAAGCAGCTGCTGAAGATCGCGGGGAAGGCTGTCATCGAGCACACGCTGTCGATCTTCGAGCAGTCCGACTCGATCGACGACGTGATCGTGCTGATGGCACCGGGTTTCGTGCCCGACGTCGAGCGGATCGTCGCCAAGGCCGGCCTCACCAAGGTGACCAAGGTCATCGAGGGCGGCCAGACCCGCAACGAGACCACCGAGCGGGCGATTTCGGCGCTGGGCGAGGGACTGGCCGACGGCGAGGACCGCAACGTCCTGTTCCATGACGCCGTCCGTCCGCTTCTGTCACAGCGCGTCATCAAGGACTGTGTGGACGCGCTCGACCGCTACCAGGCCGTCGACGTCGCCATTCCCTCCGCCGACACCATCATCGTGACCCGCACCCACGGCAACGACGGCGAGTTCATCACCGAGGTCCCCGACCGCTCCCGGCTGCGGCGCGGCCAGACGCCCCAGGCGTTCAAGCTGTCCACGATCCGCAAGGCGTACGAGATCGCGGCGGGCGACCCCAACTTCCAGGCCACCGACGACTGTTCGGTGGTCCTGCGCTATCTGCCCGACGTGCCGATCTACGTCGTCGCCGGCGACGAGTACAACATGAAGGTGACGCAGCCCGTCGACGTCTTCATCGCCGACAAGCTCTTCCAACTCGCCTCCTCCGCCGCCCCCGTGCAGGCGGACGAGGCGGCCTACCGTGAGCTGCTGTCCGGCAAGACGCTGGTGGTGTTCGGCGGTTCGTACGGCATCGGCGCCGACATCGCCGCCCTCGCCGAGCAGTACGGCGCGAAGGTGTACGCGCTGGGCCGCTCCACCACCGGCACCCATGTCGAGAACCCGGAGCATGTCGACGACGCGCTGTCGAAGGCGTACTCGGCGACCGGCCGGATCGACTACGTGATCAACACGGCGGGCGTGCTGCGTATCGGCAAACTGGCCGAGACCGACAACACGACGATTCAGGAAGCTCTGAACGTCAATTATCTGGCGCCCGTCCAGATCGCCCGCGCCTCGTACAAGTATCTGGCCGAGACCAAGGGCCAGCTGCTCCTCTACACATCCAGCAGCTACACGCGCGGTCGCGCCGAATACAGCCTCTATTCGTCCACCAAGGCGGCCATGGTGAATCTCACCCAGGCCCTCTCCGACGAATGGGCGGGTGAGGGCATCCGGGTGAATTGCGTCAACCCGGAACGTACCGCGACCCCGATGCGCACCAAGGCCTTCGGCGTCGAGCCCGCCGGCTCGCTGCTCTCCTCCGAGGCCGTGGCCCGTACCTCGCTCGACGTTCTTCTCTCTGAACTGACCGGTCATGTGATCGACGTGCGACAGCAGGATCCGACGCGGGAAGCCTCCGCCGCGGGCTCCGGATTCGAGCAGGCGCTGGCCTCGGTTCTTGACCGTCAGGAAGATGTGTAATAATTCTCGACAAGTTTGCATTCACGGGCCTTTGCGTTCACCTATTCGGTGAATTGCAGAGGCCCGTGTGCGTGAAGCCACGGCTTCACAATTCCCGCCAACCGTGAATTAACCGGCACCCTCTCCTGGAGCAGGTTCTTCGTGATTTCGACCGCCATCCGCCTGGCCCGCGTGGGCAGCCGAGCCGAGCTGGCCGCGGCAGCCCTGCTGGGGCTGGGATACCCCTGCGTCATGCTCGCAGCGCTGATCCCGAATCTCTGGTTCTTCGCGGCGGCCTGCGCCGTGACCTACGGTGCCGACCGATTCCTGCACCAGCGCGGCAGTTATCTGATCAACCGGCTCAACAAGGTCCGGGCCGGTCTGTCGATCCGCTTCCTGGTACGCCAGTTGCTGCTCGTGCTGCTGCTGGCCCGGATGGACCTGGCCGAACAGCCCCTGTTCTACGCGGCGGTCGCCGGTTTCCTGCTCTTCTACGGCATCCAGGCACCGCAGGGCGCGCTGGCGACACTGATCCGGCTGCGCCGCGGCATGCCGGTCGTCGCCCGCAACGTCGACCTGCACGCCCTGCGCATCCCCGACGCCCCGCCGAACTACCTGGTCAACCGCTCCGCCGAGAAGATGCTCCACCTCGACCTGTTCGCGATGGCCGGTCTGCTGGCCGCCGCCCAGACGGGCACCGACTGGTACGGCTACGCGGGACTCGGCATCACCCTCGTCCTCGGCGTGGTCTACATCCTGCTGCTCGTGCCCTATCTGCGCCGCAGCCGCCGCGTACCGACGCCGCCCGCCGTCCTGGGCGCCGTCGACAACTGGCTGCGCGAGTACCAGCCTTCGGTGGTCCTGTACTTCTCCGGCTCCAAGGAGTCCGCGTACCAGGTCAACATGTGGCTGGAGACCCTGGAGCAGTCCGAGGGCCGGCCGCTGGTCATCCTGCGCGAGCGGGCCATCATGACCCAACTCGCCCCGACCTGGCTGCCGGTGCTCTGCGTCCCCGGCGGTACGCACCTGATGAACCTCGACCTGTCGTCGGTCCAGGTCGCGCTCTACGCGGCGAACGTCGGCAAGAACATCCACCTGCTGCGCGTACCGACCATGAAGCACGTCTTCATCGGCCACGGCGACAGCGACAAGATCGCCAGCGTCAACCCGTTCAGCAAGGTGTACGACGAGGTGTGGACGGCCGGCCGGGCCGGCCGCGACCGCTACGCGCTGGCCGACGTCGGCGTACGCGACGACGACATCGTCGAGGTGGGCCGCCCGCAGCTCGCGCCGATCAGGACCGGCACGGGCGCGCCGGGCCACCCCGTACCGACCATCCTGTACGCCCCCACCTGGGAGGGCTGGGACGACAACCCCGGCAACACCTCGCTCCTGCTGGCCGGCGAGAACATCGTCAAGCGGCTGCTGAAGGCCGAGAAGCCGGTCCGGGTCATCTACAAGCCGCACCCCTTCACCGGGATCCGCGACAAGAAGGCCAAGGCCGTCCACGATCGGATCACGGCGATGGTGAACGCGGCGAACGTGGCACGCGCCGCGGAGCCCCGCTGGGCGAAGGAGAGCGCCGACGCGGGAGCCGGACAGGCCGCCGCGCGCGCCGAGTTGACCCGTATCGAGGAGCGGCTGGCCGCGCTCACCGCCCCCGGCCGCTCCGGCGGCGACGAGTCGGAGGAGTCGCGCGTCTCGCTCGCCGACCCCGAACGGCTGGACCGCGCGAAGGCGCTGCGGGCCGAGTGGAACGACGCTTACTGGCGCACCTTCGGCTGGTGGGAGCACAGGGTCGTCACGGGCGCCGAGCCCAAGCTGTACGACTGCTTCAACCAGTCCGACGGCATGGTTTCGGACATCTCCAGCGTGGTGTCGGACTTCATCGCGAGCGGCAAGCCGTACGCGGTGACGGACTCCGCGCAGCTGGGCGTCGAGGAGTTCAAGCGGCAGAACACCGCCGTGCGGGCGGCCGTCGTCCTGTCCAACAGCGCCGCCGAACTGGACGAGTTGCTGAAGGCGGTCGCCGACCCGAAGGCCGACCGGCTGGCGCCGGCGCGGCGCGAGCTGAAGACGTATCTGCTCGGCCCCGACGAGCCGACGTCGATCGAGCAGTTCAACGCGGCGTTGACGGCGCTGGGCGCCAAGGCCGTGGCCCGCAACGCGGGGGTCGCGCAGCGGCTGAGCGCCCAGGAGCAGCCGGGCACGGAGCCGGAGCGCGAACCGGCGGCGGACCCCGAGGCGGAGGGCGCGGTGGCGGAGGCGCCGACGGACCCGGCCGACGCCCAGGAGCCGAACGGCGCGCAGGCCCCGGTCGCGCGCTGACGCACGCCGGCGGACCCTACGGCCCGGATCAGCCCCTTGCCGGGGGCGGTCCGGGCCGTCGCCGCATCCGCGCGGGTTCGCGGGAGCACGGACCCCGGCGCCGTGTCCGTACGCCCGGCGCAGCGCCGGCCGTACCCCCGCAGGCGTACGCCCCGGACAGCCGGCGCGCGCCGGACGCGTCGGCGGGTGCCGGCGCGTCCACGCGGCCCCGGCGGTCCGGCACGGCGCCCGGCGGCGTACGCCCGTACCCGGCCCGGCGGTTGACGCGTGCGACCTCCCGGGCCGTCTCCGAAGGCCGACCGGACGCGCGTCGGCGTGCGTGCGCGCGGGCCGTTCGCGGCTGCGCGGGCCCGCGCCGTGTCGCGCCCCGGCGAGCGGCACCCGCCCTGTCCAGCGCGTGAAACGTACGCGCGCCGGGGCGGCCCGCTGGCATACATTCGGGCCGTGACAGTGGCAAGGCAGTACGTAACGGAAGCCCGCAGGATCGTCGTCAAGGTCGGCTCCTCCTCGCTCACCACCGCCGCCGGCGGGCTCGACGCCGATCGGGTCGACGCGCTCGTCGACGTACTCGCCAAGGCCCGCGGCGGCGGCGAGAAGGAGATCGTGCTCGTCTCCAGCGGCGCCATCGCCGCCGGACTCGCGCCGCTCGGCCTCGCCCGCCGCCCCCGCGACCTCGCCCGGCAGCAGGCGGCGGCCAGCGTCGGCCAGGGGCTGCTCGTCGCCCGGTACGCCTCGTCCTTCTCGCGGTACGGGCTCCGCGTCGGGCAGGTCCTGCTCACCACCGACGACACCAGCCGCCGCTCCCACTACCGCAACGCCTACCGCACCCTCGACCAGTTGCTCACCATGGGCACCGTCCCGGTCGTCAACGAGAACGACACCGTCGCCACCGAGGAGATCCGCTTCGGCGACAACGACCGGCTGGCCGCGCTCGTCGCCCATCTCGTCCGCGCCGACCTGCTCGTCCTGCTCTCGGACGTCGACGGCCTGTACGACGGCGACCCCGCCAGGCCCGGCAGCTCACGCATCGCCCGCGTCGACGGCCCCGACGACCTGGTCGGCGTCTCCATGGGCAGCGCGGGCAAGGCCGGGCTCGGCACCGGCGGCATGGTCACCAAGGTCGAGGCGGCCAGGATCGCCGCCGCCGCGGGCATCCCCGTCGTACTGACCTCGGCCGGACGCGCGGGCGACGCCCTCGCCGGGCGCGACACGGGTACGTACTTCGGCCGAACCGGGCGCAGATCGGCCGACCGGCTGCTCTGGCTCGCCCACGCGTCCACCCCGCAGGGCGCGTTGACCCTCGACGACGGCGCCGTACGGGCCGTCGTGGAGCGTCGTACGTCGCTGCTGCCGGCCGGGATCGCCGCGGTGGAGGGCGAGTTCAGCGCGGGGGACCCGGTCGAACTGCGCGACACCGCCGGCCTGGCCGTGGCCCGGGGTCTGGTCAACTTCGACGCCAAGGAGATTCCCCAGCTCCTCGGCCGTTCCACCCGGGATCTGGCGCGGGATCTGGGGCCCGCGTACGAGAGGGAGGTCGTACACAGGGACGATCTGGTCATCCTGCATCCTTGACCTTCCCCTGAAACGGCTGAAAGTCCGGTTTTTTGGAAGGGACCTTTACCGAAAGCACCCCATGCCCCGTCCCGGACTGGTCAACTTTGTCTCAGGGGTACGAGGCGGGGTAGCAGTACGACGACGCACCAACAGGAGGCCGCCGGTGAGACGAACGCGCCCGGGGGCGGGGTCCCTCGGGTCAGGAGGAGGCACCGTGCACGCCCGGAGGGCCGCGGGGGAAGAGCGGACGCTGACCAGCGTCGGAGCGGGGCCGGACTTCGACGACTTCGACGACGTGACGGATCAGGGCACGTCCCGCAAGGCACAGTCGCGCGGTGAGGACCGCGCGGTGTCGAAGCTGTGGCACATCACGCTCAGCGTGTCGGGTTCCGAGGCGCCGCTCACCGAGGTCAGACGGGGCCTCGAACAGCTCGCCCACGACCATCCGTTCCTGCTGACCAGCAGGTACGCGAACGATCACGCCGAGATCCGCTACTGGGAAGAGGCCCGGGATCTGCACGACGCGGCAGCCGTCGCGCTGCGGCTCTGGGGCGAACACCGGTCGAGCGCCAAGCTCCCGCCGTGGGAGATCGTGGGTCTTGAGGTCATCGACCGGGAGACCTACCACCTGCGCATCGCGGAGGGCTACGGCCCGCCGCCCGCCGCGCCGGTGGGCGTCCACCCCTTCTGACGGCCGGAGGGGCAGGGGGCCGCGCCCTACACGGTTCGGGGCGTGGCCGTCTCGGAGTACGGGATACCGGGGAAGTGCCCGCAGTACGCGCATTACCCTGCGGGCATGACCTCGCTCTCGCCGTACGACAACCTGACCCCGGTCACCAGGACCGCCTACCGCGCCCGCTCCGCAGCCGCCGATCTCGCTCCACTGCCGCGCTCGGTCAAGGACGACGCTCTGCTGGCGATCGCCGACGCTCTTGAGGTCCGTACGCACGAGATCATCAAGGCGAACGCCGAGGACGTCGAGCGCGCCAGGGAAGCGGGCACCAGCGAGGCGATCATCGACCGGCTGACCCTCACGCCCGAGCGCGTACGGGCCATCGCCGCCGACGTACGGGACGTGGCCGCGCTGCCCGACCCGGTCGGCGAGGTGGTGCGCGGCTCGACCCTGCCCAACGGGATCGACCTGCGCCAGGTGCGCGTCCCGCTCGGCGTGGTCGGGATCATCTACGAGGCGCGCCCCAATGTCACCGTGGACGCGGCGGCGCTCTGCCTGAAGTCGGGCAACGCCGTGCTGCTGCGCGGCTCGTCCTCCGCGTACTCCTCCAACACCGCGCTCGTGCGCGTGCTGCGCGACGCCGTCGGCGGGGCCGGGCTGCCGGCCGACGCGGTGCAGCTCGTGCCCGGCGAGAACCGTGACTCGGTACGCGAGTTGATGCGCGCCCGCGGTCTGGTCGACGTGCTGATCCCGCGCGGCGGCGCCTCGCTGATCCGTACCGTCGTCGAGGAGTCCACCGTCCCCGTCATCGAGACCGGCACCGGCAACTGCCATGTCTACGTGGACGCCGAGACCGACCTCGACATGGCCGTCGACATCCTCATCAACTCCAAGGCGCAGCGCCCGAGTGTCTGCAACGCCGCCGAGACGCTCCTGGTCCACCAGGACATCGCCGCCGCGTTCCTGCCGCGCGCGCTGGACGCGCTCGCCCAGGCCGGGGTCACCGTGCACGCCGACGAGCGGGTGCTGGAGTTCGTGGAGGCGGCGGGCGGCACGAAGGCCACCGTCGTGGCGGCCACCGCCGAGGACTGGGAGACCGAGTACCTGTCGTACGACATCGCCGCCGCCGTGGTCGACTCGCTGGACGCCGCCGTCGCGCACATCCGGCTCTGGTCGTCCGGTCACACCGAGGCCATCGTCACCACCTCGCAGGCGGCGGCCCGCCGGTTCACCCAGTTGGTCGATTCCACGACGGTCGCCGTCAACGTGTCGACGCGCTTCACGGACGGCGGCCAGTTCGGCTTCGGCGCCGAGATCGGCATCTCCACGCAGAAGCTGCACGCGCGGGGCCCGATGGGACTGCCCGAGCTGACCTCGACCAAGTACATCGTCACGGGCGACGGTCACACCCGGTAGCACCCACCCGGGAGCAGCGGTCACCCGAGGTAGTCAGCGGGGGAGAATCTCCGCTGTCTCTGCCGAAATCGCCCGTCCCGGTCTACTCTGGGACGGTGCCGGACGACGTGGGGGGCAAGCCGTTCCCGGACGGCTGGGAGCCCGACGACGACCGCGGAGGCGCGGACGAGGACTTCGCCTCCGTGGTGTTCGACGAGGACTTCATCCGGTCCGCACCCGTCCATGAACCGACCGCCGTCGAGCGGCTGCTGGCCGCCGCGCAGGCGCGCGCCGACGCCGAGGCGGCCCGCGCGCGGTCCTACGGAGGCTCGTCCGACGACGACCGCTACGAGGACGGCTACGGCCGTGGCGGCGAGTACGGCGACGAGCGGCCGTACGGCGCCGCGTACGACCCGGACGACCCGCACGGCGTCTTCGGCCCCTACGGACCCCACGGCGGCGCTCTGCGCCCCTACCGGGGCAGCGCCCGCTGGCACCGGCCCGTCGCCTGGCTCCTGGCCGTGGTGATGGGCATCGGCATGGTCGCCCTCGCGTTCACGGCCGTCTACCGCGGGGCGTCGGGCAACCGGCAGGACCGGGTGCCACCGCCCGCCACGACGGGCGTCGACACGTCGCACGGCGGAGGCGGGCCCGCCGCCTCGGACGAGTACGCGGTGCCCAAGGTCTCGGCGGTGCCGCGCAGCACGCCATGACGTCTCGGTGAAGTGACGTCGCGGCGCCGGGTGGGGGCGTCGCGCCGTGAAACCTGTGGTCCCCGTGACGCCTGTGACGCTCCGTGACTCGGGTCGTTCCCGGGGACGGCGTCCGAGTTTATGTTCGGCCCGGCCGACCTAACCTGAAGGTATGGCAGGTCGCGGAGACCCACCCGAGGGCACGCCCGAGGGGACCCCCGGCGGTGGCGAGGACGAGTACCGGTCCGTCGTCTTCGACGAATCGTTCGTCCGCGCTGCCCGGCTCCAGGAGTTCTCCGCCAAGGAACGGATGGGGGACCACTCCCACGCCGTACGCAGACGGGACCCCGCCGAGAGACCCGGCGCCGGCTCGCTGACACCCCGCCGGGGATCGGTCCAGGCACTGCTGCTGGTGCTGGTCGTCGCCGTGGCCTTCGGCACCGCCGTGTACGTCGGTGTCCGGCCCCCGTACCGGCCCGCCTTCACCCGTTCGGCGGAACCGCTGCGTATGACGGTCATTCCGCTCGCCCCGACCGGCGCGGTCCCGGGCGACACCCCCGAGAGTCTGCTGCGCCGCAGTCCGGCCGCGCGGTTCGAGGCCGGTGCCTCCGGGATTCCGCTGCCGCTCGCGCGCCGTACCCCGAACTTCACGGAGACCGAGGTGACGACGGCGCTGACCACCGCCAAGGACTATCTCGTCGCCTCGTCCGTCGACCCCGACGTCCTCAGCGGCGCCGAGCGGCGCTCCGTGCGGATGCTGCTGGACCCGCAGCAGCTCGCGCAGTTCGACCAGACCTTCGCCGACCCCTCCGACGACGGCAGACACGCGCCGGCGGGCTGGCTGGTGCGCTTCGACCCGTCGAAGGTGGCCCTCGCCGAACCGGCCGTCCGTGTCCGGGGCACGCTCCGGTTCGCGGAGTCGGCGTCCGACACGATCGACGTGCTCTCCGACCACACCTTCGTCTACGCGCTCCGCCCGGCCGGGCGGGCGACGGGGCAGGACGCGTCGCTGTTCACCGTCCGGCGGACACTGCACTTCCGCTTCGACCGGGAGGATCTGCCCAGGCACCGGACCGAGTTGCTGACCAGCCAGGTCCAGGCGGGGCCGCAGACCTGCTCGGCCGAGGCGGCGGGCACCCTGCGCCCCCTGCTGGCCGGTGGCAGGGCGACGTCCACGGGCCCGGCCGGCAGCACCGACCCGTACGCGACAGGGCCGCCGACCGCCGGGCTGTGCGGTGTGCTCGACACCGGCGCACAGCCCCGCGACCGGTAGCGGTCGGGCCGGCGGCTGCCCGTGGCCGCTACTTGGCCTCGCCGTCCGCCGGCCTGTCTCCGTTGCCGTTCCCGTTGCCGTTGCCGCTGGTCCCGCCGTTGCCGGACGAGCCGCCCGTGAAGCGGTCCCGGAGCTTGCCGCCCAGGTCGCCCGCGCCGCCCGCGATGTCGCCGACCAGCTTCATCAGCGGGTCCTTGCTCGTGCGGACCGTGTCCGCGTAGTGCGAGGCGGAGTCCCGGATCGAGTCGCTGACCGAGGTGTCCTTGTCCTCCGTACGACGCGGGTAGTGCCCGTCCATGATCCGCTGGAAGTCGCGGCTCTCGCCCCACTTCTTCAGCTCGGCGGCGCGCACCGTCGTGAACGGGTGCGTACGCGGCAGGACGTTGAGGATCTTGAGCACGGAGTCGCGCAGGTCGCCCCCCGCCTCGTACTCCGCCGCCTGCTCCAGGAACGCGTCCACGTTCATCTCGTGCAGATGATTGCCGCCCGCGATCTTCATCAGCCCGCGCATCGACGCCTGCGCGTCCTGGCCGACCAGCAGCCCCGCCCGGTCCGCCGACAGCTCCGACTTGCGGAACCACTCGCGCAGCGCCGACACGATCGCCATGATCGCGACATTGCCGAGCGGGATCCAGGCGACCTTCAGCGCGAGATTCGTGAGGAAGAGCAGGATCGTGCGGTAGACGGAGTGCCCGGACAGCGCGTGGCCCACCTCGTGGCCGACGACCGCGCGCATCTCCTCCTCGTCCAGCAGCTCGACGAGGCCCGTGTTGACCACGATGATCGGCTCGTCGAGACCGATGCACATGGCGTTCGGCATCGGATTCTGCGCGACGTACATCGTGGGGACCTTCTCCAGGTCCAGGATGTAACAGGCGTCCAGCAGCATCGTGTGCAGATGCGCGAACTGCACGTCGCTGACCCGCACCGAGTCCGACAGGAACAGCAGTCGCAGGCTGCGCTCCGGCAGCAGGGCGCTCATGGCCTTGAAGACCGTGTCGAAACCGCTCAGCTTGCGCAGCGCGACCAGGGCCGAGCGGTCCGCGGGGTGTTCGTACGCGCGTGAGGAGATACCGGGGAAGCGCTTGCGCTGCCGGCTCGGCACATTCTCGTGACTGGCTGCCTCGTGGCTGTCTTCGGTCATGGAAATCCCCTGTTCGTACGAGTCATCGGCTCGTCCCCCTGACAGCCCCCACCGTATGTGCTGCGGCTACGGTTGTGCGTGGGCTGCCGTGCGCCGTCGTCGACAACAACGTCTGAGTCGGCGTGGGCGTGCCCGGCGGGCCCGCATACGATGTGCGCGAAGTCTCCGCTCCCCGATCGAATAGGTCCTGCCGAAGATGAGCCTCTCCAGCACCGCCGCCAACCTGGTCACCGTCGCCGCCGAGGGCAGCGAGCACGGCGGCAACCACGAAAGCCTCAGCGCCTATCTCACGGGCGGTGGCGCGCTGTTCGCGTTGCTCCTCATGCTGTGGATCACCACCCGCTTCAACCGCGACCGCTGAGCCGGGGCCGTGGCGCCGTGCCAGTAGGCTCAGCAGGCATGGGAAAGCAGGAAGCAGTGCCGGCCGGGGCGGGAGACGGTGGCAAGCGCCGTCTCGGTGTGATGGGCGGGACGTTCGATCCGATCCACCACGGGCACCTGGTGGCGGCCAGCGAGGTGGCCGCGCTGTTCGGCCTCGACGAGGTGGTGTTCGTACCGACGGGACAGCCGTGGCAGAAGAGCCAGGCGGCGGTCTCGCCGGCGGAGGACCGTTATCTCATGACGGTCATCGCGACGGCCTCCAACCCGCAGTTCTCGGTCAGCCGGATCGACATCGACCGTGGCGGCAAGACCTACACCACCGATACGCTGCGGGATCTGCACTCCCTGCACGGCGACGCGGATCTCTTCTTCATCACCGGGGCGGACGCGCTGTCCCAGATCCTCAGCTGGCGGGACGCCGAAGAGCTGTTCGCGCTGGCCCACTTCATCGGTGTCACCCGGCCCGGACACGATCTGACGGACGACGGACTGCCCAAGGGCGGCGTCTCGTTGGTGGAGGTTCCCGCGCTGGCGATCTCGTCGACCGACTGCCGGGCAAGGGTCGCGCAGGGCGATCCGGTCTGGTATCTGGTGCCGGACGGTGTGGTGCGCTACATCGACAAGCGCCAGTTGTACCGCGGCGAATGAGCCACGGAGAGGGGCACCGGTGAACGACCAGCAGCCGTACGACCCGTACGACCCGTATTACACGCAGCAGCCGCAGATCGTGGGCTACGACGAGTACGGGCAACCGGTGTACCAGCAGCAACAGCAGCAGCAACAACAGCATCAGGACCAGCAACAACAGCCCCAGGCACAGCAGTACGACCCGTACGCGCAGCAGCAGCAGCCGCAACCGCATCAGCAACAACAGGCGTACGGCTACGACCCGTACGGCCAGCAGCAGGCCCCGTACGACCCGTACGCCCAGCAGCAACACCAGCAACAGCAGCAGGGATACGGCTACGACACCGGGCAGCAGCAGGCGGCCGTCGACACCTCGCAGTGGAACATCCCTCAGCAGCAACAGCACCACCAGCACCAGCAGTCGGCGCCGGTCGAGGAGCCCGCGCCGGCGGCCCCGCCCGCTCCCGCCCCGGCCCCCGCCCCCGAGCCCGCCGTACCCGGGCAGCGGCGGTCCGCGCCCGACGGCGACTACAAGACGGACCAGTTCGCCTTCATAGAGGAGCCGGACGCCGACTCCGAGGACGTCATCGACTGGCTCAAGTTCACCGAGAGCCGCTCCGAGCGCCGCGAGGAGGCCCGCCGCCGCGGCCGTAGCCGGGTGATCGCCCTCGTCGTCGTCATGGCGCTGGTCGTCGTCGGCGGCGTCGGCTACCTCTGGTACGCGGGCAAACTGCCCGGCTTCTCGGGGGACGAGGAGAAGCAGAACACCGCCACCGGGCCGCAGAAGCGCGACGTGATCATGGTGAATCTGCACAACACGAAGGACAAGGCCACCTCCACGGCGCTGCTCGTCAACAACTCCACGACCAAGCAGGGCACCACCGTCCTTCTCCCCAACTCCCTTCTCGTGGCGGACGGGGAGACCGGCGCCACCGGCACCCTCGCCAAGTCCGTCGCCGACAGCGGCTCCCAGGGCACCCGCGAGTCCGTCGACACCCTGCTCGGCACCAAGATCTCCGGCACCTGGCGGCTCGACACCCCGTATCTGGAGAATCTCGTCGAGCTGGTCGGCAACATCGACATCACCACGAACGCCGAGGTCCCGGCCGCCAAGAAGGGCGAGGACCCGATCGTCACCAAGGGCGAGGGACAGACCCTGAACGGACAGGCGGCCGTCGCGTACGCCACCTATCTGGGCCCCGACGAGTCCGAGGTCAAGCAGCTGGAGCGGTTCGGCGCGGTCATGCAGGGCGTGCTGCGGAAGATCTCGGAAGACCCCAAGGGCGCCACGATCACCGTCGAGACCCTGGCGCAGATCCTGGAGCCGCCGATGACCGAGCAGGACCTGGGCGCCGCCCTGGCGAAGCTCGCGGCGCACGCCAAGGTCGGTGACTACAAGACGACTGTCCTGCCCGTCGGCGAGGACGGCAGCCTCGGTGAGAAGGCGACCGAGACCGTCGTCAAGGACGTCCTCGGCGGCACCGTCAGCGCTCCCGAGGAGGGCGCCGCCCTGCGGGTCGGTGTGAAGAACGCCACGGGCGACAAGGCCGACACCGAGGCCGCCCGGGTCTCGATCATCAACGGCGGCTACACCTTCGTCGACGGCGGTACGGCCGACCAGGCCGCGTCGTCGCAGGTCACCTATGGTGACGCGAAGAACAAGGCACAGGCGGAAGAGGTCGCCAAGACGCTCGGGCTGCCGGTGGACGCGGTCAAGAAGGACAAGGCCCCGCCGAACGCCGACGTCCTGGTCACTCTCGGCGGAGACTACGAAAGCGGCTGATCAACCGTGGAGCGGCGGCCGGTCAGCCGCCGACCAGAAGGCTGCACCGGCTTGTCGGCGGTCCGTGAGACCCTGGGGGTCTCCAGACCGCCGACGAAAGCATCGCCTGTGACCGCCACGGACCGCTCCATCGAGCTCATCAACGCCGCCGCCCAGGCGGCGGCAGACCGGCTCGCGCACGACATCATCGCGTACGACGTCAGCGACGTGCTGTCGATCACCGACGCGTTCCTGCTCGCCTCCGCGCCCAACGACCGTCAGGTCAAGTCGATCGTGGACGAGATCGAGGAGCGCCTTTCCAAGGAGCTCGGCGCCAAGCCGGTGCGCCGCGAGGGCGACCGCGACGCCCGCTGGATCCTGCTCGACTACGTCGACATCGTCGTCCACGTCCAGCACAGCGAGGAGCGGGTCTTCTACGCGCTCGAACGCCTCTGGAAGGACTGCCCGGAGCTGCCGCTGCCGGAGGACGCCGTCAAGACCCGTGGCAAGGGCGCCGAGCACGCCGAGGTGAACGGTTCCATGGAAGGTGAGCTGAGCTGAACGGCGGCAAAGGCGGCAGAGGCCGCCGGATCATTCTCTGGCGGCACGGGCAGACGGCCTGGAATCTGGAGCGCCGCTTCCAGGGCACGACGGACATCGAGCTGACGGAGGCCGGCGTCGCGCAGGCGCGCCGCTCCGCCCGGCTGCTGGCGTCGCTGCGGCCGGACGCGCTCGTCGCCTCCGACCTCCAGCGCGTCGTGGCCACGGCCAACGAGCTGGCCTCGCTGACCGGTCTCCCCGTCAGCTACGACTCCGCGCTCCGTGAGACGTACGCGGGCGCCTGGCAGGGACTGACCCACGAGGAGATCGTGGAGCGGTTCGGCGAGCAGTATCTGGCGTGGAAGCGCGGTGAGCCCGTACGGCGCGGGGGCGGCGAACTGGAGACCGAGGTCGCCGACCGGGCCGCGCCCGTCGTGCTCCACCACGCGGACAAGCTCCCCGACAACGGGACGCTCGTCGTGGTCAGCCACGGCGGCACGATCCGCACCACGATCGGCCGGCTGCTCGGTCTCGAGGCGCATCACTGGGAAGGTCTCGGCGGGCTCTCCAACTGCTGCTGGTCCGTCCTGGGCGAAGGCGCGCGGGGCTGGCGTCTCCAGGAGCACAACGCGGGGACGCTGCCGGAGCCGGTGCTGGGCGACGACGACTGAAGAGCCGGGCGGAGCCGTGGTGAGGCCGCCGTGGTGAGGTCTTCGCGGGCCGCCGGGCGGGATTTCACTTTCCGGCTGACCGCAGGCTAAAGTTCTTCTTGTTCACAGCGCGGAGCGCGACGAACATGAGGGGCTATAGCTCAGTTGGTAGAGCGCCTGCATGGCATGCAGGAGGTCAGGAGTTCAATTCTCCTTAGCTCCACACCACGAATCCCGTCCTCGTCACGAGGGCGGGATTTCTTGTGTCTCGTCCACCGGCCGGTCCCGCGATTCTCCCGGTTCTCGCGGTTCCTGCGGCTCCCGCAGTTCGCGCAGATCCGCCGTCCTTCGCCGGCTCTCCTCGTCGTCCGGGGTGTAGACCACGATCCGGCAGTCCGGCATTCCGTCGATCGACAGGGACACCGACGTCATCCGTATCTCACCGACCGCCGCGTGCCGGAACCTCTTCACCCGGGGGCCCGGCCGCACCACGTCACCGCCGTTCCACAGCTCCGCGAAATAAGGGCTGGCCGCCGACAGGCGCCGTACGAACGACTCCCACGCCGGCTCGCCCACATGCCGTCCGTACGCGCCGCGCAGCGTGGCCACCATCACCGGCAGCTCCAGGTCCCGGCAGACCAGCGGACAGTCCGGCTCCGGTACGGCGAAGAGCATCCACAGCACGTTGCGCACCCCGATCCGGCGCAGCGCCGGGAGATCGAACAGGTCGAGGTAGCCGGCGTTGGCGGCCAGGATGTCGTAGCGCGCGTTGTAGACGACGGCCGGACGCGGGTCGAGTCCGTCGATGACGCCCTGGATCTCGTCGCTCACCCGGTGCGCGGCGGTCTCCCGGTCCCGCTCGAACGGCACCTCCGCCAGTTGGTACAGATGCTCGCGCTCGCTCCGGTCGAGACGCAGCGTGCGCGCCACCGCGTCCAGCACCTGGGCGGACGCGTTGATGGGTCTGCCCTGCTCCAGCCACGTGTACCAGGTCACCCCGACGCCGGAGAGCTGGGCGACCTCCTCACGTCGCAGACCGGGCGTACGCCGTCGCAGCCCCGGCGGCATCCCGACATCCGCCGGAGTCACCCGTGCCCGCCGTCCGCGCAGGAACGCCGCCAGCTGAGGGCGGCGCCGCCCGCCCGTCGTGTGTGTCACCGTCATCGCCGTCACGCCCCCATCGTGCGGTGCCCGCCCCGCCGTTGCCAGGTGCTGCCAGTACCCGTATCAGGGGGCTCTCGGCACCGGTGTCCGAACCGGGTGAGGCTCGCCGCCATGACGACCACCCCAACCGCGACCCCGGTACCCAGTAAAGCCGGTGGCACCGACAGACGGCCGGGCCCGCTGCTCGCCGTCGTGCTCGCCGCGCAGTTCATGGCCCTGCTCGACGGCTTCATCGTCAATGTGGCCGCGCCCACGATCCGTACCGAACTCGACGCGTCCGGCGTCGAGTTGCAGCTGGTCATCGCCGGCTACACCATCTCGTACGCCGTACTGCTGATCACCGGCTCGCGGCTCGGCGAGACACTGGGCCACCGCCGTGCGTATCTCGGCGGGCTCGCCGTGTTCACCGCGGCCTCGCTGGCCTGCGGACTGGCCGCGGACACCGGCCAGTTGATCGCCTTCCGGCTGGTGCAGGGCACCGGCGCGGCGCTGATGATCCCGCAGGTGCTCAGTCTCATCCAGCGGGAATTCACCGGCGAACGGCGGACGCGGGCGCTGGGCGCGTACGCGGCGGTCATCGCCACCGGCGCGGCGGCGGGGCAGGTCGCGGGCGGACTCCTGGTCAGCGCCGATCTGTTCGGCGCCGGCTGGCGGCCGGTGTTCCTGGTCAACGTCCCCGTCGGCCTCGTGCTGCTCGTCCTCGGCGCGCGGCTGCTGCCGGACGACCGGCCGGCGGCGGGCGGCCGGACCCGTGGCCCGGATCTGCCGGGTCTGGTGCTGCTCGCCGCCGCCGTCTCGCTGCTCACCGTCCCGCTCGTCCTCGGACAGGACCAGGACTGGCCGTTGTGGACCTGGCTGTCACTGGGGGCCGCCGCCGTCTCCTTCGGTGGCTTCCTCGCGCATGAGTCCCGGCTCGCCCGGCGCGGCGGCGCCCCGCTGATCGCACCGCGGGTGCTGCGTCTTCCGGGGATGGGCCGCGCGGCCCTGCGGATCACCCTGGTGATGGCGGTGAACGCGGGCTTCCTCTTCGTCTTCGCGCTGCACTTCCAGGCCGGCCTCGGGCACAGCGCGCTGCGTACCGGGCTCAGTTTCGCGCCGACGGCCGTGGTCTTCGGCGTGGTCGGACTGACCTGGCGCAGCTGGCCCGCCCGCCTCCGAAGGAGGCTGGTCCCGGCCGGGTTCGCTCTCGTCGCGCTGTTCGCGGTGGCCGTCGGACTGGTGCTGCGCGACGGCGGCGACGGCGGGGTGTGGATGTACGCCGCGTTCCTCGGCATGGGCGCGGGCCTGGCGCTCGGGTACAGCCCCACGCTGACGGGCGCGCTCGCCGCCGTACGTAAAGAGGACGCGGCGGACGCCAGTGGGCTGTTGATGACCGTGACCCAGCTCGGTCAGCTGATCGGCGTCGCCACCTTCGGCACGCTTTTCCTCGGCCGGTTGGACGGGCCTGGGCCGGTCGCGTCCGGCCACGCGCTGTGGGTCGCGACGCTCGCGCTGGCCGGGGCCGCGGTGCTCGGCGCGGTTCTCGGCCCGGCCGCCCGTCCGACCGCCGGCCCGGCCGTCCGTCCTGGACGGCGCCGAGGCTCCGTTCAAGGCGACGACCCGGCCTGATCATGCTGTCCTCCTTGCGAAGCCATGACAGAATCGGACGGCCGGAGGGGGACGACGGCACGGATGGGGAGGAGAGAGCGCGATGCCCGCCAGCAGCATCGACCAGGTCGGTGCCCTGCTCGCGGCGGCGGAGTCGGCCACCGGTCTGAACTGCCCCTCGTGCGGTTCGTTCCATGTGGCCCAAGTGCTCGGCGACAACGGCGGAGTTTCCTACGTGTGCACGGCCTGCGGCCACAGCTGGAGCTGAGTGATGGGTGCACACAGGAGAAAATGCGACTGGTGCGGCAGCGGCACCCCCATCGTCCGGGACATGGACCCGCTCAACGCCTCGTTCCAGTACTGGTGCGAGGAGTGCGCCCGCGCGCTGATCATAAAAGGCGACCCCATCGAGACGTACCGGGAGTTGGAGGGCGAGCCCATCTACGGGCGGCTCCTCGACGAGCACTGCACGCTGAAGCGCTTCTACTCCTTCGCCACCGCGTAGTCCGGCGACCGCTCGGCCGCCGCCGGTACCTTCCGCACCGTACGCGGCGCGGTCGTCCGCTCCTGCCGGCCGGCGAACCACAGATAAACCAGCAGCCCCAGCGCCATCGTCGGATAGATCGCGGTGAGCATCATCTGGCCGCGATTCTGGGCGAGTTCAAGCCGTTCCACGGCGCCGTGCGGCACCCGCCACAGCGCGTACGACAAGAAGCCCATCCCCGTCACCGCCGCCCATTCCGTCCGCCCGTGCGCCACCAGGAGCAGCACCATCGGCACACACCACACCCAGTGGTGCGACCAGGAGATGGGGCTGATCAGCAGGGCCGTGGCCGCGCAGGCGACGGTGGCCTCCGCCGTCAGCCCGCGCCGGGCGGCCGTCACCGCCACGGTCAGCCCGGCCACGGCGACCACGGTGGCCACCGGAAGCCACCAGAGCGACGGTTCCGTGGTGTGCAGCACCCGCGCGAACACTCCGCGCAGTGACTGGTTCGCCGCGCCCTCGACACGTCCCACCCGGTCCGCGCGGAAGACGATGTCGGTCCAGAAGCGGTGGGAGTCGTACGGCAGGAGGACGGCGGACGCGACGGTCACGGTCAGGAACGTGCCCACCGCCGTCGCGGTCGTGCGCAGCCAGGGATTCCAGCCGGCCTCGCGGAACCGCAGCAGGCCGGTGATCAGCAGCATGACGGCGAAGAGCGCGGGCGTCAGCTTGACCGCCGTCGCGAGACCGATGCCGACGCCCGCCCAGCGGTGGCCGTCACGCCGGGTGAGGTCCCACAGGACGGCGACGCCGATCAGCAGATTGATCTGTCCGTAGCGGAAGGTCGTCCACACCGGCTCGCACCAGACGGCGACCGCCGCCACCCACAGTGCGGCACCGGGCCGCACCGCCCCGCGGAACGTCAACCTCAGTGAGAGGTGGACGAACGCGACGAGGAGCACGAGATTGCCGACCGTGGCGAGGGTGCGCATCTCCGGGACACCCAGCAGCGTCAGCGGGGTGAACAGCAGTGCCGCGAAAGGCGGATAGGTCGTCGGGAGACCCGCGTAGGTGGCGCGCATCGCGTACAGGTCGCGCCCGTCGAGTACCGTACGGCCCTCGGCCCGGTAGACCATCACGTCGATCATCGAGACCGCGGCGGCGCGCTGCGCGATCCAGAACACCGTGAAGGACAACAGACAGACTGCGGCGCCGACGAGGACGGAACGCCGACCGGCGGTGACCCGTGCGAGTACGGGTGTGAGTGCGGTCACGAAGGGTGACAGTAGCAGCCTTATCGGTGCAAATCGGAAACGATTTGGCGGACGGCCCGAGGGACCGTGTAATGTTGGCACCGCCGCCGAGGGGATGCCCGAAGTGCGGTACCTCACAAGGGGCTATAGCTCAGTTGGTAGAGCGCCTGCATGGCATGCAGGAGGTCAGGAGTTCAATTCTCCTTAGCTCCACATCTCGGAAGTTCCCGTCCGGACACCTCGTCCGGGCGGGTTCTTCTCGTTGACAGCCCGTCGCGGAGGAACGCCGTGCCCAACTCGCCCACCGCGCCCGATCTTTGGCACCGGCTCCTCGATGTGCTGAGGTGCCCCCTGTGCGACGGACCGCTCGCACCCCCGCACGGCGTCCCCGCGTCGTTCACGACCCTCCGGCACGTCAAGTCCCTCGGCTGCGCCGGGGGTCATTCGTTCGATGTCGCCCGCCAGGGCTACCTCAGCCTGCTGACCGGCAACACGAACGCGGCGAACGCCGACAGCGCGGACATGGTGAGCGCCCGGACGCTCTTCCTGAAGGCCGGCCACTACGAGCCGCTCGCCCGCGCGCTGGCCGCGACCGTCGAGGGGCTGTGCCCGCGGGACGGCACCGTCATGGACGCCGGGGCGGGCACCGGTTACTACCTGGCCACCGTCCTCGACGCGCTGCCCGAAGCCGTGGGACTCGGCCTCGACGCCTCGAAGTTCGCGCTGCGCCGGGCCGCCGGGGCCCACCCGAGGGCGGGCGCCGCGACCTGGGACATCTGGAAGCCGCTGCCCGTCGTGAGCGGCGCCGCCGATGTCGTGATCAACGTCTTCGCGCCCCGCAACGGCCCGGAGTTCCAGCGCGTCCTGCGACCGGACGGCGCCCTTGTCGTCGTCACTCCCACCGCGCGCCACCTCGGGGAACTCCCCGCGAGCCTCGGCATGTTGTCGGTCGACTCCGCCAAGGAGGACCGGCTGCACCGCACCCTGTCCGGTCACTTCCGGCAGGAGCGTACCGAGGTGGTGGAGCGGGAGGTCACCATGACCGACCAGGACGTGCGCGACCTGATCCTGATGGGGCCGAGCGCCCACCATCTCAGCCCTGAGGACGTTCACCGGAGCGTCGCGTCGCTGGACACACCGCTCCCGGTGACCGTCTCCTTCCTCGTCTCCGTCTACCGGCCGCACTGACCGTCGGCCTCTTAAAGAGGCGAGCGGGTCAGCGCCCGCTGCCCAGGGCCTTCCTGCCACCGCCCGACGGCAGCGCCGCCGGACCGCCCTGCCGCGCGGGCCGCTGCGGCGCCGGCTGCTCGATACGGAGCGCGAGTGCCGGGCAGCGCCGTACGGCACGCTGGGCACGGCCCCGCAGATGCATCGGTACGGAGGCGTCGGCGAGCGCCGGATAGCCGTCGGGGCCGAGCCGGATCAGCTCCGGCACGATGTCCGCGCAGAGCCCGTGACCCTGGCAGAGCGTCCAGTCCACGGCCAGCTTCTCGCCGCTCGGGATGGACTCCTCGGCGGTCTGGTAGCCGGGCCCCGGCAGCGGCAGCACACCGGTGGTGTCACGACCGCAGCCGCCGTCCAGCACATGCGCCGCGAGATCGTCGGTGAAGGCGGACAGCGTCGACATGAAGAACCGCGCGGACCCGTCGGGATGCTTGCACGCGCCCCGCCCCCGTACCGCCTGGGTCACCTCCCGCAGCGCCTCCAGGGCCGCGGGGCCGCCCCCGTTCAGCACATCGCTCAGACCCCCGGCCGCGGCCGGCAGGCCCAGCTTGCAGGGCCCGCACTGGCCGGCCGTCTCGGCGGCGAGCCAGTTGGCCACCCGCAGCGCCTCACCCAGCGGGCAGGTCTCGGGGCCGATCGGCAGGATCGCGCCCGCGCCCAGCGAACCGCCCACCGCGGCGAGGGACTCGCGCGACACGACGGCGTCGTGCGCGGCCACGGAGTCGATCCAGTTGCCGTGGTAGCCACCGGTCAGCACGCCCTGGGGGAGCGGCGGCGCCCCGGCGAGCTGGAGGACGTAGCGCAGCGGCACGCCTGTCGGTACCTCGACGACCATCGGGCGCGCGACGCCGCCGGAGACGGTGAGCATGACGGTGCCCGGCTCCGCGTCGAGTCCGGTGTGCCCGTAGCGGCGTGCGCCGATCCTGGCGCCGATGGCCAGTTGCGCGTACGTCTCGGCGTTGGACAGCAGCGTCGGGGCGCCCCCGACGCCCGACTCGGCGGCCCGCTCGCGGCGGCCGGGCGGCAGGGCGGGGCCGCCGTTCGCCGCGCGGATCACGGACGAGGCCTCGCCGGAGACCATGCGCTCGGGCGTACGGATCACACGTGCCCGCAGTTGCTGCCCGCGCCGGTCGGACAGACCGCGTTCGGCGAGCGCGGCCCGCATGGATATCTCGGTGGAGTTACGCGTGACGGCGACGACCAGGGTGCGGGCGCCGAGCGCCTCGGCCGCCAACAGGGCGCCGTCCAGGATGAGATGCGGCGCGCGGTTGAGCAGCACCGTGTCCTTGCGGCAGGCCGGTTCGCCCTCGCTGCCGTTGATGACGACGACCGGGCGCACCCCGCGCCGGATCGACGCCTTCGCGACGGCGCGCAGCTTCTTGCCGAAGGGGAATCCGGCGCCGCCGCGCCCGCGCAGGGTGATGTTCTCGGCGAGTTGCGCGAGCAGTTCCCCGGTCATCGGCTCCAGCGGCCCGTGCACCTTCAGGTGCATGGCGAGGTCGAGTCGCTCGACGAGGTCGAATCCCTGTGTCAGCTGGGGAAGGCCGACGACACGGACTTCGGGGACATCGGGGAGGGGGGCGTTCACTGTCGGTCTCCTGCGGGTGGGTACCAGGGTTCACCGGCACTCGGGGTTCCCCCGCCGTCGGCGGGAGCTTGCGGGAACGTCTCGTCCGACTGCCGGTACGGGGCGGTCTGCCGGACGTCGGGTGCCGGGGTGGTGTCGGGCTGCGGATAGGGGGCCGACTGTAGGTACGTGTCGGACAGCGGGTTTGTCTCAGCCCTCGGGTA
Source organism: Streptomyces sp. NPDC006643 (assembly GCF_042870175.1). Lineage (NCBI taxonomy): Bacteria > Bacillati > Actinomycetota > Actinomycetes > Kitasatosporales > Streptomycetaceae > Streptomyces > Streptomyces sp. NPDC006643. Next base: position 36,082 of record NZ_JBIAHA010000001.1, on the reverse strand, counting down.
GGTCTCCTGCGGCGAGTAGGGCTGTTGGTACGGCTGTTGGTAGGGCTGTTGATACGCGGGCGGCGGGGGCGACGGGGTCGGCCACAGCCCGGCCCCGGCCGCCGAAGGCTCGCTGATGACCGGTATCTCCTCGGTCATCGGGATGCGCTCGGCGTACGGGATCTCGGGCGACGTCAACGGGTCGGACGGGTCCGCCGGGCCGGCGAACGGCGAGGGCGGGGGCGCGGACACCGGTGTGCCCGAGACCGCGCGGTAGCCGGCCGACAGCCTCGTACCGGGGCCGGAGCCCGGACCACGTCGCTCGGCCCCCGGGTCGACGTAGGTGTCCGCGAGCGGGTCGGGATAGGGAGGCGTCGCGGGCGGCGCCGGCGGGGCGGCGGCGTACGGAGCGGCGGACGGGGGCGCGTAGGACTCCGGGACGAAGGTGTCCGCGTACGGATCCGCGGTCGGCGGGCGCCCCGCCTCGTAAAGAGGCGGCGACGGCGGGGCGATGCGCGGCGGGACCCGGCTCGCGCCCAGCGGCGGCCCGAGCGGCATCGCCGCCCCGGCGGGGGCCGACGCGGACCGCTGGCGCGGGAAGCGCTGCTCGAACTCCACCTCCGGCACGTTCGCGGCGCCCGGCAGCGGGTCGCGGGTCAGATCGCGGCGCGCCTGCTGCTCCGGCTCGGGAGCCTCGCGTACACCGCCGCTCAGCTGAAGGATCTTGTCGGCGAGACGCCGCTTGACCGGCGGGGGCAGCAGTCGTACGGAGACGGCGCCGATGACGGCGATGAGCGCCAGGCAGTACATCGTCATCACCCATGTCGCGGCGGCGCGCCCCGCGTACAGCCCGTGCATCAGCGCGAAGCACCAGGCCGGATAGGCCAGCATGTGCAGCGCGCGCCACCGCCCGGCGATCTTGCCGGGGGCGGCGAAGGCGCTGCGCAGCGCGCCGGTCGACGCGGCGACCACCATCAGGAAGCCGGCGAGCGACCCGAGGCCGATGAGGCCGTTCGTGCCGGTGATCCCGAGGCCGAAGGGGAGCACGGCGCCGATCAGCGCCACATGCCCGAGCGAGACCTTCACCGTGGCGTGCAGCAGCAGGAAGCCGAGGGAGGCCATCGCCGTGAACCGGTGGATGCCCTGGGCGAGCAGCCGGTGGCGCGGGGAGAGCAGCAGCCGGTCGGTGGCCATCAGGCCCCAGGCGACGGCCGCCGTCAGGGACACCAGTGACAGCACACCGGCGGTGAAGTCGAGCATCGCGCGAAATCCCTCGCCCCCCGCGACCGCGAGGAGCGGGACGAGAACGAGCGCGGCGACCGACACTCCGCCGCGGACCGAGGGGCTCATACCGTGGCGTGAGGGAAGCGATGAACGGATCTTGCTTTGAAGCGTCATAGGGGCAACTCCGAATGGCTCGGCAAAGCGGTCCCGTTGCTGCCGCATGCTAAGTCGCGCAAAACCGGGCAGTAGGCCGTTTGCAGGTTTACCGAGGGGATTGAGCGTCAACTGACCCTGGGGTTGCCCCGGATAGGGTCGATACGCGGAGTAATCCGGGCGCCGAAGGTTCGATGAATCACATATCGCCGATGGCCTGTTCCCGGCTCGAACGATCTTGTATGGGTCTCGAACGTCCGGGCGCCCTCTCCAGGCACGCTCTTCCCGCTCCCCCCACACGTCCCGTGGCGCCCGAATCCGCCGTGCGAGCCCCGCTCCCGCTGCGGTACCCTGCTCGCATGCGTGCCGTACGCCTTCTGCTTAGCGAGCCGCGCTGATCAGTACCGACGGATGACAGATCCGGTCGGAATCAGCGTGGCTGCCCCTCCTGTGTGAGGGGTTTTTTCATTCCCCGCGGCAGAGACGACCGATGGAGCTTCAGAGGACATGAGCGAGACGAATCCGGCCGCCGCCGGCGTGGAGACAACCGCGACGACCGCGACGACCGCCCCGCACCGCTACACGGCTGCCATGGCCGCCGACATCGAGGCACGCTGGCAGGACTTCTGGGACGCCGAGGGCACGTACGAGGCGCCCAACCCGACGGGTGACCTGGCCGGGGACCCCGCCGTCGTCGCCCGCCCCAAGAAGTACGTCATGGACATGTTCCCGTACCCCTCCGGTACCGGACTGCACGTCGGGCACCCCCTCGGCTACATCGCCACCGACGTCTACGCCCGCCATCAGCGCATGAGCGGCTACAACGTGCTGCACACGCTGGGCTTCGACGCCTTCGGCCTGCCCGCCGAGCAGTACGCGATCAGCACCGGCACCCACCCCCGGGTGTCGACCGAGGCCGCCATGGAGAACATGACGCGCCAGCTGCGCCGGCTGGGTCTGGGGCACGACAAGCGGCGCTCGGTCGCCACGATCGACCCCGAGTTCTACCGCTGGACCCAGTGGATCTTCGTACAGATCTTCAACTCCTGGTACGACCCCGAGGCCGACCGGGCCCGCCCGATCACCGAGCTGGTGGCACGGTTCGAGAGCGGCGAGCGCCCGACGCCGGACGGCCGGAGCTGGGGCGAGCTGACCGAGAAGGAGCGGGCGGACATCCTGGGCGAGTACCGGCTGGCGTACGCCTCCGATGCCCCCGTCAACTGGTGTCCCGGCCTGGGTACCGTCCTGGCGAACGAGGAAGTCACCGCCGACGGACGGTCCGAGCGCGGCAACTTCCCCGTCTTCAAGTCCAAGCTGCGTCAGTGGAACATGCGCATCACCGCCTACGCCGACCGGCTGCTGGACGACCTGGACGGGCTGGACTGGCCCGTCGCGATCAAGCAGGCGCAGCGCAACTGGATCGGGCGCAGCGAGGGCGCGCGCGTCGACTTCGCGGTCGGCGACGCCGGTGCCATCACCGTCTTCACGACCCGTCAGGACACCCTGTTCGGCGCCACGTACATGGTGCTGGCGCCGGAGCACGAGCTGGTCGAGAAGATCGTCCCGGCCGCCTGGCCCGAGGGCACGCACGACGTGTGGACGGGCGGTCACGCGACGCCCGCCGACGCCGTCGACGCGTACCGCAAGCAGGCCGCGTCGAAGTCCGACGTCGAGCGGCAGGCCGAGGCCAAGGACAAGACGGGCGTCTTCACGGGTGCCTATGCCACCAATCCGGCCAACGGCGAGCGGATCCCGGTCTTCATCGCGGACTACGTCCTGATGGGATACGGCACCGGCGCGATCATGGCCGTCCCGGCGCACGACAGCCGTGACTTTGCGTTTGCACGCGCTTTCGAGCTGTCGATGCGCTGCGTCGTGGAGCCGACGGACGGCCGGGGCACCGACGCCTCTCAGTGGGAGGACGCGTTCGTCGCGTACGACGCGAAGATCGTCAACTCCTCCGCCCCCGCCCTCACGCTGGACGGGCTGGGCGTGGTCGACGCCAAGGCGAGGATCACCGAGTGGCTGACCGCCGAGGGCATCGGCGAGGGAACCGTCAACTTCCGGCTGCGTGACTGGCTGTTCAGCCGGCAGCGCTACTGGGGCGAGCCCTTCCCCGTCGTCTACGACGAGGACGGCATCGCGCACGCGCTGCCCGAGTCGATGCTGCCGCTGGAACTGCCCGAGGTGGACGACTACTCGCCGCGCACCTTCGACCCGGACGACGCGGACACCCGCCCCGAGACACCGCTGTCACGCAACGAGGACTGGGTCGCCGTCGAGCTGGACCTGGGCGACGGCAAGGGCGTACGGCGCTACCGCCGCGAGACCAACACCATGCCGAACTGGGCCGGTTCGTGCTGGTACGAGCTGCGCTACCTGGACCCGGACAACACCGAGAAGCTGGTCGACCCCACGGTCGAGCAGTACTGGATGGGCCCGCGCGAGGGCATGCCGCACGGCGGCGTCGACCTGTACGTAGGAGGTCAGGAGCACGCCGTACTGCACCTGCTGTACGCCCGTTTCTGGTCCAAGGTGCTGTTCGACCTGGGTCATGTCTCCTCCGTCGAGCCGTTCCACAAGCTGTACAACCAGGGCATGATCCAGGCGTTCGTCTACCGCGACAGCCGCGGCATCGCGGTCGAGGCCGCCGAGGTCGAGGAGCGCGAGGACGGGTACTTCTTCCGGGGCGAGAAGGTCAGCAGGCTGCTGGGCAAGATGGGCAAGTCCCTGAAGAACGCGGTCACTCCGGACGAGATCTTCGCGGAGTACGGCGCCGACACGCTGCGGCTGTACGAGATGGCCATGGGTCCGCTGGATGTCTCACGGCCGTGGGACACGCGCGCGGTGGTGGGTCAGTACCGGCTGCTCCAGCGGCTGTGGCGCAACGTCGTGGACGAGACGACCGGTGAGGTCACGGTCGTGGACGTGCCGGACGCCGAGATCGATGTGACGACCCTGCGCGCCCTGCACAAGGCGATCGACGGGGTCGGCCAGGACATGGCCGACCTGCGCTTCAACACGGCCATCGCCAAGATCACCGAGCTGAACAACCATCTGACCAAGGTGGGCGGGCCGGTCGCGCGCTCCGTCGCGGAGCGACTGGTGCTGCTGGTGGCGCCGCTGGCGCCGCACGTCGCCGAGGAGCTGTGGCGCAAGCTGGGGCACACCGGCTCGGTGGCGCACGAGGACTTCCCGGTGGCCGACCCGGCGTATGTGATCGACGAGACGGTCACCTGCGTCGTACAGATCAAGGGCAAGGTCAAGGCGCGGCTGGAGGTCTCCCCGTCGATCTCGGACGAGGAGCTGGAAGCGCTGGCGCTGGGCGACGCGGGTGTCGTCGCGGCGCTGGGCGGCGCGGGGATCCGCAAGGTGATCGTGCGGGCGCCGAAGCTGGTCAACATCGTGACCGTGTAAGGCCTGGGGTCTGCCCCGGTGGGGTATGCGGGGCAGACCGTCGCGGCGGTCGGCGGTCGGCGGTCGGCGGTCGGCGGTCGGCGGTCGGCGTTCGGCGGTCGGTCTGAGGGCGGCTGAGGGGGCGCGAGGGCGGCGCGAAGGTCGCTGAGGGTGGCCCGAAGGCACAGGGCTTTCCCTTACGGGCAGTTTGAGGGTCCGCACGGAACCCTCAGGCTGCCCGTTCCGTTTACCGTGGAGGTACCGACGTCGACACCGGAGAGGCATCCACATGGAGGCCGTGCTTTTGATCGTGGCGCTGCTCTTTGTCGCATTCGTGGCCTTGGGCGTATTCGTGAGCGTCAAGGCGGTCCGTGCTGCCAAGCGAGGCGTGGACCGTACGATCACGCAGGCCCGCCGCACCGTCGAGGACACCACCCTGAGAGCGAAGAGCCTCGGGCAGACGGGCGTGCCCGCCGAGCTGGCGCAGCTGCGGCTGACGCTGCGTACGTCGATGCGGGCCACCCAGGAGGCGCTGCGGGCGAACGAGGCGGAGGACGCCTCGCTCGCGGAGTCGCTGAGCCTCTTCCAGCGGCTGAGTGTGTACGGGCGTGAGCTGGACGACGAGCTGAAGCGGCTGGAGCGGGACCCGGACCGGGCGACGATCGCGCAGCGGCTCGTCGAGCTGCGGGAGCGTACGGAACGGATCACGAAGTCGGCCGACTCGCTGCGGTGGGCGGCCAGGGACCGGGCGCGGAAGTTCTCCGAGGACGAGCTGGCGCTGCTGAGCGAGCAGATCGACGTGGAATCGGGGGCGCTGCGGCACTGGTCGGCGGTGGACCCGAGCACGGCCCCGAACGCGGCCCCGAACGCGCAGGGGAACGGCGAGGGGATCTCGCGGTCACAGCCGCAGCCCCAGCCCGAGCCCATGGAGTGGCCGGAGCCGGAGCCCACGAGCGGGCCGGAGAAGGCATCGCCCCGTGGCGGGCGCGCGGCGCGCCCGGCCGGTGTGGAGCCCACGCTCGCCGACCAGACCTGGCCCGAGCCGCCGCCGGCGGGCGAAGGACCCCAGGCGATCAACCCGCCCGACCCCCGGCAGACCACCTACCCCTGGCAGGAGAAGTCGGCGCGTCCGGAGACGACGAACTGACGAGATGTGACATGAAGTGACGTGCGGGCCGGCCCGGCAGCGGGCCGCCCTGCCCGTCCCGATGCCCTGGGGCGTGTCCGGAAAGTCCCGTCTGGCCCGCTCGCCGTTGACCGGGTTGCGGGTGGTCGGAAGGGGCACACGCATGAGGCGGTGGCGGGCCGTCGGAGACATGGACCCGTCGAGATCGGACACGGCGAGGCAAGGAAGAGGGCGAAAGCCGAATGGGGACCTCTTCGAATTCGACCGGCCTGGCGGGGCCGGGCTGCCGACCGGCGGTCGCGCCGGGTAACCTCCCGCTCATGTCCCGCCATGTCGCGATCGTCACCGATTCAACGGCCTACCTGCCGCCCCAGGCGATGGAACGCCATGGCATCACCGCGGTCCCGCTGACCGTGGTCCTCGGCGACCGGGCGCTCGAAGAGGGCACCGAGATCTCCGCCAGATCGCTCGCGCTCGCGCTTCAGAAACGACGCTCCGTGACCACCTCGCGGCCGAGCCCCGAGGTCTTCGCCGCCGCCTACCGGGCGGCGGCCGACGCCGGGGCGACGGGCATCGTCTCCCTGCATCTGTCGGCGGAGTTCTCCGGGACGTACGACGCGGCGGTTCTCGCCGCGCGCGACGCGCCCGTGCCCGTACGGGTGGTGGACACCGGGATGGTCGCGATGGCCCTCGGCTTCTGCGCCCTGGCGGCGGCCGAGACCGTGGAGGCGGACGGCTCGCTGGACGAGGCGGTGGCCGCCGCGGAGAAGCGGGCCGCCGGGACGTACGCGTACTTCTACGTCGACACGCTGGACTATCTGCGGCGCGGCGGGCGTATCGGCGCCGCGCAGGCGCTGTTCGGCTCGGCGCTCGCGGTGAAGCCCCTGCTCCAACTGGACGGCGGGCGGATCGAGTTGCTGGAGAAGGTGCGTACGGCTTCGAAGGCGATCGCACGCCTGGAGGAGATCGTCGCCGAGCGGGCGGGCACCGGTCAGGTCGACATCGCCGTGCACCATCTCGCGGCGCCGGAGCGGGCCGCCGCGCTCGCCGACCGGCTGCGGGAGCGGGTGCCGGGTCTCGCCGAGATGCATGTGAGCGAGGTGGGCGCGGTGATCGGGGCGCACACCGGGCCGGGGCTGCTGGGGGCAGTGGTCTCGCCACGCTGAGGCCGGGGCTGAGGCTGGGGCCGGGGGCCGGCGCGGGTCGGGTGACCGGGCGGAATCACTCGTTCGGGTGGCCGAGTTATCCACAACTGGTGAGTTATCCACGGCAATTCGGCCTCCTCGGCGGCATCGGGCGGGAGTCCCTACCGTCTGGGGCATGAGTCTTCGATCACACTCCGTGACCAGCGGCCCCGGTCGCGCTCCTGCCTCGGACGGCCGGGTCCGTCATGTTCGCCAAGGCGCCGGCCGTGGCCGGACGTTCGTCTATTCCGCGTCACGCGCGCGCCACCGGCGCGCGGGGACGGCACCCGCGACGACGGAGTTACGCCGCCGCGCCGACGCCATGTTCGCGGTGGGACTCGCGGACGCGGACGCGGGGGCCGCGCGGTCGGCCGCGGCGGTGGGTGGCGCGGCGCCTGCCCCGGCCCCGGCGCCGACTCCGGCCGGGTCGACTGTGGCGGGGGCAACTTCCGGGGCGTCAACTCCGGCCGGGCCAACTCCGGCCGGGCCGACGCCCGGTGGCGCCGCCGACCCGGTGGCGCCACCCGGTGTGGGGGAGCCGCCCGGTGGGCGGCGGGAGCGGGTGTGGCTCGCCGTACGGGAGCGGTTGCCGCTGTGGGTGCAGCTCAGATGCGGGCTTGAGCCGAGGACGCTTGCCGCGCTGGTCGTGGTGCTGGTCGTGGCCGCCGTGCTGGCGGCCCAGCACTTCTGGTCGGGTCGGCCGCAGGCGGTCGGCGCGCCGGAGACCGTCCGGGACGCGGTGACCGCGACGGGGCCCGCGCGCGATCCCGCCCCGCCGCCGGGGGCCGCTCCCTCGGCCGCCGCGCCGGCGTCGAAGCGGGTGGTGGTCGACGTCAGCGGCAAGGTGCGCAGCCCCGGCGTCCGCCGGCTGCCCGCCGGATCGAGGGTCACCGACGCGCTGCGGGCGGCCGGGGGAGTCAAGCCCGGCGCCGATCTGACGGGGCTCAACCGGGCACGGGTGCTGATGGACGGCGAGCAGGTCGTCGTGGGCGGCCCCCAGCCGCCCGCGCAGGCCGCCACCGTGCCGGGCACCGGCGCCGCGGGTCCGGAGGGGGCGCCGGTGAGTCTCAGCACGGCCACCGTCGAACAGCTCGACACCCTGCCCGGTGTCGGACCGGTGCTCGCGCGGCACATCGTCGACTACCGCGCGCAGCACGGCGGATTCAGCTCCGTCGACCAACTGCGCGAGGTGAACGGGATCGGCGAACGCCGGTTCGCCGACATCGAGCCCCGTGTGCGGCCATGACCCGCGCGGCCGTCCACGCGGCCTCGGGGAATCCGCTCGGCGCCGCCGCCCCTCGTCAGGAGGGACCGGCCGATCTGCGGCTGGTGCCACCCGCGTTGGCGGCCTGGGCCGCGGCGGCGCTGGCGGCCGGCGCACCGGGCGGGTGGATCGCCGCTCTGGTGCCGGCCGGGCTCGTCGTGGCAGGGGTGTTGCTGGTCCGGGCCGCTCTGCTGCCGGGGCCGGGATCAGGGCAGCGAGGTGTGCGGCGGCGGGTGAACGGCGTCGCGGTAGCCGCCGTGCTGCTCTGCGCCGTCGCGGGAGCGGGGTCCGCCTGGCTGCACGGCGCGGACCGGCACCGGGGCCCGGTGCCGGGACTGGCGGACCGGTACGCACGCGTGACCGTGGAGCTGACGGTCACCTCCGACCCGCGCCCCACCCGGCCACGGGTCCACGGCGACCGGCTCTCGGCGGCGGGCCTCGTCCTGGACGCGGACCTCACACGGGTGACGTCCGCCGACGGGGCCGCCACCGCCGTCCGTACACCGGTGCTCGTGTTCGCCGGGGCCGGTGCCGGGGAGAGCGCCGAGGCCTGGCAGCGCCTGCTGCCGTCGACCGGACTCAGGCTGGCGGGGCGGCTCACGCCGCCCACGGAGGGGGACGAGAGGTACGCGGCCCTGCTGCGGGTGGAGGGCAGCGGGCCGCCGCGGGTCGTGCACCCGCCGACCGGTCTGCAACGCACGGCGGGTCAACTGCGCGCCGGACTGCGGGAGGCGACGGAAGGGCTCCCGCCGGACGCCCGTGCCCTGCTGCCCGGCCTGGTCGTCGGCGACACCTCCCGTATCCCGCCCGAGCTGTACGACGCGTTCACCGCGACCGACCTGTCCCATCTGCTCGCCGTCTCCGGCAGCAATCTGACGATCGTCCTCGCCCTGCTCATCGGACCACCGGGGCTCGCGCTGCGGGCCGAACGGCGCGGGCTCGCCGCACGGCTGGGGATCTCACTGCGCTCGACCGCCCTGTTCGGCGGGGTCCTCACGCTCGCGTTCGTGGTGGTCTGCCGGCCCGAGCCCAGCGTGCTGCGGGCGGCGGCCTGCGGACTGATCACCCTGCTCGCCATCGGCACCGGCCGGCGCAGATCGCTGATCCCGGCGCTGGCCGCCGCCGTACTGCTTCTTGTCCTGTGGGATCCCGCCCTGGCCCGCAGCTTCGGCTTCGTGCTGTCCGTGCTCGCCACGGGCGCGCTGCTCACCGTCGGGCCGCGCTGGAGTGCGGCGTTGCGGCGGCGCGGGGTGCCGCCCAGGCTCGCCGAGGTACTGGCGGCAGCCGCGTCGGCGCAGGCCGTGTGCGCACCGGTGGTGGCGGTGTTCGCCGCGCGGGTCAGCCTGGTCGCGATCCCCTGCAATCTGTTCGCGGAGCTGGCGGTGGCGCCGGCGACGGTGCTCGGGTTCGCGGCGCTCGCCACCGCGCCGGTGGCCATGCCGGTGGCGGAGCTGCTGGCCCGGTGCGCGGGCTGGCCCGCCGGCTGGATCGCCTCCGTCGCCCGCACGGGCGCGGCACTGCCCGGCGCCGAGGCCGAGTGGCCCGGCGGCTGGCGGGGCGGGGCGCTGCTCGCCGTCGTCACGGTCCTCGTCGTCTGCGCGGTACGGCGCATACGCGGCCACCCGTGGGTCGCCGCCACCTGTGTGGTGCTCCTGCTGCTGGCTGTGCTGCGCCCTGCGCCCCTCACCCGGATGGTCTCCGGCTGGCCGCCGCCGGGCTGGGCGCTGGCGATGTGCGACGTCGGCCAGGGCGACACCATGGTGCTCGCGGCCGGCGAGGGCGCGGGTGTGGTCGTGGACGCCGGGCCCGATCCCCGGCTGGCCGACCGCTGTCTGCGGGACCTCGGGATCACCCGGGTACCGCTGCTCGTGGTGAGCCATTTCCACGCCGACCATGTCACCGGGCTGCCCGGCGTGTTGCGTGGCCGGAGCGTCGGGGCCATCCAGACGACGACCCTTCAAGAGCCCTGGGAGCAGAGCGAGTTCGTGACGCGGACGGCGCGGGCCGCACGTGTGCCGTTGGTGCGCGCGATACCGGGGGAGCGGCGGAGGGTCGGGCGGCTCGACTGGCGGGTGCTGTGGCCGAGGGCCGGGCCCGGGCTGGGCGCGGGCGGGCCGAACGACGCGAGTGTCACCCTGTTCGTCCGGACGGCCGGCGGACCCACGCTGCTGCTGCTCGGCGATCTCGAACCGCCCGCCCAGCAGGGCCTGTCCAGGGACCACCCGGCGCTGCCGCCGGTGGACGTGCTGAAGGTCGCGCACCACGGCTCGGCCTTCCAGGACCCGGGGCTACTGCGTCGGGTGCGGCCCCGGCTGGCCCTGATCTCCTGCGGCAGGGACAACCCGTACGGCCATCCCGCGCCGCGTACGGTGGGCGCGCTGCGGGCCGGGGGAGCGGTGGTGCTGCGTACCGACACCGACGGCGCGGTCGCGGTGACGGGCGCGGGGGAGGAGTTGCGGGCGGTGGCACGCGGCCCCGGGTGACCGGGGCCGCGTGCCGGGACCGTCAGGGGACGGGGTCAGCGCCTCGGGGAGTGGGACACGACCCAGTCGGAGTTACGGAAGTGGGTGGAGACTCCGTTCCCCTTCTGCGAGGTGTCGGGCGGTCCGGAGCTGGGGAACACCGAGGGCACGACACCGCGCCCCAGTCGCTCCTCCCACACCGTCGCCCACTTGACGAGGTCCGGGAACGCCTCCCGCACCGCGGTGCGGTTGACGAAGTTGTACTTCCGGTGGATGAAGCCCTTCTGGAGGTCGTCGTCGCTGAGCTTCCCCGCGGCCTTCAGCTCGTCCCACTTCTGCCGGGCCGCGTCGACCATCACATCGGACGAGATCTGGAAGTCGCCGTCGCTGGGGCCGGTCGGCTTCCCGGTCTCGTCGGCCACGCCCAGCTTGTGCAGGGTGTCGAACGGGCGGCGTGCGGGGCGCTCGGAGGGAGGTGTGGAGCCCATCCACTCACGCAGCCGTTCCTGCGCCAGAGGCTGGCCGGCCAGTTCCTTCTCGGTGGGGAAGTCCTTGTGGCGGCCCGAGAAGAAGAAGGCCCACGATCCCTGGAGCCGTACGTCGTACTCCCCGGCTCGCTCGCAGCGGGCGCACAGGGCCTCGAACAGGGACGACGACATGGCCTTGAACTGCCGGGGTGTCGTGCCCAGCGGCGCCTGGTAGCGGCGCCACCAGTCGACCTGCTGCCGCGACAGTCCCAGGAACGCCAGGTCCCGGGACTGGATGCGGTATCCCGTGTCATCGTGCGGCCAGGCCCGGATTCCCTCGCGCTGGCTTCCCGGGACCCTGCCGTCAGAGTCGATGAGCCCCTTGGCCTGGGCCTCCTGGCGCCTCTTGACGAATCCGGGATCCTCCGCGGCGGCCGTGCCTGCCCGGAGAATCGGGCTCTGGACGGTCGTGGCGACCGGCCGAGCGGTTACCGAAGCCGCCGGAGCGACCGATGGACCCGACAGGACCAGCGCCGCCAGGGCGAGAACTCCGAGCCGTTGACGCGTGCGTGACACTCTCCACCTCCAACAAGAACGTTTCCCATGACCCGCACAGCCGCGAGTCATGACCGAGAGTTACGCATATGTCGGGATGTCTCCGGCAGGCACGCCGATGAGGGAGACCGGGAGCTGCCAGCGGGGCGTGGGTGAGGGAGGAGAGCCGTCACGGCCCGTCGTGGACCGGACAAGTCCCGGGCGGGGATGGGGAGGTGACGGGAGTTCACGCAGCGGCGTGGAGCCGGGCGCCACCCGTGCGCGGACCGCGCCGGGGGGCGTCCAGCGCCGGGCCTCAGTCCTGCGGTGCTTCGAGCCAGCCCTCGTACTCGGCCGCGAAGGCGTCCAGCGCCGTCGGGTCGAGCCGCGCCCGCGCGTCCTCGATCACGACCAGCCACTGCGCGTCCTCGGCGTCGTCCTCGCCGGCCAGGGCGTCCCGGACGAGCTGGGGCTCCTCCAGCACCCCGAAGCGGTCGGCGAGTTCGCCCGCCACCTCCTCGGCGGCGTCGCGGTCGGGCAGCACCAGTACATGTCGCACATCGCTCACCCGCTCATTCTCCCGTACGCGTGCGGGCACGCGGAGCGGTGTCGGTGGGCCGTGCGATGCTGGACGGCGATGGCCACCAGGAAGACTTCCCCCGACGATCCGCTCGCCCCTCTCACGCTCGCCGTGGGCCAGGAGGACCTGCTGCTGGACCGCGCCGTCCAGCAGGTCGTGGCGGCGGCCCGCGCCGCCGACCCGGACACGGACGTGCGCGACCTCTCCTCCGACCAGCTCCAGCCGGGCACCCTCGCCGAGCTGACGAGCCCGTCGCTGTTCGCCGAGCGCAAGGTCGTCGTCGTACGGAACGCGCACGACCTCGCCGCGGACACGATCAAGGACGTCAAGGCGTATCTCGACGCGCCGGCCGAGGAGATCACCCTCGTGCTGCTGCACGCGGGCGGACCCAAGGGCAAGGCCCTGCTGGACGCCGCCCGCAAGGCCGGCGCCCGTGAGGTCGTCTGCGCGAAGACGACCAAGCCGGCCGAGCGGCTCACCTTCGTACGGTCGGAGTTCCGGACGCTGGGCCGCTCGGCCACCCCCGAGGCGTGCCAGGCGCTGGTCGACTCGATCGGCAGCGATCTGCGGGAGCTGGCGAGCGCGGTGTCGCAGCTCGCCGCCGATGTCGAGGGGACGATCGACGACGCCGTCGTCGCCCGCTACTACACGGGCCGCGCCGAGGCCTCCAGTTTCACCGTCGCCGACCGGGCCGTGGAGGGCCGCGCCGCCGACGCGCTCGAAGCGCTGCGCTGGTCGCTGTCGACGGGCGTCGCGCCCGTACTGATCACCAGCGCCCTCGCGCAGGGCGTACGGGCCATCGGCAAGCTGTCGTCGGCGCGGGGCGGCCGGCCCGCCGATCTGGCCCGTGAGCTGGGCATGCCGCCGTGGAAGATCGACCGGGTCCGGCAGCAGATGCGGGGCTGGACCCCGGACGGTGTGGCGACGGCGCTGCGCGCGGTCGCGGAGGCCGACGAAGGCGTCAAGGGCGGCGGCGCGGACCCCGAGTACGCGCTGGAGAAGGCGGTCGTCTCGATCGCCCGCGCGGCGCGCGCCGGCCGCTGAGCCCGACCTGGCAGGGAATGCCGAAGGCCCCGGTGAGTACCGGGGCCTTCGTCGTCAAACCTGGTTGGACCCGCACCCGCGTGGCGAACGCAGTCGTGCGCGGATCCGTAAGACACCGGTCAGGAGCGGTAGAGAGGGCCCGCTGAGTCCGTTCCGGCGGTTCGAATCAAGAGTGAGCGAGAATTCGCTCAGGCCTGGAGGGCGGCAACCTTGGACGCCAGCGCCGACTTCTTGTTGGCGGCGGCGTTCTTGTGGATGACACCCTTCGAGGCGGCCTTGTCGAGCTTGCGCGACGCCTCACGGACGGCCACGTTGGCCTTCTCGACGTCACCGGCGACGACAGCCTCGCGGGCCTTGCGGATCGCGGTCTTGAGCGACGACTTGACGGCCTTGTTGCGCAGGCGCGCCTTCTCGTTGGTCTTGTTCCGCTTGATCTGGGACTTGATGTTCGCCACGAAATGCCTTTTCAGGTTCGATGATCTTTGAATGAGCGTCCACGCCGAGACGACAGCAGACACAGCCGCCCACGCTACCAGCCACTGTCCGACCGGCCCAAACCGGGCGCAGCCCCGTACCCGTGGGACGATGGAGCCTACGTATCGATCCGATGTGACCCGAGACGAGACGCCGCGCGTCTCAAGAATCAGGACCCTGCGTGCCCGCGACCCCTACCAACGTGCCCGAGCCGAGCCGTACGGACCCGGCACTGCTCCGTAACTTCTGCATCATCGCGCACATCGACCACGGCAAGTCGACACTCGCCGACCGGATGCTCCAGCTGACCGGGGTGGTCGACCAGCGGCAGATGCGCGCCCAGTATCTCGACCGGATGGACATCGAGCGCGAGCGCGGTATCACGATCAAGTCCCAGGCGGTCCGGCTGCCATGGGCCCCCAACGAGGGTCCTGACCAGGGCACCACCCATGTCCTGAACATGATCGACACACCGGGCCACGTGGACTTCACCTACGAGGTGTCCCGCTCGCTCGCCGCCTGCGAGGGCACGGTCCTGCTGGTGGACGCCGCCCAGGGCATCGAGGCGCAGACCCTCGCCAACCTCTATCTGGCGATGGAGAACGACCTCACCATCGTCCCGGTGCTCAACAAGATCGACCTGCCGGCCGCGCAGCCCGAGAAGTTCTCCGAGGAGCTGGCGAACCTGATCGGCTGCCAGCCCGAGGACGTCCTCAAGGTCTCCGCGAAGACCGGTGTCGGCGTCGATGTCCTGCTCGACCGGGTGGTCAAGGACGTGCCGCCGCCGGTGGGCGTCGCCGACGCCCCGGCGCGCGCCATGATCTTCGACTCGGTGTACGACTCCTACCGGGGTGTCGTCACCTATGTCCGTGTCATCGACGGCCAGCTCAACAAGCGCGAGCGCATCCGGATGATGTCGACCGGCGCCACCCACGAGCTGCTGGAGATCGGTGTCTCCTCGCCCGAGATGACCCCGGCCGACGGTCTCGGGGTCGGCGAGGTGGGCTACATCATCACCGGTGTGAAGGACGTCCGGCAGTCCAAGGTCGGTGACACGATCACGTCCCTCAACAAGGGCGCGACCGAGGCGCTGGGCGGCTACAAGGACCCCAAGCCGATGGTGTTCTCCGGCCTCTATCCGCTGGACGGCTCCGACTACCCCGAGCTGCGCGACGCCCTCGACAAGCTCCAGCTCAACGACGCGGCCCTGGTCTACGAGCCGGAGACCTCCGCGGCCCTCGGCTTCGGCTTCCGCGTCGGCTTCCTCGGCCTGCTGCACCTCGATGTGATCCGGGAGCGGCTGGAGCGCGAGTTCAACCTCGACCTGATCGCGACCGCGCCGAACGTGGTCTACCGGGTGGAGATGGAGGACGGCAAGGAGCACACCGTCACCAACCCGAGCGAGTTCCCCGAGGGGAAGATCGACTCGGTGCACGAGCCGGTCGTACGGGCCACGATCCTCGCGCCCAGCGAGTTCATCGGCTCCATCATGGAGCTGTGCCAGACCCGCCGCGGCACGCTCCTCGGCATGGACTACCTCTCCGCCGACCGGGTCGAGATCCGCTACACCCTCCCGCTCGCCGAGATCGTCTTCGACTTCTTCGACCAGCTGAAGTCCAAGACCCGCGGCTACGCGTCCCTGGACTACGAGCCCACCGGCGAGCAGAGCGCCCAGCTCGTCAAGGTCGACATCCTGCTGCACGGCGACAAGGTCGACGCCTTCTCCGCCATCACGCACCGGGACCAGGCGTACGCGTACGGTGTACGGCTCGTCGCCAAGCTCAGGGAACTCATCCCGCGCCAGGCCTTCGAGGTGCCCATCCAGGCGGCCATCGGATCGCGGGTCATCGCCCGCGAGACGATCCGCGCCATCCGTAAGGACGTCCTCGCCAAGTGCTACGGCGGTGACATCTCCCGGAAGCGCAAGCTGCTGGAGAAGCAGAAGGAGGGCAAGAAGCGGATGAAGATGGTCGGCAGCGTGGAGGTGCCGCAGGAGGCGTTCATCGCGGTGCTCTCCAGCGACGAGTCGTCGGGCAAGAAGAAATGACACGACCGTGTGGCACGGGGAAGTAGCGGGCGGATGACTCGCGAGTAGGAACGGTTCGGGTCCGTGCGCTTGAGGCGCGGGCCCGACCGTCGTTCACGGGTCCGGTTCGTTATGAAGCGGCTGCCCGCGTCCCCTTACGCACCGGGCGGGTGCGCTCTACTCTGATCACTGCTCGATGGTTACTCACCAGTTAAACAACAAACCAGTCGCGCAAGCTTTGCGGGGCCCGGAGGACGTCGTGAGCGACACAAAGACCTTGATCGAGAACCGGCCGCCGTCGGTGGCGGCCCTCTTCATTGAGCGCGTGGCGGCCACGCCGGACGCGGAGGCGTACCGCTATCCCGTTCCTCCCGCCACAGGTCAGGGCCCCGACGACTGGAAGTCCCTCAGCTGGGGCCAGGCCGCGGTCCGGGTGTACGCGGTGGCCGCCGGCCTCATGTCGCTCGGCGTACGGCCCGAGGAGCGCGTCGCGCTCGCCGCCGCCACCCGCGTCGAGTGGATCCTCTGCGACCTCGGTGTGATGTGCGCGGGCGCCGCGACCACGACCGTCTACCCCTCGACGAACGCCGAGGAGTGCGCGTACATCCTCGCCGACTCCGAGAGCCGCGTCCTGATCGCCGAGGACGGCGAACAGCTCGCCAAGGCGCGCGAGCGCCGCGCCGAGCTGCCGAACCTCGCCCATGTCGTGGTGATCGACGCGGCGGACGCGAAGCCCGCCGAGGGCGACCCGGACGGCTGGGTGCTCTCCCTCGCGGAGCTGGAGGAGCGCGGGACGAAGTACCTCCAGGAGCACCCCGAGGCCGTCAAGGAGCGGGTCGGCGAGATCACGTCCGACCAGCTCGCGACCCTCATCTACACCTCCGGCACCACCGGCCGCCCCAAGGGCGTACGGCTGCCGCACGACAACTGGTCGTACATGGCGAAGGCCATCGCGGGCACCGGGCTCCTCACCAAGGACGACATCCAGTACCTCTGGCTGCCGCTGGCACACGTCTTCGGCAAGGTGCTGACGTCCGGTCACATCGAGATCGGGCATGTCACCGCCGTCGACGGCCGTGTCGACAAGATCATCGAGAATCTGCCGGTGGTGCGCCCGACCTACATGGCGGCGGTGCCGCGCATCTTCGAGAAGGTCTACAACGGGGTCGCGGCCAAGGCACGGGCCGGCGGCGCCGCGAAGTACAAGATCTTCCAGTGGGCCGCGGCCGTCGCACGCGAGTACGCCAAGGTCAGCCAGGACAACTTCCGCCACACCGGCACCGCTTCGGTGCCCTTCGCCCTCTCCGCCAAGCACACCGTCGCCGACAAGCTCGTCTACGCCAAGCTCCGCGAGGCGTTCGGCGGCCGGCTGCGCGCCGCGATCTCCGGATCCGCCGCCCTCGCCCCCGAGATCGGCTTCTTCTTCGCCGGCGCCGGCATCCACATCCTGGAGGGCTACGGCCTCACCGAGTCCAGCGCCGCCAGCTTCGTCAACCCCGGCGAGGCGTACCGCACCGGCACCGTCGGCAAGCCGCTGCCCGGCTGCGAGGTCCGGATCGCCGACGACGGCGAGATCATGCTGCGCGGTCCCGGCATCATGGACGGCTACCACGGGCTGCCCGAGAAGACCGCCGAAGTCCTCGAATCCGACGGCTGGTTCCACACCGGCGACATCGGCGAGCTGTCGGTCGACGGCTATCTGCGGATCACCGACCGCAAGAAGGACCTGATCAAGACGTCCGGCGGCAAGTACATCGCGCCGGCCGAGGTCGAGGGCCAGTTCAAGGCCGTGTGCCCGTACGTCTCCAACATCCTCGTGCACGGCGCCGACCGGAACTTCTGCACCGCGCTCATCGCGCTGGACGAGCCGGCGCTGCTCGGCTGGGCCGCCGAGAACGGCATGGAGGGCGCCTCGTACGCGGACGTCGTCGCGTCACCGCGCACACGGGAGCTGATGGAGGGCTATGTGAACGAGCTGAACGCGGGCCTCCAGCGCTGGCAGACGATCAGGAAGTTCCGGCTGCTGCCGCGCGACCTGGACATCGAGCACGGTGAGCTGACGCCCAGTCTGAAGCTCAAGCGGCCGGTCGTGGAGCGCGAGTACAAGCATCTGCTGGACGAGATGTACGAGGGCGCGCGGGAGGCGTAGACACATCTACGCGTCGTGACGGAGTACGCGGGCGGAGCCGGCGGCCGGGAACTACGGCTGAGGGCTCCGCCCGTGTCGTAATTCCCGCAGTATGTTGTCGAGCCCGGTCACATGTGCCCGCATCTGCGCGGTTCCGGCGTCGTCGCCCTCGCCCCGGTCCTCGCCGAGCAGGGCCTCGATCGCGGAGAGCCGCCGGGCCATCTCGGCGAGCTGTACGTGGTCCTGCGCCAGCAGGGCCTCCAACTGGCGGTTCTTACGGTGCAGTTCGAGGAAGACCGTCACCTTGGCGCGCAGCACCCACGGGTCGAACGGCTTCGGGATGAAGTCGGCGGCGCCCGTCGCGTAACCGCGGAACGTGAAACCGCTGTCCGGGTCGTTCCCCGTGAGAAAGATGATCGGGACGTCCTTCGCCTGATCCAGCCGCTTGATGCCGGCGGCCGTGTCGAAGCCGTCCATGCCCGGCATCCGTACGTCCAGCAGGACCAGCGCGAACCGCTCGCGGCGCAGCGCCCGTATCGCCTCCTCGCCCGAACGGGCCCGCACCAGCGGGACGTTGAGCGAGGCGAGCACCGCTTCGAGCGCGAGAAGATTCTCCTCCATGTCGTCGACGAGAAGGATTCCCGCGCGGTCGGTGACCGGGGTGTCAGCGGGTGGGTCGGTGGGTATCTGGGTGCTCATCGTCGGTGGTGTCCGAGTACGTGAGGGCCGGGCTGGGGGGATCCGGGTGCGTAGTGTGTCGGGGGTGCGGCGACCGGGGAGGGGCCTCTGAGCTCCGTTCTTCGCCCACTTCTTCACCCAGTTCGATGACTCGACGCTTATGGGCACGCTCAGTCTGTCACTCTGTCGGGGTCGTAAGCGGCGCAACGAGAGAAACGACCAGGAGCCGCACGTGGGGCCTATAGGGGACCGTCGGAATCCGAATGATCCGGAAGTGCCGCCTCCGGCACGGAGCCGGACGTTCCGCAACGACGAGCGACGCACGGCTCGCACCAGCCTGCCGGGGAACCCGCTCGCCCCGTCCGCCGCGCGCCGGTTCGTACGCGCGGCGCTCGCCGAGTGGACCAGCCTCGGACTGCTCACCACCTGCGCCCTCTGCCAGGGCGACGAGGCCTGCCCGCCGGGCCGGCACAGCTCCGACGGGCTCGCCGACGACGCGGTGCTGATCGTCGACGAGCTGGTCACCAACGCCGTCGTCCACGCGGGCACCAACGTCGAACTGCTCTGCCGCCTCGAACCGGCCACCGGTGACCCGGAAGCCGTCAGATCCGACGACCCGTCCGCGGGACCGGCCCTCACCCCCTCCGACCAGGAGCCCGCCGCACTCGTCGTCGAGGTGTCCGACCACCACCCCGCCCGCTCCGTACGCAGCGACGCCCACGGCCCCGCGACCGACGGCTCCCCCGAGTACGGCCGGGGCCTCCAGCTCATCGCCGCCCTCGCGGAACGCTGGGGCATCACCTACCGCACCGGCCTCAAGACCGTCTGGGCACGTCTCCCGCTCGACGGACCGACCGCCGAGGTCCCGGCCGGCAACGCCGCCGACGGAGCCATGGCGGTCAACGGCGTCGTCGGCGAACCCGCCCTGCGCCGTGGCCTGCGCGCCGCCGAGATCCTCGCCGCCGCACCGCGCGGCATGCCCCGCGAGGACCCCGACTGGATCAGCCGCGGCGCCCTCTCCTTCCTCGCCGAAGCCTCCGACCTGCTGGCCGGACAGCTCGACGAGGACCTGGTCGCCGCCCTCGCCGGCCAACTGCTCGTCCCCCGGCTCGCCGACTGGTGCGCGATCTGGCTCGACGGCGAAGAGGCACACGGCCGGACGGGCGCGCCCCGCCTCGCCCGCGTCTGGCACTCCGACGAGTCCCGCATCGAGCTGCTGCGCGCCCTCCTTGAGAAGGAGCCGCCACGGCTGCTCGACACCCAGCGCGGACAGGACGGCGCCGGGGGCGGCACCGGCGGCCGTAACGTTCCTGTGCCCGTCCCCTGGCCCGGCTCGGGCCAGACCGGCGCGCACGACGGCGCGGCCGTCGCCTGCCGGCTCGTCGCCAACGGCCGCCCCCTCGGCACCCTCGTCCTCGGCCGGCGCCGGCTCGCCCGGATGCCCGACGAAGTGACCGCGCTCATCGAGGACTTCGCCCGCCGCGTCGCCCTCGCCATCGGCGCCGCCCGCCGCTACACCCGGCAGGTCACCATCAGCCGGGTCCTGCAACGCAGCCTGCTGCCCAGCCAGGTCGCCCGGATCCCCGGAGTTGAGAGCCACCTCGTCTACGAGCCCGCCGACGACGGCGTGGTCGGCGGCGACTTCTACGACGTCTTCCCCGCGCCGCCCGGCGGGCGCTGGTGCTTCATGCTCGGCGACGTCCAGGGCAGCGGCCCCGAGGCCGCCGTCGTCACCGGCCTCGCCCGGCCCTGGCTGCGGCTCCTCGCCCGCGAGGGGTACGGCGTCGGCGAAGTGCTCGACCGCCTCAACCGGCTCCTGCTCGACGACGCCATGGAAGCCGCCGAGGCCGCCGCGCTGATGGTCGCCGTCGCCGGCGGACAGGACCTGTCGGGCGGCGACGGCGCGCTCCCCGGCCTCAGCGACCTGGGCGCCCTCAGTGAGATCGGCGACATGGAGAAGAGCCTCGGCGACGGCGGCCGGGGCGGCGGTCTCGCCGACGGCGGCCAGTCACGCTTCCTGTCCCTCCTCTACGGCGAACTGGCCCCGCTCCCCGGCACCGCCGGCGGCGCCCGCTGCACCCTGGCGAGCGCGGGCCACCCGCTGCCGCTGCTCCTGAAACCGGACGGGACGGTACGCGTGGCAGCCGAGCCGCAGCTGCTCCTCGGGGTCGACGAGAACGTCGCGTACGAGAGCCTGAGCTTCGACCTGGAGTCCGGGGACACCCTCCTGTGCGTCACCGACGGCGTCACCGAGCGCCGCTCCGGCCGGCTGCTCCTCGACGACGACGACGGTCTCGCCGCGATCCTCGCGGGCTGCACCGGCCTGAACGCCCAGGGCGTCGCCGAGCGGATCAGACGGGCCGTGCACGACTACGACCCGAGCCCGCCCTCGGACGACCTGGCGCTGCTGGTGCTGCGCGCGGAGTAGCTTCCTCCGGCGGTGCGGGACACTGGGGTCATGCCTTCCGCCCTGCCCGACGGTGAACCCATGCCCGAGTCCGGTGCGCTGCCCGCGTACGCCCTCCAGGGCGCGGCGGACCGGCCGCTCGGCTTCTATCTGCACGTGCCGTACTGCGCCACCCGCTGCGGCTACTGCGACTTCAACACCTACACCGCGACGGAGCTGCGCGGCTCGGGCGGTGTACTGGCCTCCCGCGACAACTACGCCGACACCCTGACCGACGAGATCCGGCTCGCCCGCAAGGTCCTCGGCGACGACACCAGGCCCGTCCGCACGGTCTTCGTCGGCGGCGGTACGCCCACGCTGCTGGCCGCGGCCGACCTCGTACGGATGCTGGGCGCCGTACGCGAGGAGTTCGGCCTCGCCGACGACGCCGAGATCACCACCGAGGCGAACCCGGAGTCCGTCGGCCCCGCGTACCTCGCGGAGCTGCGCGCGGGCGGCTTCAACCGGATCTCCTTCGGCATGCAGAGCGCGAAGCAGCACGTCCTGAAGGTGCTCGACCGCACGCATACCCCGGGGCGGCCCGAGGAGTGCGTCGCGGAGGCCCGCGCGGCCGGGTTCGACCATGTGAACCTCGACCTGATCTACGGCACGCCCGGCGAGAGCGACGACGACTGGCGCGCGTCCCTGGCGGCGGCGGTGGGGGCGGGGCCGGACCATGTGTCGGCGTACGCGCTGATCGTCGAGGAGGGCACGGGGCTGGCGCGCCGTATCCGCCGGGGCGAGGTCCCCATGACGGACGACGACGAGCACGCCGACCGCTATCTGATCGCGGACGAGACGCTGGCCGCGGCGGGCTTCTCCTGGTACGAGGTCTCCAATTGGGCCACCACGCCGGCCGGCCGGTGCCTGCACAACGAGCTGTACTGGCGCGGTGCGGACTGGTGGGGCGCGGGGCCGGGCGCGCACAGCCATGTGGGCGGGGTCCGCTGGTGGAACGTGAAGCACCCCGGCGCGTACGCGGCGGCGCTCGCGTCCGGCCGCTCACCGGGCGCGGGCCGCGAACTCCTCACGGCGGAGGACCGGCGCGTGGAGCGGATCCTGCTGGAGCTGCGGCTGTCGGAGGGCGTGGAACTGTCCCTGCTGCGCCCTGCGGGCCTGGCCGCCGCCGGGCGGGCACTGGGGGAGGGGCTGCTGTCGGAGGGCCCGTACGGGGAGGGCCGGGCGGTGCTGACGCTGCGGGGGCGGTTGCTGGCGGACGCGGTGGTGCGGGATCTGGTGGACTGAGGGGGTTCGTGTACCGGGTCCGCCGGGGTCCGCGCCTGCGGGTCGGGTTTGTCCTCAGGCGCCGGACGGGCTGGGTGGGTTGTGCTGGTGTCCGGGTCCACCCGCAGGCCGGTGGGTGGGTTCGTCCTCAGGCGCCGGACGGGCTGGGTGGGTTGCGGCCGGTGTCCGGGTGCCGCTCCGGGGTCATGGCCGGACGGCGTGACTTACGCCGCGTGCACGGTTCGTTGGACCCGACGACCCAACTTGTCCACGCGGCACAAGTCAGCCTGAGTGTCCGACCACGACCCCTGCGCGTCCCCCTCCCAACCCGCGGGTGGGGGGCGGGGACCCGCAACACGCTGCCCGGCAGGCAACCCACCCCGGCAAGACGGGTGTCATGGCCGCACGTCCAGGCTCAGCCCACCCCTCCCCGGGGTTTGTGGGGACGTCGTGGCGGTGTGAGGGGGGCGGGGTCGCAGGAGGGGGGTGTCCGGACACTCAGGCTGACTTGTGTCGCGTGAACAAGGAGGCCTCATCGGGTCCAACGAGCCTTGCACGCGGCGTAAGTCACGCCGTCCGGACACCCCCCTCCGAAGACCCCGCACCCCGACCGTCAACCGACAACCGCAACCCGCAACCAACCCCCGGGCGAACCCCAAAACAGCTCAGCGCTCAGCGTCCGGTTCCGTCACGAAGTCGATCAGTTCCTCCACCCGCCCCAGCAGCGACGGCTCCAGGTCGCGGAACGTGTGGACCGAGGACAGGATCCGCTGCCACGCCGCACCGGTGTTTTCCGGCCAGCCCAGCGCCCGGCACACCCCCGTCTTCCAGTCCTGGCCGCGCGGCACCGTCGGCCACGCCGGGATGCCCACCGACGACGGCTTCACCGCCTCCCACACGTCGATGTACGGGTGGCCCACGATCAGTACGTCCGCCCCCGTCACCTGCTCGGCGAGCCGCGACTCCTTGGAGCCCGGCACCAGGTGGTCGACCAGGACGCCGAGGCGCGCGTCCGGCGCCGGGGCGAAATCGGCGACGATCGCCGGGAGGTCGTCGATGCCCTCCAGGTACTCCACGACCACGCCCTCGATACGGAGGTCGTCGCCCCAGACCCGTTCGACCAGCTCCGCGTCGTGCCGCCCCTCCACATAGATGCGGCCCGCACGGGCCACCCGTGCTCGCGCGCCCGGGACGGCGACCGAGCCGGAGGCCGTACGGGTGGGCCTGACCGGGCCGGCGGCGGTGGGGCGGATCAGGGTCACGACCCGGCCCTCCAGCAGGAACCCCCGCTCCACCAGCGGGAACACCCGGTGCTTGCCGAAGCGGTCCTCCAGCGTGACCGTCGGGCCCTGCGCCGTCTTCTCGCAGCGGATCACCGCTCCGCAGAAGCCCGTCGACACCTCCTCGACCACCAGATCCGGTTCGGCGGGCACCTCGGGCACCGGCTTCGAACGCTTCCACGGCGGGGTGAGGTCGGGGCTGTAACTGCGCATCCGCAGACGATAACGGGGCCCCGCGCTACGCCGTGCCGAAACGCGCGGCCAGCGCCCCGCGCTGGGCCCGTACGAACGCCGCGTCGACCACCGCGCCGTGGCCGGGAACGTACACCGCGTCCTCGCCGCCGAGGGCCAGCAGCCGGTCCAGCGCGGCCGGCCAGCGCGTGGGGATCGCGTCGTCGCCGGCCTGCGGTTCGCCCGACTCCTCGACCAGGTCGCCGCAGAAGACGACCTCGCGGTCGCCCGGGACGAACAGCGCGAGATCGTGCCCGGAGTGTCCGGGGCCGACATTGGCGAGAAGTACCTGCCGGCCGCCGAGGTCGAGCGTCCACTCGCCGGTCACCGGGTGGTGCGGCACGACAAGCGCGTCCACCGCGGAGGCGGCCTCCGGGGCGGGTACGCCATGCCGTACGGCCGAGGTGAGCAGGCTCTCGCGGGCGCGCAGCAGCAGCTCCCGGAGGCCGACCGCGCCGTAGACCCGCGTGCCCGAGAAGGCCGCCGTACCGAGGACGTGGTCGAAGTGGGGGTGACTGAGCGCGATATGGCTGACGCGCCGCCCGCTCAGCGCCTGGGCCTGCGCCCGGATCTCCGCGCCCTCACGGAGCGTGGAGCCCGTGTCGTACAGAAGGACGGCTTCCTCGCCGACGACGAGGCCGACCGTCGCATCCCAGCCAGGCAGCCGCCGTCTGCCGACTCCCGGGGCGATCCGTTCCCAGCCGTGCTCTTCCCAACGGACGTTCATACGGCGACGCTATCGGTGGGGCGGGCGGTACCGCGCGCGGTAGCGTGTCCGGTCGGCCTTGCTAGGGGCGTACCTCACGGCCGTACACTGGCCCGGGGAATGCTGGCACTCCTACGCATCGAGTGCCAAGCCGGATCCGAGGAACCAGAGCTGGAGGTGTGCGCGATGCTGAGCGAACGCAGGCTTGAGGTGCTGCGCGCCATCGTCCAGGACTATGTCGGCACCGAGGAGCCCGTCGGCTCCAAGGCGTTGACCGAGCGGCACAAGCTCGGTGTCTCCCCGGCCACTGTCCGTAACGACATGGCGGTCCTGGAGGACGAGGGCTTCATCGCCCAGCCCCACACGAGTGCGGGGCGTATTCCGACGGACAAGGGTTACCGGCTCTTCGTGGACCGACTGGCGGGCGTGAAGCCCCTGTCGGCGCCGGAGCGCAGGGCCATCCAGAACTTTCTCGACAGCGCCGTCGACCTGGACGACGTGGTGGGCCGTACGGTGCGGCTGCTCGCGCAGCTGACCCGGCAGGTCGCGGTCGTGCAGTACCCCTCGCTGACCCGCTCGACGGTGCGGCATGTGGAACTGCTCTCGCTGGCTCCCGCGCGGCTGATGCTGGTGCTGATCACCGACACCGGCCGGGTCGAGCAGCGCATGATCGACTGTCCGGTCCCGTTCGGCGATACGTCGCTGGCGGATCTGCGGGCCCGGCTCAACGCCCGGGTCGTGGGGCGCCGGTTCTCCGATGTGCCGCTGCTGGTGCAGGAGTTGCCCGAGTCCTTCGACATGGAGGACCGGGCCACGGTGACCACGGTCCTCGCGACGCTGCTGGAGACGCTGGTCGAGGAGACCGAGGAACGGCTGATGATCGGCGGCACCGCCAATCTGACGCGCTTCGGGCACGACTTCCCCCTGACGATCCGGCCGGTGCTGGAGGCACTTGAGGAGCAGGTCGTGCTCCTCAGGCTGCTCGGCGAGGCCGAGGACTCGGGCATGACCGTACGAATCGGGCATGAGAACGCCCACGAGGGCCTCAACTCCACGTCCGTCGTCGCGGTCGGCTACGGTTCGGGCGACGAGGCAGTCGCCAAACTCGGCGTGGTCGGACCGACCCGCATGGACTACCCCGGAACGATGGGAGCGGTACGCGCAGTGGCACGTTACGTCGGACAGATCCTGGCGGAGTCGTAAGTGGCCACGGACTACTACGCCGTACTCGGCGTACGCCGCGACGCATCACAGGACGAGATCAAGAAGGCATTCCGCAGACTCGCCCGCGAGCTGCACCCGGATGTCAATCCCGATCCGAAGACGCAGGAGCGCTTCAAGGAGATCAACGCCGCCTACGAGGTGCTGTCGGACCCGCAGAAGAAGCAGGTCTACGACCTCGGCGGCGACCCGCTGTCACAGGCGGGCGGCGCGGCAGGCGGTTTCGGGGCGGGTGGCTTCGGCAACTTCTCCGACATCATGGACGCGTTCTTCGGGACGTCGCAGCAACGCGGGCCGAGGTCGCGGACGCGGCGCGGCCAGGACGCGATGATCCGGCTGGAGATCGACCTCAACGAGGCGGCCTTCGGTACGACGAAGGACATCCAGGTCGACACGGCGGTCGTCTGTACGACCTGCTCGGGCGAGGGCGCCGCACCCGGCACCTCCGCGCAGACCTGCGACATGTGCCGCGGTCGCGGCGAGGTCTCGCAGGTCACGCGGTCCTTCCTGGGCCAGGTCATGACCTCGCGGCCGTGCCCGCAGTGCCAGGGCTTCGGTACGGTCGTGCCGACCCCCTGCCCCGAGTGCGCGGGCGACGGCCGTATCCGGTCGCGCCGCACGCTGACCGTCAAGATCCCGGCGGGCGTCGACAACGGCACCCGTATCCAGCTCTCCGGTGAGGGCGAGGTCGGGCCCGGCGGCGGTCCGGCGGGCGATCTGTACGTCGAGATCCACGAGTCGCCGCACGCGGTGTTCCAGCGGCGCGGTGACGATCTGCACTGCACGGTCACCATCCCGATGACCGCCGCCGCCCTGGGCACACAGTGTCCGCTGGAGACGCTGGACGGGGTCGAGGACATCGACGTCCGGCCGGGCACCCAGTCGGGCCAGTCGATCCCGCTCCACGGCCGCGGCATCACGCATCTGCGGGGTGGCGGCCGGGGCGACCTGATCGTCCATGTCGAGGTCATGACCCCGTCGAAACTCGACCCGGAGCAGGAGCGGTTGCTGCGAGAGCTGGCGAAGCTCAGGGGCGAGGAGCGGCCCACCGGCCAGTTTCAACCGGGGCAGCAGGGGCTTTTCTCCCGGCTGAAGGACGCGTTCAACGGCCGCTAGGCCCAGTTGCCGGTTCTCGGGTGGCGTGGTTGGCCCGGAAGCACGCCAACCACGCCACCTGACGGCGAACCGGCACCGGCGCCTGTGGGGCGACATGGCACCATGCGTGCATGTCCTCCGTGTTGACCGACATCTGCCGGTATCCGATCGTGCAGGCTCCCATGGCCGGCGGCGCGTCCTGCCCGCAGTTGGTCGCGGCCGTCGGTGACGCCGGGGCGCTGGGTTTCCTCGCCGCCGGGTACAAGACCGCCGACGGGATGTACGAAGAGGTCAAACAGCTCCGGGGGCTCACCGGCGCGGCGTTCGGCATCAATCTGTTCATGCCGCAGCCGCACCACGACGACCGCGCCGCCGTGGAGGTCTACCGCGAACAGCTCGCCGGTGAGTCGACCTGGTACGAGACTCCGCTCGGCGACCCGGAGGCGGGCCGTGACGACGGGTACGAGGCCAAGCTCGCCATACTCCTCGACGATCCCGTCCCGGTCGTGTCGTTCACCTTCGGCTGTCCCACGCCCACCGTCCTGGACGCCTTCACCCGCGTGGGCACCCTGACGATCGTGACGGTGACCACACCCGAGGAGGCCCAGACCGCCCAGTGGTCGGGCGCCGACGTCGTCTGCGTGCAGGGCGTCGAGGCAGGCGGTCACCAGGGCACGCACCGCGACGATCCCGCCACCGACGGGGCGGGCATCGGGCTGCTGTCCCTCGTCGCGCAGGTACGGGACTCCGTACGGCTGCCGGTCATCGCGACCGGCGGGCTGATGCGCGGCGCCCAGATCGCCGCCGTGCTGGCCGCGGGCGCCGACGCCGCGCAGTTCGGCACCGCGTTCCTCGTCTGCCCCGAGTCCGGCGCCCACGCCCTGCACAAGCACGCCATGACCAACCCGCTGTTCACCCGCACCGAACTCACCCGCGCGTTCACCGGGCGGCCGGCGCGCGGGCTCGTCAACCGCTTCATGCGTGAACACGGCCCCTACGCCCCGCCCGCGTACCCGGAGGTGCACCATCTCACCGCCGGACTGCGCAGGGCCGCCGCCAAGGTCGGCGACCCCCAGGGCATGGCCCTGTGGGCCGGCCAGGGCCACCGGATGGCCCGCGGCCTGCCCGCCGGAGAGCTCGTGGAAGTCCTCGCCGACGAACTTGAGGCCGCCCGCGCCTCGTTGACCCCGGGAAACGCCTCATGACCGCACCTGTCTTCGTCGTCGACGCCACCGTCGGACTGCGGCCGGGCATCGTCACACTCGACGGACCCGAGGGCCGCCACGCCGTCTCCGTAAGGAGGCTGCGCGTCGGGGAGGAGATCGTCCTGACCGACGGCGCGGGCACCGGCGCCCACGGCACCGTCGCCGCCGTCCACGGCAAGGACCGGCTGGACGTGGAGGTCACCGGCGTACGTACGGAAGGCCCGGCCGCGCCACGTATCACCGTCGTCCAGGCACTCCCCAAGGGCGACCGGGGCGAGGTGGCCGTCGAGACGATGACCGAGACCGGCGTCGACGCGATCGTGCCCTGGCAGGCCGCGCGCTGCGTCACGCAGTGGAGGGGCGAGCGGGGCGCCAAGTCCCTGGCCAAATGGCGCGCCACCGCCCGCGAGGCGGGCAAGCAGTCGCGCAGGCTCCGCTTCCCCGAGGTCGCCGAGGCGGCGTCCTCCAAAGAGGTCGCGGCGCTGCTGGCATCGGCCGACCTCGCCGCCGTCCTGCACGAGGAGGGCAGCGAGCCGCTGGCCACCGCCCAACTCCCCGGCGCCGGAAGCATCGTGCTCGTCGTCGGACCCGAGGGCGGCGTCTCCCCGGACGAACTGGCGCTGTTCGCGGAGGCCGGGGCCGCGCCGTACCGGCTCGGCCGCACGGTCCTGCGCACCTCCACCGCCGGCACGGCCGCCTGCGCGCTGCTGCTGGGCCGTACCGGCCGCTGGTCCTGATCGCGAGGCTTCGGCGGCCGGATAGCATGCCTTCGTACGGAAGTGACCAGGGGCGACCGGCCGACCGATGAGGAGACCCGGACCATGGCGGGAGAACGACAGGCCGACTGCCTGTTCTGCAAGATCGTCGCCGGGGAGGTGCCCGCCACCGTCGTACGCGAGACGGACACCACCGTGGCCTTCAGGGACATCAACCCGCAGGCCCCCACGCATGTGCTGGTGATCCCCAAGGTCCACTACCCGGACGCGGCCACCCTCGCCGCCGCCGAGCCGGGGATCGCCGCCGACATCCTGCGCGAGTCCGCCGAGGTCGCCGCCGAGGACAAGACCGTGGGCAGCGGCTACCGGATCGTCTTCAACACCGGCAGCGGCGCCGGTCAGACCGTCTTCCACGCGCACGCCCATGTCCTTGGTGGACGCGGCCTCAACTGGCCCCCCGGCTAGGCCGTGTCCGTACGGGAACTCGTCGTCCTGGGCACCGCCAGCCAGGTGCCCACCCGGCACCGCAACCACAACGGCTATCTGCTGCGCTGGGACGGCGAGGGCATCCTCTTCGACCCAGGGGACGGCACCCAGCGTCAGATGGTGCGCGCGGGCGTCGCCGCGTACGACATCAACCGGATCTGCGTCACGCACTTCCACGGCGACCACTCGCTCGGTCTCGCCGGGGTGATCCAGCGCATCAATCTGGACCGCGTCCCGCACGAGGTCACCGCGCACTACCCGGCGAGCGGACACGTCTTCTTCAGGAGGCTGCGGTACGCGACGGCGTACCGCGAGACCGTCGGGATCACCGAGGCGCCCGTCGACGCAGACGGCGTGCTCGCCCGGACCGACTCGTACACCCTCCGGGCCCACAAGCTCTCGCACCCCGTCGAGTCCTACGGCTACCGGATCACCGCGCCCGACGGACGCCGGATGCTCCCCGAACGCCTCGCCGCGCACGGCATCGAGGGGCCCGACGTGGGGCGTCTCCAGCGGGACGGCGAACTGCGCGGGGTGACGCTCGCCGATGTCAGCGAGGAACGCAGGGGCCAGCGCTTCGCGTTCGTCATGGACACCCGGCTCTGCGACGGGGTGCACGCGCTGGCCGACGGCTGCGACCTGCTGGTCATCGAGTCGACCTTCCTCAACGAGGACGCCCGACTGGCCGCCGACCACGGTCATCTGACCGCCGGTCAGGCGGGCGCGGTGGCGAAGGAGGCCGGGGTACGGCACCTCGTGCTGACGCACTTCTCGCAGCGTTACAGCGACCCCGCCGAGTTCGAACGGCAGGCGCGGGCGGCCGGTTACGACGGTGAGCTGACCGTCGCCGCCGACCTCGTCCGCGTACCGCTGCCCAAGCGCTCCGGCTGATCCGGCCGATCCGGCCTGGGCCCCCGCCGTTCTCCCGAACGGCGGGGGCCGTCGCCGGTCAGGACCGGGCGGTCGCCGGTCTCCACGCGCCGAGCAGCTCGGCCGCCGCCTCGCGGGTACGGCGCGAGGCGTCGGACGTGAGCGCGGTCAGCGACTCGACCGCCCTGTCCGCGCCCGCCGGAGGGCCGCCGTACTCCCGTACGTACCCGCCGAGGCGCACCACCGCCTGGTAGCGGACGGCCTCCTCCGGGTCGTCCAGATGCGCCACGAAGCGCGCCCCGTCCGCCGCGTCCGGGTCGTCCAGCAGTGACAGCGCCACCGCCCGGACCTCGGCCCCCGCCGACGGCCCGTCCAGCAACCGCCTTATCGACGGCAGGACTTCGGGATAGGGGGCCAGCGCGCGACCGGCCTGCCAGCTCACCTGGGGGTCGGTCACCAGACAGTCCATCAGCGCCCCCGCCGCCCTGTCGCGGTCCGGGCGACGCAGCCGGTGCCGGCCCAGATGGGCCAGGCCGTTCAACGCCCCCGCCCGGACCCGTACGTCCTCGTCCCGCAGGAGCGGCAGGAGGAGATCGAGGTCCCCCCGGTCGCCCAGCTCACCGACGGCACCGGCCGCCGCCGCGCGCAGTTGGGGGTGGCAGGGCCACCGCGTGAGGACGGATCTCAGCAGCCGGGCGGCGGCCGACGTACCCATGCCGGCCAGCGCGTCCACGACGGTCGGGCCCAGTTCGGGATGGTCGATCCAGCGCCGTGCCGCGGGCAGGGCGCGGTGTTCGCCCATCGACCCCAGGGCCGCGAGGAGCGACCGCGCGACATCCGGGTCCTGTTCGTCGTCCAGCCGTGCCAGCAGCAGATCGGCCGTTCCGCGTCTCTTGGCGGAGCCCAGTCTGCGCACCACCGCCCGGCGCACCTCCGGGGACGGATCACGCAGACCCTCGACCAGCGAGTCCCACAGCCGCCGCGTGTCGCGGGCGGGCAGCATGTCGAGCGCGCGGGCACGGGCCGCACCGGAGCCGTGGCGCGCCGAGCGGAGAACTTCCGCCCCGACGTCGCTGTCAGCCAGCCGCGGCCACACCAGCATTCGCGCGTTCCCCCAGATCATGGGCTCGGGGTCGCCCAGGAGCCGGACCATCGCCTCGATGTCGCCGAGCGTGTCCAGCCGCCTCAGGGCGAGGAGCGCGTTGAGCCGCAGATGCCAGTCCTCGTCCCGCAGCAGGCGCGTGAACGCCTCGGTGACGGCCGGGCCGGTCAGCCGGAGCCGGTCGGCGGCGAGCGAGGCCCGGCGCCGTACGCGCGGGTCGGCGTCCCGCATCAGCCGGATCAATAAGTCGAGGGTGTCGGTCTCGGTGTCGGCGCCGAAGCTCGTGCCGGTCGCGGCGCCCGTGCCGGTTTCGACACCGTCGGCGTGCCCGGCGGGAGCGCCGAGGCGGCCGAGGCCGAGCGCGGCGGCGGCGCGGACCGAGGGATCCGGATCTCCGCCCGCCGTGACGAGCGCCGAGGCGTGCCCCGCCCTCCCGGCCCTCCCGGTACGGCCGAGCCCCTTGGCCGCCGCCGCCCGCCGCCACGGCTGCGGGGCCGACAACTCCCGCAGGAAAAAGGCGATCTGATGTTCGTTGCTCATGTTGCCCCCCTTTCAGTGTGAGACCCGCGGCGGACGCCGGGGTTGCCCCGCCGGCGACGTACACCGGCACGCATCCGGCGCTGCCGGAGGGGGCACCGACCTGTCCCGACCGCCTGGCGCGCTCCTGACGTCGAATGTCAGTGGCATCGGGCACACTGTCCGGACCGTTAGCCGATCCGGGAGCGCGACCGTGACCCCACGTGAAGGAACGCCGCAGGAGCACATCGCCCATGTCGACCCGCTGGGCGCCCTGCGCTCCCCGGACGACCCGGACTGCGACGTCTACCTGACCGGCACGGTCTTCCTGGACATCATCTTCACCGGCCTCGCCAGCGCCCCCGTGCGCGGCACCGAATCCTGGGCCAGGGGCATGGGTTCCAGCCCGGGCGGCATCGCCAACATGGCCTCCGCGCTGGCCCGGCTCGGCCTGCGTACGTCGCTCGCGGCGGCCTTCGGCGACGACCACTACGGGGAGTACTGCTGGGACGCCCTTGAGCAGGGCGAGGGCATCGACCTGTCCGGCTCCCGCACCGTCCCCGGCTGGCACTCGCCGGTCACCGTCTCCATGGCGTACGAGGGCGAGCGCACGATGGTCTCGCACGGCCACGAGGCCCCGCCGCCCGAGGGCGCCCTGCCCGAGTGCCCGCCGCGCGCGCGTGCCGCCGTCGCCGCGCTCACGCCGGGGCGCAGCGACGGATGGATCGCCCGCGCCGCCCGGCACGGGGCACGGGTCTTCGCCGACGTGGGCTGGGACGACACCGGCCGCTGGGACCTGGCGAGCCTGCCCGACCTGGCGCACTGCGAGGCGTTCCTGCCCAACGCGGAGGAGGCCATGCGCTACACCCGTACCGAGTGCCCGAGGGCCGCCGCGCGGGCGCTCGCCGAGCTGGTGCCGCTGGTGGTCGTGACCCTCGGCGCGGAGGGCGCGTACGCGGTGGACAGCGCCACCGGCGCCACCGCCGAGGTGCCCGCCATCGATGTGGAGGCGCTCGATCCGACGGGCGCGGGCGATGTGTTCGTCGCCGGGTTCGTCACCGGCACCCTGGCCGGCTGGCCGCTCGCCGACCGGCTCGCCTTCTCCGGACTCACGGCGGCCCTGTCCGTCCAGGAGTTCGGCGGATCGCTGTCGGCGCCCGGCTGGGCGGAGGTCGCCGCGTGGTGGAACTACGTCCAGGAGTCCTCCGACCAGGATCCGGCGGCGCTGCGCCGATACGCCTTCCTGGCGGGGCTGTTGCCCGCGCCGACCCGGCCGTGGCCGCTGCGCAGGGCCGTACCGACGATCGGCTTCGGCCGCTCCGGCTGACCCCGCATCTCCCCTCGATCCCCTCTCGATCCCCCTTCCCGTCACTGTCGGTCGCCGCTGCGCGGTCTATTGACTTGCCGCACAGCACCTGTAAACATCCGAGGTGTTGAGAAGACAACGTTGTCAATCGGGAGGGGTCAACATGTCTGGATTCGGCACCCGCTGGCGAACGGCGGTGGGGACAACGGTGGGTACGGTCGCGGCGGCGGTGGTGGCGGGCCTGCTGGGGGCTCCCGTCGCCAGTGCCGCACCGCCTCTGGTCTCGGACCCCACCGTGTATGTCAATCCGATGGTGGGCACGACGACTTCGGGAATGACATTCCCCGGGGCGTCGATGCCTTTCGGCATGGTGCAGAACAGCCCCGACACGAATGTCGGAAACGCGGCCTACAACTACGACGCGACCACGCTGACCGGATTCAGTCAGGTGCATCTCTCCGGTATCGGCTGTCCCGCGGGCAGTTGGATACGGGTGATGCCGACCGTGGGTGATGTGACCGACACCTCCCTGTCGGCGAACATGTCGAAATTCAGTCATGACACCGAGGTGGCGAAGCCGGGTTACTACGGAGTCACGCTCGAAAAGAACAACATCCGGGCCGAGTTGACGTCGACCACCCGCACCGGTGTGGACCGGTTCACCTATGACAAGGGTGCCCAGGACCGCAAACTGATCGTCAATGTGACGGACGTGTGGGGCCAGACGTTCGCCAGTGACGTGAAGGTGGTCGGGAACAAGATCCAGGGCTCCGTGACGAGCGGATCGTTCTGCGGGCCCGACCGGCCCAGCCGTTACACCCTGCACTTCAGCATGACCCTGTCCGAGCCGATCGCCGGCGTCGCCACCTGGAACCGCGGCGAGAAGGTCCCGGTCGCCGGGCGTACGGCGGCCACCGGCGGCGCCGTGATCTCCTTCGCGCCCGGCGGCAAGGCCCCGGTCGTCACCCACACCGGCGTCTCCTACACCTCGGTCGAGGGCGCGGAGAAGAACCGCGTCGCCGAACTCTCCACCGGGTCCGGAAGCAAGCTGAAGTCCTTCGACACGGTGCGCGCCGACGCCCACAGGGCGTGGCAGAAGCAGCTGCGGAGCGTACGGGTCTCCAGCGACTCGAACGACGACCTGAAGACCTTCTACACCGAGCTGTACCACAGCCTGCTGCACCCGTCGGTCGCACAGGACGTGGACGGCACCTATCAGGGCTTCGACGGAAAGAAGCACAAGGTCGCACCGGGCGACGACTATTACCAGATGCTGTCCATGTGGGACACCTACCGGTCCCAGAACCAGCTGGTCGCGCTGCTCGAACCCAAACGCGCGACGGACATCGCCCGGTCGATCCTGGCGATCTACGAACAGGGCGGCTGGGTACCGCGCTGGTCCCTCGGCCAGGCCGAGACGAATGCCACCAGCGGTGACCCCGTCACCCCGTTCGTGGTCACCCTCTATTCGCGCGGTCTGCTCGACGACGAACTCGCCGAGAAGCTGTTCGCCGCACTGTGGAAGAACGTCAACGAAGTGCCGCCGCCCGCCACCAACATCAAGGCGCGTGAATTCAACCCGCAGTATCTGGCGAAGGGTTACATTCCCGCCGAGCTGAGCGCGAACGAGGCGGCGTCGATCGGCCTGGAATACTCCCTCGCGGACTGCGCGCTCGGCACAATGGCGATCGGTCTGAAGAAGTACGAGGAGGCGGACCAACTCCGGCCGCGCTGCGACGAATTCGCGCACATCTGGAATCCGGACATCGAATCCAAGGGCTACACCGGATTCCCGCACGTCCGCGCCGCCGACGGCAGTTTCGTACCGACGGACGCCGTCGTGAACGGCAAGGGCTTCAAGGAGGGCACCGCCTGGCAGTACCAGTGGCTCGGCCAGCAGCACCCCGAGGCCCTGTTCGCGCTGATGGGCGGCGCCGACGAGGCCGAGAAGCGGCTCGACACATTCTTCACCTTCCCGGCGATCGAGGACGACGTCGCGACTGCCGCGTCCAAGCATTGGGTGACAGGGCCCATCGACTACAACGGCCACTTCGAGTTCAACCCGAACAACGAGCCCGACTTCCACGCCCCGTGGATGTACGCGTGGACGGACAGCCCCTGGAAGACGTCCGCGGTCACCCGCGCCCAGCGGGCGCTCTACACCGACACCTACAACGGCGTTCCCGGCAACGACGACCTCGGTGCCAGCTCGGCGATGGCCGCGTTCGCGATGCTGGGCTTCTTCGAGGCCCAGCCCGGCTCCGGCAATTACGTCTTCTCCGCGCCGATGTTCCCGAAGGCCGTGATCACGCGGCCCGACGGCACCCGGCTGACCCTGAACGCCCCCGGCGCGAAGGCGTCGACGATCCAGTACATCGACACGCTGACCGTCGCCGGTGAGAAGACCGCCCGCAGCTGGATCTCGGAGCACGACCTGCTCTCCGCCGGCACGGTGAACTTCAAGCTCACCACCGACGGCGCCAGCAGCCGGTGGGGTCGCGGGGTGCGGAACCAGCCGCCCGCCATGCTGGGCGCGCAGGAGATTCCGGCCGCGACGTCCGCGGTGAAGCTCAAGGCATCGGACGACTCGCAGCGGTACGGCACCAACGACCCGGTCAGGCTCACCGCCCGGGTGACCCTGGACCCGCAGGCGCGGCCGGCCGGGACCGTGGTCTTCCGGTCGGGCGGGCAGAAGCTCTCCACCGCGCCCGTGCGGTCCGGCAGGGCGACGTACACCCTGGAGTCCGACACCACGGTCGGTAACCGCACGTTCACGGCCGAGTACGTCCCGGCCGATGGCGAGCGGGCGACCGGCTCCACCAGCGACCCGGTCGTGGTGAAGGTCAGGCGGCGCTGAGGTGCCCGGCGGGGGGGGGGGGGGGGGCCCCCCCCCCCCCCCGCCGGGCCCCCCCCCCCCCCCCCCCCCCCCCCCCCCCCCCCCCCCCCCCCCCCCCCCCCC